>DASXPD010000108.1:0-14526 GCA_036493835.1 Candidatus Acidiferrum sp. | reverse complement strand
TACGAGGACCCAGTGAAATTCGTGATTGATCTGTTCGGGTTTGAAGGCGAGGGGGATATACATCTGGCTTTGCACGCGGTCGGTGGCGCCGGGAGCGAGAACGCCAACGATGGTGTACTGCATGCCGTCGAGTCGAACCTGTTGGCCGATGATTTTGTTGTCGCCGCCGAAACGATCTTTCCAGAGTCGGTAGGTGAGGATGGCCTCGAGGTCTTTGCCGAGTTGTCCTTCCTCGGGCAGGAAGTCGCGGCCGAGGAGAAACGGCTGACCCAAGACATGGAGAAATTGGGGAGTGCACGCGGATGCCTGGATTCGTTCGGGCTGCGAGCCGGTGTTCAGGCTCAGAGAGCGGCCGGTCCACGCGGCGATGGACTCAAAGGTGGTGTTCTGGTGCTGCCAGTCGAGGAAGTCGCCGGCTGCGACGCCGTTGTGGTGGCCGTTGATCTGAGACCAGACCATGACGATGCGATCGGGTTCGTTGTAGGGAAGCGGGGCGAGGAGCGTGGCGTAGACGACGCTGAAGATGGCGGTGTTAACGCCAATGCCGAGGGCGAGGGCGAGGACGGCAACTGTGGTGAAGCCGGGATTTTTGAGGAGGAGACGGAAGCCGAAGACGAGGTCACGCCACAAGTTACGCATGGAGGCTCCTTCGTGTGGCCGGGATGCGGAGGCACACGGGTTGCTATTGGGCTAGACGATGGGAGCGGCGGATTGGTTTGTTGCGGGGAGCGGGATTTTTTGATGATAGATGTGTGCGGTCTTAATTGATTGGAAGGATAACGCAGAGACGCGGAGTTCGCGGAGGGGCGCGGAGGAAGCCGGAGTTGATTTAGGACGGGAGGATGCAGCTACAGTGGCAGTTTTCGCCAAGACGCAATGGCCGGGCGGAGTGAACCCCGCCCCTACAAGAAAAAGGCAAGATGGCGACGTAGAGTCGCCCCGATAAAGGCGATCAGCGGCACTGACGGTCGGCACTGATAGTCGAGCTAGTGGGAGCCGCCGGCGATTGAGGGGACCAAGAGGACGCGGTCGCCTTCTTTGAGACAGCAGGATTCGCCGCCGAGGAAGCGGATGTCTTCCTCGTTGAGGTAGACGTTGAGGAATTGGCGGATCTGGCCGGACTCGTCGCGGACGTGCTTGGAGAGGTCGGGGAAGCGAGTGGTTAGCTCGTTCAGGGCGGCTGCGACGGTCGTTGCGCTGGTGTCGACTTTGGGGGCGCCGTCGGTGAAGCGGCGGAATGCGGTGGGGATTTCGATTGTTACGCTCACTGTTTCTCCTTGAGTATTACTGCTCGCATTTCTTTTTCAAGCGCGGTGGGCGGCTGCGCTCTTTGCTCACTTTGGTTGACGTTTACTCTAAACCCCACCCTCGAACTGCGAGGGTGGGGCACCCGGATCTTCGTATGATTTTAAAGCGCTATTTTGCCGCGGCGACGGCGGTCGCTGTGGTCAGCTGGCTGTCGAGATACGCTTCGAATGCTTCCAGCTTTGGAGCGATCGCTTCGGTCAGCGGGAATTCGCTGGCGATGGCGTCGGTGGTTTTTAGTCCGTTGCCGGTGATTGAGAGCACGGTGGTTTCGTCGGCACCGATGCGTCCTTGGCGAATTAGTTTCTGCGCGACGCCGACGGTGACGCCGCCGGCGGTTTCGGTGAACACGCCTTCGGATTCGGCGAGCAGCTTGATCGCTTCGACGATTTCTGGATCGGAAGCGTCTTCGGCCCAGCCGCCGCTTTGCAGGATTTGCTTCGCGGCGTAATTTCCGTCGGCGGGATTGCCGATGGCCAGCGAGCGCGCGATGGTGTTTGGCTTTTGCAGTTCGAATCGCGCGAGGCCTTTTTTCACCGCGGTGGAAATTGGCGAGCACCCGGTGGCTTGCGCGCCGAAGAATTTCACCGGCTTGGCTTCGACCCAGCCGAGTTCGACGAGTTCGCGGAACGCTTTCGATATTTTGCCGATGAGCGAGCCGCCAGCCATGGGGACGACGACGTTGTCGGGCAAGCGCCAGCCGAGTTGCTCGGCGATTTCGAAGCCGTGCGTTTTCGAGCCTTCGGAGTAGTACGGGCGAAGATTTACGTTCACGAGTCCCCACTGGAAGCGGTCGGCGATTTGAGCGCAGAGACGGTTGACGTGATCGTAATTTCCGTTGATACGAACGATGCGCGCGCCGTAAACGGCGGTGTTGAGAACTTTCGCCGGTTCCAGGTCGGCGGGGATGAAGACGCAGGCGTCGAAGCCTTGCTGCGTGGCTTGCGCGGCGACGGCGTTGGCGAGATTTCCGGTGGAGGAACAGCCGACGGTTTCGAATCCAAAGCGGCGCGCGGCGGCGAGGGCCGTGGCGACGACGCGATCTTTGAAGGAGAGAGAAGGGAAGCAGACGGCGTCATTCTTTACGTAGAGTTCGCGCAGACCGAGGCACTTTGCGAGTTTTCGCGCGGCGACGAGCGGCGTTCCGCCGACTGCGTTTGGCGGCGTGAATCCTTCGGGCAGCGGCAGAAATTCGGAGTAGCGCCACATGCTAAAAGGCCGCGAAGCGATGTCTTCGCGGCGCACTTTTTTCTTGATTGCGGTGTAGTCGAACGAAACTTCCAGCGGGGAGAAACACTCTTCGCAGAACGACTTGGGAACGTTGCCCCAGGTCTTGCCGCACTCTTTACAGCGCAATTCGAAATTGTCAGCCATAGCCCTTTCACCTCAGATGACGAGACCTGCCAAATCCATAGTCGCGGCGTCGGAAAGAATGACGATTTACTTCAGCCGCGCACTGCAGGTCCACACGTCTTGGATTGATTTAGGGTCAGCAGGGAGGGGGCCAAATAAAAAACCCTCCTTGCCAAAGGCTTGGAGGGATCTCAGAAAATCTTCTAAGAAAGCTCTGAAGCTCTTTAGCAGTTTTTTACGTGGAGCAAGTTGCCCTAAATCGCCACGTTTCAAGCGCGAAGACATGAACTCTTGTCATCGCAACTGCATCTTTTATCTGACAGAAGGCGGGTGGATGTCAAGCGAAAGGTCTCGCGCGAGGGAGAAAGGGAATTTTGCGGTGGATGGGCGCCGACGGTTTTTGTGTCACGACGACAACATCTTGTGCCGCTCGTGCGTCAAATAGCCAGCAGCATGCGGCGGCATTGAAAATTTAGGAGTACTATTTCCCGGCGAAGTGTACGGCAGAGTTGAACCGCTCGAATTACCCGGCCTTTCGTACAGTATCGGTTCTGCCTCAGGCTTCCGCATCCGCAACCCGGCGTGAATGCTGGTGTTATACTTTTGAGGCGCGCTGCGTTTCCTTCGGGACTACGAGGAGTAAACACGATATGGGGCAGCAAGTACGAGAGATTTTCGATTGGGCGCGCCGGCGCAAACTGCTTGCGTCGGCTTTTCTGGTTCTGACGCTGGTGATTGGCATTCTGATCGGCTCGGTGGTATCGGGCCGAGTGTCGGCGATGAAAACGTCTACTTTCGCCGGGACGAATGCCACTGCGCTGAAGGTGCCTGATCCGGTTCCCGCCTCGGCCTCGTTCGCCGGGATTGTCACGCGCGTCGAACCCGCCGTCGTCAACATCGCTACCACTCAAGTTTTGGAGCGCAAGCCGACTGTGAAGAAGCGGCGTCCTGCGCCCGGCGGTCAGGGCGGGCAAGGCTATGGGAACGATCAAGACGATCCCATGCAGGATTTCTTCGACCGATTCTTTGATGGGCGGCAGGATGCGCCTCCGCAGGCGGAACGCAGCCTCGGCTCCGGTGTGATCGTTGACAAGCGCGGCTACGTGCTGACGAACAATCACGTGGTGGAGCAGGCGACGAAGATTCAGGTACAGCTCGATGGCGACCCGAACAAGTACACCGCGAAGGTGATCGGCGTCGATGAAGATACCGACCTTGCGGTGATCAAGATTGAAGCGGGGAAGGATTTGCCGACCGCGAAGCTCGGGAATTCAGATGGCGTCAATGTCGGCGATTGGGTTTTGGCGATTGGCAGCCCGTTTGGCCTGAACGCGACCGTTACCGCGGGCATCATCAGCGCGAAAGATCGTGGCGGCATCGGCGGGTCGAATCACCAGTTTCAGCGATTCTTGCAGACCGACGCGGCGATCAACCCGGGCAACTCGGGCGGACCGCTGGTCGATCTCGCCGGCGAAGTCATCGGCATCAATACGGCGATTATCACGGGCAGCCGCGGCTATGAAGGCGTCGGATTCGCGCTTCCGTCGACGGCGGCGATCAACGTTTACAACCAGATTATTTCGCAGGGTCGCGTGACGCGCGGTTCGATCGGCGTGAGCTTCCAGGAAGAACTCGGCACGAACGCGATTACGCTGAAGGAACTCGGCGCGGCGAACGGCGTTGTGATTATGGGCGTCGAAGCCGGCAGCCCGGCGGAGAAGGCCGGACTGAAGGGCGGCGACGTGATCACTTCGGTGAACGGCAAGCCCGTGAAGACCGGCAACGATCTCGTGAATCCGATTGCGCAGGCTCCGATTGGCAGCAAGGTGAAGATTGACTACGTGCGCGATCGCGCGGCGAAGGAAACGACTGCGGTTGTCGAAGATCGCACGCGCGTCTTCCCGACGCAGGCGGGTCGCGTGGGCGATCAGCCGGGTGAAGCGGCGCCGGCGGAGTTTGGTCTGCGCGTCGAGAGCTTGACGCCGGATCGCGCTTCGCGTGTTGGTATGGATGGGCAGCGCGGTGTGCTTGTGGTCGACGTCGATCCCGCGAGCTTTGCGGATGACCTCGGATTTAGCCGTGGCGATGTCATCACCGAAATCAATCGCGGGTCGGTGGCGTCGATGGAGGACTACAAGGCGGCGGTCGGCAAGTTGAAGCCGGGCGAAAACGTCGTGTTCAAGGTTCTGCGTCGCGCGGATAACGATCACACGCTGACGGTGTTTTTGCCGGGCGTGGTTCCGGCCGACAGCAAGTAAGAGTTTGAAGAAGGGGCGCGGGGAACCGCGCCTCTTTTTTTTGGTACGACAAATTCTGGGGGAGCTTTACATCATGCGAATCGCACTGCGACGAGTGTCTGTTGCTCTTTTGGGGCTGGCTCTATCGTTTTGTGCGAACTCGCTGTCCGCTCAGACGCAAACCTCGAAGTCGAAGACTTCTACCTCGTCCAAAACGCATGGAACGGCGAAGAAGACGTCATCGCGTAAGAAAAAAAATAAAGGGCAGATGGCGCCGACGTCGGATCGGATTACCGAGATTCAACAGGCGCTGGCGAAGGATGGATCATACTCCGCAGCTCCGAGCGGGAAGTGGGATGACAACACTGTCGATGCGATGAGGAAATTTCAGACGACGCATGCGCTGAATCCCAGCGGGAAGCTGGATGCTCGGACGTTGGAGAAGCTTGGTCTCGGTTCAACAACCGCAGGTGTGGCGGAACCGGTAGCTCCGCCGAATTCTACTTCGCGGCTCACTGGTGGTTCGCTTCAATCCAGCCGTCAGTAGTCACGTGTTTTTTTGCCCGCTTTCAAGAATCCAGGCCCAGCTGTAGTTGATAGTCCGCAGCGTTAAATTGGCCCTCGGATGTTGCGATCAAACCGTCTTTCCACTCCTTCCAAATTTCCATCCCGCTGATGCGAATCGGCCTGCCTGTTCCTCCCGGGCCTGTGTTCGTACCGAACAACGTCCAGTGATACTCAACGCGATCGTCTTTGACGACCAGGTTGTCCAAGATGACCTGTAAATCGGGAAACGCGCTCATAAACGATTGCACTGTACCGGAAATCGCGGTGCGTCCGATCGCAGGTGTGCCGTCGTTGACGGAGAGACGGCCGTCCGCGGAGAAAAACGCAGCGACACGGGCCGGCTCCTGGCTGCACCACGCAGCAGTGTAGCGGGCGGCAAAATCTTGCAAATCCGTGGGAGTGTCCATCATAAACTTTCTTTCACGAGCCAAAAGGTTCGGCCAGGGAATCGAGCGTTCCCTGGCCGGTAAAGTTGTCGACGCAGCGTTGTCACCTACTCCTTGTTGAAGACTTGCGTCTGCCGGATGGGCTTGCCGTCTTTGTCGGTGCCTTTGGCGCGTACGGTCGCGGTCTTTCCGTCGTGCGATACGGTGGTATCAACCGTGGCGACGACGGTGTTTCCCTTTTTCAAAGTCCCTTCGTACCTTTGTGAATCGATCTTCTTGAGCGCGATATGGTCTGCGCCGAATGGACCGGCTCCGCTGATCTCGTTGTCGTTTCCGTCGTACTTCACGGTGAACGAATACTTCAGCGCCGAACCGTCGGCTGCCTCGCCTTCGAAAACGTATTTGACTTTGTCTCCGTCGGCGGTCACGGTTCGCGTCAAGCTTTTCGGTGCGGCCGTGCCATTCGGATAGCTTGTGTTCCTCAGGTTGAGCTTCCAGGTGCCCACATTTGGATTTGTGTCCGCGGACATCAGCGCTGGTGCGACGAGACAAACTGCGAGCGCGAGCACAGCCATCAAGGTTTGCTTCATCTCAGTGAACTCCTCAAATTTGCGATCTGCTGGCGCGAGAGCGTATTGGGCTTGTGCTGTGGAGTCAAGGCGCGCAATTCCGCGACGTTTTGAGTTCGGTCGCATCGAATGTGCTCGAAGGGGCAGAGTGGTTAGGATCAGACGGAGTAAAGGTGCGATTCAGATGCGGTTGTGCAGATGTATGGCGACGCCGCGTTTTGTATCGGACAGCTGCTCAACTCGTACTACTTCTGCGACCCACTCCATGGCCATGGGGTCATCGAGCGCCGTGAACGGATAGGTCACGAATAGACGGAGGCCGACGCGATAACCCTGTAAGTCGGACTGGAAATAGACTCCGCGCTTGGAAACATTGATGCTGGTCGCGACCTCTTCAAAATGATCCTCGTACCCATCGGAAGGGCGGACGCGCAGCTTCCGCGCGATCTTGGCTCTCGGGTTTATTCGATTCTCGACGCTGACGACAGGCATGAGCGGGCCTCGCCACAACTACCCTCAATAGCAGGAGGACCCGGAAAGACAGCAGATACCGCTATCTCGTCAGATTGATTCGACGGCTTGCTCAAAAAGAAACGGAGGCTCGCGAACTCAAATGTTGTTGAAACGTATGGACTTGGAAGGCAGGTCGATTCGGCGAGTTGGGGAAGATACTGAGGGCTAAAATGTAGAAGGCTGGAGTTTGCGGGCGCAACCTCCAGCCTTCATTTTGTGCCCAAGGAGAATCACTCAATTGCTTGCTCACAACCTTACGGATGGCAAGTTCGCCATTTGCCACGGGTTTGTAACATCCATGTAAAAAGCGAAGTTACTCGCTCGCAGCGGCCGGAACACTCAATTTGGCCAAGTTTTTCGCGGAATCTTGTGGGAGTGAGCGATAGGGGTTTGACGGTCTTCGCAGGCCCGGATAAACTGGTTGCTCCAGCGGCATCTTCCCGCATCAACCTATCCGAGAGGCATACGCTCATTTTTGCATACGCCCAGTAGTTTGCCGACGCAAGTTGTTGTGGCTCAATAGTTTAGCGGTTGGTTGGGACCGGCCGCAGTCTCGCCCCGGTTTGAGGCGGCACAGCAAGACCAAGAGTTCACGAAAGGTTCAGGAGGCATTTCATGGCAACGGCAGCAGCCCCGCGCGTTTATCGCAACTTCATCAATGGTGAGTGGGTCGATTCTCGCAGCGGGAAGGCATACGAGAACCGCAACCCGGCCAACACCGACGAACTCGTCGGCATGTTTGTGTCGTCGACGCCGGAAGACGTCGACGCGGCCGTCGAGTCCGCCAAACAGGCATACAAGAAGTGGCGTCTTGTTCCGGCGCCGAAGCGCGCTGAGATTTTGTATCGCGCGGCCGAGTCGATGGTGTCTCACAAGGAAGACTTCTCGAAAGACATGACGCGCGAGATGGGCAAGGTGCTCGCCGAGACGCGCGGTGACGTGCAGGAAGCGATCGACATGACCTATTACATGGCCGGAGAAGGCCGCCGCCTGTTTGGTCAGACGACGCCGTCGGAATTGCCGAACAAATTTGCGATGAGCGTGCGCCAGTCGATCGGCGTCGCGGGCCTGATCACGCCGTGGAATTTTCCGATGGCGATTCCGTCGTGGAAGATGATGCCGGCGTTGGTGAGCGGAAATACCGTCGTGCTGAAACCGGCTGAGGACACGCCGCTTTCTTCGTATCACCTCATTCAAGCTCTTGTGGATGCCGGTCTGCCTGCTGGCGTCGTGAATCTGGTGAGCGGCGACGGCCCGAACGCGGGCGCTCCGCTCGCATCGCATTCCGACGCGCCGGTGATCAGCTTTACGGGTTCGACGGCCGTAGGAAAATTGATTGCGCAGGCATGCGCGCCCGAATTCAAACACTGCAGCCTGGAGATGGGCGGCAAGAACATCATCATCGTGCTCGAGGATGCGAATCTCGATCTCGCCGTGGAAGGCGCGGTTTGGGGCGGCTTCGGTACGACTGGCCAACGCTGCACGGCAGCGAGCCGCGTTGCGGTGCACAAGAGCGTGTACCACGAATTTGTGACGCGCTTTGTCGATCGCGTGAAGAAGCTGAAGGTTGGTGACGGTTTGAATGCCACGGTCGAAATGGGACCGTGCATCAACGAGCAGCAGCTCAAGACCGTGATGGACTACGTCGCGATTGGAAAGAGCGAAGGTGCGAAGTTGCTGACCGGTGGAAGCCGGCTCGATTCCGGCGCTTACGCCAAGGGCTGGTTCCATCAGCCGACCGTGTTTGGCGACTGCGGTCCGGCGATGCGTATCTCGCAGGAAGAAATTTTTGGGCCGGTTGTCTCGGTAATCCCGATCGGTTCGTTTGAAGAGGCGATCGAAGTTGCGAACGGCGTGCCGTACGGTTTGTCGGCGTCGATTTACACACGCGACGTGAACCGGGCATTCCAGGCGACGCGCGATTTGTTTACCGGAATCGTTTACGTGAACGCACCGACCATCGGCGCCGAAACGCATTTGCCGTTTGGCGGCACGAAGCAGACCGGCAACGGCCATCGTGAAGCCGCGATCGCCGCGATCGACTTCTACACCGAGTGGAAGACGGTTTACATCGACTACAGCGATAAGTTGCAGCGCGCGCAGATCGACAACAACTAGACGGGCGAGAATCGCTCCAATGTGATCGTTGCTTTGCGCTACGGGCGGCCGCGCGGTTAGGTTATTGCGCTTGCGCTGCGATGGCAGGGATTCGTGTCGACAAGCTCAGCAACTGCTTGCGAGCGGCCCAGGTGTGATGCTCATGGGTGAACGCTTCCGGCTCGACCCAGATCAATTCGTGTTCGGCGGTGGTGTGAGTCGAATCGCCTAACTCCGCCGCGTAGAAAGTCGCGTAATGCGCGGCGCAACCATCTTCAGAAGGCATGTAATGCAGCGCTTGGCCAATGCGTTCTCCAATGCTGACCTTGCAGGCGAGCTCTTCGCGCACTTCGCGGTGAACTGCTTCGACCGGAGTTTCGGGGAAGTCGACGCCACCACCCGGCAGGTGAATGTGATCGCCGGCTCGCGTGCCTGCAACCAAACCGTCGGCGTTGATCACAACCGCGTAGGCGCATTCGCGGGTCTTGCGTAGTGCTTCGCCAGATCGCTGGCCAAAAACGGGGACGTTCGGCTCCATGACTCTAGGATGCACGGATGTTTGTGGAACTGCAACGCTCGAAGGGCAGAAAATTTTGATCGAAATTTCATTTTTAATTGTCTTTGGAATGAATCGTGCCGCATCGAATCGCAAGCACACAGCGACGGTCGCGCGACCCAGCAAATAGGGCGATAACTTCAAGCGCTCCAGCAGGTTGCGATGTGCCTTTCGCATTGCATACCGCCGCTCGCGTTGACGGGGGTTGACAGCGTTCCTACAATGGTAGTTACGCACTTTGGGCAAGTGCCATCCTATGAGGACTTCCGCGCTGCAGGAACGTCGTAACCGGCAGATTCTGGCCGACGTCGTCCGCACGTATATCGAAACCGGCGAACCCGTGTCTTCGCGCGTCATTTCGGCGCGCTTTGAGGAGACGCTCAGCACCGCGACGATCCGCAACGTGATGGGCGAGTTGGAAGATGGCGGCTTTCTGTTCCAGCCGCACACTTCGGCCGGACGCGTGCCGACTGCGGCTGCGTATCGTTTTTTTGCGCAAGAGATTGCGACGCAGGCAACGTTGACCACCGCGGATCGCGAATGGATTCAGCGCGAAATGGGTGGCGCGACAAACGCCGCCGAAATTACGGAACGCGCTGGCCACGTTCTCGCGGAAGTCTCGAACGGGCTCGGCATCATCGTGTCGCCGCCGATGGGCAAAACGGTGATCGAGCACGCGCGCATGTGGCTGCTGCCCGACACGCGCGTTGTCGTCGTTCTGATTTCGCCGGGCGGAAATACCCGCGACAAGATTTTGCGGCCGGCGCGCCCCTTCACACAGCCGGAGTTGGATGCGACGGCAGATTTTCTAAATCGCCACTATTCGGGCTGGACGCTGGAAGCGATTCGCGGCGACCTGCTGCAGAAATTGGCAAATGAGCGCGAGCGCTACGAAGGCATCGTGCAGAACGCGCTCACGCTGTGCGATCCGGTTGCGCTCGGCGAAGACCGCGCGCTTCAGGTTCACGTGGAAGGCGCGGCGCAGATGGTCGGCGCCGGCGATTTTGCGGACCAGATGCAATTGCGCGATGTGCTCGCCGCGATCGAGGAGAAGCATCGGCTGGTGACAGTTTTGAACGCGTGCATCGAAGGTCCCGAGCCCGTGCACGTGCAAATCGGCGTGAAGGAGATTTCCGAGTCGGGCGAAAATCTCGCGCTGATCAGCGCACCTTACATGAGACACGATCTCGTGCAAGGCTCGCTGGGAGTGCTTGGCCCGACGCGCATGCGTTATGAGCGCGCGATTACCGCGGTTGCCTACGTGGCGCAACTATTCAGCGAATCACTGAGCAAAATTTGAACAACTTTTGGCAAAAGAGAGGCAAGAAGGTGCCTGACAAGAATGCGAATGCGAATTTGGAGCCCGACGATATGAACGACGGCTCGCAGCGTGGTGGGAATCCCGGGAACAATGATCCCGAACTTGCTGCCGTGGAAGCCGCGGAAACGGCGAAGCTGGTCAGCGAACTCGACGATTTGCGACAGACGATGTTGCGACGTCAGGCCGACTTCGACAATTATCGCAAGCGAATCGAAAAAGAGCGCGCGGAAGACAACAAGCGCGCGACGGCTCGCGTGATCGAAGGTCTGATTCCGGTGATCGACGGCTTCGAGCACGCGTTAGCGGCGCACGGCCAAAATGATTATGAGAATTATCGGAAAGGCTTCGAGCTGATTTACAAACAGCTCGTCGAAAACGTGATGAAGCTCGGCGCGGAGCGCATCGATCCCGTCGGCAAGCAATTCGATCCGCACCAGCATCAGGCGATGGATCGCCTGGAGACCGCCGACCATGAAGATGGGACGATCGTGCAGACGTTCCAGCCGGGATACGTGTTCCACGGGCGCGTGCTGCGTCCGGCGATGGTGCGCGTAGCGGTGCAGACGACTCCCGCATCAAAGAAGTCCGTGAACTGAAGACCGTGAACTGACGCGGCACAGTTCCGCTCCGACTGAAAGAAATCTGCATTCATTCCGTAGAGAATTGTGAAGGCATTGGGGAGAGACAAGCTGCATGGCGAAGGCGAACCAAAGGGACTATTACGAAGTACTCAGCGTTTCGCGCACTGCGAGCGTCGAAGAAATCAAAGCGTCGTATCGCAAGTGTGCGCTGAAATATCACCCGGACCGCAATCCAGAAAATAAAGCTGATGCGGAAGTGAAGTTTCGCGAGAGCACGGAAGCATACAGCGTTCTCAGCGATCCGCAGAAACGCCAGGTTTACGACAACTACGGCCATGCTGGGTTGTCGGGTCAGAGCGCGGGTGTAGATTTCAACGGAACGATTTTCCAGGACTTCCACGATATTTTTGGTGATTTCTTCGGCTTCGAGGACATGTTTAGCGGCGGCCGCCGTGGTGCCGGTGGGCGTCGCACACAGCGTGGCGCGGACCTTCGCTATGACATGACGCTGACGTTTGAAGAAGCGTCGACCGGCGTCGCGACGAAAGTGAAACTCCCTCGCCAGGAATATTGCGATCAGTGCAACGGCACCGGCGCGAAAAAGGGAACTGGCGTCACGACGTGCGCGACATGCGGTGGTCGCGGTCAACTCGCTTACCAGCAGGGATTTTTCACGATCACGCGAACGTGCCCCGCTTGCCAGGGCGCGGGCCAGATGATTAAAGAGCGCTGCCCCGATTGCCGCGGGCAGGGTCGCATCGAGCGCGAAAAAACGATCGAGTTGCGCATTCCGCCGGGCGTTGATACCGGCACGCGTCTGCGTGTCGGCGGTGAAGGCGAGCCGGGACCGAACGGCGGCCCGGCCGGCGATTTGTACGTCGTTCTCGAAGTCAAAGAGCATTCGTTCTTCGAGCGGCGTGGCGCGGATCTTTATTGCACAATTCCGATCAGCGTCGTGCAGGCGACGCTCGGCACGGAACTCCAGGTGCCAGGTTTGATCGGCGAAGAGAAGCTGAAGATTCCCGAAGGCACGCAGGGCGGCGCCGTGTTTCGCCTCAAGGGCAAAGGCTTGGCCGATCCACGTGGCGGCGGCAAGGGCGATCTGTATTACCACGTGCGCGTGATTACGCCGACCAAGCTGACGCGCGAACAGCGCAAGCTGATAGAGGAACTGGGCGCGTCGCTCAAGGTTGACAACAAGCCGGCAGAGCGCAACTCTTCGATCTTCGACAAGGTTAAGGATATTTTCGGATAGCGCGAACGATGGTCATGCGGATTTGTCGTCAAGGGGCGCAGCTGTCTGTGCCCCTTCTTTTTTGTGCAGTCGGGAGCTGACGTGCGGCGTCGATTTTTCGTTGAACAATTCAGTGGCGATCGTGCGGTCATGGAGGGCGAGGCCGCGCATCACGTCGGCCGTGTGCTGCGCGCTCAGCCGGGACAAGTTTATGAGCTAAGTGATGGCTCACACGTTCGTCTGGGTCGCGTGGAAAACGTCACACGCGACGAAGTTCAGTTCTCGCTGCTGGAAGAAATTCCCTCGTATCAGACCGCTGTGCACACCACGTTGTTGCTCGCCATCGTGAAATTCGACGCTTTCGAGTGGGCGCTGGAGAAAGCGACCGAACTCGGTGTCAGCGCCATCGTCCCAATCGCGGCCGCGCGAACCGAAAAGGGACTCGTCGCAGGTTCCGCGAAACGTGCCGAAAGATGGCAGAAGATTCTAGCCGGAGCATCCGAGCAATCGCGGCGTGTACGCGTTCCCAAACTATCTGAAGCAACGCCGGCCGCGGACGCTTTCCGCGCGACTAACACTGGCGTAAAAATCTTGCTCTCCGAGCGAGGAACAGCGAGCGCACTCCGAGATGTTCTAGCCGAAGCGAAAGCCAATCAAGTCGCCCTCGCCATCGGCCCCGAAGGCGGCTGGACCGACGACGAATTCACCGACGCAGTCGCAGCCGGTTTCCGCGAAGCCTCAATGGGCAAGATGATCCTGCGCACCGAGACCGCAGTCACCGCCGCCCTGGCCAGCCTCAATTTCGCGTTGGAGGATTGAACAGGCCGCTCAGCCAAGCCGGGCAACGGGTACTTAGCCCATAGCGTCTGATGGCCAAGGTGTTGGTGGCGCAGCGCATCGCGTACGTGTTATAAATACGAGGCAGCAAAAAATGGAAAGCACGGACGAGCGACATCCTTCCGGCTCCGGTGGTGGAGACACCGGAAACACGGAATCCGGCGCGCCAGCAACGAATTCCGGCGCGGCGTCTGAGCATTCCCCCTCCAATTCTTCCAGTCATTCGCATCATTCCCTGAGAAATGAGATTAGGATCTGGACGCGCGATCTTCTGATCGCGATCGGCCTCGCGCTGGTCATCATCGTGTTCCTCTACCAACCGGTGAAGGTCGAGGGCACCAGCATGGCGCCGCTGCTCTCCGATCAAGAGCGCATCTTCATCAACAAATTTGTCTACCGCTTCGAGCCGATCGAGCGTGGCGACGTCGTCGTGTTTTGGTATCCGCTGGATCGCTCGAAATCGTTCATCAAGCGCGTCGTCGGACTTCCTGGCGAGATGGTGGAGATTCGCAAAGGCATCGTTTACGTGAACGGAATCGCGATCCCGGAGCCCTACGTTCCGCCGCAATATGAAGACTTAACCGATTACCCGCCGACCAAAGTCGCCGACCACGCCTACTTTGTCATGGGTGATCACCGAATCAGCTCAAACGATTCACGTGTTTTTGGTACAGTGCCAAGTCACTTTATTTATGGGCGCGCTGTTTTCGCGTACTGGCCCGTGGATCACTTTGGCTCACTGTCGGCGACATCGACGACGGAAGCGAAAACGAAATGAATTTCGACGGAGGACACACTGAACGAGGTTCAACACCGACCCGCTATACTTGCGCTGGAAGACGGGCGCATATTTAACGGCCGCGCGGCCGGCGCGATCACGCGCCGCGGCGGCGAAGTCGTTTTTAATACCAGCCTCACCGGATACCAGGAAGTTTTCACCGACCCAAGTTACGCGGGCCAGATTGTCTGC
>DASXPD010000107.1:0-4891 GCA_036493835.1 Candidatus Acidiferrum sp. | reverse complement strand
CTTGGGCGGTGAGCGAGAACACCGGAATGAAACTGACTGTGATGACCAGCAGCGCGAAAAAGAGCGAGCGACCGACGGATTTGGCCGCCGTGATGATCACTCTCGCGCGCTCGACGTTGTTCGGCTCGCGCTTGTGTTTTTGTCGGAAATCCTCAAGCGCCTTGTGCGCGTTCTCGATCATGATTATCGCTGAATCGACCATCGCGCCGATAGCGATGGCGATGCCGCCGAGAGACATGATGTTTGAGGTCAGATTCATCCACCACATCGGGATGAACGCCAGGATGATGGCGACGGGCAGTGTGATGATGGCCACCAGCGAGGAGCGCACGTGCCAGAGAAAAACAACGCAGACGAGCGCCACAACGATGCTTTCTTCGATCAGCTTGCGTCGCAGGGTGACGATAGCGCGCTTGATCAAATCGCTCCGATCATAAGTCGGCACGATCCGCACGCCTTCGGGCAATGAGGATTTGATCTCCTCGATTTTCTTTTTGACACCACCGATGACGTTGAGCGCGTTCTCGCCGTAACGCATGATCACGATGCCACCGACAGTCTCGCCTTTGCCGTCCAGCTCCGCGACGCCTCGCCGGATGTCGCCGCCGAGATGTACCGTGGCGATGTTTTTTAAATAAACCGGCGTGCCATTCTCGACTTTGAGGACAATGTTTTCGATGTCCTCGATTTTTTTGATGTAGCCGCGGCCGCGGATGAAGTACTCGGTTGTCGCGACTTCGAAAACGCGACCGCCGACATCGGCATTGCTCATTTTGATCGCGTTCACGACCTCGCTGAGTGGGATGTTGTAGGCGACGAGCGCGTTTGGATCGAGATCGACCTGGTATTGCTTTACGAAACCGCCGACGGGCGCGACTTCCGAGACACCTTTCACCGATGCAAGCGCGTAGCGGAGATTCCAATCTTGAATCGAACGCAGCTCGGCCAGATCATGCTTTCCGCTATCGTCAACCAGCGCGTATTCGTACACCCAGCCCACACCTGTGGCGTCGGGTCCGATCGTCGGGTTCACGCCCTCCGGCAGCGAGCCGCGCACCGAATTCAAATATTCAATGACGCGCGATCGCGCCCAATAAATGTCCGTGCCGTCTTGGAAAATGACGTAAACGAACGATTTGCCGAACATCGATTCGCCCCGGACGAACCTCACTTTTGGCGCGGCGATAAACACCGTTGAAATCGGATAAGTGATCTGATCTTCAATCAGGTCGGGTGAGCGGCCTTCCCAATCGGTGTAAACGATGACCTGCACGTCGCTCAGGTCGGGAATGGCGTCGAGCGGTGTGTGCATCAATCCATAAATACCGCCCGCAACAGCGAAAATCGTGAAGATGAAAACGAGAAATTTGTTCCTCGCGCTCGCCTCAATGATACGCTCGATCAGCGGGCCGCGTCCCGGTTGGCTCGCGCTGTTATGTTGCGGAGTTGAATCTGCTTCGGTCATGGCTTCACTGACGAGCCAGCGGCTTCTTTTGGCTTTTCTTGCTCAAAGTCCTTTAGTGCGCCTTGCACTTTCGATTCGGCATCGATCAGAAAGTTCGCACTGGAGACAACACGCTCGCCCTCCTGCAGGCCACTTTGCACCTCGTAGATGTCGCCGTATTTCGCGCCTAACTGAACAATGCGGGGCTCCAATTTTCCCTCGCCTTTATCGATAAAGACGACGTTACGCTCGCCGGTCGGCATGATCGCGCTCACTGGGACCGTGAGCGCTTCGCCCATGTCCATCGCCAGTTCGGCATTCACGTACATACCGGGCCGCAGCTTGAAATCCGCGTTCGGAACGTCGATGCGCGCTTTGGCCGTGCGTCTTGTTTCGTTGATGAATGGATCGATCAGGGCGATCGTGCCGTCGAAGTTTTGGCCAGGATACGACTTGGCGGTGATGGCGAGCCTTTGCCCGACTTGAAGCATCGACAATTCGTTTTCGTAAAATTCCGCCCACATCCAGACGAGGCTGAGATCGGCGACTTCGACCAGCATGTCGCCCACTTTGACGCTTTTCCCCTGTTCGACGGGCACGGATTGCACCACGCCGCGAAACGGCGAGAGCAAAGTCAGCGTGTCAGAGGCTTTGCGTGTTTTTTCCAACTCGGCAACTTGTTCTGGCGTCACATTCCAAAGCTGGAGCCGGCGTTTGGCCGATTCGATCAGGCGCTGCGGCGTTTCGCGCGCGTCTTTAGATTTGGCTTGGTCGCGCATTCGCAAAAGTTCAACGAACTCGCGCTCACTGGTTAGCAGATCCGGGCTGTAGATCGACAGGAGCGGCGCGTCTTTTTCGACAACTTGGCCGGGCGACGTGACGTTCAGCTTTTGTACGTAACCGTCGACGCGGGAGACGAACTGCCAGTTGCGACTTCTGTCGGGCACGATCAATCCGACAGAACGAATCGTGTGCGTAAGCGGTTTGCGTTCAACTTTCGCGTAGGTCACCCCGATCCGCTGCTGACGCTCAACTGGCACAATGAACTCGCTTGTTTGAGCCGCTTTGGCCTCCGCGCCTCCTTTCATGCCAGGCATCCCGGGCACGCCTTGCATCTCGGCGCCGCCGGTCGGCTTTCCCGCTACCCTTGCCGCGTGATCGTGCTGAGGCGCGTTTTCGCTAGAACTTGCCGGGGTTGCGCTGCGTTTAATCACCGGCACGAGATCCATCGAGCAGATGGGACATTTGCCGGGATCCTTGGAATGCACGGACGGGTGCATCGTGCAGGTCCAGTGGTCGATGTTGCCGTCCTTGCCTGCGCCTGCCTCGTGCTTGGAACAGGACGCCGTGACTAGGAAGGCAAGTAGCGTGAAGATCGCCGCAACTTTTGTTAAGTGCTTGCTCATTTGTTTCCACCTTTCGTTGTCGCCGGCGCGGTGATCCCCCGCTTCCCTAGTTGGGGGCCTTCACTTGGGAACGGGTAAAATTCCGCGCCCACGATTGCCTCGAGTTCCGCGACCGCGACCTGGTAATCGGTTAGATGCTGTCGCCCCATCGCCTCGAGGTCGCGCAGGTTGCGTTGTGATGTGATCCAATCGAGAAACGACGCCTTGCCCGACTCGTAGTTGAGCCGGTTGGCTTCGTACGCCTGTTGCGCCTGAGGGACGATCTTGTCGCCGAACAGTTCGAGATGATGATGCGCCGTTTCGACTTTTTGGAGTTGGTCGCGCAAGAGGCGCAGCGCGTCCTTCTGTGAGCGGTCGAGCGCTTCCTCAGCCGCGCCGATGTTCTCCTGCGCTTCACGGACAGCGGCGCCGTATTTCCTAAAATTTACCCACGGAACCGTGAATGAAACACCCGCATCCAATTCGCTCACAGCCTCCGCAGCGTCGTCGTAACGCTGCGCTTTTACGGTGAGCGACGGATCGGGAATCCAGGCCCGCTGCGCCAGCTGAAGTTTCGATTTCTCGGTATCAATCCTCGCTTCGGCCATTTTGATCTCTGGCCGGTGGGCGAGAAGAAGTGGGCGAAGCTTTGTCGGCGAGACCTCTGGCATTTTCGGCGTGACTTCGCTAGGCGCACCAAGCGGTGCGAAGGCATCGCGATTCATCAACGCATTCAGTTGCGCCTCTTCTTCGGAAAGCTGGCGTTCCAGATCGCGTTCCGATTCGAGCACTTTGCTCGCTTCCGTCTCTGCGACTAGAACGTCGGCAGCCGAGTGCGTTCCGGCTTCGAATTTCGTGCGGCTGATATCAGCGATCTGCCGCATCGAAGTGATGTTCTTCTGATTGATTTCAATTTGTGCATGAGCGTTCGCCAGCCGGAAAAAGGTCGCTCGCGCTGCCGCGATCACGTCCAGTTGTTGGCGGCGAAGTTGTTCGTAAGCCGAAACCGCTTCCGCAGTCGCGGCACGCCCACGGACGAGATTCTTCCCAGTGATCGGAATCGGCTGTTCGATGCTCGCCGATTGATCCGTGAACGCGTTCGGCGGAACATCGACAAAGCGGTGCACGCGCGACTCGCCGCTGACCCGCAGATCATCCCATGCCGCGGCTTGAGGAATGCGGGCTTTTGCCGCGTTCCATTTGCGCAGCGCTTCTTTAATCGACGGATTATTGGCTAGCGCGGCGGAAGTAACCTCTCTAAGAGTGAGGCTTCCGCCTTCGGTTCCGCGGACGTCGCCATCGCCGGCCTCTGCGATCTGCCAGGGTAAAACTACAGTTAAACTAAATAATAATAGGTAGGTTGTTTTTGTTTTCATTGATCCAAGAGCTCCGTTGAAGACCAGGCGTGCCGACGAATGGGCACACCTCCGGCATCAGGCTCTTTGGATCAGATGAGAAACGTGCAGAGAAAGACGCGCTTCGGCGGCGTTGAAGCCGTAAGGCCGAGCGCCGCTGGATCAGCAGAATGCTCCGCTGGTCGCACCGGAAGCAAACAACTCGTCAGCCCCGGTGTAACAACCGCGACGAGTAGTGAGGCCGTGCTGTCATCCTTAACAAGTGGTTGTGACGACGGCCGAGCCTTATTCTTCTCTGCTTCAGCGCAGCAAGCCTTGTTCGGACAGCTGCCTTGCTTGCAAGCCTGGCCAATCGGCGGACTCGACGCCGGGCAGGCGGACGCGGGCAATCGAACGGCGCTTACGAAAAGCGCCGTCACCATGAAGGCGGCCAGCGTCAACCGGTTTAACATTGCCTAAGCTTATAGCACGAGACACGCCCTCCCGCTATTTGTTCGGAATTTGCCCGCCAGTCCGGCTCGGACTGAGGAATCTCTGACTTACTTCCTTCGAAATTAGAGATGTCTCGACTGCGCTCGACATGACAAAAGGCCACCCGGCAATTGGAAGCAGCTAATCACCGCTGCTGGAGTCCAAGTCTACAATAGGTAAAGCTTTATAGCTTCGGCCGCATTCACAATTGGCCAAATCGCTACTGCCGCCATGAT
>DASXPD010000106.1:0-17638 GCA_036493835.1 Candidatus Acidiferrum sp. | reverse complement strand
CGGCGGCAACCAACAGCACAGCGCGAAACCAGTTACCACGCGGCGCGATCGAACGGGTTTGCGACCGCAACGCGGTCAAATTCATCTGTGGCCTCACGGCGGCCAACAATTGCAGCTTCATGCTCGGTTCTCCTTTGTCTCGAGACGGCTCCTACCCTGAAGTCTCCCGGGAGCGGCGTGCGCCCTATTATCCCCAATTCGGGCCGGAATCCAAGCTAAACCACCCTCCGCGAAAGCAGCAGTCGCGGCAGCGGCTTAGCGAATCGCGGCGGCACGACGATACGGAATCGGATCGGGGATTCCCGCTTCCTCGAAGGCATTGAGGCGCAGCAAACAGCTATCGCAGACACCGCATGCAGCGTCATCGCTTTGGTAGCACGACCAGGTTAGATGCAGTGGTGCACCCAATTCGACGCCGCGGCGGATGATCTGGTTCTTCTTCAGTTGGATGACCGGAGTGACGATTTCGATTTGGGTCTCGGGACGCGTGCCTTCGCGAATGACATTTTGGAAGGCTCGGTAGTATTCGGGACGGCAGTCGGGGTAGCCGGAGCTGTCTTCGGCGACTGCGCCGATGTAGAGCTCGTGCGCGCCAATCGCTTCGGCCCAGCTTACGGCGACGGAAAGGAAGTGCGCGTTGCGGAACGGAACGTAGGTGACTGGGATTTCACCGGCCTTTGTTTGGCCGGACGGAGCGTGGAGCTCATTTTCAGGGACGGCGATGCTTTGGTCGGTGAGGGCGGAGCCGCCGATGGCGCGGAAATGATCGAGTTGGACGATGAGGCGGCGATTCGCGGGGACGGAGTAGAAGTCGGCAATTTCGGTGAAGGCGCGGCGCTCGCGGGATTGCGTGCGCTGGCCGTAGCCTGCGTGGAGCAAGAAGACGTGGTCTGCGCCGTGAGTGGCGATGGCTTCGGCGGTGCAGACGCAGGAGTCCATGCCGCCGCTGAGGAGGACGATGGCGGATGGTTGGGAAGTGGGTGACATCGGAAGAGCAATTATACCGCGCGGTGCGGGATTGCGCTGGCAGAGAAGAGCCTCAAGCTTTAGTGATATTGCGGACCTGGGGCACAGCGTGCTGTGCCCCTACACGAGATGACAGATCGTAGGTGCTGGAAGTTTGCGCCGGGCGGAGTGAACCCCGCCCCTACAACTGCGGAATTGCAATCGGGCGGGATTAGACGCCGCGGGTGGAGGGGTGCCAGACGAATTTGTGGAGCTGGAGGCCGAGGCGGACGGGGAGTTCGTCGGCGAGGATCCATTCGACGAGCTGTTTTGCTTCGAGTCCCTTCCACTTCCCTTCGGGATCGTCGAAGACGGGAGAGAACAAAACCTGGCGGACGCGGTCGGTGAGGTGATGCTTGCGCGTGAATTCCCGCGCGAACTCGTAATCGTTGCGCGAGGAGATCACGAATTTGATTTCGTCGTTGTGACTAAGCGCGTCGAGATTGCGATATTCAAATGTGTTGGCTGCGCCAGAATCGGGGCATTTTACGTCGACAATTTTGATGACATGTTCGGGCAGCCTGCCGATGAAGCGTTCGCCGCTGGTCTCGATCATTACGGTGTATCCATCGGCGAGAAGAGTTTCCGCGAGCGCGTAAATTCCCTCTTGCAAGAGCGGCTCACCACCAGTGAGTTCGACAAGCTGAATCGCCGCTTCGGAAGCGTGCTGGCGGTCGGCGCGGCCGGTGAGTTCATCCACCTGATGGCAGATCGCATCGATCGTCGTGCGCTTGCCACCGTGAAAGGCATACGCGGTGTCGCACCAGGTGCAGCGCAGATTGCAGCCCGTGAGGCGCACGAATACGCACGGCAGGCCGGCGCGCGTCCCCTCACCTTGGATCGACTTGAAAACCTCGGTGATGAAGACGGACTGCGCTTCAATTGTTCTTCTATTTCTGGGGACCAGAGGTCTTTGCACTTTTACGTACCATCCACCACGCAACACCAACGAATAGCGCCAGGGCCACTAACAAACGCCCGTAACCCGGAGCGAGGCCCACAGCGCGAAAAATCAAAATGTAACCAACGGCCACAAAAACGACCGGAACCATGATGATGTAAATCGCGCGATTCATTTCTTGCCGGCCTGGCGGCGATTTCGTTCTGGTTACCCGGGGCTGTTGGGTGCCGAGAAGCTACTTTGCCGGACTATATTTGGCCTGACTTGTATCGGTCTCCCAAATGATCGCGTCGGTGATGCGCGCGCCGGGCGGCAAATTTTTCAGGCCAAGCTGCATCTCGTCGTAAAAATACTTCGCGAGATTTTCAGCTGATGGGTTCACGACGCGAAAGGGCTCGAGATCATTGATGAACTGGTGGTCGAGACGGCCGATGATTTCGCGCATCACTTGCTTGAGCAACGTGAAATCGACGAGCAAACCGATCGAGTCGAGCGTCGGCCCTTCGACGGTGACGCGCACGCGATAGTTGTGGCCGTGCACGTTTTCGCACTTGCCGCGATATCCGCGCAACGCGTGGCCCGATGAAAATGTGTCTTCGACGCTTACCTGAAACATCCGGTCCCCTGAAACGAGAGGCGCTGATTTAGCTTTCAAGACGGCGGCCTACGCCCGTTGCGACTTCTTCCCTGATTGCCCTTGCTGGAAGAAGCGCTCCACGTCTCGCAAATCGTGAGTGGTGGCGTACCGCGGCAGCGACTCTAGAAAAATCTTACCATACGGCATCCGTTCGATACGGCTATCAAGGAGGGCCAGAACGCCGCGATCGGTTTTGGTGCGGATGAGGCGGCCAAAGCCCTGTTTGAGCGCCAAAACCGCCTGTGGGACCTGGAATTCGGCGAAGGGGTTGCGGCCTTCTTCCTGAAGCGCGCTGACGCGAGCGGCGACGATCGGATCGCTGGGCACGGCGAAGGGCAAGCGATCGACGATGACGCAAGAGAGCTGGTCGCCGGGGACATCGACGCCCTGCCAGAAGCTCGCGGTCGCGAATAAAACGGCGCCCGGAGTGTTTTTGAATCGCTCAAGCAAGACCGAGCGCGGCGCGGTGCCTTGCAGCAGGAGCGGAAACTCGACGCGGTTGCGAACGCGTTCGAATAGATCTCGCATTTGCGAATAGCTGGTGAAGAGGCAGAAGGCGCGGCCCCGGCTCAGTTCGAGGAGGTTGACGATTTCGTCGGCGGCGGCTGCACCGAAGCCGGGATTGCGCACGTCGGGAATTGAGCGCGGCGTGTAGAGCAGCGCTTGATGCGCCCAGTCGAATTCGGGCGGGAGCGCGCGTTCTTTTGTGTGGTCGAGGCCAACGCGCTGGCGGATGTACTCGAAGCGGCCGCCGACGGTGAGCGTGGCCGACGTGAGGACGACGGTGTCGAAGGTTTCGAACAAGCGCTCGCGCAAAATCTGGCTGACGTCGATCGGGGTCGCAGCAAGGAAGACGCCTTTGTTGCGGCGCTCGTACCAATAGACGAAGTTCTTCTCGTTGGATTCAAACAGGAAAGAGAGTTCCTGGCGGATATCGAAGCTACGGCGTGCGAGGCGCGTCAGCTCTTCGGGCTTTTGCGTCAGCGCGGCGAATTCGGTTTCGAGTCCTTTGAGCGAGGTTGCGAGGGCGTCGTAGGGTTCGCGATTTTGCTCGAGAAATGCGAGGCGTTCGGGCCGCGAAAATGGAAACCTGCCATCGCGCGGCGGGAACGTGTCGAAGAACTCGCGGGAACGTTCGCGAATGCGTTGGGTCCTGCGCAGCAGTGCGGCGGAGCCGAGACGCAGAGTGCGAAGCGTCTGATCGACATCGCGCGCCAGCTCTTCAAAACGATAGTTGGAAATCTGGCGGCCGAAATAATCGCTCGCGACGTCTTCCATCTCGTGCGCTTCGTCGAAGACGACAGCGGAATATTCGGGGAGGATGCTGCCGAAATCGTCCTGCTTGAGCGCGAGGTCGGCGAAAAAGAGATGGTGATTCACGATGATCAGGTCGGCATTTTTGGCGCGCTGGTGCATCGCGGTGACGAAGCACTGATTGAACTCGGAGCATTTTTGGCCGGAGCACGTATCGCGGCGCGCGTCGAGGCGCATCCAGAGATCGGAATCGTCGGAAAGAAAAGTTAGCTCGGCGCGATCGCCGGTTTCGGTGAGCTTCGACCAATCATTGATCTGGCGGAATGCGTCGATTTCCTCGAGACCCTTGAGCATTGGCTGATCGGCCATCTGATGCGTTTTCACGCGGCAGAGAAAATTCGAGCGGCCTTTCATCACGGCGACTTTGAGTTCGGGCGCGAAATGCTTTTGCAGGAACGGGATGTCTTTTTGGTAGAGCTGCTCTTGCAAAGATTTTGTCGCCGTCGAAATCACCACGCGGCGGCCGCTGCAAATCGCGGGGAGAAGATAGGCGAGCGTCTTGCCGGTTCCCGTGCCGGCTTCGACGACAGCGTGATGTTTTTCGGTGAAGGCGTCGTGGACAGCTTCGGCCATCTCGAGTTGCGCGGGGCGATGCTCGTAGCCACCGATCATGCAACGTTCGAGCAAACCGCCGGGGCCGAAAATGTCGTGCATGGTCGGGCCCGAGGCTGAGACATGCGCGGACGAAGGCGCAGATTCTTCCCGTTCGTCGTGATCGCTCGATTCGTGCGAGTCGCCTACACGATCGTCGAGGCGCACCGGCTCATCGTCCAACGAAGTGTAAACACGCTCGTTGGAAACGATCGCTTCGGTTTTTGCGTCGTCGGACTTCTCTCGTTTTCGTGAAGTTGCTGCCTGGCGCTTGCCCAAAATTTTTGCGTCCACGCGGCTGTTCTGACGTACAGGTCTGCCGTTACCAACGATAGCACACGGTATGACAAGCCAATTACAGGGGCATGACACCTCATATTTTGCGCCCTGAGAGACTCCACTCACCCAAATCCTGCCCACTTCATCGACGTGCAATTCAAAACGGAGCGTGCCATGAAGCGCAAAAGTAAACTCGGACTCAAGTCGTGTCTCGGAATCGCGGCCATCGCCGCGGTGTTTAGCGGTTGCGGCGGATCGTACTCAAATAATATGACGACGGCTCCCCCTGCGAGTACGTCGCAGACCTCCGCGGTGACGCTGACGGTCACCGATGCGCCGCCCGCAGGCGTGACCGTTCTCTCGTTTGAGGTCACCGTGAATGGCGCGGTGCTCAATCCAGGAAACGTGCAGATGATCACGAATCCGCAACGCATCGAGGTGAAGCAGCTCGAGACCGATTCGGCGTTTCTTTCGACGATGAACGTTCCGGCGGGCACGTATCAGAGCATTACGATCAACGTCACGAATCCTGAATTAACGGTGATGAATCAGAGCGGAGCGGCGATCGGAAATTGCGCGAACAATTCCGTTTGTCATCTGGAGCCGGCAGCGGCTGGAAACGTGACGTTTTCGGGAATGCCTTTTCCCGTTGTGCTGACGGGCGGATCGCCGACGGGATTCCAAGTCGATCTGAACGTCGCGAACATAATTTCGGGCACGCTGGGCGTCGATTTCAACGCGACCGGCGCGATCAACGTCGCGCAGCTTCCGCTGGCCGGGCAGCCGAACAACGACCAGCTGGATGATGTCGACGATTTGCTGGGCACTGCAGAAAATCTCGATGCGACCGATTCGCAATTCACTCTGCACACAGCGAGCGGCGACTTCACGATTCAAGCGAACGCAAATACGCAATTCGAGATCGAAGGCTGCGCGGCGGATAATTTCTCGTGCATTCAGACGGGCGAAGTCGTCGAGGTCGATTCCGAAGTGATGAGTGGAGGGGCGTTCATCGCGCGAAAGATCGAAGCCGAAAACGACGATAACGATGATAATCAGGCTGAGAACGAAGTCGAAGGCGTGATTTTCAAGATCGACGATGCGACGCACTTCGAGCTTGTCGTGCTGAACCAACTGAGCAGCGCGAGCAACGTCGCCATGGGTAACCCGGTCGTAGTCACGCTGACGAATCCACAGTTCCAGGTCGATGCGAATGGGCTCAACGTGCCAAGCGCGCTGCAGGGAGCGTTTGAGCAAGCGACGGACACATCGCAGCTAATGCCGGGGCAAGAGGTGCAAATCCGCAGCTCGAGCGGCGGAAATCTGATGGGCTCGCCGATCACCATGACGACGAATCGCGTTCGGCTGCGTGAGACGCAATTTACGGCGACGGTTTCGGGGGCGCCGGTACCACCGAATTTCACTGTGAGCAAGCTTCCGGGATTGTTTACGTCGATGGGAGTGACTTCGATTCTTGTCCAGACCTCAAGCCAGACGAATTTTCAAGGCGGGACGGGCTTGGGTTCGCTGGCGGACCAGAATCAGGTGTCGCTGCGAGGCTTGCTGTTCAATAACGGAGCGAATCCACCTACGCTGATTGTCGACAAGGTCAGGAAGCGGTAGAACCTTATAAATAATTGAGCCGGCCGGGGATTGATTCGATCCCCGGCCGTTTTTTTTCTGCGGCCATCTTTGCGGTAACGAAAATCGTTTGGCAGCCGCGCACTGCCATTGAAATTTTGAGCAATATCCCCAGTGTTTCCAACAAGCTGCCCGCCACAGTGGGATAGAGTCGAAGGGTCGGAATTTCGGTCAGTTCTCGGGGTGTGCGCCGTACCCAGTTATGGCGCGGGGGTCTTATGAAAAGCAAATTCTTTACGCTGGCCGCACTTTGCCTCGCCGTGCTTGCCGCTGCCGTCGTCTATTTCCACGCGCGGCACACGAATTCGTGCAGTTCGGTTGCGAAGAATAGCAACGCCTCCGCCGATCGACTCCATGCACTCCAGGCCTACGGCAAACTTCCTCTGGCCTTCGAAAAGAATTCCGGCCAGACCGACGCGCGCGTTAAGTTTTTGGCACGCGGAGCCGGCTACACCGTTTTCCTGACGGATCGCGACGCGACGCTGCGCCTCGAGCGGCCGCGCGTTGAGCCGGGCTCGAAAACGGCGGCGGGTGCCGTTGTGCGCTTGGCCCTGGCGGGCGCGAACTCGCACCCTGTCTCGCATGCCGCCGATCGACAGGCTGGCAGGTCAAACTATTTCGTCGGTAACGATCCGCAGAAATGGCGCCACGACATCCCCGAATATGCGCGAGTGAAATTTGACGCGGTGTACCCGGGCATCGACCTCGTTTATTACGGCAGCCAAGGCCGACTCGAATTAGATTACGTCGTCAGTCCGGGCGCAGACCCGAAAAAGATCGCGCTGCGGGTTGAAGGTGCGGACCACATTCGCCTTAACTCCGACGGCGACGCAATTCTCTCCACGGCAGGCGGCGAACTTTCGCTGCACCAGCCGCGCGCGTATCAGGAGAGCGAAACAGGCCGTATCGAAGTAGCGGCGAACTACGTGTCGCTCGCATCCGGAGCGCTCGGCATTCACGTGGGCGCCTACGACGCGAAACTTCCGCTGATCATCGACCCCGTCGTGGGCTACGCAACGTTTCTCAGCGGCAGCACCAGCGCGACCACCAGCAGCGCGATTGCAATCGATTCCACCAACAATGCCTATATCGTCGGCACAACTGGCGCGACCGATTTTCCGACGACGGCGGGCGCCTTTCAGAGAACGAGGACCGGAGCGACGGCGAATGCATTTGTGACCAAGCTGAACTCGGCCGGCTCAGCTCTTGTGTACTCAACGTATCTCGGCGGCTCGGGTGCTTCCGGCAAATTCGACAATGCGACAGGCGTCGCCGTCGATTCGGCCGGAAACGTTTACGTTGCCGGCACAACGCCCTCGACCGACTTTCCCGTCACGGCCGCAAATGCGTTTCAAATCGTCAACAACGGCACGCCGCTGAATGGATTCTTCACGAAGCTCGATCCGACGGGTGCAACGCTGTTGTATTCGACGTTTCTCGGGGGGGCTGGCAACGACAGCGCCGCGGCGATAGCAGTCGACTCGAACGGCAACGCGTATGTCACCGGCTTGGCGACGTCGACAAACTTCCCGGTCACGCCGGCGACCGCAATCCAGACCGCCGGACAAGCAACCGGATTGGCATTCATCGCACGGATTAATCCGACGCTGAGCGGAACCGGTTCGCTCATTTACTCGACTCTATTGGGTGGCACGAACGCGAATCAGGGAACGGGCATCGCCGTAGATACGAGTTTCAACGCGTACATCACCGGGCAAACGACGTCGACGGATTTTCCGGTGACGGCTTCGGCGTTTCAATCGGCGCTCAAAGGAACAGCCGGCAACGCATTTGTCTCCCGCGTCGATACGACCACGGCGAACAATCTTGTGTATTCGACCTACCTCGGAGGGACCGCGACGAGCAGCGGATCGGGTGATATTGGAACTGCGATCGCGATCGGACCGAGCTCGAACGTCTTCGTGACGGGCAACACGGCGGCAACCGATTTCCCCGTGACTACCGGTGTGTTCCAAGCAGCACCGAGGAATACGAACGAGACCACCTTCGTTGCGCGCCTCGATACCACAAAATCGAACGCCGCGTCGCTCGTGTATGCAACCTACCTCGGTGGCTCGTCGCAAGACTCCGCCGCAGCGATCGCCACCGATGCGAGCGGCAACGCGTACGTCGCGGGCAGCACACAGTCTTCGGATTTCCCGGTGATCGCAGGTGCGCCGCAGTTCACGCGCATTACTTCGAATCGCGAACTCGGCTACCTCTCGGTGCTCAATTCAACCGGATCCGCGCTGTCGTTCTCGACGTATTTCGGCGGGACCACCGGCGATGCTGTGACAGGCATTGGCCTCGACGGCGTGACTCCGCCGAACATTTACATTGCGGGCGTGACGGCTTCATCAGACTTTCCGGTCACGACGGGTGCCTTTCAGACAACGTTCAAGACAGGTGCGGCATTCGTCGCGAGATTGACGCCCGGTCTGGCGACCGGTGTAGTTCTGAGCCCGTCGACGCTGAACTTCGGCAAGCAGGTTGTCGGCGTGACGAGTCAGCCTTTCATCGTGACGCTCGCAAACCTGACTGGTAGCGCGCTCACGGTCTCCAAGTTTTCGTTCATCGGCGCGAACGGCGCCGACTTTGAAGAAGCTAATTCCAATTGCGGCGTCGTTGCCATTGGGGCAACCTGCTCGATCGCTGTCACATTCACTCCTTCGATCACGGGAACCGAAACCGCGACGATGAGCGTCATGGACAGCGACCCATCGACCCCGCAGACCATTCAACTGATCGGCACCGGCACAGCCCCGGCGAGTCCGGTATTCCTCACGCCGAACCCGGTGAATTTTGGAAATCAGGGAATCGGCACCACCAGCGCCGCGCAAACCGTAACGCTGAGGAACACCAGCACTGGAGCGGTGAATAACATCGTCGTGAGCATCACCGGCGCAAGTGCGTCGTTGTTCGCAAAAACGAGCAGTTGCCCGGCGACGCTTGCCGCCGGCGCGAGTTGCACGATCAGCGTGACGTTCACACCGACGGTCACTGGAACCGTCAATGCGACTTTGAGCGTCGCCGACAGCTTTGCGGGCAGCCCGCAAACGGCTACGCTTAACGGAACGGGCACGACGACAACCCCCGACTTCACAATCGCCGCTTCGCCCGTATCAACAACCGTCGCCGCAGGATCGCCCGTCAACGTCACAGTCGCCGTCATCGGATTGAACAGCTTCACCGATTCCGTCGCGCTCACTTGCTCCGGCACGCCGGCCGGCTCGACGTGCACGCTCAACCCGACTTCGGTTACGCCGACACCCACCGGCGCGACGTCCGCTGCCACGATCACGACAACGGTTCGCACGACACCAGTAACGCCGGCGATGACCCTTCGCATCGGACCACGATCGACGCCGGGAATCTGGAACGCGGCGCTCGGTCTGGTCGCTCTCAGCTTGGCATTCTTTGTCTGGGTCGTTCGGCAGATGGGAACAGCGAGAAAACTTGCGTGGACTTTCGCGGTACTGCTGACGCTTTCGCTGACGAGTTGCAGCGGCTTGCCGACGACGGGAACGCCAGCCGGCACTTACACGATCACAATTACCGGCACTTCGGGAGCACTGACGCACGCGGCAACGGTCACGCTGACGGTGACGTAAGCCTATCAACTTGAGCCAGACAGCTCGAACCCAACGATTGAGCTCGACTCATTGAGCTAGCTCGAAAACTTCAGGCTGGTACCGCGCCGCCAACCGTCGCAGTCGGCGGAATGGGCGACATCGCCGGCGCCATGCCGGCCGCCATCGGCGGCTGGAATCGTCGATAGAGCGCGAGCGAGATCGCTCCGGTGCCCCACAAAACTACGCCCAATTTGATCCAACCTCCAGCGTGCGGAATCATCGTCGCCAACCGCACGATGATGATGCCAACGACCATGCGGCCAATCAGCGGCCACGTCTCGCGAGTACGCCCCAGCAGCCACTGGCCAACGAGCGCGCCCACAATCGTCTGCGCGTAATAAAGCCCGCCGTACCACGCAAACAAAGTCGCAAGCCCGACAAACAGTCCGACTACCGTCACGCACGCAATGCACGCAGCGATCGGCACTCCGAAAAATACCAGCACGCCCAGGCCAAACGACGCGCCGTATTGCTCGACGCTGTTGACGGCCTCCTTGCTGAACACCGGCATCAGCTGGAACAAAACCAGTCCGAATAAAACGTAAGCCGCGAGCCATATCACCTGCCAGACGAAATAGCTTCCCTCTGCATACTCAGGCTTGTGCTCCATCTGTTTGAACACAGGAGGCGAGGCCAGCTTCGCATCGCTGGCGACGTCTGGCGGATACTTCCCCTCAAACTTGATCGGCCCGCCGACTTTCGCCGAACCGTTAATGCGCAGATTCTCGCCCTTTGCGCTGATTCCGCCATCGACCGTTCCCGACACCGTCGCTTGCTGCGCAAAGATCAACACATTGCGGCCGATCCCGCCGTCCATATTCAGGCTGTGCGCGAAAGCCGTGAGGCTGCCGCCGATCTTGCTCGAGGTATCGAGATTGATGATGTCGTCAAAGGTGAGCACATTGCGCGCGACGTTGCCGCTAATCGAAATCGTGTTGTCGAATCCGCGAATATTTCCGTCGACCGTGCCACCAACGCGCAGAATCTGAGAAAACGCGATGATGTCGCCAGTCACATGTCCGCCCACGCTGGCGTCTTGCGAGAAGAGGTAAACGTCGCCTTCGACTTTGCCGTCGATGCGCGCGCGGTGCGCGAAGACGAACAGATCGCCTTTCACCGTTTCGTCGCTGCGAATCTCGACGCTATCGCCCTTGCGCATATCCTGCGCCGAGGCCGTAGCCGGCATCATCAGCGCGCCGACCGCGCAAAATCCAGTGAGCACCAGAGCCAGCGCGGTCGATCCTCGCCGTAGCCGTTTGCGGAAGAACGCCAAAGCGAAACCGCCTACGGTGAGCATCGCCACCACCTCGACTAAAGTGATCACGGATTGCCATCCTTTCCAGAACACACCTTGAAAAATCAAAAGATTCAAAAGGCTCGTGCTGCCAAACCCGGCCTGCTGTAGCTGGTCTTCCCAAGGCAACAGATACGTGTCGTACAGCGCGTAAACGCCGGTTGCCGCCAGCCCGAACAACAGGCCCCAAATCCACTGCATCGATTGCCGCGCCCGCTGCTGAAATTGCGCCAGCCTCGCCGGCAAAACTTCGTCTTCTTCCAGCATCGCCCGCGTCAAAAGCCGTGATTCGCGTTCCATCGCGTGCAGCAGCGTGCGGCAGGCATTACATTCCTGTGTGTGCGCGGAAACTTCGGCCGCCCTCACTCGGTCCAATTGCCGCTCCGTATAGAGCAGCAGAACCATTTCGTCAACGTGTTGCACGTCGCGCGGATCGTTCGCCATATCGCTCACTAAGCCCCTCCTGCGGCCATGGCGCCGGGCCCACCCAGCGCTTGTCGCAGTTCATGCCGCGCGCGCAGCAGCACCACGCCCACAAAGGCGCGGCGCACCCCCAACGCGTCGGCAATCTCGTCGTAACTCATATCGGAGTAATAGCGCATCACCAGCGCCATGCGCGCCCGCGCACCAAGCTTGCCCAACGCTTTGCGCACTTCGTCGCTCGTGCTCTGCTCGATCATCCGATCAAGTTGATTTGGGTCGGGATGCTCCAGCGGCACCGTCTCCACGTCTTCGGTTTCTTTGTCCTGGCGGATCTTACGTCGCCGCAACAGGTCCCAACAGTGATTCGCGGCTACTTTATACAGCCACGCGGTGAACGAGCGCGTTTCGTCGTACTGCACGAGTTTGTCTCTCAACTTCATGAAAATTTCCATCGTTGCGTCTTCGGCGTCTTCCCGCGTTGGCAACGCTCTCCGGCAAAATCGAAACATGGCGGGGGCGTACTCGCGATAAAGCTCTCCCCAGGCATCGGCATCACCAGCCCGTGCCCGCGCGATCGCTTCCGTGGGTTCCGTCTTCCCCGGCGCGCTCATCCGATCTGGTCTCGGCGCATCCATAGACTAGTACGCAGCAGAGCTGGAAAAACTTACACAAGCCAAAAATGACCCGTATTCGGTAACCGGTTCACCCCGACACCCGCCTCATTTACGGGCTATCGCGGCCTGGTTTGCCAAATGCCGATCCGAGCTCACCGCTACTATAACGACGGTTCACCGAGCCTCAGAACGACCCCTCGTGCGCAGCACTGTACCAGAATCACGAAACTCTATGGAGTGCGGCACCTCGGACGGGACTAGCCTTAACTTTTGAGTTGTCAATTACACTATTTTCGTGCACACTATTTCAGTGAAAAATATCACCCTCAGCGCCGACGAACACCTCATCGAGCAAGCTCGTTCCCTCGCCCAAGCCCAGCACAAAACCCTCAACGCTCTATTCCGCGAGTGGCTTCACCAACTGACCACGCAGCACGGCGAGACACAATCCTACGAAGCCCTGATGCAGCGCCTAGGTCACGTTCGCGCCGGTCGCCACTTCAGCCGGGACGAAATGAATGCGCGGTAGATTTTTTCTCGACACAAATATCTTCGTCTACACGTTCGACGCATCCGCGCCCGCGAAAGCCTCAAAAGCGACCGCGCTCGTCAGGGGCGCGATCAAAACTCGAATCGGCGTCATCAGCTACCAGGTCGTTCAGGAATTCTTCAACGTTGCGATGCGGCGTTTTGAGAGTCCGATGAGCGCAGCCGAAGCCGACCAATATCTTGCCGCTACATTTCGCCCGTTGCTCGCAGTCCATTCTTCGCCCGCGCTCTTTAGCGAAGCCACTCGCCTCGGCTCGAAGTTTCAACTCTCCTGGTACGATTCTCTGATTGTCGCAGCGGCCATCGAAGCTCAATGCGATGTGCTGTACAGCGAAGATCTTCAACACGATCAACGCCTCGAATCCGTGACCGTCACAAATCCATTCGCGGCTGACGCAGCGTAACGACTCTCGCTTCTCATACGTCGTAATTCCATCGGCATCCATGGTCTTCGATTTCCTTGCCCTGACAGAACTTAGTCGTATGATTGTGCGGCTTTGAAAATATGAAAACGTTGCTGAAGGTTGGAGAAGAAAACGAATGACCTTTAAGCGGATCTTTGTCCTGACAGTTGCAGCCCTTCTGTTCACCGGAATCACCGAATCCTTCGCGAACGACAAGAACGACAAGAAGAACGCGAAAGCCGCGGAAGAATCCGCCGGCTGGAACGAGTCGCAGATGCAGCAACCTGCGACGGAGTCGCTCGATCTCGGAATGTACAACGCGATCCGCGACGAAGGCCTCGAGCACTCACACGTGATGGACTACGCCGGTGGTTTAATCGATGGCATCGGCCCGCGCCTCACCGGTTCGCCCAACATGGCGAAGGCCAACGCGTGGACGCGCGATCAACTCTCCAAGATGGGCTGCGTCAACGCGCACCTTGAAGACTGGGGCGAATTCGGAATGGGCTGGCAGCAGGTCAACACCTGGGTGCGCATGGTTGAGCCCGACACCGCGATCTTTGTGGCGCAGGCGACGCCGTGGTCGCCGTCATCCAATGGACCGGTGAAAGCCGAGGCCGTTTCCGTCGTGATCAACGACGAAGCCGACATCGCGAAATACAAAGGCAAGCTTGGCGGCAAAATTGTTTTGCTCGGCGCGATGCGCGAAGTTCCTTCCACCGACAAGCCGTTTTTCGAGCGCAATACCGAAAAAGATCTGAAAGAGCTCGAAGCGTATCCGGTAGAAAACGGAAACGCCGACATGCAAGCGCGAATCGACCGCTATATGAAGCGCATCGCCCTGACGCGCAAAATTCTCCCCTTCCTCACCGAGGAAAAACCCGCAGGCGTCATCGTACCCAGCCGCGATGGCAAAAATGGCGGCGGCACCGGCATCATCTTCGACGACAACGGCGCCGCGCTCGGCCGCACGCCATATCATCGCGACACCGCGGTTCCGTTCCCCGTTGTCGTGACGCAAATCGAAAGCTACGGACGCGTCTTCCGTCTGCTGAAGCACAACGTCCCCGTAACCATCGAGATGAACGTCGAAACAAAATTCTCGGGCGATCACGAACACGGCTTCAACACCATCGCCGAAATTCCGGGCACTGATCCAAAGTTGAAAGATGAAATCGTAATGGTCGGCGGCCACCTCGACAGTTGGATCGCCGGCACCGGCGCGACCGACAACGGCGCCGGCTCGATCGTCGCTCTCGAAGTGATGCGCATCCTCACTTCGCTGAACGCCAAGCCGCGCCGCACGATTCGCATCGCGCTCTGGTCCGGCGAAGAAGAAGGCCTCTTCGGCAGCCACGGCTATGCCAAAGAGCACTTCGGCAGCTATCCGCTCTCGACCGCTCCCGACCAACTGAACATGCCCGAATTCATTCGCAAGCCCGCGGGACCGCTCGCGATCAAGCCCGAACAAAAAATGATCTCCGCCTATTTCAACGTCGACAATGGCACCGGCAAAATCCGCGGCATCTACACGCAGAGCAACGGCGCCGTCTACAGCATCTTCAAGCAATGGATGGAACCGCTCGCCGATCTCGGCGTCACTTCGATCACCAATCAGAACACCGGCGGCACCGACCATCTTTCGTTCGACGCCGTCGGCATCCCCGGCTTCCAATTCATCCAGGACGACGCCGACTACGAGACGCGCACGCATCACTCCAACTTGGATACCTATGAGCACCTCGTGCCCGGCGACCTGAAGCAGATCGCCACCGTCGAAGCCATCTTCGTCTACAACGCCGCGATGCGTGACCAGATGATCCCGCGCAAGCCGTTCCCGCATCCTGAACTACGCGACCAGCAAAACGCCCCGCTGCCGGGTCTATATCCGACAGCAACGCCGGGTGACGCCAGCGCCACGAACTAGATCGTTTTGATCTCAAAAAGAACGGCGGAGCGGACAGTGAAGCTTGTCCTCTCCGCCGTTCTTATTTTCAGCGAGCTTAACGCGCCGCCGACGCCTTCTCGAGATGCGCCTTCGCGTCCGCCGACTTGAACCACTCGCCGGCGATTTGCCGTGTCGCCACGTTCAGTCGATTCCACACATTCACCGACGCGATCGCCAGCAATAGCCCACCAAGCTTCTTCTCGTCGTAGTGTTTCGCCGCTTCGTCCCAGACCGCATCGGGCACGGGATCTTCGCGGTCACTGAGTCGCGTCACCGCCTCGGTCAAAGCCAAAGCGGCTCGCTCTGCATCAGTAAAGTAGGGAGTATCGCGCCAGGCCGCTACCGCCAGCATGCGCTCCGTCGTCTCATCCTTGAACTGGGGCATGCGAACGTGCAGATCGACGCAAACGCTGCAACCATTGATCTGGCTCGCGCGCAAATGCATCAACGCGAGCGTCTTGGCGGGTACCCCGCTTTGCTCCGAGACTTTCGACAGCGCCTGCAAGAGCTGCAGCGCTTCGGGAAACAACATCGCTGGATTATTTATGCGTGCTTTATTCATGGCCTTCTCCTGTCACAAAGTGGCGGTTTGTTCCGTCACTACCATGACGAAGCACATCGAGGGAATGTGACAAGAGAACAGGATTGGCTGGCCGAAAAATTCGAAGAAAATCGCGGACACCTAAGAGGAGTCGCTTACCGGATGCTCGGCTCTGCAGGCGAAGCCGACGACGCGGTGCAAGAAGCGTGGCTGCGTCTCAGCCGCTCGGACGCCGGCGCGATCGAAAATCTCGGTGGCTGGCTGACGACGGTCGTCGCTCGCGTCTGTCTCGACATGCTCCGCTCGCGCACTTCACGCCGCGAAGAATCTCTCTCCACGCACGCGCCAGATTTGCCGCCACCATCCGTTGTTTCGACAAAGATCGACCCAGAGCAGGAAGCAGTCCTGGCGGACTCCGTCGGACTCGCGCTGCTCGTCGTTCTCGACCGTCTCGATCCTGCCGAGCGGCTCGCATTTGTGCTTCACGATTTGTTCGGCTCGTCGTTCGACGAAATCGCTCAGGTCGTCGGTCGCACTCTCGAAGCTACGCGTCAACTCGCAAGCCGCGCTCGCCGTAGGGTTCAGGGCGCGCCTCCAACGCCCGGCGCGGAACTCGTGCAACAGCGCAAAATTATCGACAAATTTGTTGCAGCTCTTCGCGCCGCAGACTTCGACGCACTCGTTTCGGTTCTTGATCCTGACATCGTCGTTCGCGTTGACGACACGGCCGCAACTCCGGGCATTCCGCGAGAAAGCCGTGGTGCCGCAGCGTGGGCCAAAGAAGGAATCAAAGCCGCCCGCGGCGCAAAATTCGCCAGTCCTGTTTTGGTGGATGGAAATGTGGGCGTAGTCGTCGCCCCCAGAGGCCGCCTCTTCCGCGTCCTCCGGTTTACGTTCGCCAACGGTAAGGTCGCTGCCATCGAAGTCATCGGCGATCCGAAGGTCATCGGGACGATCGATCTCGCGGTTGCTCCCGAATAAGCTGAAAGGACTGCGCTCCCTAAAGTCACGAATCCGCGTGCCATTCAGGTCAGAAGCGCTAATACGACCACTACGCATTCTTCAGCGATGCCATATCGATCACAAATCGATACTTCACGTCGCTCTTCAGCAGCCGCTCATACGCGTCGTTGACGTGCTGAATCTTGATCTGCTCGATGTCCGCGGTAATCCCCTTATCCGCGCAAAAATTGAGCATCTCCTGCGTCTCGCGAATCCCGCCGATCGACGAGCCCGCCAGCCTCCGCCGCTTCATCAGCAAACCGAACGCCGCGACCGATGCCGGTTTTTCCGGCGCCCCGACGAGCGTTAGCGTTCCGTCGAGCTTCAGAAGATTCAGATACGAGTTGAGATCGTGATCCGCCGAAACCGAGTCGAGAATGAAATCGAAGCTGCCCGCATGCTTCTGCATGTCGGCTTCGTTCTTCGAAATTACGACTTCGTCCGCGCCCAGCCGCACCGCGTCGGCCGTTTTCGCTGCCGTAGTCGTGAAAAGCACAACGCCCGCACCGAGCGCTTTCGCGAACTTCAGCCCCATGTGGCCAAGTCCGCCAAGCCCCACGATGCCGACTTTCTGCCCCTTCTTCACGCCCCAATGATGCAGCGGCGAATACGTCGTGATGCCCGCACAGAGCAGCGGCGCCGCGCCCGCCGGATCAAGTCCGTTCGGTATGCGCAGCACATATTTCTCGTCAACCACGATGTTGTCGGAATATCCACCGTACGTCACACCACCGAGAATCTTGTCTTCGCTGTTGTACGTCAGCGTCATGCCGACTTCGCAATATTGCTCTTCGCCCGCAAGGCAGTTCACGCACTTGCGGCACGAATCGACCATGCAGCCGACCGCCGCGATGTCGCCTTCC
>DASXPD010000105.1:0-70506 GCA_036493835.1 Candidatus Acidiferrum sp. | reverse complement strand
CGTTGGATTGCGGCTTTCCGGGAAGCGCGAGCTGGTGCAGTTGAACCCGTTTGACCTGGTGGTGCTGCTGACGCTGTCAAACACGGTGCAGAACGCGATCATCGGGGACGACAACAGCGTGAGCGGCGGCATCATTGGGGCTACTTCCCTGCTCGTGGTGAACTACCTCGTGGTGCGATTTTTGTACAACCACAAGAGGCTCGATCAAATTGTGGAAGGACGCGAGGACGTGCTGATCGACAAGGGCAAGATCAAAACCGACCGGCTGAAAAAGGAATTGATTTCGATGCAGCAGTTGGCGGCGGCCGCGAGGAAGCAGGGGTTCGACGAATTATCGGAAGTCGAGCAATGCGTGCTGGAGCCCGGAGGAACGCTGACGTTTGTTGGGAGGAAGCCGGATTCGGACGATATGCGACACCAAGAGCTGTTGAGGAGATTTGAGATGGTGACCGAGGAGCTGGCGCGGATGAGGAAGTCGCAGGGTCCGGCGACTGCTTAACTTCAGGGAAACGCGATAGGCAGGCTGGCGTCTACAGATTCGGGAGGATCGTTTGATCGGCAAGTCCCTAGGCCACTACAAGCTCGTAGCAGCGATTGGCGCGGGGGAATGGGCGAAGTGTATCGAGCGGCGGATACAAAGTTGGGACGCGATGTCGCGTTGAAAGTGCTGCCCGCTGCGGTGGGACGCGACGCGGAATCCCTGGCGCGATTTCGGCGCGAGGCGCGCGCGGTAGCGGCCCTTAATCACCCAAACATTGTGACGATCTATTCGGTGGAAGAGTTCGATGGCGTGGACTTTCTGACGATGGAGCTTGTTGAGGGGAAATCACTGAAGGCGTTGCTTCAGGAGCGAACGCTGACAGTGGGGGAGATTCGAAAGTTCGGAGCCGAGCTGGCGGATGCGATGGCCGCGGCGCACGAAAAGAGAATCATTCACCGCGACCTGAAACCCGCGAACGTGATGATTACGACCGAAGGACGCGTCAAGGTGTTGGATTTTGGCCTGGCCAAAGATATGCCGTCGGCGAGCGGTAGCGAAGAAACCATCACTTCGATTGATCTGACCCAGGTCGGCGCGGTGATGGGAACACCAGCGTACATGTCGCCGGAGCAGGTATCCGGACGAATGGTTGATCACAGGACCGATATTTTTTCGTTGGGAACGGTGATGTACGAAATGGCGAGTGGCCGGTTGCCTTTCGAAGGAGGCTCGGTTGCGGCGATCAGTGCGGCGATTTTGTGCGACGCGCCGCGCCCCTTGAGCAAAGAGCGCGCCGACCTGCCTGCGGCCATCGCGGAGTGCATTCACCGCTGCCTGGAGAAAAACGCTGACAATCGCTTCGGTTCGGCGGCGGAGCTTCGCGACGTGCTGCGTGAGGAAGGCGGTGGCGCGGTTCGATTGAGCGACACGAATCAACCGGGAAACGATGCCTCGCAGAATGATTCAGCAGCGGCTCGGGCACTGGAGGGGTTTTGGGTCGCGGTTCTTCCCTTCCATCTGAGCGGAACAAATGCCGATCTAGCCGCGCTGGGAGACGGGCTATCAGAGGAAATCGTTACGGGGCTGTCGCGATTTTCGTATCTGAAGGTAATCGCGGGGAATTCGCGGGTGCGATCCTCGGAGGAAGCAGGCGACGCACGGACGGCGGGACGACACCTGGGTGCACAGTATGTACTCGACGGAAGCTTGCGACTTGCAGGATCGAGATTGCGGATCGCGGTTCATCTGGTCGAATGCGAAACGGGAACGCATCTATGGGCGGAGACCTACGATCGGGAGTTTCGTGCCGAGGAAATTTTCGAATTGCAGGATCAATTGGTTCCGCGAGTCGTTTCGACGATAGCGGATACGTATGGAGTGTTGCCGCGTACGATGGGTGAAAACTTGCGAACGGCAGACCCCGAAAAACTGACACCTTATGAAGCGGTTTTGCGCAGCTTCGCGCATTTTCCGAGACTCTCGCCGGAAGAGCATCTGGCATCACGAGCGGCGTTAGAGCGAGCCGTTCGACAAGCACCTGGGTACGCGGATGGATGGGCGATGTTGTCCATGATGATCCGGGAAGAATACCTCCACGGATTTAATCTGAGACCTGATCCGCTGGAACGTGCGGTGATCGCAGCGCAGCGTGCCGTGGAAATCGCTCCGGCGAATCACCTCGCATATCACTCGCTGGCAGCGACACAATTTTTCCGTAAGGAGAGGCAGGCGTTTCGAAGTTCGGCGGAGCATGCGCTTTCGCTGAATCGGATGGACGGATTCACGATCGCGTACCTGGGATTCTTGATCGCGTACGCTGGAGACTGGGAACGCGGATGCGCGCTGGTGGCACAAGCACGGGAGCTGAATCCGCATCATCCCGGATGGTATTGGTTTCCCTCGGTGTTCGACGCGTATAACAAGAAAGATTTTCGCGGCGCGCTCGATTTCTTAGTGAAGGTGAACATGCCGGGATTCTGGAGGACGAACATGGCGCTGGCCGCGATCTACGGGAAGCTCGGCGAAGTTGAAAAGGGGCGCGCGGCAGTGAAAGATTTGCTGGCGGCGCGGGCGGACTTCGCGATCACGGCGCGAGTTGAGCTGGGGAAGTGGTGGGAACCGGAATTAGTGGAGCAGCTTGTCGATGGGTTACGAAAGGCGGGGCTGGAGGTAGCGGGATAGTGCTTGGCAGAGATGAGGGGTGGTCAGGCGCGGAAAAACGCCGGCAGGGATGCCGGCGCTACCGATGGCCGGCGAGATTGAGATTTTGTGATGGGATTTGACGCCGGGAGGAGCCCTTCGAGGCTCAGGATTTTCAACAAGCCCCTCCCCTACAGAAGCGATCTCAACCTCATCGCAGAGGAGTCGAGCGGGTTATTTTGAGGTGATGTCGATTAGGTTGTCGTCGGCGGTGCGGTCGATGAGTTTGTTGTAGGGGTCGATGCCGGCGCGGGTTGGTTTTTGGTCGACGATGATTTCGAAGGTTTGGTGTTCCTGGGTTAGTTTTTCTTTTTTCAGGCTGAGCGGTTTTTCGTGGTCTTTGGCGCCGGAGAAGACGCCGATGTCGATGTAGTCGTTGAGGGACATGGGAGTTTCGTTGCCGTTTTCGTCGGCTTTGGCTTTGCGGGCCTGGACGGCTAGTTCAACTTTGTATTTGTGGTCGGGCGTTTCGGTGACTGTGGCGGTCAAAGCTTTGTTGTCGTAGAGGACGATGGACTCGAACATGTCGGTGATGAGGTACTGCATGTCGGGCGGAGTTTGTTCGCGCAAGGCGGCGACGAACTGGCGCGTGTCGGGATACGCGACGGTCTGGGAATCGGTCGCGTTCGCGTAGCGGTATTCGTCGAGGAATTTTTTGAGCGCGGCGTTGACCTTGTCTTCGCCGATGTAGTCGGCGAGCGTGTACATCACTAGCCCACCTTTTTGATACCAAACATAAGGTTCGCGTTGGACGAGGACGAGTGGCGGTTCCTTGCGGATTTCTCCAGCGCGGCCGCGGAGGTAGGCGTCGAGTTCGTGCTTGAGATATTTGTGAATGTTGTCGGCGCCGTACTTTTTCTCCATCACCTTCAGCGCGGAATATTCTGCGAGTGTTTCGGACATCATGTTGGAGCCACGCACCTGGCCGCCGATGAGCTGATGTCCCCACCATTGATGGCCTAGCTCGTGGGCAGTGACGAAATAGGTGAAGTCGATGTCGTCTTGTTTCTTCATGCGGGCGATGAAGCCCATGCCTTCGGAGTACGGAACGGTGTTAGGGAAGGATTGCGCGAACTGGCGATAGCGCGGGAACTCGATGATGCGGAACTGATCGAATTGATAGGGGCTGAAACTTTTGTCGTAGTAGTCGAGGCCGGATTTCGTGGCCTGGAGCATGTCGTCGAGATTGTATTCGTGGCCGGGCGTGTAAAAAATCTGGAGATTGATGTTTTTGTATTTCTCTTCTTTTACCTGGTAGCGGCCGGAGAGATAAGAAAAGAAATCGGCCAAGTGGGTCGGGCCCATGTCGTATTCGTAGAAATGGCGGCCGTTTTCGGTCCACGCCTTTTTCAGATAGCCGGGGGCGATGGCAGTTTGATCGCCGGAGGTGCTGACGACGGTGTGGTAAGTGATCCAGTCGGACTGCGGTGTGAAAAGATTCACGCGCTCCCAGTAGGGATCGCCGCGTTCGGCTAGTTCTTCGAGCGCGGGGAGTTTTTCTTCGGCACGGCGGCGGGGATCGTCGAGTTCGGCGTTGCGGTCGTAGCCGATGTAGGGGAAATAACCGCTGTCGAAAAACGTGCCGTTGTAGGCGAGTTCGGGACGCTCGTTGCCGTCGCGGAATCCGTGGGATTCGTAGCCGACCTTAAAGGTCATGCGCGCCGTTTCGCCGGGTTGAAGCGGTTTGTCGAGCGCGTAGATGGTGTAGATGTCGCGCGGGCCGGACGAAACTTTGTGGAAGCCGCGGTCGAAGCTGACGGATTCCACGCTTTGCAGCGAATCGGTGATGTGGATCTGGTCAATCGGTTTGTCGGATTTATTTTGCAGGACAAACGTGCCAGTACCTTCGAAGGAGCGGCGCTCGGGGAAGATGTCTATCTTGGAGTCGACGGCGACGATCTTGGGTTGCGGCAGTAGCTCGTATTTTTTGTAGTTGCGCTCGTAGTCGGCCTGAATAGCGCGGCGCTGCTTGGCGCTGAGAAATTCGTTGCGGACGTGGGAATTGAAGTAATACCAGCTGCCGCTGGCAATCGCGACGACCAAGAAGAAAACGAGTGCGGGGACGAGACGCGGAAGGCGCTGGCCGGCGACCTTTCTTCGAGCGGACCAACTGTCTTCGGAGCCGCGGCGCGAAAGCGCGATCGAAAAAACGGCGAGGATGGCCATGACGCCGAACCAATAGACGATGGCCCACGTAAGAGCGGCGACGAAGTGACCGTAGCCGTTCATGTCGCTGTACGTGTAAGTGGGCGTCTGACCGGGAAGGTAGAGCGTGTTCTCAAAACCATAGCGGAACAAAATCGGGAGCGAGACGAAGAGGCCGATGACGATTCCGTGGCCGACGAATTTATTGCTGACGACGGTTTGAATGAAGAAGGCGAAGAGGATGAAGACGAGCACCTGAGGATAGGTGACGACGAAGAGTTCCTTGAGGTACTGGCCGATTTCGAAGTGATAGTAGCCGGCGAGGGTTTGCATGAAGATGCCGCAAACCATGGTGATGGCGAGAAGGATGAGTTCGGCGATGGCGAGCGCGATGAACTTGCTGAGCCAGTCGGTGGTTTCGCGCATCGGCAGAGCGTCGTGGATGCCGTCGAAATGGGTGTCGCGTTCACGCCAGACGAGTTCGGCGGCGTAGAGCGTGGCGACGATATAGAAGAAGAGAGTGGCGGAGCCTTCGACGGCCTGGACCATGAGATAGGTGACAGGCCAGACGTCGCGGCCGGCGATGCGTCCGGCGAAATAGCCGTTGTTGACGGCGAAGGCGATCAGAAGGCAGACGAGCGCCCAGAACGGAATTTCGCGAAGGATGTTGGAGAGGCGGAGGCGGGTGAGCGAGATGAGTTGGCGCCACGTTGTGGCGGGCCCGAAGATTTGGTGAACGGTGGGGAGCTTTGCGGCGACGAGACTGCGCTTGGGGCGAGGATCTTCTTGTTCGAGGTGCTTCGCTTTCGCGGCGCGGCGTTTGCTGCTGACCGCGGTGAGCGCCTCGACGGACATCGGAAAAAGCGCGAAGCAGACGATCAGTGCAATGAGGCCGAGACCGGTCCAGAACAGGCGGTTGTAGAGAAAGACGCCGGTCCAATGCATCAGGAGGGTGTTTTTCTCGACGACAGTCCAGTAGCGCGTGACGCCGTCTTGAAGAAGCAGGCCGGCGGGATCGAAGATGCCGCTCCAGAAACGTTCGAGGCTGCGCGTGGCGGAGAAAACGGTGATGCCGATGACGTAGACCATGAAGATGGCTACGCCTTGTAGATAGACGACGACAATTTTGCGGGTGAGCGCGGCGACGCAGAAGAAGAGCGAGCCGAGGAAGAAAATCTGCGGAACGACAAAATAGAGGAACGGCTGCACGTACCACCAAATGTGGCCGCTGGTCAGGCGGGTGTGGTCGGCCCAAGGTACGGATGAGCCGGCCATGGTGCCGAAGATCATGCCGCTGAAGGCCAGCGTGATGGCGACGAAAGAACCGGCCCAACGGCCGCCGAGATAGTCGAATTTTGAAATGGGCTTGGTGAAGAGGAGTTGGTAGGTGTCGCGCTGGAAGTCGCGAAGGATGGATGTGCCGAAGATTGCGGCGACGATGATGATGCCGAACAGGCAGAGCTGAATGTAGACGGTGGAGATCGCCCAGGGACCGTTGAGGAGAACTTTGCCGTTGCCGACGGGGCCGAAATCTTCGGCGGCGACGCTCAGGAAGGCCATGCCGAAGAAGAAGAGGAAGTAGGCGTAGGTGGAGATGCCTTTCAGCCGGAACTTGAGTTCGAAGAGGAAAAATTCCCAGAACATTTTGCGCGGTCTCCGTTATTTCTTGGCGTTAGTTCTTGGCCTGATTGGAGAGGCTGAGGAAATAGACGTCTTCGAGATTGGAGTCTTCCTGAGTGAAACCGTCACCGGGGTTGGAGTCGCTGTAGACGCGAACTTCGTGGAGGCCGCCGACGAGGTGAGTGGAGACGACGTGGAAGGCGGCGTCGATCGCGGTGAGTTCGGCGTCGGTGCTGACGACTTTGCTCCAGATTTTGTTCTTGAGTGAATCGAGCGATTCGGCGGGCGAGCCTTCGAGAAGAAGCTGGCCGTTGCTGATGATGGCCATGCGCGGGCAGAGTTCGCGGACATCTTCGACGATGTGCGTCGAAAGAATGACGATGACGTTGCGGCCGATGGAGCTGAGGAGATTGAGAAAGCGATTGCGTTCGGCGGGGTCAAGGCCGGCGGTGGGCTCGTCGACGATGATGAGCTTGGGATTGGCGAGGAGAGCTTGCGCGATGCCGAAGCGCTGCTTCATTCCGCCGGAGTAGGTGCTGAGCGCTTTTTTGCGCGAGTCCCAGAGATTGGTTTGGTTGAGGAGCGCGTCGACCATTTCTTTGCGTTCGCCGGCGTTGGTGATTCCCTTCATGACGGCGAGGTGGTGGAGCATGTCGACGGCGTTCATCTTGGGGTAGACACCGAATTCCTGCGGGAGATAGCCGAGGACTTCGCGCACGGAATTTTTCTGCTTAAGGACGTTGAGGTCGTCGAGCCAGATTTCGCCTTCGTCGGGATCTTGGAGCGTGGCGATGGTGCGCATGAGGGTGCTCTTGCCGGCGCCATTGGGGCCGAGGAGGCCGAACATGTTGTTGCCGATGGTGAGCGAGATGTTTTTCAGGGCTTTGACGCCGTTGGGGTACGTCTTGGAGAGGCCGGAGATTTTCAGCGACACTTGCGGCTCCTAATGTCAGATGTGATGGGTGGACTGTATATCAATTGGACGGGCGACTCCAGCTTCGGGCACCTGGGATGGCTGCGGGGCTGGAGGCGGTGCTTGCGTGGATAGTTACGGGTGGGAGCGGGGATTTGTTTCACTTGTATGTGCGCGGGCGCGGAGCGTCGGATGCTCGACGTCGGTCGACATTGTCATGTGGGTATGGATTGATCTAAACCCCCACCCTCCAAATTCGAGGGTGGGGCACCCGAGTGGCGATGATCGGATCGATTCTTGCGGGATTAGTGGATGAGGAGGCCGGTGGCGGCTAGGAGTACGCCGAGGGCGGCGATGGTTATGCCGCTGAACCAGAAAAAGCGCTTCTTTGTGAGGAGGGTGATGGAGCAGATGACCAGGCCCATTTCCAGGAAGACTTCACCGCCGTCGAAGCGGTCGGCGCGACGGCTGACGACGTCGCGTTCGGCTTCCAGCTCTTTGGCTTGATCGCTGATGGTGTCTTTGTCTTTTTCGTAGCGTTCGACTTCTTTGACGTATTTTTCGTGGACGGTGGCGACTTTCTCTTTATCGCTGGGCGAGAGGACGGCGAGCATGTCGGCGACGGCTTCCATTTCGTGGAGGCGGATGTTTTTGGCTTGATAGTAGGCCCACTGGTCGCTGGCTTTGGCTTGAAGGAGGAGTTCTTCGGTGTGGGCGCGGTGGCCGAGGAGCGTGACCATGGCGCCGAGGACGGCGATGATGGCGATGGTTACGGAGACGGGGACGGTGAGCGGGTGGCGAAGTTCGTGTTCTTCGTGTTCGGGGAGTTCGATGCTCTCGGACATTTTTTGAGGGCGTCCTTTCGGGTGGTTCGTTGAGTGTGGTGGAGAGACTATCTCACGATTTTGAGGGAGGGTGAAGGTGCGGGCGGGACGATAGGAATGAGAGGCGCTCGCACGATTAGGGGTGGGTCGTGCTGGATCTTAACCCCGCGATCTGAGAAGCGATCGCGGGTACAGGGTGGGGCTACGCGATTGGTTGGGTGAGGGCGCTGGGGTTGCAAAGGCGGCGCTGAAGCGCCGCACTCCAAGGTTAGGCTTCGGCGGCTACGGCTTTTAGGGATTCGGCGGCGGCGGAGATGGCGTAGTCGATGTCTTGGGGGGTGTGGACGGCGGAGACGAAGGCGGCCTCGAATTGCGACGGGGCGAGGAAGATGCCGCGGTCGAGCATTTCGCGGAAGAAGCGGGCGTAGCGCTGTGTGTTAGAGCGCTTGGCGCCGGCGTAATCGCGGACGGGGTTGTCGGCGAAGAAGAGCGTTGAGAGCGAGCCGGAATTGTTGACCTGGCCGGGGAGATTTGCGTCGGCGAGGGCTTTGCGGAGGCCGGAGGCGAAGCGATCGCCTTGCTCGGCGATGCGGTGATAAAGACCTTCGGTGCCGAGTTGATTGAGCATGGCGATACCTGCGGCCATGGCGAGCGGATTCCCTGCCAGCGTGCCGGCTTGGTAGACGGGACCGAGCGGGGCGATGCCGTTCATCAGATCGGCGCGGCCGCCGTAGGCGGCGACGGGGAGTCCGCCGCCGATAATTTTGCCGAGCGTGGTGAGGTCGGCGTCGACATTGAAATATTGCTGGACGGCTCCGTTGTGAAGGCGGAAGCCGGTGATGACTTCGTCGACAATGAGAAGCGTGTCGTGCATGCGCGTGAGTTCGCGGAGATCGGCGAGGAAGCCGGGCTCGGGGAGGACGACACCCATGTTGGCGGCGATGGGCTCGACGATGACGGCGGCGATTTTGTTTTTGTGCTCATTGAAGATGCGGGCGGTGGCGTCGATGTTGTTGTAGGGAGCGTTGAGCGTGAGTTGCGCGAGGGCTTCGGGGACGCCGGGGCATTCGGCGATGCTGAGCGTGGCGAGGCCGGAGCCGGCGTCGGAGAGGAAGCTGTCGGCGTGACCGTGGTAGCAGCCGCGAAATTTGAGGATGTAGTCGCGCTTGGTGACGCCGCGAGCGAGGCGGACAGCGGACATGGTGGCTTCGGTACCGCTGGAGACGAAGCGGATTTTTTCGAGCGAGGGGATGGCGCGATTGATGAGCGTGGCGAGTTCGACTTCGAGTTCGGTGGTGACGCCGAAGCTGGTGCCTCGGGCGGCTTGGGTGGCGACGGCTTGCGTGACTTGGGGATTGGCGTGGCCGAGGAGCAGCGCGCCCCAGGAGCAGACGAAGTCGAGGTAGCGGTTGCCGTCGGCGTCGTAGAGATATTGCGCTTCGCCGTGGTCGATGATGAGCGGGTCGGTGTGGACGGAGCGGAAGGCGCGGACGGGGGAGTTGACGCCGCCGACGAGAAGTTTTTCGGCGCGGGCGAAGATTTCGCGCGAGCGTGGGCGGGCGTTTTTTGTTTTGGTTTGCGGGGCAGTCATCGGGCGATTCTCAGTCGAGAGATTTGGGCGATGGAAGCATTGTAATCGTGTTTGAGCCGGGCGGAGCAAGCCCCGCCCCAACAAAATCAAAAAAACGAGTCGCTATGGACGGAGCCAGCGGGCGACGTCTTTGGCGTGGTAGGTGAGGATGATGTCGGCGCCGGCGCGCTGGATGCTGGTGATTAGTTCGAGCACGGTGCGTTTTTCGTCGAGCCACCCGTTGGCGGCGGCGGCTTTGACCATCGCGTATTCGCCGCTGACGTTGTAGGCACCGACGGGGACGTCGAATTTGTCGCGGACGCGGCGGATGACGTCGAGATAGGGGAGCGCGGGCTTGACCATCACCGTGTCGGCGCCTTCATCGATGTCGAGCGCGACTTCTTTGAGCGCTTCGCGCGCGTTGGCGGGATCCATCTGGTAGCTGCGGCGATCGCCGAACTGCGGCGTAGATTGCGCGGCTTCGCGGAACGGGCCGTAGAACGCAGAGCTGTATTTCGCGGCGTAGGCGAGGATCGGGAGATTTTCAAATTTGTGATCGTCGAGTTTATCGCGGATGGCGGCGACGCGGCCGTCCATCATGTCGCTGGGGGCGACGATGTCGGCGCCGGCGCGGGCGTGAGAGAGCGCTTGATTGGCGAGAATTTCGAGCGTGGCGTCGTTGGCGACTTCGCCGTTTTCGATGACGCCGCAGTGGCCGTGATCGGTATATTCGCAGAGGCAGACGTCGGTGATGACGACGAGTTTCAAATTGGCCTTGCGGATGGCTTCGACGGCGCGCTGGACGATGCCTTCGGCGTGCGTGGAGCTGGAGCCGGTGGCGTCTTTCGATTCGGGGAGGCCGAAGAGAATGATGCCGGGGATACCGAGTTGTTCGACTTCGCGCGCGTCTTCGAGGAGTTGGTCGACGGATTGTTGCGCGATACCGGGCATGGAGCTGACGGGCTGGCGGACTTTTGTGCCGGGGCAGGCGAACATTGGGTAGATGAGGCCGCTCGTCGAGATGCGGGTTTCGCGGACGAGATTGCGGAGAGACTCGGTGCGGCGGAGGCGGCGCGGGCGATGGGTGGGGAAGCTCATCCGTGGGTGGCTCCTGAGGCGTGGTTCCGCGTCGCGCTCGCGCCGGCGTCCGCTGACGCCGATGCGGCGAAGTGTGACTCGAGGGCGGACAGGATTGCGTCGGTGGTGGCGTCGGCGGCGGTGACGATATTTTTCACGCCGTGATCGCGGAGAGCTGCGGCAGTTACGGGACCGACGGCGGCGATGGCGATTTTGTGCTGCAACTGCGCGAGTGATTCCCTGCCGATCAGGTCGGCGAGATTGTTGACGGCGCTGGGGCTGAAGAAAAGAGCGGCGTCGGAATTTTCGTCGAGGATTTCGGTGACGCGATCGCGATCGACGTTGCTGGGCGGCAGCGTGTGATAGGCGACGACTTCGGTGACGTGGGCGCCGAGTTTTTTGAGCGCGGCGGGCAAGTCGGGATTGGCGCGGTCGCTACGCGGCAGGAATACGGATTTGTCTCGAAGCTGCTGCGCGAGCTCTTCGGCGAGCGCTATGCCCAAATGAGTTTTGGCGACGTACGTCACGTTGAAGCCGGCTTTGACGGCGGCTTCGTTTGTTGCGGGGCCGACGGCGGCGATCAGAGGGCGGCTCGACGGACGGAGGATGCCGAGATTTGTGTTGGCGGCACGTTGCGTGACGGATTGCACGGCGTTTGCGCTCGTGAAGAGCACCCAGTCGAATTCCTGCCAGCGATGGAGAGCGGCGTCGAGCGGAGCGAAATTTTCGGGCGTCGAAAACGCGACGAGCGGAAGCGAGATCGGGATGGCGCCGCGGCGCTCGAGCTTGGTGACGAGGTCGGAGGTTTGCTCGACGGCGCGGGTGATGACGACGCGACTGCCGAAGAGAGCGGACGCGCCTTTGTTGGTGCGCGAAACGGAATCAGCCACGTTGGCGGCTCACTTCCTGAAGGATGGATTGGGCCCCGGCGTCGATAAGGAGGCGGCCCATGTGTTCGCCGAGCGCGCGAGCTTGGTCGGGCGGCGAGGCGGCGCGTTGCTTGATGTATTGCGTGCCGTCGACGCTGCAAACGCAGGCTTCGAGGACGAGTTCGTCGCGTTCGAGGCGCGCCCAGGCGCCGAGTGGAACCTGGCAGCCGCCTTCGAGCCTGCTGAGGAGCGTGCGCTCGGCAATGATCGCGCTGCGCGTTTCGGGATCGTCGAGCTTTTCGAGCGCGGCGGACGTTTCAGCGTCGTCGGCGCGACATTCGACGCCGATGGCGCCTTGACCGACGGCAGGCAAGAAAATTTCAGGTGAAAACACTTCGGTGATGCGATGGGTGGCGCCGAGTCGATCGAGGCCGGCTTTCGCAAGCATGATCGCGTCGTATTCGCCGCTTTCGACTTTGCGGAGGCGCGTGTCAACGTTGCCGCGAAGATCGCGGACGTCGAGGTCGGCGCGAATATGTAAGAGTTGCGCGCGGCGGCGAAGACTGCCGGTGCCGACGCGAGCGCCTTCGCGAAGCGCCGCGAGATTGGCGCCGTTGTTGGAGACGAGGCAGTCGCGAATGTCTTCGCGGCGAAGAATCGCGGGAAACGAGAGGCCGGGTGGCGTTTTCGTCGGGATGTCTTTCACGCTGTGAACGGCGATGTCGATCGAATTGTCCATGAGGGCTTCTTCGAGCTCTTTAACGAAGATTCCCTTTCCGCCGATTTCGGAGAGCGACGTGTGCGCCATTTTGTCGCCACTCGTCTTGATAATGACGATTTCGCCTTCGATGCCGGTGGACTGGAATACTTGGCGGCGAACGAACTCGGCCTGCCATTTGGCGAGCAGACTGCCGCGCGTGCCGATGCGGAGCTGGCTCATCGCTTCTCCCGGTCGGGGAGGAAGAGATCGCGGAGGGCTTCGACGTTTTGAATCTTGCGGCGAAGCTCGCGTTCGTCGCGAAGGCGCTCGGCGGGTTGGATGAGGAATTTTTCGAGGGCCTCTTCCATGATCGATTCGATTTGCTCGCGGTCGCTGGGCGTGAGATGCGTGGCCTGAGCGAGACGCGCGTGGAGGAATGCGGCACGGTCTTCGCGGAGGCGGGTACGAAGCGCGCTGACGAAGCCGACGAGTTCGACGCTGGCCTGCCACGAGAGAAATTTGGTGACGTGATCTTCGATGATGGCTTCGGCGCGCGGGACTTCGCCTTCGCGAGCCTGACGATTTTGCGAGACGATCGAACTGAGATCGTCGAGATTGTAGAGATAGGCGTTGTAGATTTCGGCCGCGGCGGACTCAATGTTGCGCGGCATGCCGAGATCCATCATGAAGAGCGCGCGGTTGCCGCGAGCTTCCATCGCGGATTCGAGAACGAGCCGCGAGAGGACTGGATCTTCCGTGGAGATCGAAGAGACGACGACGTCGGGTTTGAGGAGCGCGTTTTGCCAGTCGGCCCATTCGACGACGGTGCCTTCAAATTTGGAGGCGAGTTCGACGGCACGGTCGCGCGAGCGGTTCATGACGAAGATGTCGGTGACGCCGCGGTCGCGGAGAGTGGAGACGACTTGCTCGGAGACGGCACCTGCGCCGATCACGAGCGCGGTGTGGCCGGCGAGTTTGCCGAAGATGCGCTCGGCAAGTTTTACACCGGCTGCAGCAACGGACATGGGGCGCATGCCGAGCTGCGTTTCGGTGCGCACACGTTTCCCGACTTCGAGTGCGCCTTGAAAAAGACGATTCAAAACGGGGCCGGTTGCGCCTTGTTCGTGAGCGGATTTGTAGGCGTCGCGCACCTGACCGAGAATTTCGGCTTCGCCGAGGAGCATGGAGTCGAGTCCAGCGGAGACGCGGAAGAGATGGCGGACAGCGTGGCGATCGTAATGGTGATAGAGCGAGCTGATGAGAATTTCGCTGCCGACGGAGTGGAATTCGCTGAGAAACGAAGCGAGTCCTTTAAGACTGTCGTGCACGCTTTCGGGCGGGACGCCGTAAACTTCGCTGCGATTGCAGGTGGAGAGGACGAGCGTTTCTTCGAGAATGCCGCGGGCGCGGAGTTCGTCGGCGGCGCGGCGCGCCTGTTCGGCGGTGAAAGACACACGCTCGCGCACCTCAACGGGCGCGGTGCGGTGATTTAGGCCGACGATGACGATTTCCATTCGCTGTTCGCTCGATCCCTTCCCGGCCCATTTTGCGTTGGGGCCAAAGATTCAGTGTATTCCGACCGCGAGTTGCCGACCTTAAAAGTAGCGATGACTGTGCGACAAGTATAAGTTCACAACGGTGAAACTGAGAACGACGATCACAAAATTGAAGATACAGAGACGCGATGCGCGCGCGCCGCGCCAAGCTGTGGTGCGCGAGAGCAGCCAGTACGCGACGTAGAGCAAGAGCACGAAAATCGTGATGACGTATTTGGGATCGTAATACCAATATTGGCCGTGGATGCGATCGACCCAGACGAAACCCAGCACGGTGCCGACGGCGATCGAAACAAGACCAACGAGGACGCTGGAGCGACTCATACGCTCGAGTAGTTCGAGAGGCGGTAGACGCCAGACGAGATCGCTGAGATTACGGTTGCGGAGCAAGCTATTTTCGACGAGATACATGAGGCTCAGGACGAAGGAAAGAGCGAATGCGGCGTAGGCGAGAATGCTCAGCGTGACGTGAAAGGCGAAGACGGGCCCGTGCGCTGGAGGCGGCGAGAGTTTGTCGCCGGGCGTCATGTTGGCGGCGAGAAAGAACGCGATGACGAATGGCATCACGAACGCGCCGACGGAACGCTGGCGATGGAACAGTTCGAGGCCGAGATAGACGAGCGCCAAGAGCCAGCCGAAGAGCGACAGCGAGCCGTATAGATCGTGATACGGAACGGTGTGCGAACCGCGCGAGCGTTCGAGAAGCGCGAAGTAGTGGGCGATCAGGCCGAGGACGAGAAAAACGGTGCCTAGGCGGCCGGAAATTTCGCGACCCGAGCGCAGATAGCGGCTGTACGAGCCGAAGCTGAAGACGTACGCCACGACTGTCATGAATAGGAAAAGATGAGGCATCGGGTTGTTTCTTGCGGAACGCGGCTGCAGGCCGCTCACCGGTCGATAATTAATCTGCGGCACCCCGCCCGAGGCGCCGAACCGGCAAATATTGAGTATAGCCCAGCCCATGGGGAGACCGCACGGATGCGACGGCTGGACGCACGTGTCGATGGGGAGAGATTAACGCGGGGCTCTTCCGGGGCGAAACTGTACTGCGGTACAGAATTGGGTCTATCCCCGGCAGCGAGTGGCTGGATTTGTTATTCTTGCTGACGAACCGATATAAGCGAGGGCGTGAGTTTGGCCAACGAGTCGATGAGCCGGAAAGAGCTGTTTCTGCGCGCGTGCCGCGGCGAGGCGGTGCCGCGCCTGCCGGTGTGGATGATGCGGCAGGCGGGACGTTATTTGCCGGAGTATCGCGAGATTCGGGCGAAGCGAGCGTTTCTGGATGTCTGCAAGACGCCGGAGTTGGCGGTGGAGATTTCGCTGCAACCGTTTCGGCGGCTGGGCGTCGATGCGGTGATCGTGTTTTCTGACATTTTGATTCCCGCGGAAGCGATGGGGATGAAGCTGGAACTGGGCGACGCGGGGCCGAATTTGCCGGAGCCGGTGAGGTCGGAGCGGGACATCGAGGCGCTGCGGATCTTTGATGCGGAGAGCGATACCGGATTTTTGATGCAGGCGATTCGCGGGATCGTGCGGGAAGTCGGGCCTACGGTGCCGGTACTGGGATTCGCGGGAGCGCCCTGGACGCTGGCGTGTTATATGGTCGAAGGGCGGACGAAAGAAGGATTCGCGACAGTCAAGGCGCTGATGTACGAGAAGCCGCGGGCGTTCGAATCGCTGCTGATGAAAATTGCGACTGCGACCGTGGGGTATTTAAAGGCGCAGATTGCGGCGGGGGCGGCGGCGGTGCAGCTGTTCGATACGTGGTGCGGCGAGCTGAGTATCGCAGATTACGAGCGGTTTGCGATGCCGGCGGTGCGCGAGATTATTTCGCGGGTTGGCGGAGACGTGCCGGTCATTTATTACACGAAGGCTTCGCATCATTTGCTGCCGGCGGTGGCGCAGTCGGGTGCTGATGTTTTGAGCGTGGACTGGCGGATTGATTTGAAGACGGCGCGCGCGACGCTGGGGCCGAGGATTGCGTTGCAGGGGAATGTTGATCCGGCGGTTTTGTTTGCTCCGGCGGAGAAAATTCGAACGGTGACGCGCGAGACGGCGGGGAAACTTGGCGGCGTCGGGCATATTTTGAATTTGGGGCATGGGATTTTGCAGGGGACGCCGGTGGAGAATGCGCAATTGTTTATTGAGACGGGGCAGCGCGTGGAGTTTGCGGAGTCGAGGAGTGCGGTGCCGTCGCGGTAGCAAGTGCACGATGCGCCTTAGAGACGCCTACGGCTTAGGTCTTGGCGTTTGGGGCGCAGCGGTGCTGCGCCCGTACATGGGATTGCTTGATTTAATGATTTGAGTTCGTCGTGACGATCACTGAACAAAATTCGGAGAAGTTAGGGCGCGAGCTTCGCGTCAGCCAGGAGTTCCTGGCGAAGTACAACCGGCCGGGACCGCGCTACACGAGCTATCCGACGGCGCCGGTGTGGAATGACGCGTTCGGTCCGGATGATCTGGAGCGCGTGCATGAACAGTCGGATCGCGCGAAGGCGCCCGTGTCGCTGTACATGCATCTTCCCTTCTGCGAGAGCCTGTGTTTGTTCTGTGCGTGTAACGTCATCATTCAAAAAGATCATTCGGTGACGAAGCCGTATCTTGGCGTGCTGAAGCAGGAGCTTGAACGCGTGAGTTCGCACGTGTCGCGCGAACGGCCGGTGGTGCAGTTTCACTGGGGCGGAGGGACGCCGACGTTTTTGTCGCCGGCTGAGATTGAAGATTTATTTGGCGCGACGCGGGAGAAATTTACGTTTGCGCCGGATGCGGAGATTGGGATCGAGGTCGATCCGCGGGTGACTTCGCCGGAGCATCTGGCGACGCTGCGGCGGATGGGTTTCAACCGGCTGAGCATGGGGATTCAGGATTTTCATCCTGAAGTGCAGAAGACGATTCACCGGGTGCAGCCGTTTGAAATGACGCGGGAGCTGTTTCAGGCGGCACGTTCGCTGGGATTCGACAGCATCAATGCGGATTTGATTTATGGTTTGCCGCATCAGTCGCCGGAGCGTTTTGCAACGACGGTCGATCAACTGGTGGAGCTCGCTCCCGATCGCGTGGCGCTGTTCAGCTATGCGCACGTGCCTTGGCTGAAAAAGCAGCAGGGCGCGTTTGCCATGTATTTGCCGGAGGGGATGCAAAAGTTTGAGATTTTTCGCGTGGGGCTGCAGAAATTCCTCGAAGCCGGCTACCTCTATATAGGGATGGATCACTTCGCGAAGCCGGGCGACGAACTGGCGGTGGCGCAGCGCGAACGGACGCTGCATCGCAACTTTCAGGGGTACACGACGAAGGCTGGGGCCGATCTTTTCGGCATGGGGGTTACGGCGATCAGCGGGATTCAGGATGCGTACGCGCAGAACCATCGCGATCTGGCGTCGTGGGAACGCGCGGTGGCCGAGCGCGGGATCGCGACGATGCGGGGCTATCACCTTTCGGATGACGATCGCTTGCGGCGGTCGGTGATCAGCCGGTTGTTGTGTCACACGCTGGTGATCAAGGATGAGGTTTCGCGCGAGTTTGGCATCGATTTCGATGAATATTTCGCCGAGGAGCTGAAGCGGCTTGAGCCTTCGCGTGATGACGGATTGGTTTTGCTGGAACGCGACGAGATTCGAACGACGTGGCTCGGTCGGATATTTATTCGCAACCTCGCGATGGTCTTCGATCCTTATCTCGAACGGCAGCAACTGGCTGCCAAGCCTCTCTTTTCGAAAACGCTCTGACATGCGGAAACGGTGGGTTGCGGCGTGACGCGTCGAGTCGCTGTGTTGGTCATCGGCGGCGGGGTTTCGGGATTGGTGTGCGCGCATGCCTTGCGGAAAGCCGGAGTCGATGTGCTGCTGGTTGAGGCTTCGGATCGCGTGGGCGGGGCGATTCGAACGGAACGGCGCGATGGGTACCTGCTGGAGTTGGGGCCGCAGAGTTTCAGTGGGACCGCGCCGATGTTGCAGCTGTTCGAAGAGCTTGGGATTCGTTCGCAGGTAGTGGAGGCGCCGGCAGGGGCACCTCGCTATGTGCTGGTGAACGGAGCTTTGCGGCAAGTGCCGATGACGCCGCCGGCGTTTTTGACGTCCGGCTTCGTGGGCCTAGGTACGAAGCTCGCCGTTCTTCGCGATGTGATTGGGAAGAGCGCGCCATCCGAAAAAGATGAGTCGATTGCCGATTTTGTTCGAAGAAAATTTTCGGAGGAGATGCTGGACCGGCTTGTCGGGCCCTTCGTTTCCGGGGTTTATGCCGGCGATCCGGAGCGCCTAAGCCTGCGCAGTGCGTTCCCGACGGTTTACGACGCGGAGAAGCGCAAAGGCAGCGTGATTCGCGGATTGTTCTCGAAGGCGGAGAAACAGAATCCAGAGAAGCCGCGCCAGCGTCCAACACTGCTCAGTTTCTACGACGGAACGCAAACGTTTGCGGACGCATTCGCGGTGAAAATAGGCGATCGACTTTTGCCGAACACCGAAGTGACGAAAATCACCGCCGATCAATCACAGGCGACGCCAGCTTTCGTTGTGAGCGTGAAAACGGGCAACGACGAACGATCGTTCAACGCCGATCACATCATCGTCACTACGCCGACGGACATCGCCGCTAAGCTACTGCGCGATGTCGAGCCAATGATCGCTGACCAATTGGCAGGAATCGAGCACGCACCGATTGCTGTCGTCTCGCTCGCCTACTCCACGCAAAACATTGGCGATCCGCTTCATGGCTTCGGCTTCCTCGTGCCTCGCTCAGCTGGCATTCGAACTCTCGGCACCGTTTGGAACACCTCGCTATTCCCGAAGCGAGCACCCGAAGGCCAGGGATTGCTCACGAGCTTCGTTGGTGGTGCGACCGACCCGGAGGCCACACGACTGTCGCCAGACGAACTCTCCGTGATCGTACACAAGGAAATCTCGTCATTATTGAAGATTCGCGGCGCCCCAGTATTCTCAAACGTCACGATCTACCCGCGCGCCCTGCCCCAATACAATCTGGGCCACAGCACACGCCTAGCTACCATTGATGAAGCCCGCAAAAACCACCCAAACCTCTGGCTCGCCGGAAATTACCTCAACGGCCCGTCGATCGGCGCCTGCGTCGAACAATCCCTATCTGTCGCCGAGCAAATCATTCGCCTCCAAAAACGCTAGCCTGCTGTAAACTCATCCAGCCTCCACACTTAACCGTATATCTGACAGGAGACGAAGACCTCAACCCCGTGTTCCTCGCGGCCATAACTGGAAAGTTTGGCGGTGGCGAGTCGTCCGACTCGGCGCTGGTGGAGAGGTTTCTTCGCAAGGACGTGGGCGCATTCGAAGAGCTCTACGACCGGCATTCCCGCATCGTCTACGCTCTCGTTGTGCGCATTCTTCAGCAGGGATCGACTGCGGAAGAAGTTGTTCAGGACGTCTTTCTTCACCTGTGGCGTAACGCCGGCCAGTATCAACCAAGCCGCGGGCCTTTCGTCCCCTGGTTGCTCACATTGGCGCGCAACCGGGCGCTCGACCAACTCCGTTTAAAAAGTGAACGACAGCGGCGCCGCGAAGATCAGACCGAAGAGCTTCCGGCAATCGCACAAGTTCCCGAGTATGAGAAAGCGCTGGACGAAAAGCGCCGCGCGGAACGGGTGCGTGCGTTGATGAACAATCTCAGCGCGCCGCAGAAAAAAGCGATCGAGATGGCGTATTTCGAAGGGCTAAGTCACAGCGAGATTGCGGCGTCGTTGCAAGAGCCGCTGGGCACAGTAAAAAGTTGGATCAGGAACGGTTTGCTGCGGTTGAAGGAAGGATTGCAGACGGCATCGTGAGCGAACACAACCAATTCCGGGAGCTGATCGAGGGATACGCCCTCGGTGCGCTCGACGCGAACGAGCGAGCGGCGCTGGAAGCGCATCTCGCGAGCGGATGCGCGGAGTGTACGAAGGCGCTGGAAGAGGCGCGTTTGGTCGTGACTCAGTTGGCGTATCTCGCGCCGACGGCGGAGCCGTCGGACATGCTGCGTGCGCGCGTTTTGCGCAGTGTGCGTGCGGATGCTGCGGCGGGCGGTGGTGCCGGCGGCGGTTCGCTGCCGATGCAGGCTGGGTCGCAGCGGACGTCGGTGCCGATGTGGCTGTGGGCTGGAGTCGCGGCGCTGCTGCTCTTCTCGCTCTATTCAACGTGGGAATCGCGCAAGATGCAGCAGGATGTCGCGGACATGAATCAACGCGCGGCTGCCGAGCTAAAAGAGCGGAAGCAGCTGGAAGACGAGTTGACCGTCGCGAAGCACGAGGCTTGGATCTTGACCGATCCGACCTCGAAAAAGATCGACATCATGCCGAGCGACAAGAGCATGCCGATGGTGCAGGCGGTGTGGCATCCCAAGATGGGAATCTATGTGACGGCGGCGAAGATGCCGATGCCGGGGAATCATAAGGTGCTGCAACTCTGGCTGATTCCGAAGACGCCGGGCGCCAAGCCGATGCCGTCGCATGTCTTCTGGCCCGATGCGAATGGGAAAATCGGCGAGATGGTGGCCGATCCGCCCGACGATATGGCGGACACGAAGGCGCTGGCAATTACGGAAGAGCCGGCTGGTGGAAGTCCACAGCCGACGAGCACACCGATGTGGGTTGGCGGGATTAGCTAGCGCGCGTTTGCTTCTACTTCGATGCGGTGTCGATTTTGCCGCTCGCCCCAGTCACCCTATACTGGGCTCATCATGACCGATCAAAAGAAAACTCGACGGCAGATGCTGGAAGAGTTCGTTGCGAAAAAGCCGGACGATGCGTTTTCGCGCTACGGGCTCGCGATGGAGTGCATGAACTCCGGGGATACGGCGGCGGCCGACGCGCACTTTCGGGAGCTGCTGGGCCGGAACGCAGATTATGTGCCTGCGTATTTGATGTACGCGCAGATGCTGTCGCGGGAGACGCGCATTGATGATGCGTGCAAGATTTTGGTCGACGGAATCAATCAGGCGAGCGTGAAGGGTGATCAGCACGCGCGCTCCGAGATGGAATCGCTGCTGGCGGAGCTGCAGTAAAATTCATCTCGCTCGCCGCCCTCGCCGGCAACGATCGCGTAACTCAGATTAAAATTTCGCTACCAGCGGACAATTTCGACCACTCTTGCGCTGTCTGCTATGATGAGCCATGGGTTCAACGCGGCCCGAACGAATCCCACTCTTCCCTCTCAACGTTGTTCTTTTGCCCGGCGGCGATTTGCCGCTGCACATCTTTGAGCCGCGATACCGCCGTATGGTGCAAGACTGCATCGAAGCCAAGAGTGAGTTCGGCATGCTGCTCGCGCTGCCGAAGGGTTTAGTTCGCGTCGGCTGCACCGCGGAAGTGCTCGATGTGGCCAAGCGCTACCCCGATGGGCGAATGGACATCGTCGCAGTCGGACGCGCTCCGTTTCGTATCGTGGAGTTAGTGAACGCGGATCAGTACGAAGACGGATTGCTGCTCGAAGGCGCTGTCGATTATCTCGACGATCGCGAGCGGGCGGTCGATTCGAAAAAGCAACGCGAGCTGGTCGAACTATATGAGGTTTGCCACACAATCGTGTTCGGAGACTATCCGCGCAACGTGCAGGCGCTAGAGCCGGAAGAGCTGTCTTACGCGATCGCGGGGACGCTCCCGATGGAGCTGATGTGGAAGCAGAAAGTCCTGGAATCGCGGTCGGAGGCGGATCGCCAGGAGCGGTTGCTCACGTACCTGCGGGAGTGGGCGCCGCATCTACAGAAGATTGAAGCGCAACGGCAGCAAGACGAAGGTAACAGCAGCAGCGTGAATTAGATTCTGGCGCGGCTTCGCGGCCGCGCAGAATGGGGACCTCATGACAGCAGGCACGACCGCTACATCACCATCACGATCGGGAAATCCGAAACCTCGAACATTGGGTGAACTGCGCAGCATTCCGGATTTCGACGCGCGCACCGCCGCAACGTCGGTGAAAAACGAGATTCGCCGCAATTTGTTGCGGGCAATTGAAAAAGGCGAACAGCTCTTTCCCGGCGTGCACGGCTATGAAGACACCGTGATTCCGCAGATCATCAATGCCCTGCTGTCGCGGCACAACTTCATTCTGCTCGGTCTTCGCGGGCAGGCGAAGAGCCGCATTCTGCGCGGCTTGGCGAATTTGCTTGATGCCGAGATTCCCGTGATCGCCGGATGCGAAATCAACGACAACCCGTTCGCGCCACTCTGCCGCGCTTGCAAAGATCAGATTGCGGCCGACGGCGACGCCACGCCGATCGCATGGATGCCACGCGACTCGCGATTCGTGGAGAAGCTTGCGACTCCCGACGTAACGATTGCCGACATCATCGGCGACGTCGATCCAATTCGCGCCGCACGTGGCGGACGCGATTTGTCGGACGAGCTGACGATCCACTACGGCCTATTGCCGCGTGCGAACCGCGGCATCTTTGCCATCAATGAGTTGCCGGACCTCGCCGGAAAAATTCAGGTTGGACTCTTCAACATCATGCAGGAAGGCGACATTCAGATTAAGGGCTATCCGCTGCGGTTGCCTTTGGATGTGCTGATCGTCTTCACGGCGAATCCGGAGGATTACACTGCGCGCGGAAAAATCATCACGCCGCTGAAAGATCGCATCGGTGCCGAGATTCGAACGCACTATCCCTCGACCGTCGCCGAAGGAATGGTGGTCACGAATCAGGAAGCGTGGGTCGGCCGTGACCCGGCGCGCAAGATCGACGTTCCCGATTACTTGCGCGAAGTGATCGAGGAGATCGCGTTCCAGGCGCGCGAGGACAAGCGCGTCGACAAGCGTTCCGGTGTCAGCCAGCGTTTGCCGATTACAACCCTGGAGAGCGCGGTGAGCAGCGCCGAACAACGCGCCGCTCGCACTGGCGAAAAGTGCGGCATCGCACGCATCGCCGACATTTACGCGGCGATGCCCGCCATCACGGGCAAGCTCGAACTCGAATATGAGGGCGAACTGAAAGGCGCCGATACGATTGCGCGGGAACTAATTCGCTCGGCCGTCGGACGCGTTTTCAGTAAGCGTTTCGGCGAAGTCAGCTTTCAGCCGGTGATTCAGTGGTTCGAACTCGGCGGCGAATTGAAACTGCCCGAGCTTGCTTCGACGGCGGAGCGTTACGAGCAGCTTTCGAAAATTCAAGGCTTGATGGAGCACGTCGGCAAACTCGGCGTCAACGATCGCAAAGACGCTGGATCGGCAGCGGCGGCAGCCGAGATGATCCTCGAAGGTTTATGGGCGCATCGCCGCATCGGCCGAAGTGAAGAGCGCGGCTATTTCGCGGAGAAACCGCGGCAACCGGAGCAACGCGAACGCGAAAATCCGAATCGGCCGCGCAGGCAATTCAATTAGCACCTAGCAACTCGCGATGATTTAAGAGTGCGATCGTCGCATCGCACCGGGGCCAATGATGAAATTTATCAAGTACGGAAAATATGTCGGAGAACCCGCCGACGCCATCGACCTGGAAGAACTCGTCAAGCGGCTCGGCAATTTCTTCCTCCAGAGCGGCTTCGAGTCGCAATTCTACGGCGTCTCGGAGATGGATCCCGAGAAATCGATGGAAGCGTTGAAGGACGCCATCCTTCGCGCCCTGCAAGAAGGCGATCTCATGCCCGAAGGCTCGATGAGCGACGAGCTTCGCGAGATGCTCCAGAACCCCAACGCGCAGCAGAGCAAGGAAGTCCGCGACTTAATCGAAAAATTGATGGAGCGCATGGCGCAGGAAGGCTACATCAATCCGCAGCAGCCTCCGCAGGTCACGCCGCCGCCGCAATCGAGCGCGCGCGGTCAGGTCGGCCAAGCGCAGGAACGCGACACCGAGGCGCGATTCGAAATTACCGACAAAACAATCGATTTCCTCGGCTTCAAAACGCTGCAAGACCTGCTCGGCTCGCTCGGCCGCAGCAGTTTCGGTCGCCACTCCACGCGCGATCTCGCGACCGGCATCGAGGCCAGCGGCGTGTCGCGCCAATACGAATTCGGCGACACCCTGAATCTCGACGTCAGCGAAACACTCTTCAACGCCGTTCGCCGAGACGGCGCGAAAGTCCCCGTCGAAATCACTTACAAAGATTTGATGGTGCATCAGTGCGAATATCACAGCTCGTGCGCCACGGTGGTTCTGCTCGATTGCAGCCACAGCATGATTCTGTATGGCGAAGACCGCTTCACTCCGGCAAAACGCGTAGCGATGGCGCTGTCTCACCTGATTCGAACGAATTATCCGGGTGACACGTTGAGTCTCGTGCTCTTTCACGATAGCGCCGAGGAAGTGCCGATCGGCGAACTCGCGCGCGTCCAGGTCGGTCCTTACTACACCAACACGCGCGAAGGCTTGCGCATGGCGCAACGCATCCTGATGCGGCAGAAGAAAGACATGCGCCAGATCATCATGATCACCGATGGCAAACCGTCGGCCCTCACGCTCGAAGATGGCCGCATCTACAAAAATGCTTTCGGTCTCGACCCCTTCGTCGTCGGCCAAACGCTCGAAGAAGTGAACAAGTGCAAGCGCGCCGGCATCTTGATCAACACGTTCATGCTCGCCAGCGATTACAGCCTCATCAACTTCGTCCAGAAAATCACCGAGATGTGCCGCGGCAAAGCGTACTTCACCACGCCCTACACGCTCGGCCAATACTTGCTGATGGATTACATGCAGAGGAAGACGCGCCAAATCCACTAGGAACCATCGCTACAATATACTCAGAGGATGGCAATCCAGCGCTGGCTTTCGCGCATTCTACGATCGGAAGGTGAGATGACTCACATTGTGGCCGGGAACAAAGCTCCCGGATTTTCGCTCCAGGATTCGAACGGTAAGGACTATTCCCTTTCGACGCTGCTCGAAAAAGGCCCCGTCGTCGCCGCCTTCTTCAAAGTCTCCTGCCCCGTCTGCCAGTACACATTTCCCTTTTTAGAGCGATTGCATCAACGCTACGGCAAAAATGCGACATTCCTCGGCGTTTCGCAGGACGACGCAAAAACCACGAAGAAATTCACCGATCAATTCGGCGTCACATTCCCGATTCCTTTGGATGAGAACGCAAAAAACTATTCCGCGTCGAACGCCTACGGACTGACCAATGTTCCGACAGTTTTCCTGATCGACCCCGATGGCGTGATCAAAGTTGTCTGCAATAGTTTCGACAAAAAAGCGCTGGAGGAGATCGCCACAGACCTCGCCGAGCGGCAGAGTATCCCGCCCGCGGCGTTGTTTCGTCCCGACGAGCGCGTCCCTGATCACAAACCTGGTTGAGGCTCGAAAAACTAGGTCCGGTCGGGACCTACCGCCAACTACCATCGCTAAATCGAATCGTCGCTGCTAAGCGGCTTCTTGTGCTTCGCCGCCCGCTCGCGTTTATCCGCAATCACACGCGTCGAACTTGGGGCGATACCCGACTCCCGCGCGCGCCGTCGCGCAACTTGCCCCACATCCAGAAACTTCTTTTTCCGTTTCTTCATCGCCGCCGATCGATCCCTTCAGCACAAAAACAAAAGCTAAGCCCGCGTAGCGAGCTTAGCTCAGTATTTCTATGCAAAACAACGTGCCTATCGAACAGAGTCGCCGTCAGAACGAAAACGTAACTTGCAGATCGATGCGCCGGTTCGCCGTGCTCGATCCGTACGGTCCGCCCGCCAATCCGTTCGACTGCCCAAACAGCGGTGAACTCAAATCTCCTACCGGCAACGCCAGATTGACGTTGTTAAAGACGTTGCGTCCCGAAACCGCGAATGTCAGCGCGTAGCGCCGGTTCGTCGCCCCTGCGTCCATTCCGCCGGGTCCGCCGCCGCGATACCCGCCGCGGCCTCCACCGCCAGGTCCTCGTCCAAAGGTCCCGCCGCCCGGGCCACCCGGACCGGTGGGCGCCGTTTCTTTTTTCCTTCCGAATCCAAACGTCTTGCTCAACCGCAAATTCATCGTAAATCGATCTGGTCCCGTGAAATCGTTGATCGGAATCACCGCCTGCCCCGCTGCGGGCGTCGTGTTGAAGCACCCAAACTGCGTCTGCACCAAATTCGGCGCAGCAACGGAACAATCCCCGAAAGCCGGCCGCGCACTAAATTGCGCGTTGCCAAACAAATCATCGCCGGTCGTAATGTTGAACGGCGGCCCCGAACTCGCGATCAGAAATGGGCTCAACCGAAATCCCTTCGGCAGTCCAATCGTCCCGCCCATGAACAGTCGATTCCGGTAATCAAACTGAGCTCGCCCGTAATCCGCCGATGGATCGAGCGGATCCGAAGGCACATACGTCGGCGTCCCCGTGTCGCTATTCGCATAGTTCAAAACATAGAACCCGAAAAGCGTCAGCCTCGCCCCCATGCGAACGCTGCCATTCACAATCAGCTGATTCTGCTTGAACGTTCCTTCCGATTGATACTGATACAAAATCGTGCTCGGCGGAAGAGTGCCCGGCGCATTCGCATTGATGAAATTCGTGTAGAACTGGTGATCGCCGCGAGCATTTAGATACGTAACCGAGATGTTTGCAGCCTTCGTCAGCTGCCTCTCCAAACTTACGCCCGTCTGCAACGTGTACGGCGTCCGCAAACTGTTGTTCGGCTGATAGATCGTCTGCGGCGCGAGCGTCGCCGACGAAAACCCCGACGGTGGGACCACAACATTTGGATTAAAGAACGCCGGGTTCTGCACCAAAAACGTCTGCTGCGTGATTCCGTCGTTCAATTGCTGCGTCAAAATCAGATCTTCCGTAAACCGATCGTAAAAAATCCCGAATCCCGCGCGCAACACCATCTTCGGCGAAGCATTCTTTCCCTTGCCACCGATGCCCCATGCCAACCCGACTCGCGGAGCAAAATCCGCATGATCGCCCAAGCTGTTTTGTGTCTCATATCTCAATCCGCCGCTCAGCGTAATGTTCGGCTTAATCTTCCAATCGTCTTGCACGAACAACGCGCCGTCCACATACGTAACATCTGTCGCAGCCCGCCCTGTCGAATTCACCGCCAACGTGTAAAAGCTCGCTCCGCCGCCCATCGCCTGGATCGCCGCGAACGGCAGCCCGGCCGCCTGCCCCTGCAGTGTGATCTGATACGCCTCCAGCGGCGTGATCTGGCAATTGTCCACAGCCGTTGGCACGCAACCCGGCAATTGCCGCTTGCCGAACGAATACTCGCTGTTAAAGTTCGCATTCGTCAGGTTGCTGTCCGTCGTCGCGCGCAATCGCCCGCCATATTTCAGCGAGTGTTTGCCGAAATTCATGTACGTTTCGTTTTGCAGCTCATAGCGATTCTGCGTGTCGTCGTTCGTTCCCGTCGCATTTCCGCCGTCCGCAAACGCGCTCGTCACCGACACCATCGGCGCAGTGCTCACCGGGTCCTGATTCGCAACCTCGTGAACATATCGAAAACGCGTCTCGTTAATCGTTCGCGGGCTCAGCGTCTGGGTGTCGCTCATCTGCAATGTATTCTCTGAGTCGTACTGATTCGTCCCCAGCGACGCCAGATTGAATGCGCCAACGCTCTCGTTATCCTGCTTCTGCCGGTAATATTGATAGCGAACCGACAGGGTGTTCGCCTCGCTCACCTGATAATCCACCCGCTCGCTCAGGTTAATGCGAAAATCCGGATTCGGCACCGCCTGGCTGAACGGCTCTACCGCAAACGTCGTCGGATTTACAACCGTCGCGCTTACCACGTTCAAGTTGTTGATATTGCGTTGCTCATAATTGAAAAACATCGACGCCTTCTTGCTCAGCGGCCCGCCAATATCTCCGCTGAACTGCGTCGATTCATAGCCAGGTGGCTCTTCGCCATCCGGCAAATGTTCGAACGGGTTGCGCGAGTTCAGCCCCGCCGTCGTCCCGCTCATGTAAAGCTGCCCGTGCCACTGATCGGTTCCCGGCTTCGTTAAAATCTCGACGCGCCCGTAACCCAGCTTGTCGTACTCCGATGAAAACGGATTCTGGTTGATTCGAATCTCGCGAATCGACGCCTTCGGCGGCAGTGTGCCCCCGGTAAAGCCATCGATATATATCTGTCCGCCGTTCGGTCCCGCTGATGGCCCCGCCAGCGCCTGCAAGTCCGACTGAAGTTCGTCCGGATCATCCGATAGCGCATCGAGATCCTTGCCCTGAATCACAATCGCGCCGGCATTCGCCGAAGGATCGACGCTCAAAGCAGCCGCAGCCTGATCGGTAACGACTACCTTCTCCGATTGCGTCTGGATAGCGAGCTTGACGTCCAGCTTGTTCACTTGCGCCGCCACAACATCCACGCCGTCCTTCTCAAAATCCGTGAATCCAGTCGCAATCACCTTCAGACCGTACTTCCCCGGCGCGAGTCCCTTGACCTCGTATACTCCGCCCTTGTCAGTAGTCGCCGTGATCGCATCGCCGCCCGGCGTAGTCAGCACAATTGTCGCCGTCGTGACGAAACTCCCCGACGGGTCGGTGACCTGCCCGCGCAGTGTCGCCGTACCACCCGAATTCTGCGCCACCGCTCTCCATGGGATGATCAACGAAAGCAACATGAATAGAAATGTAGTGCTCAATCGCGGGGCCGAACGGAAACTCATCAACTCTCCTGACTTTGACTACGCTGGATTGTTATTTCTGTGATGCGCCTTCACTGCGCCGCGTCGCCGCCTGGTGCGCCACTCATTGTCCAAGGCGTTAGGATCGACTGGCCGCTGGGTGAGGCCTGCAAAATCGGTTCGACGCCGGAAAGCAGTGTGATTGCCACCACGCCTTCCACCGTTCCTGTGTTGTCTGAAGTCGCGACAATCATCACTGCGTCGCCCTTCTGCAAATCCGACAAATTCGACGCCGGCATTCGCGTGATCGCCTGCTGCAAATCGCCGCCCTGCCCGCCGGCTCCCACGCCTCCGCGTCCGGCACCCGCGCCACCGGCTCCGCTCCGCGCTCCATTTTGAGCCGCCGTGTCGCCGCTTTTCTGCCCGAGCCCCGATCCACCCGCTGCTGTTCGAGCACCGGCGTTGCCAGTATTTCCTGCCGCAGCCGAAGTCGCATTCGAAGCGGACGAAGTTGCGGCCGCGCCACCACCACCGTTTGTACCGTCGGCCGGTGCGGCGTCACCCGAATTCCCTTTCAGCCGCCCCGCAATCCTCTGCGCCATCGAAGCTGGCAGCTTCCGCAACTGCGACGTATCCGCAATCTTCACCACCACCGGCTTCTTCGTCGTCAAATCCTCTACGGTGATCGTCTTCGAACCGGCATCGATCGAATTGATCGTCCCGGAAATATTTCTGAATGAGCCCGACACAATTTCATCCGCCGTCAACTCGGCGCCGTCGGCGCTTTTTTGCCCCCGCGCTCGAAGCTGATCTCCCGCTTTAATCTGGTCAATTGGAGCCGCGGCCGCATCGTCGAACTTCACCGATCCCGCCGCATACCGGCGCAGCACGGTGTTTTTCGAAACCCGCACCACTACGTTCTTGTTTGCTCCAAGCGCCGAGGTCGAAACCGTAATCGTCCCCGCCGTCGGATCCACCGCGCTCACCAGCCCACCGATTCCGTGTCGCTGCCACTCGGCTTGATCATGTGCTCGTTTCGCCGCGAGGTCCGACTTCTTCATCGCGATCACACTCGCCGCCAGAATCGACTTGCCGTCCGGCCCCGCCGCGCCACGCACCAATATGCGATCGCCCGTCTGCAAATCGCTCAGTTGCAGAGGCGTAGCCTTCTTGAGATCGGTTTCACCGGGTTCTATCTGTAACAAGCGAGCTCCGTCTTGCACGGCGACCGTCATTTCAGTGCCACTTTCGGCGGTCAATACAATGCTATTCCCGGAAATCGACTTCACGGTTCCAACCGCTTTCGAAGCCGCTGCGGCCGCTTGCGGCACAGCTCGTCCCCAAGCAACATCCACTCCCGACAAAAAATAAAACCCGGCCACGCACACCATCGGCAAACACAGCCATTTCATCCATTTACTCTTTTTTGCGTTCATTTCCTCGACCTGACGCGCGGAGGATTCCTGCACTGAATCAGCATTTATTTAGACGTATCCCAAGGGACAAAATGTTACACGCGCAAAGATAACCGCACGCTTAACGTGCAACATGCCGTCGCTCAGTGTTTGAGATGCTCCGCAGCTTAGAGCGGTCTATCGGTGTGGAAGTACTTCTTGTAGGCAAGAATCCAATCGGCGGAGATATCACGCTGCGCTGTGCTCAAGTCAATTTCCCCTCGGCAAACCATGTCGCGCAGCCGATCTTCGAGCTGATCTTTCACGCGCGCATTCCAGACCGGCGCGCGATAAGGCTCTGGCCATAAATTTCGAATGTCGTTCGAACCGCCAAGTTCGGGTGTGATCAGAAAATCCACTTCAAAGTTTTGCGGCCTCGCCGCGCTCATTCCATATTCGCGAAAAACCTCTTCCTTCACCGACGCGGGAATCACGAGCACCTGTTGATGCTCTTCATTGCTGACGGCGCAAACTTCTGCCGCACTGATCGCCCGCACAGCCCCGGGAGTCAGAGTCGGCCGCGGTTCGAGCGGACCCTCTGCATAAACTGCCGAATTTTGAATTCGAACGCGTTCCACTCCGCCAACGATGAACGCAACCACCGCGGCAGCCGCAAGCGCAACCATGACTGTTCGGCGCACGCGACCCGATCGGAAAACTCTAACCGATGCTTTTTGTGGAACCGCAGGTTCAGCCGCAATCTGCGCCATATTTGCTTTCAGCAGCGCCCGTGCGCCCGCGCTTGGCTGAACCTGAGAATCAAACTCCGCATGGCGAGATTCCACCAGATCCGAAATCGTCTTCTCCAAGCGCTGCTTCCGCGCGCGGCAATCCCAGCATTCGGCGAGATGCTCCTCGACCTGCTTCGCCCGCGAACCCGAAAGCTCGCCGTCCACCACCAACAACAAATCTTCGTCGCTCAGATGATTTTCATGATCACGCATCGATGTCACCCTCGGTCCGCGCGCTCAAGCCGCGCCAGCGACCGGCTCAACGAAATCGACACCGCCCCAAGAGACATTTCCAGAATTTCCGCGATCTCGCGGTAGCGCAATCCCTCAGCGCGCAGGTGCAAACAATATTGGTCGCGTTCCGGCAAAGCCCGCATCGTCGCCATCAATCGCGACTGCCTCTGCCCAGAAGCGAGTTGTTGCTCGGGATTCGGTTGCGGATCGACCTGCGCCGCGGCAACTATCTCATTGAACTCCACGCGATCCGGCCGCGTCTGCTCATTCATCCGCGTCTTCAACGCCAGGTTGTGCGCCACGCGAAAAATCCAGCCCCGCAGATTGTCCTTCGGCCGCCCCAACCGCAAATGGCGAAATAGCGCGAGAAACACATCCTGCACAATCTCTTCGCCGTGCGCTGCCGTCAATCCGATCGACAAAACGTACCGAAGGAGTCGGCTTCGGTACTCGTCAAACAGTTGAATGACTTCGGTTTCAGTTTCCGAGCAGGCAGCCTCCGACTCGGCATCGGCCGTCCGCGCCAATACCGACGGAAACCCAAATTGCGACTCAGGCAGGGCCATAGATAGGACAAAGCTGCTCACATATTCTACATTCCATCCGAGCCGGTTTTGTTCATACTTTCTCGGTCCATCTCGCCATCCGGTCGTCAAACAGCCAGATTTACACAAATCGATACTTCCTTTACTGGTACCCAACGAAGACTTAAACCTCTGATAAGATTGCGTTTGTCTTTGAGGGTAACTGCGTGATGGTTTTTGATGATGAAGAGATAAGGGGCTCGCGAGCCGAAGCGCAAGCGGGTTCGACGAACGCTCAGGTTGGTGCTGCCGAACGAAAACGCAGAATGGCTCAAATGCGAAAACAAATGGTCGCTGCGAAGATGGCTAGTGATCGACGCGGGTTCGAGCGCTTGCTCGACGCTTGGGGTGTGAAGAGGCAGACGCCCGAACATGACGACTTTTGGAGTTGGTTTTACGAGTCGGACGACTGAATCTAATTTTTGCTGCTGCCTTTAGCCGTGCCTCTTGTTCCTCGGGAGAAAATCCTGAAAGTCGGGCGTACGCAATCTCGACTAATTCATCCACAGACTTAGGCTTCTTCGCCGATTTTACTTTGAAAGGCACGAAACGAGTTTGACACGCATCGCCGCAACGATTCAACCCATTTGTTGGCCGGTAACTCTTCCGGTTTCTTCTGTTTACCCTCTCGCGATTTTCCCCGAACAAAACCATGAACAAAATCGCCCCCGCCCGAATATTCAAGCAGGGGAAATAGTCCTCTCTTGATCCTATAGGTGTGGGTGCTCAACTTGGTGCGTCAATTGATTCGTGCAATCGCCGCGTTTGCCTTTTTGTTTCTTATATTTGCGGCTGGCTTTGCTCAGGCCCAAACCAACGTTGGCGACCTCCGCCTTAAAGTCACCGACCCTTCCGGCGCTCCCGTGCGTGCCTCGGTCACCGTCACCAGCGACGTGAACAATTTCCGTGAGACCTATTCGACCGACGAGTCCGGCGCCGCAACCCTCAAGCGCCTCCCCTACGGCATCTACACCGTGAGCGTCGTTCGCGAGGGATTCGCCCCATTCTCCGAAGCCGTCGAAATCCGCTCCGCCACGCCCACCGACTTCGCCGCCAAGCTAACCATCACCGCCGCGAGCAGCTCCGTTCAGGTCAACGAAACCGCCACGCTCATCGATCCCTACCGCACCGGTAGCATCAACCGCATCGGCACCGACCAGATCGAAAACCGCGAAAACTCGCTTCCCGGCCGCTCCCTCCAGGATCTCGTCAACAGTCAGCCAGGCTGGATCTACGAAGGCAACGCCGTTCTCCACCCGCGCGGCTCCGAATATCAAACCCAAATCGTCGTCGACGGCATTCCTCTGCAAGACAACCGCTCCCCCAGCTTCGGCCCAGAAATCGAAGCCGACGACATCAGCTCGCTTAGCATCTTCACCGCTGACTTCCCCGCCGAATACGGCCGCAAGATGGGCGGCGTGGTCGAGGCGAACACTACCCACGATCTCGGCAATGGCTTCCACGGAAAAGTCGTCCTCGACGGCGGCAGCTACGACACGGCAGGCGGCTTCGCTTCAGGTCAATACCAGTGGAACAAAAACGTCTTCGGCGTCACCGCCAGCGGTGACATGACCAGCCACTACCTCAACCCTGTCGTCCCGCAAAATTTCACCAACAAAGGCACCACCGGCGACTTCTCCGTCCGCTACGAACGCGATCTCACGGACCGCGACCGCATCAGCCTCAGCGTCCGCCAAGAAATCTCGCGTTACGAAATTCCCAACGAACAGATCCAGCAGGCCGCCGGCCAACTCCAGAACGGCGACAATTTCGAAACCATGGGCATCGTCTCGTACCAGCACATCTTCTCGCCCGACGTCATCGGCGACTTCCGCGGCATGGTTCGCGATAACGCCAACAATCTCTACTCCAATCCCCTCTCCACCCCGGTCATCGCATTCCAGCACAACTATTTCCGCGAAGGCTATTTCAAGGGCACCATCGCCATCCACAAAAAGCGCCACGAAATAAAAGTTGGAGTCGAATCCGACGCAACCTTCCTCCACGAGCGCTTCAACGACTTCATCACCGATCCCGACGATTTCGATCCCGACACGCCACAAACCTACTCCTTCGCCGGCGACAAACCCGATCTCGAACAGTCCGCGTTCATCCAGGATGAAATCCGCCTCGGCAAATGGACCATCAGCGCCGGCCTTCGTTGGGATCACTATCAGCTGCTCGTAAATCAAAACGCGGTCAGTCCGCGTCTCGGTGTCGGCTACTACATCCCCAGCCTCGACATCGTTTTCCACGCCACCTACGACCGCATCTTCCAGACTCCGTCCAACGAAAATCTCCTGATCTCCAGCTCACCAACAATCGTCTCCCTCAGCGACGACGTCCTGCGTCTCCCCGTAAAACCCTCGCACGGCAACTACTATGAAGTTGGCTTCACCAAAGGCCTCTTCGGTCACGTGAAACTCGACGTCAACGGCTACAGCCGCCGCGTCGACAACTTCGCCGACGACGACCAACTCCTCAGCACCGCCGTCAGCTTCCCGATCGCTTTCGACAAGGCCTACATCTACGGCGCCGAAGGAAAACTCGAGATCCCCTACTGGCACCGCTTCAGCGGCTTCGTCAGCTACTCCTACATGGTCGCTTCGGCCTACCTGCCCGTCACCGGCGGCCTGTTCCTCGGCGACGATGCCTCCGACGCCATCAGCAATATCACCGGTCGTTTTTGGGTTTCCCAGGATCAGCGCGCCACCGTGCGCACCCGCTTCCGCTACGACTTCACCAAGCGCCTCTGGGGTGGTGTCGGCGCCGAATACGGCAGCGGCTTGCCCTTCGAATTTGAAGGCACCGAGGCAGACGCCATTGCCACAACCAGTCCACAGGTGCTCGATCGCAGCAACTTCGACAAAGGCCGCGTCCGTCCATCGCTCTCAATCGACGCCTCATTAGGCGCCGAACTCTACCGCAACGAAAAATTCAACATGCGCCTCCAGGCCGACGGCGAAAATCTCAACAATCGCCTCAACGTCATCGACTTCGGCGGCCTCTTCTCCGGCAACGCCATCGGCCCCGCCCGCAGCTGGTTCCTCCGCCTCACCACAAATTTCTAACTGCATTCTCAATAGTCACGAAACCAACGCGCGCGTGCTAGGCTGATGAGTATTAGTCCTCGGTAACTAGCACACGGCTTTGAACATGTTTAAGACTGCACGATCGAAGGTTTCAAAGCGCGGCATGGCATGAACACAGCGCGGCTAAGAGCGTCCGCCTTGCTTCTTTTCGCGCTTCTCCCGATCGCAAAATCTTCGGCAGCCCAAGGGCCGCCCAGTGTACCGCTCGGCTCCGAAAGCATGCTTACCCACGCGTCTGTCGAAGTCGACGTCTACGCCACAGACGGAACCGCGTTATCCGGTTCAACCTACGTGTCTCTAAGCAAGAGCGATGGAAAGCCGTTTGCCACCACGATGGCCGTCTCCGGCAAAGCCCATTTTGGCGACGTTCCAAAAACCACCCTTACCGTTCAGGTTGTCGCCTCCGGTTACGACACCGCCATCAAGAAATTTGAAATCGTTGAAGAAGGTGAGTTGAAGGTTAGGATCGATCTGCAGCCAATGTCAGACCGCGAAGCTGCCGCAACAGACAAGGGCCTCGCCGCTCTAAATCCCAAAGCTCAAAAAAGTGTCGGCAAAGCCTTGGAAAACATGCGCGTCAACAAACTCGCCAACGCTCAAGCCGACCTGACAGCCGCACAGCATTTCGCCCCCGAAAGCGCCGACGTCGAATACCTGATGGGCTTGTGTGCATCCAGGATGAATGACCAAGCCTCTGCTAAAACCCACTGGACTCGTGCCCTCACCTTCAACCCGAATCACCTGAGCACCTTGCTTGCCCTCAGCCAAAATCTGCTCCACCAACACGACACCGCGCAAGCAAACACCTACTTGCGTCGTGCCTTGGACGCCGAGCCCTCCTCATGGCGCGCGCACATGCTGCTCGCTCAAGCGGATTTGCTCGATCGGCGCAACGCAGAAGCGGTAACCGAAGCCGAACGCGCACTGGAACTAGGCCACGACTCCGCATCCTCAGTTGAACCCCTCTTGGCCCACGCCTTGTTCGAAACCGGTGAGAAAGAACGAGCCAATCAGATCATGCATACCTACATCAAGGCCCATCCCAAAGACGAGAATGCTGCGCGCCTTCTCGATCGTTTAAATGCACCTCGCACCGTCAGCGCCTCGCCCCGTGAGCATCCGGCGAAGGAGCACTCGGCCTTTAACCTGAGCGAAGCGGACATAGACGCCGCGGAACCACTTCCCGCGAACTGGCTGCCGCCCGACATCGACGAAAAAATCCCGCCCGTCGAGTCCGGCACAGCCTGCGTTACCGCCGACGTGGTGCAGAAAGCGGGCGAGCAGCTCGTCAACCTCACCCACGACGTCGATCGCTTCACCGCGACCGAAACTCTCACACACGAGTCCGTCAACAAATTCGGAATCGCCGCGCTCCCCGAAAAGCGCAGATTCGACTACCTCGTCTCCATCCAAAGCTCACCGTCCGGCCCCCTCAGCGTCAGCGAATATCGCAATGGTGGCGGCGCTCAACCGCAATTCCCCGATGGCATCGTTACCAGTGGTTTGCCAGCGCTCGTCCTTGTTTTTCATCCCTATTACGCCACCAACTACGACATGGTCTGCGAAGGATTGGCGCGCACCAGCCGCGGCTTGGCATGGCAAGTTCATTTTCGCCAACACCCCGGCAAAATCAGTGGGATCAAGATGTATCAGCTCGGAATGAATGGCCCGAGCTATGAGGCGCGCCTCAAAGGACGAGCCTGGATCTCTGCCGAAAATTACGGCATCATCCGCATGGAATCCGACATCGTCGCCCCCATTCCAGAGATTCGTCTCGTGGCCGATCACACCAACATCGAATACGGCCCCATCAATTTCCGCCAAGGCGACACAACTCTATGGCTGCCACAAAGCGCCGAAGTCTACTTCGCCTGGCTCGGCCGCCGCATTCACCGAACCCACACATTCAGCAACTACCTCCTCTTCGGCATCGACGACCAGCAGCAAATCGGCGACCCCAAACTGAAAGATGACGCCAAACGCAGCCCCACAAGAGATCGTCCAGTAAACTAGCATCTCAGGATCGTCAATCTGGTTTCAGCAGACGCGACAGCACCCTTTTCGAAGTCGAAACGCCAGCGAGAGACATTGCTATGAAGATAAAACTAGGAGACTGGTTCGTTCGACTGGGGCCTGGCCCAAATCAAGACAACAACTTTGTTTCGATCGATCGAGCTCCTGAAAACTCGCTGATTCGAGTATCGGCGTGTGCCGAAGGCTACGATTCGTCTCTCGGATTCTACACAGAGGTATGCGGTCTTCTCTGTCGAAACGCTGAAGGTTGCTGGTTCGAGCTTCAACGCCCGACAAGGAACAAGATTCCCGAGCAAATCGACAGAGGCGCGTCTTTCGTCGGTTACAGTAACGCGGGCGGACTGTACGCCGTGACCGCTTCCCACAGGATCGTGAGTCTTGTAAGCGAATTCTGGCTCAGCGATCGATTCAGAATTCTTGGCACCGGCTCCGTGTCATCCGTGGCGGCAGTCGAACTGGTGAATGGGATTCATGCCCGCCTACAGGATGTAACTGAGGCATTGGCCCCCAGTGTCGCATTCGTTCTGGAAAAACAATACTTCGCCGACGAGTCTTCGCTCGCTGTCTTGGTTCGCAACTCCAAAGTCGATCTCGCGTATGACATCGTCGTGCGCTCGGCCTCCCGATTGAAGCGCCCCCTCGTACAGGTCGGCCATGATGCTTGGCCACCCCTCGCTTAAATGTGACCTTGGCCAACGGCCGACCTGATGAGGCTGTCGCAGGTTTCTTAAGAGAGCCAGCGAATGATTAGGATCGGTCCGTAGAACGAAACGATTTGGCTGGCTAACTCCATTCCTTACAACAAATTCACCCGCTAACAGTGAGCCTTACCCCTTTAGAACCACATCCTTGCATATTTTCAAACGCGCATCCGCTTTAGGTTCACATCCTTACGCAAAACCTCAGGGGGAGGGTTCGTACGGTCAAATCCCACTGAGCAACGGAGTTGCGCGCGACTCCGTTCTTACTTCGTTACCTCATTGCTTCGTTACTTCGTTTCTCTCTTTCGCTAACAACTTCCTTATCCACCACTGAGCACTTCCTAAGCACGCGCGCTCTATTCTCCTGTTTGTGAACGACGCCATTTTCACCGTAGCCACGATCCTCTTCTTCGCCGCCGCCATCCTCTATCTGCGCGCCTGCGAACGGCTCAAATAACATGCTCGAAAACATCACTCTGATTGCCATCACGATCGCCCTTTTCGGCTACTTGCTCGTAGCCCTGCTTCGCGCCGAAGACTTTTAACATGACCACAAACGGTTGGCTCCAAATCCTCTTTTTCCTGGCAGTCGTGCTCGCCATCACGAAGCCTCTCGGCGCGTTCATGGCGCGTGTCTTCAGCCGTGAAAAAACCTTCCTCGACTTCGTTCTCCGCCCGATTGAGAAACTTGTCTATCGCTTCTGCCGAGTCCACGAAGATCGCGAGATGCGTTGGATCGAATACGGCACCGCGATGCTCCTCTTCAGCGCCGTCTCGATGTTTCTCCTCTATCTGATCGAGCGCACGCAACACGTGCTCGGATTCAATCCGCAGAGGCTCGCCAACGTCGCTCCCGATCTCGCGTGGGGCACCGCTGCATCGTTCACCACAAACACGAACTGGCAATCCTACGTCCCCGAAACCACGATGAGCTATCTCACCCAGATGGCCGGCCTCGCGTATCACAATTTCGCGTCCGCCGCCGTCGGCATCGCACTCGCCGTCGCCGTCATCCGCGGAATCGCACGCCGCGAAGCCAAAACCATCGGCAATTTCTGGGTCGACCTCACGCGCTCTTTCTTGTGGGTTCTGCTGCCGATCAGCTTCGTCGTCGCACTCGTTCTCGTCTCGCAAGGCGTCGTGCAAAACTTCAAGCCATACGCAACCGCCCAACTCGTCGAGCCGCAAACCGTCCAAACCCAAACTCCCGACGGCAAATCCACCACGCAAACGGTAACGCAACAAACCATCGCCATGGGCCCAACCGCCTCGCAAGAGGCCATAAAAATGTTCGGCACCAATGGCGGTGGATTCTTCAACACCAACAGCGCCCACCCATTTGAGAATCCCACTCCGTTCACAAATTTTCTCGAAATGATTCTGATCTTCGCAATACCAAGCGGTCTCACCTACACGCTCGGACGCATGACCGGCGCGCCGCGTCACGGCTGGGCCATCTGGTCCGCGATGGCCGCACTTTTTCTGGTCGGCGTCGTTGCAGCCTACGCCGCTGAGTCCCGCGGCAATCCCGAAATCGCCTCGGTTGCGTCCGCGCAATCCGCCAGCGTCGATCAATCCGCAAGCCCGCTGCAATCCGGCGGCAACATGGAAGGCAAAGAAACCCGCTTCGGCATCGCCAACTCTGCGCTCTTCGCGACGGTCACCACCGACGCCAGCTGCGGCGCCGTCAATTCCATGCACGATTCCTTCACTCCACTCGGCGGCATGGTCCCGCTCCTCAACATCATGCTCGGCGAAGTCATCTTCGGCGGTGTCGGCTCCGGCCTCTACGGCATGATCGTCTTCGTCGTTCTCGCCGTCTTCATCGCCGGACTCATGGTCGGCCGCACTCCCGAATATCTCGGCAAAAAAATCGAAGCCTTCGACGTAAAAATGGCGATGCTCAGCGTCCTCGCCGCCTCGCTCACGATTTTAATTTTCGGCGCCATCGCAGTCATCGCCAAACCCGGCCTCGCCGGAATCTCCAATCCCGGCCCGCATGGCCTGTCGCAAATCCTCTACGCGTTCACATCCGCAACCGGCAACAACGGCTCCGCCTTCGCAGGCATCAGCGCCAACACCGTCTGGTACAACACCGCCACCGGCATCGCCATGCTCCTCGGCCGCTTCTTCGTCGTCATCCCGATCCTCGCGATCGCCGGCAGCCTCGCCGCCAAAAAAGCCACCCCCGCTTCGCTCGGCACCTTCCCCGTGACCGGCCCGCTCTTCGCCACGCTGCTCGTCTCCACCATTGTCATCGTCGGCGCCCTCACTTTCTTCCCCGCGCTTAGCCTCGGCCCGATTCTCGAACATCTTTTGATGAACGCCGGGAGAACCTTTTAACCGCCATGGACATCGCCACGCAAACAAATCCGAAACCCAAGCCGCTCGCCGACAAAGCCCTGGTCGGCCGCGCCATCGCCGATTCGTTCCGCAAACTGCATCCCCGCGTGATGGTGAAAAATCCCGTGATGTTCGTCGTCGAAGTCGGCGCCCTTCTCACCACCATCGAACTCGTCATCGACACCGCGCGCCACGCCGGACTCTTCGGTTTCGGTCTGCAAATCACGCTCTGGCTCTGGTTCACCGTTCTCTTCGCCAACTTCGCCGAAGCCATGGCGGAAGGCCGCGGCAAAGCGCAGGCCGACACGCTTCGCAAGGCACGCGCCGAAACCCAAGCCAACAAACTCCGCGCCGACGGCACCACCGAGCCCATTGCCAGTTCCAAACTTCGCACCGGCGATGTCGTCGTCGTAGTCGCCGGCGAATTTATCCCCGGCGACGGCGAAGTCATCGAAGGCGTCGCCAGCGTCGACGAATCCGCCATCACCGGCGAATCCGCTCCCGTCATCCGCGAATCCGGCGGCGACCGCAGCGCCGTCACCGGTGGCACGCGTGTCCTCTCCGATTCGATTCACGTCCGCATCACCGCGAACCCCGGCGAAACTTTCCTCGACCGCATGATCCGCCTCGTTGAAGGCGCCGCGCGCCAGAAAACTCCAAACGAAATCGCGCTCAACATTCTTCTCGCCGGTCTCACCATCATTTTTCTTCTCGCAGTCGTCACGCTCCAGCCGTTCGCCGTCTACTCCGGCGCGCCGCAAACGATCTTCGTGCTCGTCTCGCTTCTCGTCTGCCTGATTCCGACCACCATCGGCGGCCTGCTCTCCGCCATCGGCATCGCCGGCATGGACCGCATGATTCAGCGCAACGTCATCGCAATGTCCGGCCGCGCCGTCGAAGCCTCCGGCGACGTCGACGTTCTCCTCCTCGACAAAACCGGCACCATCACGCTCGGCAATCGCCAAGCCACCATGCTTCACGCCTGCCCCGGCGTCGCCGAAGCTGAACTCGCCAACGCCGCGCAACTCGCGTCCCTCGCCGACGAAACTCCCGAAGGCCGCTCCATCGTCGTACTCGTCAAAGAAAAATACGGCCTCCGCGGCCGCGAACTCAGCAATCTGAACCCGACGTTCATTCCCTTCTCCGCGCAAACGCGTATGTCCGGCGTCGATCTCGACGGCACGCAGATCCGCAAGGGCTCGCCCGACGCGATCGCAAAATACGTCGCCGAGCGCGGCAACAAAATCCCCGAGCCGATGCAGAAAACTGTCGCCGACATCGCCAACGGCGGCGGCACTCCGCTCTTGGTCGCACAGAATGGTCACGCCCTCGGCGTCATCGCGCTCACCGACATCGTGAAGGGCGGCATGCGCGAACGCTTCGACCATCTCCGCGCCATGGGCATTCGCACCATGATGATCACCGGCGACAATCCGCTTACCGCCGCCGCCATCGCACGCCAGGCCGGCGTCGACGATTTCCTCGCCGAAGCCAAGCCCGAAGACAAAATGGCGCTCATCAAGCGCGAACAAGCCAAAGGAAAACTCGTCGCCATGACCGGTGACGGCACCAACGACGCCCCCGCTCTCGCTCAGGCCGATGTCGGCGTTGCGATGAATACCGGCACGCAAGCCGCAAAAGAAGCCGGCAACATGGTCGATCTCGATTCCAATCCGACCAAGCTCATCGAGATCGTCGAAATCGGAAAGCAACTCCTCATCACCCGTGGCGCGCTCACCACATTCTCCGTCGCCAACGACGTCGCCAAATATTTCGCGATCATCCCCGCAATGTTCGCCGGTGCATTCCCCGTGCTGGCCGTTCTCAACGTCATGCACCTCGCCACGCCGCAATCCGCGATTCTCTCCGCGGTCATTTTCAACGCCGTCATCATCATCGCGTTGATCCCGCTCGCGCTCCGTGGCGTCAGCTATCGCCCCGCAGGCGCCGCCGTTCTACTCCGTCAAAATCTCCTGATCTACGGCCTCGGCGGGCTCGTCGCCCCATTCGTCGGCATCAAGCTGATCGACATGCTGATCACCTATCTTCATTTCGCTTAGTAGGCAGAACAACGAGGCCCAAGAAAATGTCCACGCACACACTCGAACCCAAAATCGCAATCGGAGCAACGACAGTGGCGCCAGCCACACAAGCAAAATCCCAAACCTCCTCGCTCGTCGCCAATCTCCGCACCGCTGTCCTGATCACGATCACCACCACCGTAATTTTCGGCCTCTTCTACCCGCTCGCCGTAACCGCTGTCGCCCAACTCCTCTTCCCCCATCAAGCCGACGGCAGCCTCATCACAAGAAATAATCAGATCGTCGGCTCCGAACTCGTCGGCCAAACTTTCTCCGGCCCCGGCTACTTCCACGCTCGCCCTTCCGCTGCAGGCAACGGTTACGACGCCGCGAATTCCTCCGGTTCCAACCTCGCGCCGACCAATCATCAACTCCTCGACCGCACCAAGTCCGACGTCGCAAAGCTCCGCGCCGAAAATCCAAACGCCCCGATTCCCATCGATCTCGTCACCGCATCCGGCTCCGGCCTCGATCCCGAAATCGCCCCTGCCTCTGCCGAATTTCAAATCGCCCGCATCGCTCATGAACGCAATATCTCCGAATCTGCCGTCCGCGAAATGGTCGCCAAACACACGCTCGGTCGCCAATTCGGTTTCCTCGGCGAACCCCGCGTCCGCGTCCTCGAACTCAACCTCGATCTCGACGCCGCCTATCCAGGAAATAACGCTCTCCAAAAATAAAAACGGGAAGTAGCCGTCACTGCGCTACTTCCCGTTGAAATAATTTCCTCGGCAAACTGCAGGCACGGGTTGTATCCATGCCGTTAGATCTATTCCGTCGAATTCATTTCGTCACAGCTACTTCGTGTTGCTGGCCATCTTCTCCGACTCTTCTAATTTCTTTCGCAGATCCTTCACCGCTCCCGTCGCGGCCGACTTTGTGTTCCAGCTGTGCGCCCAGTTATGCGCCACCGAAAACAAAACCTTGCCCGTCGAAGGCTGGATCACATCAATGACCGTATACATCGAGCCCAGTGTCACGGAGCCCGTCGCGCTCGCGCTCGACACCAGTCGGATCATGCTTCTGCTGGTAGACCATTCCCTTCGCAACAAAAACCGTTTTCGCTTGCAGCAGTTCCGTCGGAACAGGTTGGTCATTCGCGCGAGCGCCGCTCGCCAGCCCCGCGGCAAGAAACAGCAACAAAAACATGCCTAGCCGTTGTCGCATCGGTTCAGCTTCTCCGCATAAATTGATTTCAGGGATTGGCTAGCCGTCATTCGTCCGTCACACAAAGCGCCGGCCCCAATGACCCGCCCCTGATATTTAGGCCAAATTTAGCCGCGCCGCGAAAAGCGGTCGATAGCCGCAAAGTACCAAAATCACGAAAATGAAGTATCGGAATAGGCACATACCAACACCATTAAACCTACGAGGACACAGCTCAAATCCAGCGATTCGCGCCGCGCAATTGCGAAGCTAAGCCAAAACCAGTCTCGAAAAATAGGCCCGAGAAATTGGGCTGAAAAATTGGGCTGAAACCAGGCGCACGGGAGAAGTCGGCATCTGCCGCTCAGATTCGTTCGCAACACATCGTCCAGAATTCGACGGTGCCGGCGAAACGCCGCTTCCGCGCAAAACGTCTGTCTACCAACGGCAGACCTCGCCGCTTCAGGAGGGATCGATGATCACCCCCAGGCGCTTTCACGTTTTCCTATTTGTACTGATGGCAGTCGTACTCGGCGTGATTCCACTCGCCGCGCAACAACAACAGCCGCCACTGACGCCCGACGCGCTGCCGGCGCCAGTCCCGCCTGCAATTTTCTCGGCGAAAAAAGTCTTCCTCTCCAACTCTGGCGCGGACAGCGGGCTCTTTCCGCATCCGTTCAGCGGGTCGCAGGACCGCGTCTACAACCAGTTCTACGCCGCGATGCAAAAATGGGGGCGCTACGATCTCGTCAGCGACCCCGACCAAGCCGATCTCGTTTTTGAACTTCGCCTAACCTCGCCGAACGGTCCAGCCAATCCCGACAAACAAAAAGGCGCGTCCGATCCTCTGCCGACTTTTCGTCTGGAAATCGTCGACCGCAAATCGCATTACACGCTCTGGACTGTGACGGAGTCCGTTATGTTCGCTTTTTTGCAGAAAACGCACGATCGCAATTTCGACGACGCACTCAACGCACTGCTCCTCGACGTTCAAAACTTGCCGAAGACGTCACCACCGTCAAGCTCCGCCGCAAAATAATCGTCGCAACGTCGTGCGGCTTGTCGCTCCGTTGCGGCCAATTTCTTCCACCGCGCCGTCCTCGATTGGTGCGTGTCATCCCGAGCGGAGCGAGCGAACGGTGCGCGGAATCGTTCATGATCCGCAGCCTCGTCCGATGACCATCTGCTTTCTTCAACCGAGGCAATCGCGCCTCAACAAAGGCACACGGGGTTCTCCAGACCTAGGTCCGCCGCGCAGCGATATCCATCTGGTAGTAGCGGAAGGTATGATTGTCTCCGGCTACCGGCGCGTATCGCGTGAGCGCGTCATGCACAAAATCCATTCGTTCTGGCTCCGGCACGTGTTGCGACCATTCCACAAACGTCACGACGCCGAACGCCGCAAACCCGGCCGGCGAACCAAAGTCCCAAGCGTGGTCGTTCATGTCTACGTGCTCGACGCGCAGGCCACACTGCTCGGCTAGCGCCGCGTACTCTTCCGGCGACACGTGCAAGTACGGATCGCGATGGCCGACGAAGTATTTCTCCCATCGAGGAGACATCGCCGTCTCTTCGATCACGTTTTCCAAACTCTTCCGTTCGCCGCGTGCAACCATGCGTAGCTGCGCTGCACCACTCGGCTTCAACGCCGCACGAATTCCTCGCAGCGCTAACGGCTGCTCCGCTTCCGGAATCCAGTGCAACGCATTGAACGAAACCACCAGATCGAATTCATCGCGAAACGTCAGCCGACGCGCATCGCAAACTTCAAACTTTACATTCCCGCTCGCCGCCGCGGTGCCCGCCGCCGGAGTGGTCGTCGCAGCAGTGGCCGCCGCCGCATTGCTCACCGCCGTAGCGCTTGCGCCGCTCTGAGCGCTCGCGCCGTTGGCGGCGAACTCGACCATCTTCGCGGAAGCATCTACTCCCACCACGCTTCCGCGTGGCACCAGCGCTGCAATCTCTCGGGTCACTTTGCCGTTGCCGCATCCGACGTCCAGCACGCGTTCGTCGCCGCGCAATCGCCCACGCAGCAGCGCCAACACTTCTTCCGCCATCGCAGCCTGCAACGCGGACAACCTTGCGTACTCTGCTGCATTCCATTCCGTCACTGCTTCGCCTCCGCGAAAATCGAAATATTCGAGCGCCTCATTTTTTCTCCCGGTGCAAATTCGTTCGAGCTGCGGTCGTCACTGTAAACAAATTGTCCGCGGGACGTCGCGGATTGAACGTTGCGAGGAGCGCGTGTTAGCATCAAATTACTTGATTGCACAGCGTCGAGGTCAATGCCAACCATGCCAAAATTCGTCATCGAACGCGACGTTCCTGGTGTCGGAGATCTTACCGACGCCCAGGTCAAAGAAATGTCACAACGATCGGTAGCCGCGATTCGCAGCCTAGGCCACGAAATTCAGTGGCTGCACAGCTACGTGACGGGCGACAAGGTTTATTGTGTCTACCTTGCGTCGGATGAATCGGTGATTCGCGAGCACGCCAAACGCGCCGGCATCCCGGCGAATCGGATTTCCGCCGTGCGGCGATTGCTCGACGCCACCTGCGCGGAATAACACCTCTTCCCTTTCTTCGCCAACTGCATTTTTTTGAGTCGCGACTTCCTTTGCGGCTGCCAACTCCTTCATCGATGATTCGGTCAGCCGGCTGCGGCGATGCCGGACCAAGTTAGAGCTTCATCCACGGCCACATCGAGCGGCAAAGCCCAACCGGCGCGCCAAGCTTCCGATGAAGAAGCGTTGCCCAGAGCGGTGCGCGCGGGCTCAATCTCCTCTTCGATCCGCAACTGTTCGGTCGGCGGCAGCGGTGCGCCGATATTTTGGCGGAGCGCGGCGGCAGAGCCGGCCAAACGGAGCGAGCGCTCGGAGTTCGATTGCGCAGCAGCGACCGACGCAAAGCACTCGAGCAGGCGTGCGATGCCGCGCTTGTGTTCCATTTCGTGAAACAACTGGATGCTTTCGCGATAGAGCGAGTGCGCCGTGGAATAATCTTTTTGTTGGCGCGCGAGGCCGCCGAGATCGGCGAGGGTGCCCGCGATTCCCCAACGGTTTCCGAGTTCGTAGAAGATTGCGAGAGCGCGTTCGTAGAGTGAACGCGCGCCGGCGGTGTCGCCCTGTTCGCGAGCGACATCGCCCTGATGGTTCAGCGACCAGGCGACGCCTTCGCGGTCGCCGAGGGCGCGGAATGTGGCGAACGATTCGGCGTAAAGCGTTCGCGAGCGCTCGTAGTCGCCTCCGATTTTCGCGACACCGGCCTGATTGCTAAGTGTGCGAGCAATCGCCCTCTGGTCGCCAATCTCCCGCCAAATCGCCAGACACTCCTCGAACATTTTCTGAGCGCCGGATAAATCCAATTGTTCACGGCGCAGCACCGCGAGCGCATTCAAGGCAACGGCGAGTCCCGCCTGATCGCCGAGTGCCCGCGCAAGCACGATGCTTTCGTTGACATATTTTTCGGCGACCGAATAATCGCGTTGTTCGCCTGCGAGCACGCCAACCGCGAACAGAGCGCGCATACGCGCTTTGTTCGGCGCAGCGGCGGACGGCAGGTTCAATATGCGAATTAACTTCTCGCAGCCTTCGGCCAAGTATTCGCGAGTTTCCCAGAAATTGAACAGGTCCGTGCCGAGACGCAATCCCCATGCGGCGTCGCCGGTTTCGGTGAGCCATTCGAGTGCGGCGCGGAAATTGTTGTACTCCAACTCAAAATGGACGGCGTCGGCGTGCTTGGCATCCTCTTTAGAACCGGCATCCTCTTCGGCGAGAACAAGGCAATAGGCGGCGTGGGCGCGTCGCGTGGAGGGCTCTTCGCCGCTCTCTCTGAGTTTTTCGACGGCGTATTCTCGAATCGTTTCAAGCATGACGAAGCGCGACTCACCGTTGCACTGTTCTACCTGCTGCACGAGGCTTTTGTCGACGATGCTCGCGGTGCCGTCGAGCAAATCGAGTTCAAGATCTTCTTTTGCGTTGCAGACAGCCTCGACGCCTTCAAGGTTGCACCCACCGACGAACACCGAGAGACGACGGAATAATTTCTGCTCCGCCGGATTGAGCAGGTCGTAGCTCCAGTCCATTGCGGCGCGGAGCGTTTGCTGGCGCTCGGGTAAGTCTTTGGCTCCGCCAGTGAGCAGGTTAAGCCTGCTGGCGAGGCGCGCAAGCAGCGAAGCGGGAGACAAAACCTTTACGCGGGCGGCAGCGAGTTCGATGGCGAGCGGCAGGCCGTCGAGGCGCATGCAGATTTCGGTTACAGCCGCGGCGTTTTCGTGGGTCAGCTCGAAACCGGGTTTGGCGGCGGTGGCACGCTGGACGAATAGAGCTACGCCGGAGTATCCGGCGAGCGATTCGAGCGATGGAAGGTTTCTCGCGTCGGGCAGGCTCAGCGGAGGCACGGGAAAATCGTGTTCGCCGTAGACGTGAAGGGCGGCGCGGCTGGTCACAAGGATTTTCAGATTTGCGTTGACGGTCAGCAACTGAGAGACGAGCGAAGACGCGGGCAAGAGATGCTCGAAATTGTCGAGCACCAGCAACGTCGCGGTGCGAACATATTCCTTCAAATATTTTTTCAGGACATCGAAGGCGGATTGCTCGCCGATTTCGCGAATTCCGAGAGCCTGAACGATCGCGGATGGAATTGAATTGGGTTCGGTGAGCGGCGACAGCTGAACGAAGTGGACGCCGCCCGGAAAGCGATCGGCGAGACCGCCGGCGACTTCGACGGCGAGGCGCGTTTTGCCGATACCGCCGGGGCCGGTGATGGTGACGAGACGAACATCGGCGCGAGAAAGAAGTTCACGCGCGGCTGCTGCTTCCCTTTCGCGACCGACGAAACCGTTGCGTGCTACGGGAAGCGTAGCGGGGCGATGTTCGAGCTGACGCGCGGGAGATTCGTGAAAAAGATCGCGGATGGCGGCAAGCTCGCGAGCGAGTTCGCGCGTGGCGACGAATCGGCGCGACGGATCTTTTTCCAGGCAGCGCTCGATGGCCCAACAGAAGGGCGCGGGAGCGTCACGCTGTGCGGCGACGATGGGTTCGTGCTGCTCTCGCATGATCGCGACGAGCGTTTCGGCGGCGGTGCGGCGAATGAAAGGGCGGCGGCCGGTGACGAGTTCATAGAGCACAAGGCCGAGCGCGAACTGGTCGGCGCGAAAATCGGTGCGGCCACCTTCGGCTTGTTCGGGCGACATGTAATTGATGGTGCCGACGACGACGCCGGAGGTTGTGAGTGACGTTTTGGCCGTGGCGAAATCTGTGTGGGTGTTCGAGCCAAATGTGGGATCGACGAGCTTGGCCAAACCGAAGTCGAGAATTTTGACGAGACCATCTTCGGTGATCATCAGATTCTCGGGTTTTAGGTCGCGATGGGTGATGCCGGCTTCGTGCGCTTTCGTAAGACCTTCGGCGACTTGCGTGGCGAAGTCGAGAACCTGACGCATCGGGAGCAGGCCGGACTTCATCAACTCGCGGAGAGTTTTTCCGGCGACGAGTTCCATCGCTATGTAGTGGCTCGTCCCGTCGCGGCCGAGTTCGTAGATGGTGACGATGTTGGGATGGTTGAGAGCGCTGGCGGATTTCGCTTCCTGCTCGAAGCGCAGTAGGCGCTCGGTGTGGGTGGAGAAGTTGGCAGGGAGAATTTTGATGGCGACGCGGCGTTCGAGACGCGTGTCGACGGCGTGATAGACCTCGCCCATACCGCCGGAGCCTAGGGGGGCGACGATCTCGAAGGGGCCGATGCGGCTGCCGGGTTCCATGGGTCAGGAGCCTCCGCCGGCGCCGCGGGTTAGGCGAGTTTCATTTTGGGAAAGCGGGGGAGAGACGTACACCCCAGCTGTTTTGTTGAGAGTGGGCAAGTCGTTTTGGATGAGCGAGTTCGCGAGTTTCAATTTGGGAAAGATTGAAAGAGTGCGCAGCATGTTGATTTGGTTGAGGATGCGGACTGGCGAGTTTCGCTTTTGATTCGTCTCTAATGGGATGAGGGTGGTGATTGAGGGTGATCGTCGCGTTTTGGAGGGGCGGCGCATACGAATTTTCGGGCGCGCGGTGGTCGTCGACTCGAAAGTGTCAGCGATGATGATTCTCGCTGTTTGCGGAGGCCCTCCTACTTAGGGCAGGCCGACGCGGGCCGTTGCGATGCGGTGACTGCATGGCGCGGGCAGGAAGATGGTCGCCACACGCCGAGTTATGGCCGGAGTATAGCACAGGCGATTTTGGGGGCTGGGGGACGAGACGGGCGTAAGGGTGAAGATAAAAACTGTACGCTTGAGAATCGGGAATGTGGGTGAACGACGGAAGAATTGGTGGGGCTACGCGAGCGGGTGTGGTTGGGGTGGAGGGCTCAAAAGCGGCGCGGGTGCGCCGCACTCCAAGGCGCTTCGCGCGGAATACTTACACGTTTGAGAATCAGGAGCGTGGGGTAGCGAAGAAGATTGGGTGTGGCTACGCGAGTGGTGGGTGGTTGAAGTGAGCACCTCGAAGGCGGCGGTGAACCGCCGCACTCCAAGGCGCTTCGCGCTAGGAGAATTCCGTGCACTACATGAAGCAAGATGCGGCACTGATTGCCAACATCAGGAAGATTTTTTTGAGGGGGGTTTGGCGGTGGAGGGGCGGGAGGGTTGGAAGCGGTAGCCGATCCAGGGTTCGGTGAGGATGTATTTGGGGTGGGCGGGGTCGGCTTCGAGTTTTTTGCGGAGTTGGTTGATGACGACGCGGAGATTTTCGGTTTCTTCGCCGTAGTCGGGGCCCCAGACGGCTTGCAAGAGGCGTCGGTGAGTTAAAGGTTTGCCTTGATTGGCGACGAGGTGTTTGAGGACGTCGAATTCTTTTGGAGTGAGATGGACGTCGCGGCCGCGGACGGTGACGGTGCGGGCTTCGAAGTCGACAGACATATCTTTGGTGATGAATGGGGCGACGGCGTCGCCGGGGGCGTAGCGGCGCAGCGCGGAGCGAATGCGTGCGAGGAGTTCTTCGATGCCGAAGGGTTTTACGACGTAGTCGTCGGCGCCTGCATCGAGAGCGGCGACTTTGTCGCGCTCGGCGTTGCGCACGGTGAGCATGATGATGGGCGCGTCGGTGGATTCGCGAATTTCGCGGCAGGCTTCGAGGCCGCCGATGCCGGGCATATTCATGTCGAGCAGGACGAGATCGGGCTTGGTTTTGCGGACGGCGTCGACGCCGTCTTCGCCGGTCATGGCTTCGGAGATGACGTAGCCGTGGGTGGAGAGCGTGCTCCGCATGACGCGACGGATTTGCGGTTCGTCGTCGATGACGAGGATGTTTTCGCCGCTCATAGAATGTTACTCATCGTGTCGTCCTAATCGTAATTTGCACTTTGCACTTCGTACTTCACTTATCGCACTTCCCTCTTCGCACCGCGGTCGTCGCACTTCGCGCGTTGAATTTCGCTCAGCGAATCTCCTGTTGAGGCGTGGTTTCCTCTGGCTCGCGATCTTGGGCATCTTGCGCTTGGGCTTGAGCTGAGGCGCGGTCGGATGACTTGGCGATCGGCAGCGTGAAGGAAAAGACGGAGCCGTGGCCGAGCTGGCTGGTGACGCTGACACTTCCCTTGTGGGCGGTGATGATGGCTTTGGCGATCGGCAAACCCATGCCGGTGCCGCGCACGAGATAACGCTGATCTTTGCCGCGATAAAACTTATCGAAAATCATGGTTTGCTCGAAGTCGTCGATGCCGGGACCGCGGTCGGCGACGCTGGTGGTGACGGTGTCGCCGTTGAGTTCGGCGGTGATGGTGATGGGCTGATCTTTTGCCGAGTAGAGATTGGCGTTGTCGATGAACTGGACCACGGCTTCTTTGATGCGTTCGATATCGGCGCGGACGGGAGGAAGTGTGTCGTCGACTTTGACGACGATTTCGCGGCTGGCGAGCGCGGTTTTGCAGTGGGCAAGCGAGGCTTCGATGATGTCGGAAATTTTGGTGGGCTCGAGATCGAGTTCGACTTCGCCGGCTTCGAGCTTGGCCATTTCGCCGGCTTCTTCGACGAGGCGATTCAGGCGATCGCACTCTTCATCGATGATGGTGAGGAGTTCGCGGCGCTGGGCGGGGTCGGGATGCTCCGAGGTGAGCAGACTGCTGACGGCGGCTTTCATCGACGTGAGCGGAGTGCGGAAGTCGTGGGTGATGGAGTCGAGTAGCGCTGATTTGAGGCGCTCGCCCTGGCGTTCGGCTTCGGTCTGGCCGAGTTGTTCGACGGCGCGGGCGCGCTCGATGGCGATCGCGACGAGGCCGCTGACGGCTTCGACGGATTGGCGCGAGAGCAGCGAACCGGAGATGCCGAGGCTGCCGATGGGGCGGACGCCGAGACGAATCGGGAGGAAGTAAACGCCGGCTTGCTGGTCCATGGAGATTTCGTCGTTGACGAAGGCGAGCTTCATTTGGTTTTCGTCGAGCTGCGCGTCGCCGAAGCCGGAGCGGTAGAACTTGTCTTTTTGCGGGAGGAATAGTTCGGCGGCACCGGTCTCGAAACTTTCGACGATGTAGTTGGGGATGGCGTTCATGAGCTGGATAACGTTGCCTTCGCCGAGGAGTTTACGGCTGAAGCGATAGAGGCGTTCGACTTCGCGACGGCGCTGATTGGCTTCGTCGGCTTCGAGGCGGATGCGAGAGGAGAGTTGGCTGCCGGTGATCGAGACGAGCAGGAATACGAGGAGCGCGACCCAGTTTTGCGGGTCGGCGATGGTGAACAGGCGAACCGGTGGGAGGAAGAAATAGTTCAGAGAGAGCATCGCGAGAACCGACATGAAGACGGAAACCGCCATGCCCCACACGGCTGAAACTGCTAGAATCGCGAGAAGAAGCGACAGAGCGACAGTGGTGTGGTTGACGTGGAAGAAGCGAACGTAGATGTAGGTGATGGCAGCGGTGAGGATCACCGACGCGAAGAAACCTACGACTCGTCCGCCGAGGAATCGCTGCATGAGGTTTGAAAGTCCCACACCCGGGCAGAACCACCGGGCCTGCGAAACATATCCATTCTATCGTAGTCGACCTTTGTAAGTTGTAAGTGTCGCGAACCGGAGAGCAGAGCACGTGCCGAAAAAGCCTGAAGAATGGCTGGAAGTTGCTTCCCCTGCGGCGAAGACGCGCGGGGTCTTCAAGCTGTTTTTGGGGTATGCGCCGGGCGTGGGAAAAACGTTCAGCATGCTGAGCGAGTCGATTCGCCGAAGGAGCCGCGGCGAAGATGTGGTGATTGGAGTTGTGGAGTCGCACGGACGCAAAGGGATCGAGGAGTTGATTTGCGGGATGGAAGTCGTGCCGCGCAAGAAGATGGAATACAAGGGCACGGTGTTTGAGGAGATGGATGTCGACGCGATTTTGGCGCGGCGGCCGGCGGTGGTGCTGGTGGATGAGTTGGCGCACACGAATATTCCGGGGAGCAAGCATCGGAAGCGATATGAGGATGTCCAGGAGTTGCTGGCGGCGAACATCGATGTGGTGTCTACGCTGAACATCCAGCACATCGAGAGCATTGCGCCGGTGGTGCGGTCGATCACGGGGATTGTCGTACGCGAAACGGTGCCGGATTGGGTTCCGCTGACGGCGTCGGAAACGGTGATGGTCGATTTGACTCCGGAAGCGTTGCAGAACCGGATGAAGCGCGGGGATGTTTATTCGACGGAAAAGGTGGAGCGATCGCTGAGCAATTTTTTTCGGCGCGGAAATTTGATCGCGTTACGCGAGTTGGCGCTGCGGCAGGTTGCGGAGCAGGTGGATCGCAGCCTGGAGACGTACATGGACGATCAGGACATCCGCAAGAATTGGGGCGTGCGGGAGAGGCTGGCGGTCTGCGTGTCGGCGAATCCGACGGGGCAATATTTGATTGCGCGGAGCGCGCGGATGGCGCGGCGGATGGATGCGGATTTGTATGTGGTGCATGTAGATAAGGAGTTTGGGCCGAAGGAGTCGAATCAGAGCGCTTTGAGCGCAAATTTGAAATTTGCGGAGAATCTGGGCGCGAAAGTGGTGCGGTTGAAGGGGCGCAGCGTGGCGGATTCGGTGGCGGATTTTGTGCGGTCGAAACATATTACGCAGGTGATTTTTGGTCGGGCGCCGGTGCATGACTGGCGGAAGTATCTTTATTTGTCGGCGGTGCATCGATTCTTGAGAGAGTCGCCGGCGGTAGATGTGCATATTGTTACGCAGGAGCCGGAGGAGTAGGCGGCGGCTTGTGTGTGGTTCGTTTGTTGTTGGTTTCCTTCCCTGAGCGGTACTCGCACGACATTTTGTGGAGGTTCGTTTCGAGCGGGCTGCTGCCGCGCGGTAAATCTGCGACATCGATTTGACATCGAGTTGATGTTCGAATGCAGCGAGACGGAGAGGCGCCGCATCTTAGTTGTACGTGCACCGAGGCTAATTCAGGGGCTGGCGCAGGCCAGCGACGACGCGATGTGCTCGCGCGTAATCCGTAATCCGAAGACAAACGGGACACGTAAAGATTGCCGGCAATCGTTTTTGTGAATGATTGCGGGCGGTTGGCATTTTGTTTTTGAGATTGAAGGTCGAAGGCGTGGCGAAAATTTCGCGGACTGCGGGCTTCCAGGGTTGCGCGCAGAACACGAACCAGGGCGAGGCGGATGATCGAGCAAACTGACGTGTTTGTGATAGGCGGAGGTCCGGCTGGACTTGCCGCTGCGATTGCCGCGCGGAGAAAGGGATTTCGCGTGGTGGTGGCGGACGGCGGGCGGTGGCCGATCGAAAAGGCGTGCGGCGAAGGGCTGATGCCGGATACGGTCGCGGCGCTGCGCGAGTTGGGCATCAGCGTCGGCGCGGGCGATGGACAGGTGATGCGCGGCGTGCGATTTGTCGGGAGCGAGAGCGAGGTTGCGGCGCGATTTCCGGCGGAGTGCGCGATTGGGATGCGGCGCATGGCGTTGCACACGAAGATGGTGGAGCAGGCGAAGAGTTGCGGAGTGGAGATGCTTTGGGGTACGCCGGTGGCGGGGATTTCGCGGGATGGCGTGACGTTGGCGGTGGGGCGGGGCAAGAGTGGCGACGGTTCGGAGGATCGCGCTGGCGCCGCAGTGGACGCGACGGATGCAGGCTCGCGTTCGACGCGGAAAAATGAGAGAGCGTTTGTGCGCGCGAAGTGGATCGTGGGCTCGGATGGGATTGGGTCGCGCGTGAGGTTATGGGCTGGATTGGATGCGGCGACGCGGCGCGATTGCCGGTATGCGGTGCGGCGGCATTATCTCGTGGCGCCGTGGTCGGAATTTATGGAGGTGCATTGGGGCGATCGCGGGCAGGCGTATGTAACGCCGGTCGGTGCGGAGGAAGTTTGCGTGGTGACGATTTCGAGGGATCGCGGAGCGAAGTCGATGGCGCTGGAGGCGGAGTTTCCTCAGTTGGCGCGACGGTTGGGTTCGGCCGTGGTGATGGGGCATGAACGAGGTGCAATCACGATGACGCAGAAGTTGCGGCATGTGCAGCGCGAGAATGTTGCCCTGATCGGAGATGCGTCGGGCAGTGTGGATGCGATCACGGGCGAAGGGCTGGCGCTGGGATTTCGGCAGGCGCTGGCGCTGGCGGATGCGTTGGAGCGCGGTGATTTGTCGAGATATGAGGCGGCGCATCGGAAGTTGGCGCGGCGGCCTGCGCTGATGGGGCGGCTGATGCTGGTGCTGGATGGGCGGCCACGGTTGCGGGAGCGGACGATTCGGGCGCTGGCGTCGGATGCGGATGCGAGAGTGTTTGCGCGACTGTTGGCGGTGCATATCGGAGCGAAGTCGGAGGCGCACTTGGCGTCCATCGGGGCGATGTTGGGGTGGCGATTGGTGGGGGCGTGAGACTGGCGCGGATATTGTTGATGCGAGGATGGCGCGGGCGAGGCGCGCGCGGGCGCGTTCTTCGTTCGTCGGGATCCGCGACTGAAGCGGGCTCGTACTCCAGCGCTTACTGCGTATTCGTTTTGGTTTTGGCAGCGGCGTTGGCTGTAGGCGTGGAAGTTTGCGTTGACGTTGCGACGGCGCAGACGGCTGCTCCCGCTAAGGAATTGGCGCTGGCGGTGGATGCGGCGCAGAGCAAAGTGAATTTTACTTTGGGGACGACGCTGCACACGGTGCATGGGACGTTTGTGTTGAAGCGGGGGACGATTCGAATTAAACCGGACGGGAAGGCTGGCGGCGAAATTGTGGCGGACGCTGTTAGCGGACAGAGTGGGGATTCGGGGCGCGACAAGAAAATGCACAAGGATGTGCTGGAGAGCGCGAAGTACACCGAGGTTATGTTTCGGCCGGATCGGGTGGATGGGAAGTTTCCTGCTAGTGGGGCGGTTTCGGTACAGATGCATGGGGTGTTTGTGTTGCACGGGTCGGAGCATGAGGTTACGGTGCCGGTGACTGGTGAGATTACTGGCGATCGGTGGCACGGGACTGGGGCGTTTAAGGTTCCTTATGTTGAGTGGGGGCTGAAGAGTCCTAGTAACTTCTTTTTGAAGGCGGATCCGGTGGTGGATGTGGAGTTGGAACTTGTGGGGACGGCTTCGGCGCGGTGAATTTGGGTGTGGGCTGCGATGGGTTGGTTGGAAGCGCGGTTGCCGACTGGCAGCTTCGATTCTTGTTTTGTTGTTGAGGCTTAAATTGCTAAAGCGGCGGCGAGCCGCCGCACTCCATATTGATCGCGAAGATTGCTGGGGTTGTGCTCGAAGTGGGAATTTGCTTGATAAGCTAAATTTATCGACTCCCTGACAACTATTAATTTGACTGATTGACTTCCCGAAACTCATCCTGTACATTCATGGCGTTGTCATGACCTGCAACGCCATCACGCACGCGCGAGCCAACACGGCCGTTACGACGGTCGAGGTATCCCGCGTAGTCGTACGAATTCAGCCCGTAATTCGACGGGAAAGTTCAGGATGATGGCGGCCTAGCCAAAAGGCAGCGGGTTTTTCAGCCATCATCCAAAGAGATGATGGCTTTTTTGTTTTTGGGGAAGAAATTCGGAGGGATGACGAAGTGACAGAGCCTTTGCCGAAGCCGAGAAGTCATGCGTTGGTAGACGGGCCGAACCGGGCCGGGGCGCGCTCGATGCTGCGAGCGGCCGGATTAAAGGATGAGGATTTCAAGAAGCCGCTGATTGGGGTCGCAAACACGTGGATTGAGATTGGCCCGTGCAATCTCCATTTGCGCGAATTGGCAGCCAAGGTCAAGGAAGGCATTCGGGCGGCGGGTGGAACGCCGCTGGAATTCAACACTATTTCGATTAACGACGGCATCACGATGGGCACGGACGGCATGCGTGCTTCCCTAGTGAGCCGCGAGGTCATCTGCGATTCGATCGAACTGGTGACGCGCGGAAACATGTTTGACGCGATCGTGATCCTGGTGGGATGCGACAAGACGATCCCGGGCGGAATCATGGCGGCAGCTCGACTCAACATCCCGGCGGTGGTGCTGTACGGCGGCTCGATTGCGCCGGGGCACTTCGAGGGGCATGACGTCACGATTCAGGATGTGTACGAAGCGATCGGGTCGCATGCGCGCGGAAAGATTTCGGACGCGAAGCTGACCGAGATCGAGAAGGTAGCGTGCCCAGGCGCTGGGGCGTGCGGCGGGCAGTTCACGGCGAACACGATGGCGCTGGTCGGAGAATTTTTGGGAATTGCGCCGATGGGGCTTTCGGGTATTCCGGCAACGAATAAGGAAAAGGGGCACGCCGGGTATCGCGCGGGCGAAATGGTAATGGACATGTTGAAACGCGATGTCACGCCTTCAAAGATCATCACCAAGACCGCGATCGAGAATGCGATCACGGGCGTAGCGGCAACTGGCGGGTCAACGAACTCGGTGCTGCACCTGTTGGCCATCGCGAACGAGTTGCGGGTTCCTCTGACCATCGATGACTTCGATCGCGTGAGCACGCGGACGCCGATTCTGGCGGATCTAAAGCCGGCGGGAAAATTCGTTGCGGTCGATCTTTACAACGCTGGCGGAACAGCAATCGTCGCGAGACGGCTGCTCGATGCCAAATTACTGAATGGCGACTGCATTACGGTTACAGGGCGCACGATCGGCGAAGAAGCAAAGGCAGCGAAGGAAACGCCGAAGCAAGAAGTCGTCCACGAAATCAGCAATCCGTTGAAGCCGACGGGCGGGCTTGTGATTTTGAAGGGCAACGTCGCGCCGGAAGGCGGCGTGTTGAAGGTTGCCGGACACAACTACACGACGTTCAGCGGACCGGCGCGCGTTTTCGACGGCGAAGAGGCGGCGTTCGCCGCGGTTGGAGATGGGACGATCAAGGCAGGCGATGTCGTGGTGATTCGCTACGAAGGACCTAAGGGCGGTCCCGGTATGCGCGAAATGCTGCAGGTAACAAGCGCATTGATTGGTGCGGGACTCGGCGACCAGGTCGCCCTGCTGACCGACGGCCGATTCTCTGGCGCGACACACGGGTTGATGGTGGGCCATGTGGCCCCCGAAGCGATGAATGGAGGGCCGATCGCAGCGATTGCGAACGGTGACATCATCGAGATCGATATCGGCAAGAGGTCGCTCAACGTAAAGCTGACCGACGCCGAGATTCAGAAGCGGATGTCGACGTGGAAAGCGCCTGCGCCGAGGTTCCGTACGGGCGTGATGGCGAAATATGCGGTGATGGTGTCGTCGGCTGCGCTGGGCGCGGTGACGACGCCTTCGATGGACGGTGGTTCGACTTCGGGTGTGCACGCGAGGACTCTATGAAGCTGACTGGTGCGGAAATTGTTTGCGAAACGCTGACGGCGCTGGGTACGAAGCATGTGTTTGGCTATCCGGGCGGCGCGATTCTGCCGATCTACGACGCGCTCGGAAAGTCGAAGCTGCACCACATTCTGGTGCGGCACGAGCAGGGCGCGACGCACATGGCCGACGGCTACGCGCGCGCGAGCGGCGGAGTCGGCGTGGCAATGGCGACGTCGGGACCGGGCGCGACGAACATGGTGACCGGAATCGCGACGGCGATGCTGGATTCGTCGCCGGTGGTCTGCATCACGGGGCAGGTCAGCAGTAAGCTGCTGGGCTCGGATGCGTTTCAGGAAGTGGACATCACCGGCATCACGATGCCGATCACGAAGCACAATGTGGTTGTGACTCGCGCGGAAGATGTGGCGCGGACGCTTCGCGAAGCGTTCGTGATTGCGAGTTCGGGCCGACCGGGACCGGTGCTGGTCGATATTACGAAGGATGCGCAACAGGCTACGTGCGATTACAACTTCGACGCCGCGGCGCCGAAGTTACCGCAGAAGCGGAAGCGCGTGAATTACGAGAAGGCGGACTTCGATCGCGCGGTGGAGTTGCTGAATACGGCGAAGCGGCCACTGATTTTGGCCGGGCACGGAATCATGGTGTCGGGCGCGATGAAAGTGTTCGATCAATTTGTGCACTCGGCGAATATCCCGGTGGCGATGACGCTGCTCGGCATCGGGGCCTTCCCTGCCAACGACCCGATGAACCTCGGCATGATGGGCATGCACGGCGAAGCGTGGGTGAATCACGCGATTCAGGAAGCGGACTTGCTGATCGCGGTGGGCATGCGGTTCGACGATCGCGTCACCGGCGACCTGAAGACGTATGCACGCGATGCGCGGAAGATTCACATCGAGATCGATCGCTCTGAGATCAACAAGAACGTAAAGGTGGACTCGGCGCTGGTCGGCGACGCGCGCGAAGTTCTCGAAGCGCTCTTGCCACACATCAAGCACAAGGAACACGCCGATTGGCTGGCGCACATTCGCGAACTGAGAGGCGATTCGGCGGTTCGCGACATTCAAGGGTTGCCGGATAACGGGCATCTTTATGCGGCGCATGTGATCAACGACCTGTGGAAAGAAACGAACGGCGAAGCGATCGTTGTGACCGACGTGGGACAGCACCAGATGTGGGAGGCGCAGTATTACCACCACAACAGCCCGCGAACGCTGGTGACTTCCGGAGGCCTCGGTACGATGGGATTCGCGACGCCAGCGGCCATCGGCGCGAAGTTTGCGAAGCCTGATGCGGACGTCTGGGTGGTGGTCGGCGACGGCGGATTCCAGATGACGATGTGCGAGCTTGCGACGATCGTGCAGGAGAAGATCAAGGTCAACATCGCGATCATCAACAACGGTTTTCTCGGCATGGTGCGGCAGTGGCAGGAGTTTTTCTACGACAAGCGGTACGTCGCGACGCCAATGATTGCGCCTGATTTCGCGGCGCTGGCGAATGCATTCGGAATCCGCGGTGAGCGCATTACAGCGCGAGGGGATGTTGTGCCGACGATTCGTGCCGCGCGAGAGAGCAAAGAATCTTTCCTGATCGATTTCCGCGTGGAGCAGGAAGACTCGGTTTACCCGATGGTGCCGGCGGGCGGGGCGCTGCACGAAATGATTCGGCGGCCGGACAGCCCGTTGGTGGAAACAGCAGCGCAGGAACTTTAGAACGGATCGCTTGCAGCAAGATTCATCGGCCGGGCGGAGCAAGCCCCGCCCCTACAAGATTTGGAGAGTGAGGAAGAGATGCAGACACTTGTGGCGTATGTCGAAAACAAGCCGGGCGTGTTGAATCGCGTGTCGTCGCTGGCGCGGCGACTGGCGATCAACATCGATTCGTTGACGGTTGGTCCGACCGACAATCAAGAGATCGCGCGGATGACGATTGTTGCGCACACAGACGAGCGTGGAGCGCATCGGCTGGAAGCGAGCCTGGAAAAGCAGGTCGATGTGCTGCTTGCGGAGAATGTGTCGGAGCGGCCGTTGCTGGAACGCGATCTGGCGATGATCAAGGTCACGGCGGATCAGACTTCGCGTCCGCATTTGATGGAACTGATCAAGGTGTTTCGCGCGCGCGTCATCGACGTCGCGCCGCAATCGCTGATTCTCGAAGTATCGGGGACGGTAGATAAGATCGACGGGCTGCTGGAAGTGTTGCGGCCGTTCGGCGTATTGGAGATGGTGCGGTCGGGACGCATCGCGATGACGCGCGGAGGCGACTTGCTGCAGCCGCCTGCGTTTCCTTCGACGGAAGGCACGAAGACGGCAGCGTAGTCGGCGGTTTGCAGTCGTTGTGGCAGCGATGCGAACCGGATTGTGCTGAGATCCTTCGCTTCGCTCAAGATGACGGCGCTTTTTGCGAGTGAACTGAGTTCCCTGCTGGATCGAGTTTGAATTTTAACTTTTAATTTTAAATCGCTAAATTTAGAAAAAAGGAAAAAGAGGAAACGATCGAATGGCACATCTTTATTACGACAATTCCGCAGACCTTTCATTAATTCAGTCGAAGAAGGTCGGGATCATCGGCTACGGCTCGCAGGGCCACGCGCACGCTTTGAATCTGCGCGACAGCGGCGTCCAAGTACGAGTCGGGCTCCAGACCGGCAGCGGTTCCCTGGCGAAGGCACAGAAAGAAGGATTGACCGTTGGTACGCCGGCGGAAGTAGCGGCATGGGCTGACGTGATCATGATTCTGACGCCCGATACGAAGCAGCAGAAGATCTACAAAGATTCGATTGAGCCGCACCTGACTGCAGGCAAGACGCTGATGTTCGCGCACGGATTCAATATTCGTTACGGCACGATCAAGCCGCCGGCCAACGTCGATGTATCGATGATTGCGCCGAAGGCGCCGGGACACCGCGTTCGCGAAGTCTTCACCGAAGGCGGCGGCACGCCAGCGTTGATCGCGATTGAGCAGGACGCCAGCGGAAACGCGAAGGCGCTCGCGCTTTCTTACGCCAAAGGACTCGGCTGTACACGCGCCGGCGTACTCGAAACTACATTCACCGAGGAAACCGAGACGGACCTTTTCGGCGAACAGGCTGTGTTGTGCGGCGGCGTCAGCGAACTGATCAAGGCGGGCTTCGACACGCTCGTGGCCGCCGGCTATCAGCCGGAAGTCGCTTACTTCGAGTGCATGCACGAATTGAAACTGATCGTCGACCTGATCTATCGCGGCGGGCTGAGCTACATGCGCTATTCGATCAGCGACACGGCTGAGCAGGGCGACTACTCCGCAGGGCCGCGACTTATCACGAAGGAAACGCGCGCGGAGATGAAGAAAATCCTCGGCGAAATCACCGACGGCACCTTTGCGAAGAATTGGATCAAGGAAAACGAAGACGGCTGCCCAAATTTCCTTGCAACACGCAAGCGAGAACAGGGTCATCAGATCGAGCAGCTTGGTCCGAAGCTGCGCGCGATGATGCCGTTCCTTCAGCCGGTCGTTGCACCGGGACTCGAGAAGAAAGCGGCCGGCTCCGATAAATAGCAAAGATAAACGCCGGATAAATAACGTTCGCATACGATACTTTTTTGCTATCAGAAGACGGCGAAATCGGGTTGACACGTGCCTGGATTTGCGCGATTCTCTCGCGCCATGACTAAGCAAGAGCCCCGGGCCAATGGGTCACCCGTAAACCTGGCAGAACGACTCGAAAACCTAACAAGCAAACGACAGGAGATCATCCGGCCGATTCTGGAGAGTCCGCGGGAGTATGTCCTGTTGAGCGTGCGAGCGATGGCGCAGCGACTTCACACCGATCCGGCGACGATTGTGCGGATTGTGCGCGGGCTGGGATTCGCAAGCTATCGCGACTTCCAGCACCATCTGCACGCGCTGTCGATCGCGTTCGCCAGCCCGCTCGACTCGATGATGAGCACGCCGGGCGATTCGAGCATCCCGGCGGTGATTCAGGAGTCGCTGGCGCGGTCTGCTAAAAACCTGCAGGCGCTGAAAAACAGCCTGGATGCGACACGGCTCGCGAAGGTGGCGAAACGGCTTTTTGAGGCGCGACGCGTGGTGGCGTTTGCGGCCGACAGCGCTTCGATCCTTGCGGAATATCTCGAATATCACCTTTCGATTGTCGGAGTGCCGATCGTGGCAGTGACGACGGCGGGCGGAATGACGCATCTGGCACGCGTGATGAAAAAACGGGACGTTGTGATTGCGATCAGCTTTCAGCGGGGACTGCGGCAGACGGTCGAGGGCGCGCAGCAGGCTCGGTCGCACGGGGCGTATTGCATCGGGATTTCGGATACGTACTTGTCGCCGCTGGCGAGGGCTTGCGACGAGGTGTTTCTCGCGTCGGTGGACGCGCCGTCATTCGGGCGATCTTACACGGCTCCGATTTCGTTGATGGACGCGATTATCGCGATTTGCGGGCAATACAAGCGGCCGCTGACGATGGTCGTGGCCAAGGAAATCGCCGAGGAACAGAGAAAGGGAGTTCGCTGGTACAACGCTTGACGGCGCCATTGAGCTCGATCAGGCGCGAACTAAGCAGCTTGCGGTCGGCTTAGCCGAGCGAGGTCTTGCCGAGTTCGGCGACGCGGCGCTCGTACACCATTTCGCACCAGCCATGTTTTCCGCGATAGCGAAACACGATTTTGTGTCCGGGCTCCATTTTGGCCCGCGAGCGGACGATCTGATCGGATAGCTCGACCCAGTCGCCCATTACGAGGTAACTGCCTTCCCAACCGCGAAGTTCGAATCTGCCGTCGGTTTTTAACGTCAGCGGGGCGGAGCTGCATGGAACGGTTTTGCCGGCAACGCGAGCCTCGGCGCATTGGTAGCGGCCAGAGACGGTCATGACCTGAGCCTGCGCAGCGGGAATGGTGACGAAAGTGAGCGCGGCGAGCGGCGCGAATCGCAGGATTTTCAGTGCCAAGCGGTGAAGCTGCATTTGGGCCCTCCGGGTTCGGGGTCGTCGCCGGGGAACGCGACCGTACCTTCGGACAGGTATCGATAAAGCAACTAAGTCGCCAAGGGGGCTGATGCTAAGCTATTGATTACAGGCGAGTTAGAGTGTGGCCCCCTGTCCGACAGGCCAGGATGGGCCTAGGTTGTTCCGACGCGGTACGGCCGAGGGAAAAAGTTTGCAGTCCCTGGGGGACCATTCTGGCGGCCTGGGGGCTACGCCTAACGGCTACTGGGTGCCGATCTCGGGGATGGCTTCGCCGTCCTTGCGTGGGTCGGAGGCGCCAAAATTCACGCCGGTGGCGAAATCCCGCTCAACCGCCTGCCCGCCACCCATGGAGCTGGAGTAGGCGCCTTTCATGTCGAGCTTGTGGCCGAGGCTAGTGAGCTCGTTTCGCGTGAATTGCGAGAAGCGATTCTCGATGAAGAGGTCGCAGCCGGTGAACGTATATTTCGAAAAGCGGGGCGCTTCCATCGCGGCTTGAATATTCATCTTGAAGTCCACGACGTCGGCGACGAATTGTGCGTGCGCCTGAGCCTGGTTGTAGCCGCCCATGATGCCGAACGCGATGCGGACATCGCCGTGTTGCGCAAAGGCCGGGATGATGGTGTGGAGCGGGCGCTTGTGGCCAGCGAGTGCGTCTGGCGAGGACGGATCGAGCGAGAAAAGGCCGCCGCGATTCTGCAGCGCGAAGCCGGTGCCGGGCGCGACGACGCCGGAGCCAAATCCGGAGTAATTGCTCTGGATCAGGGAGACCATGTTGCCATCGCCGTCGACGACGGTGAGGTATGTGGTTTCAGAACCGGGCGGCATGTCGCCGGCTTTCGCATCGCAATTGGCATGTGCCGGGTCGATGAGTTTGGCGCGCTGTTCGGCCCACTCTTTCGAGGCGAGCGTTTTGACCGGCAATTTTTGGCCGCGCGGATCGCCGATATATTTGGCGAGATCGGTGTAGGCGAGCTTTTTCGCCTCGATCATGGCGTGCAGTGCTTTCGGCGAGCCGAATCCCCAGTCTTTTTCGCCGAGCGGGAATTTTTCCATGATGTTGAGCATTTCGAGCGCGGCGATTCCCTGCCCGTTCGGCGGCAATTCGAAAACGGTCCAATCGCGATAGGTTGTCGAGAGCGGCTCGACCCATTCGGCGGAATATTCGCTGAGGTCTTGCGCGGTCATCGTGCCGTTGTGGCGCTTCATGCCTTCGATCAACTTGGTGGCGATTTCGCCTTTGTAGTACGCGTCGCGTCCGTGAGTTGCGATCGCTTCCAGCGAATTCGCGAGGTCCGGATTGCGAAAGACTTCGCCGAGCTTTGGCGGGCGATCGTTGGGAAGATACGTCGCGGTTGCGGCTTGGTCGCCGTGGAGATAGTCGACTTCTTCGGCCCAATAGAGTGCGTCCCACTCGGGGACCGGGAATCCATCCCGCGCGGTTCGAATCGCGGAGGCTAGGTCGTCGCTCAATTTCTTGCGGCCGAATTTGTCGGCGAGCTTCTGCCAGCCATCGACGGCGCCGGGAACGGTGACCGAGTTGATGCCGCGCTGAGGCATCGACTTGATGCCCTGCTTCTCAAGGTAGGCGATGGTGAGTCCCTTCGGTGCCCATCCGCTGGCGTTGAGCCCGTACAACTTGTTGGCTTTCGCGTCGTAGACGATTGCGAAGAGATCGCCGCCGATGCCGTTCATCATCGGCTCGACGACTCCCATCATGGCGTTGGTGGCGATGGCGGCGTCGACGGCGTTGCCGCCGCTCTCGAGGATCCTCACTCCAGCCTGAGAGGCCAGGGGCGATTCGCTCGCGACGATGCCGCCGCGCGAGACGACCATCGAGCGTCCCTGGGTGCGGTCTTGCGCGTGCGTCGAGACGCGCGAAACGGCGACGAATACGAGCAGCAGCGAGATGATTGCGACTGCGCCGACTAATTTTTTCGAGATAGCCATGAGTTTCCCGAGATTTCCGTAGATGAAGTTAGTGAGTCCAACGAACCTGCGGATGCGAAACCCGCTGTCTGTCGAATGCGGCTAACGGTGCGGCTAAGAGACAATGACGGACTCGCGACCCGCCGCACTCTATCGCGCCCGAACCGCCCTCGCAAGCGTCACAATTGACGTATAAGGCTCCGGCATCGCAAACTGGCTCGGCCTAACGGAACCCCGCAGCCGAGAGTCGAATGGACGCGCGCTCGCATCCAAACTGAGCCTGCCCAGAGTACCTATTCGAAGTGTGTTTCTTGGGAGACACCAATCGTGCCTGAACCGCGCACCGAAAATACTGCAACGCGCGAAGCAAACGCAGTGCAAACCAAAGTCGAATCGCAAATCGACGCAATTCTGAGCGCCCGCAGCGCCGATCCATTCGCAGTGCTGGGACCGCAGCCGGTTGCGACGCCGGCCGGACCACGTTGGGTTATCCGATTTTTCAATCCGCACGCCTACTCGTCGACGCTTTCCGGTCCCGGCATCCCCAACAACCTCGAAGCGCAAAAGCGCCGGCCCGAAGGGCTGTTTGAAGCGACGTTGCCTGAGACCTATAAAGACAAGCCCGATCCAGCGAAGTACCGCATCCGTTACAAGACGGCTTCGGGCGATTCGTATGAACGCTACGACACGTATGCGTTTCCCTTCTTGTTGAGCGATTTCGATTTGTACCTGATGGGCGAAGGCCGGCATTACGACGCCTACGAGAAGCTTGGCGCACACATCACGACGGTTGCCGGAGTTAAAGGCGTCAATTTCGCGGTGTGGGCGCCGAGCGGGCGGCGCGTTAGCGTCGTCGGCGATTTCAATCACTGGGACGGGCGCATCAATCCGATGCGCGCGCGCGGATCGTCAGGAGTTTGGGAGCTGTTCATCCCAGAGCTCGACGAAGGCGCCATCTACAAATACGAAATCATCGGCCCACGCGGCGACATGCTGCCGCTCAAGGCCGATCCATATGGATTTCGCGCAGAACTCCGACCGAACACGGGCTCGATCGTATCTCGGCTCGATACTCACAAATGGGCCGATGTCGACTGGATGACGCGACGTAAGACGACCCCGTGGCTCGAAAAGCCCATCTCGATCTACGAAGTCCACCTTGGCGGCTGGCGGCGTAATCCCGAAGAAGGCAATCGCTGGCTCAGCTATCACGAACTTGCCGAGCAGCTGATTCCATACGTCAAGGAACTCGGCTACACCCACATCGAGTTGCTGCCGATCATGGAGCATCCCTTCGACGGCTCATGGGGTTACCAGACGATCGGCTATTTCGCGGCGACCAGCCGCTACGGCACGCCGGCGGAGTTCATGGAGTTTATCGATCGCTGCCATGCCGCCGGCATTGGCGTCATTCTCGATTGGACGCCCGCGCACTTCCCGCGCGACACGTTTGGCTTGGCCGAATTCGACGGCACGCATCTCTACGAGCACTCCGACCCGAGGCAGGGCTCGCATCCCGATTGGGGCACGCTGGTCTACAACTACGGCCGCAATGAGGTCGTCAACTACCTCATTTCAAACGCGCTCTTCTGGCTCGACAAATATCACATCGACGGGCTGCGCGTGGATGCCGTCGCATCCATGCTCTATCTCGACTATTCGCGCAAGGCTGGCGAGTGGATTCCGAACGAATTCGGCGGCCGCGAAAATCTTCATGCGATCGCGTTTATCAAGCGGCTCAACGAAGTCGCGTTCGAACGCTTCCCCGGCATTCTGACGATCGCGGAAGAATCCACCGCCTGGCCGGCGGTATCGCGTCCGACCTACCTCGGCGGGCTCGGCTACAGCTTGAAGTGGAACATGGGCTGGATGAACGACACGCTCAAATATTTTTCGACCGACCCGGTTCATCGTAAGTACGAGCAGAACAAGCTGACGTTCTCGCTGCTCTACGCCTTCACGGAAAACTTCGTGCTGCCCTTCTCGCACGACGAAGTCGTCCACGGCAAAAATTCGCTGCTCCACAAAATGCCCGGCGACGCGTGGCAGCAGTTTGCAAATCTGCGGCTGCTCTACGGCTACCAATACGGACACCCAGGCAAGAAGCTCCTGTTCATGGGTCAGGAGTTTGCCCAGCGTACCGAATTCACCGAGGCGAACAGTCTCGACTGGCACCTACTTCAGTACGCGCCGCATCGCGGCATGCAAAATCTGATTGCCGATCTCAACAAGCTCTACGCCGCGGAGCCGGCGCTGCATGAGGTCGACTTCGACTGGCACGGTTTCGAATGGATCGATTGCAACGACGGCGACAACAGCACGTTCTCGTTCGTCCGCAGGGGCAAGAATCCCGACGACGTCATGCTGATCGTGATGAACGCCACACCTGTCGTCCGGGCCGGCTACCGAATCGGCGCGCCTCGCCCCGGCTTCTACCAAGAGGTGCTGAACACCGACGCAGGTATCTACGGCGGCTCCAATGTCGGAAATATGGGCGGCATCCATACGGAAGAGGTACGGCACATGGGGCGGGATCACTCGTTGCCCATGACTTTGCCACCACTGAGCGCTGTTTTCATGAAGTTCACGCCGTAAACTCGGTTTCCTCAGCTCACCTGTTTAAGTAGACCGCCCGGCATCCGGGCGGTCGATTCCTCTTAGCCACCTCAACCCTCAAAATCTCAGGAACTTTTTTAGACGCCTACACGTATATGTGACCAAGGCGCCCGGATCCGGCCGATTCAGCCCGGCTTCCACCTTCCGTCAGGCGCGCCCCTCGAAGGAGGCATCACATGAACGACCGCATTCGCAGGATCCCAGCAGTCGCCTTGATCGCAGGAGCCCTCGCCCTGACACCGATCTCAGGCTCCGCGCAAAACTCCCCTAAATCGTCCGACTCCGCGTCGCACGATCGCTGGCTCCACGTTCGCGTCGAGAATCCCGAATCGAAGGATGAGATCGTCCGCGTCAACATCCCGCTTGAGCTCGCCGAAAAAATCCTGCCGACCATCGACAAGGACAAGTTTCATAACGGCCACGTGAAGATAGACCATTTCGACTGCCAGGGCGTCGATTTCCAGGCTTTGATGAGCGCTGTGCGCGAGGCCAAAGACGGCGAATTCGTGACGGTGCAGAACAAAGAGGAAGATGTGCGAGTCGCTAAGCAAGGCAACTACTTCCTCGTTCATGTGATCGAGAAGGATCGAGATTCAAAAGATAAAGACGCCAAGCGCTCCAAGGTCGAGGTCAAGGTTCCGATGAAGGTCGTTGACGCGCTGTTCTCCGGCAAGAAGGACGAAGTCGATCTCGTCGCCGGACTCCATGCGTTGGCGCTGCAAGGCGACACCGAACTCGTCTCGGTGAAAGATCGCGAACAGACCGTGCGCGTCTGGCTCGATTCCAAGAACGTCTCGGACTAGCGCGGCCATTCATCCATTCGTCAGTCGATAAACTGAAACCGTATCGCCGGAATCGAGACAGAGGAGAAGCATCATGATCTTGATAGCAAAAGTAGCCTTGGCTTTCGCGGGGACGGTCACCGCAGCGGGCGTCTACACGCTTCACGATGGCGTCGCGCAGGTTCAGGTCGACGATAACCACGGCACCCACATCCACATCTGGGCGCCCGCAGCAATCGTCCCGATGGCCATGCATGTCGCGCCGTTGGCGATGCATTTCACCCCGAGGCGCGAGCTTCCTAAAATCCCTCGCGACGCGCAGCAAGCAATTCCAATATTGCGAGTGTTGGCGAAGGAACTCCAAAACTATCCCAACACGGAATTCGTCGAGGTTCGCGACTCCGATACCCATGTCGTCGTGCGCACGGTGGGTTCAAAGGTCGTCGTGGATGTCGTCGATCCCGAGAATAAGGTCCACGTTGTCTGCCCGTTAGCCATGATTCAGGACGTCGTCGAATCCCTGAACGACATCAACGTCGAAGCCGACGATTCGAAAGCGGACTCAGGTCCAGCCGCATAGCCAGCTGCCACGTAACATTCGAAAAGGAAAACGCCGGACCAAAGTCCGGCGTTTTTTCGTTTCCAACAATATTTCGTGCGTCGGCCTACTGTTTCTGCGGCCGTGCGAACGCCTTCGGATCAAACGGCGTCACCGGCCCGGTGATGTGATCTTGCGCTCCCGTGATCTGCCGCACCAGCACCATGCTGTGCGTCTTCCCAACCTGCTTCACCATCGCCAGCGGTGAAACCTTGTCGCTCGTCCAGACCTCATCCGTGCCGTCGTCTTTCTTCCAGTGCGCGCAGCTGAACGTCCCAGCCGGCACGGTGATCGTTTCTGTTCCCACCTGCGTCCACTTTGTCAGCTCGTCTTTCATCTGAGCGCGATCCTTATCGTTCGGGTTCATCGGCATTTCCATCGCGCCCTGCCCTGGTATCTGGAAAATGACCTTCGTGAACTGAAAATCCTTGGTCATCAACACCTTGCCGTATGTCTTCTGCCCCCCCTGGCCACCACCCATCACCATTTCCATCCAGTAGCCTTCACCGGAAGATGTCATCTCTTTGCCCACGATGGTCATCTCCATCTCGTGACCCTCTTTACCTTCGGACGTCTGCTGGTACACAGCACCCTGCCCGACGACAGGTTTGAAAATATCGGCAATATTCGGCTTGCTGAAAAATTTCATCCCGCCCATCTGAGCGGTGGCACCGTTGACGAGGCACAAGCTACAACCAGCCGCCAGCAAAATGACTTGCAGTCGCTTCATGCAACTCTCCTTTGGATGGATCGTACTCGAGGGCACAGCCATTGAAATTATAAGGCGAAGGTGGAAAGGCAACAGTAAATTCCGTCAGAGGGTGGCTTATTCGTACGCCAGTGCGACAACCGGGTCGTAACTCGCCGCCCGCAACGCGGGATAGGCCACGCCCATCGCCGAGCCAATCACGGCCAAAACGATTGCCGCGAACACCCATCGCCCCGTAATCAAAATCGTCAATCCCGGATTCACTTCCTTCAGCACGGCCGCCGTCAGGTACGTAATCAGAATCCCGCACCCGGCACCTAGGAATGTGAGCACGAGTGTCTCGCCTAGCAGCATCTTGACGACATCGAACCGCGAGAAACCCAGCGCCTTCAGGATTCCGACTTCGCGCGTCCGCTCCATCACCATCGTGTGCATGTTCAACAGAATCACCAGGAAGCTGATCACGATGCCCAGCCCAACCATTGATCGCACGAATGGCTTCAGCTGCGGCAGGTTCGACGAACTCATCAGCGTGACGTACTCCGCCATCGAGCGAACTCGATTCTGCGGCGCCAATTTCAAAATCGCAGCGCGCGTCCCTTCGGTATTGCCTTTGCTTCGAACGTAGTACATCGATACGCGATCTTCCACGCCGGCAATCTCTTGCGCCGTTTTGATCGGTATGAAAAACCGCGCGCCCTTGCCGTGCGCGACGATGCCGCTCACCGTAAACTGCCGGTTGAGCAGCATGATGTGGTCGCCCACTTTCAAGTGCCGCTGCTGCGCCATGATGTCGTCGACGATGACCTGATCAGGTCCGTTAAATGGCGTCCCCGCGCGAAACAAGAATCCCCGGCTCAGCGCATTGAAGCGTTTGTAATCAATGCCATAGACCATCACGAGGTTTTTCTGCTCCGACAAAATCACGACCGGTGACACTTCATCGACGAGCGGCAACGCTTCGATCTGCGGACCCAACGATTCCGGCATCACAGCGCTCGCAAACGCCAGAAAAATCGAGGAGTTCGGCGGTTGCACCATGATGTCCGCGCCAACACCTTCCGCGCGCTTGCCCCACTCCGACACGATGCCCGACGTCAGCCCGACAATCATCAGGACCAGAATGACCTGGATCGCAATTGCAATGATGCTGAGCGCGGCACGCAGTGGCCGCGCGGCGATGTTGCCCCAAAACATCTGGATCAGCGAGAACGGTCCTTCGAAGGTGTCGTTCTTCATGCGTGTCGTCCGTTCGATTTCATAGGCGTCGTAGTCGTTGCGCACATGTGCAAACGAAGTTCCGAAACGGTACTGCAATATTTCTGCCGTGTGAAGTTTTCAACACAAGTGTTGATAAGTGTGTGGAAAATGGTGGTTTCTCTAAGGCTAACTACATATTTCT
>DASXPD010000104.1:0-29763 GCA_036493835.1 Candidatus Acidiferrum sp. | reverse complement strand
TCGGTGCCCGCCGCTGAGGGGCGAGACTGCATCTTTGCCAATGCCGGGTTCGGTCCGACTTGTATTGCGGTGACGACGGCCTGAGTCGTTGAAGCTTTTGGTTACGCTGCGACCTCAAAGGCGGCGCTGAAGCGCCGCACTCCATAAACGGAGCCGGACGAACGTCATCGTCGAAGTGGATTATAGCATGGCGATTTTTTCGAACTCGTTGCGAGCGGTAGCGGCGATTGATCTGGGGTTTGAGCAGCGTCTGCGGGGAAGGGATCGAGGGGACTTGGAAGTCGGAAATACAGAGCGCATGCACGTTCCGGCGGAGATTCTTGACCTCGGTGAGATTTGAATCTAAACCCCGCGATCTGGGAAGCGATCGCGGCTACAGGGTGGTGTTGGTCGAACGCGATTGTTGATTTGTCTGGTGGCTGGATTCGTCTAAACCTGCACCCTCTGAAATCGGAGGGTGCGACACCCAGGAGCGATCGCGGGCTCGCGGCCGACGCGGACTGGTTAGTTGTCGGCTTGGCGGAAGTAGAGGCGGACGTGGAATTCTTTTTCGAAGAGTTCGGCGCTGCGGTTGGCGTCGACCAGGTCTTCGGCGGCGTCGCCGTGGGCGGTGACGCGGAGGCCTACGGCTCCGCGTTGGAATGAGGCGCGCAGGTTTGTGACGCGCTGGCGGTGGGAATGATCGAGGGCTTCGGCTACTCGCAAGAGGGCGGCTAGACGGCGCGTGATGCGCTGCTCGGCGTTGGTTAGCGACGAGTACGCCACGTGGTGTCCCGCCGGCACAGACTTTCTGTTGTGATACCGGACGGCGGCGGCGACGATGCAGCGGTCGTGGCCGTCGAGGCCTTGGATGTCGCCGTTGAGCGCGAGATATTCGCCGTGTTTGTGATGGCCGCGGTGACTGACCATGTGGCCGACGTCGTGAAGCATCGCGGCCGCTTCGAGCATGACGCGGGCATGCGCCGGCAAATGATGCACCGGCTGTAACTGATCGAAGAGCATGATGCTGAGTTCGCGGACATGCTCGGCGTGCTGCTGGTCGTATTTTAGACGTCGAGCGAAGGCGCGCGTGCCGAGCAAGACTTGTCGTTCGGCGGCGTTGTAACGATGCGGCTCTTTGCGAGAGAAAGCGTCGCGCGCAATCTCTTGCAGCAACCCTTCGCGGATGCCGGTGCTTGGAACCGAAACCGTCCGTAAATTCAAATAACGGCCGATCATTATGAAGATGATCGCGGCGATTCCCATGACGTCGGCGCGATCGCGGCGCACGGCGTAGGCCTTCATGCGCTCGCGCACGTCGCGTTCGAGAATTCCGGACAAACGTTCTCGCAGTAGCGAAAGTTGCAGAGTGGGAACGCCATGTTCGCGCGGTCCGGGGGCGATTGCGGCGAGAGATTCCGCGCTGCCGCCCAAGGCCACTGCAATGCTGTCGGCGAGATTTGGCCGGTTCGGCAGCTTCGATTCCAGCAACGCTTTTACGTAGCGCCGCACTTGCTCGGACTGCTGCGTCCGAATCACGCCGGGAATACCCAGCGTCGTCATCAAGCGGACGGTGCCAACGGGAATCTGCGCGCACTGTTCGACGGTGTGATCGTGAAGGATGTTGATCTCGAGGCTGCCGCCGCCAAGGTCGATGATGCAACGCGGCGGGGATTCGGGTCCCATCACCGCGATCGCGGCTTCGCGCCCCAGGCGCGATTCTTCCGCGCTGCCGATCACTTCGAGCGAGATTCCTGACTTGCGTTTGATCTCGCACACAAACTTTTCGCGGTTCCGAGCTTCGCGCGACGCGCTGGTCGCCACGGCGCGGTAACGGGTGACGCCGTATTCGTCCATCACTTCTTTGAAGTGACGGAACGCTTTCACGCCTTTTTTGAAAATGTCTTCGGTGAAACGGTGACGAAGAAAAACGCTCTCGCCGAGTCGCAGCGAGTAGCGTTCGCTGTAGAGAGGCTCGATGTCGAGAGCGGAATAGGCGCGGGCGACGGAAAGGCGCACTGCGTTGGAGCCGGCATCGATCGCCGCAATATGAACTGGCTCGGGCATGCGAGAGAGTTTAACGCCAGAGGTGCTGCAATGCGGATGACGGCGCGTATTTTGTCGCGCGAATTCCTAGACGTTCGCCGATACGATGGCGGAGCTGCTTGTTGACTGCGGAGACGCTGGTCTCGCCGTCGAGCTCGATAAAGCTGTGGCGCTTGGCCATGACTTCGAATTCGCGCTTGATCATTGTCTGGTAGCGGATGAAGGACCAGTAGAGATCGTGCGAGAGCGACATGTCGCGGCCGGCTTCCCAATAGCTGATGGCCTGCGCTTTTTTGAATTCGCGCGCGAAGGCGGTTTCAGGGCGCACATTTAGCCAGAAAGTGAGGTGCGGGCGAAGGGCCATCGCGTAGAGGCCGGAGATGTAATCGCGATTGATGCCGCGCACGACGCCGCGCGCGATCAAGGTGAAGATGAAGCGATCGGCGAGGACGACTGCGCCGGAGCGGAGCGCCGGCAGGATGCGGTGCTCGATCTGGTCGAAGAAGTCGGTGGCGTACATCAGCGAAAGAGTCAGACGGGTGACGGCGTTTTTCGCCAGCAATTCGTCGATGTCGCGGCCGACCAGGTTCGAGCGACGCAGCCCGCTGGTTTGCACGGAGAAGCCTTCGGACTCGAGCCACTCTTGCAGCAATGCGATTTGCGTCGAACGGCCGGAGCCGTCCATGCCTTCGATGACGATGAGCGTACCGGTGATTTCGCTGGGATCGAAGCCGACGAGAGGTTCGCCGAAGAAATATTGAGAGGCGTCTTCCTCGGTCGCGGGAACCTTCGTTGCTGGCACCGGCTGAACTGGCGCACCGGTCAGCTCCGCGGGTTGCGGCGGCGCAGGCGCTGTCACTGCAGCGGCCCTGTCTTTCTCTTTTTCTTTTTCGTGGTCGGGCATTCCTGCTACGCCTTCTTCATGTTTCTTCGTCATTCGGCTTCCGGGGCGCGCGGCGCAAAACGCTTGAGATCGATTTTGGAGGCGACGATGTCGCGCATTTGCTTTTGCAATTTGTTCACTGGCAGAGTTCCGTCGAGGACGACGAAATTGTCGGAGTCGACCATTTTGTCGTAGCCCTCGAGGATGCGTGCTTGAAACAAACGGAAACTTTCGGCGCGGTCGTAGGAAAGGCCGAGGTCCATGCCGGCTTCATAGTATTTGAGTTTCGGGCGGCCGCTGAGAATGCGATGCACGGCGACATCGAGCGGGGCGCGGAAATAAAATGTGATGTCGGGAACGGGAGCGAAACGATAGAGATTGCGGAGCCAGCGTTCCGGGCAGCCGCGAGCGGCGTCGCGCGCGAAGGCGGTGTAAACGTAGCGGTCGGCAAGGACGAGATAGTCGCCTTGTAGGAGCGGCATGATCTGGCGCTCGCACCGATCGGCGAAGTCGGCGGCGTGGAGGAGCGAAAAGGTGGTCGGGGTGAGCAGGCGGCGCTGTTTGCCGCGGCGCGTGGCGGATTTCACCAGCGGAGAAGAGTTCCACTCGGTGAAATGGAGTCGATAGCCGCCGATTTCGAGCCAGCGTTTTAGGAGATAAAGTTGCGTGCTCTTGCCCGAGCCGTCGGTGCCTTCGACGACGATGAGCGCGCCAGGGTATGCGCGGCTGGGGACGGGACGTCCCGGCTGGGGCAAAGTGGATTTGGCTGCCTCGGGTCGAGGCGCCTTTTGAGATTCCGGATTTTCGACGGAGCTAGTGGGCATCGGATCGATGGAGAGTAAAGGTCGCGTGTTACAGGAACATTACAACACAGGGAGATGGGGCATCGCAAAGCGGCGAAGGACGGCATCGAAGAGTTGACGATAGGAGTTGTCACATCGAGTCGAGTGGGGCTGAGATTAAGCCAACGTCCCTCCACTGCGCGAGCCGACGCGTTCGCTCGGAAGCAAACGCGGGGAAAAAGCGTCGGGTCGCTTCGGTCGGGATGACAGTTTGGGTGGCTGTGCGTATTCGGCTAAATGATTCGGTCTCTGAAACTCAGGCAGAGTGTGAGTGCGGGCGTGTAGAATCGGGCGGCGAGTTTTGGCGCGGCGAGGAGTTTGTGCCGGCGTGTGAAGGCGCACAGACAAGAGCGTCTGTGCCACAGGGGCGATGACGATTTCATGACGGAGAACCGGGGGATTCCTTCGCTGCGGTGGTGGATTGGCGGGATTTTATTTGCGTCCACTGTGATTAATTATGTGGATCGGCAAACGCTGTCGATACTTGCGCCATTTCTGAAACAGGATTTTCACTGGACGAATACGGACTACGCGAACATCGCGATTGCGTTTCGCGTGGCGTACTCGATCGGGCAGACGGTTTGCGGACGGCAGATCGATCGCATCGGAACGCGCCGCGGGCTGACGATCAGCGTGATCTGGTATTCGATGGTGTCGCTGCTGACGTCGTTGGCGAATGGGTTTGCGAGCTTCGCGGGATTTCGATTTTTATTGGGGCTGGGTGAGTCGGCGAACTGGCCGGGAGCGAGCAAGGCGGTGTCGGAGTGGTTTCCGAAACGCGAACGGGGATTGGCGGCGGCGTTTTACGATAGCGGGTCGTCGGTGGGCGGCGCGGTGGCGCCATTTATTATTTTGCCGATTTATTTGCATTGGGGGTGGCGCGTTGCGTTTGTGATTCCGGGGTTGCTGGGGTTTCTGTGGCTTATTCTCTGGCGAAAAATGTATTACCGGCCGCAGGAGCATCCGCGGATTACGGCGGAAGAGCGGCAGATGCTGTTGACGGATATTGAGGCGGAATCGATCGATAAGGGCGAGCCGGGGACGCGAAAACTGCCGGGGTGGGGCGAGTTGTTGAAGCTGCCGCAGACTTGGGGGACGCTGATTTCGAAGGGGCTGACCGATCCGGTTTGGTTTTTTGTGACGGATTGGTTTCCGATTTTTCTGGTGGCGAAGGGAATTGCGCTGAAGAACGGATTGGTCGCGGTGTGGATTCCGTTTCTGGCGGCGGACCTGGGGAATTTTTTTGGCGGATGGATTTCGGGCGTGCTGATCAAGCGCGGATGGTCGGTTGGGGCGGCGCGGAAGTCGATGGTGGTGTTCGGTGGGTTTGGCGTGATGCTGCTGATCCCGACGATTTTTACGACGAAGCTGTGGCTGATCACGTTGTTGTTTGCGATCGCGACGTTTGCATATGCGTCGTTTTCGACGATTGCGAACGTATTGCCGACGGATTTATTTGAGAGCCGGGCGGTGGCGACGGTCAGCGGAATGAGCGGGACGGCGGCGGGGATCGGGACGATTATTGCGTTCGAATTGATCGGGCATTTTTCGGATGCGAATGTGGCGGCGGGAACGCATGCGTTTGATCCGATTGTGGTGGTGGCGGGGCTGATTCCGTTTGTGGGGATGATTTTGGTTTTGCTGCTGGTGAAGAATACGGAGGCCACGGATCAGGGGCTGGTGAAGAGGATTTGATTGCGCTGTGAAGGTGTGTCTCATCGAGTCGCGTAAGGGTGAGATCACGCCAAGGTCCCTCCACTACGCGAGCCGACGCGTTCGCGGGAGCGAACGCGAAGAAAAGGCGTCGGCTCGCTTCGGTGGGGATGACAGTTTTGTAGTGCGGTTTGACGATCTTGGAGTTGCGGTGCGGGAAGCGGAGGTCGCGTGAGCGAAACGGTGGGCGGGACGTCGGCTGGAGTCGGTGGACGAAGCGGCAAGAAATTGCTCTCGCTGAGGGATTTGGTGTTTTTTGGGATTGTGCTGATTCAGCCGATTGCGCCGGTGCCGCTGTATGGCGTGGCGCAGAAGCTTTCCAATAATTATTTTACGGCGATTATTTTGTTCGCGATGTTCGCGATGATGATCACGGCGGTGAGTTACGGGCGGATGGCGGCGCTGTTTCCGTCGGCGGGTTCGGCGTACACGTATGTTGGAAAAGGAATCAATCCGCACCTGGGATTTCTTGCGGGCTGGGCGATGTTTCTCGACTATTTGTTGCTGCCGCTGATTAATTGCGTGTGGATTGCGACCGCGATGCACAACGTTTACACCCCGAAAGTTCCGTTCGCGGTATGGGCGGCGATTGTGGCGGCTGTGATCACAATTTTGAATTTACAGGGTGTGAAGTCATCGGCGGAGCAGAATCAGATCTTGTTGATTGGCATGTTCATCGTGATCGGGTTTTTTATCGTGCTGGCGGTACGGTTTTTGTTCACGACGCAGGGATGGGCAGGAATTTTTTCGACGCAACCGTTTTACGATCCGGCGACGTGGAACCTGCGGCAGTTCTTGGGCGCGACTTCGTTCGCGGCGTTGACTTATATCGGGTTCGACGGCGTGACGACGCTGACGGAGGATGCGGAGAATCCGAAGCGGAATATTTTGCTGGCGACGGTGATCGTTTGCTTGTTCACGGGAATTTTTGGCGGGCTTGAGGTTTATCTGGCGCAGCGCGTGTGGCCGGAGTGGCAATCGTTCAAGTCGCTGGAGACGGCGTTCATGGATGTCTGCGGACGCGTCGGCGGACCGACACTTTTTACTGCGATGGGAGTGGTGCTCATTGTGGCGGCATTTGGAAGCGGGCTCGGCGGCGGGTTGGGCGCCGCGAAATTGCTGTTTGGGATGGGGCGCGACAACGTGCTGCCGCGAAAGTTTTTTGGGCATGTGAAGCCGGGAACGAGCACGCCGACGTACAACATCCTATTGATCGGGATTTTGAGTTTTGGTGGAGCGGTGCTGCTGAATTATTACGGCAGCGCGTACCAGCAGGCGGCGGAACTTTTGAATTTCGGAGCGTTTTTGTCGTTCATGGGAGTGAATGCGGCGGCGCTGTATCAGTTCGGCGTGTTGCAGAAGGCGGGGAAGCGGAACGTCTTAATAGATATTGTGTTGCCGGCGATTGGATTTATTTTTTGTACGGTGATTTGTTGGAACTTGAATCCGTTGGCGAAGACGGCGGGCGGGATTTGGTTTGCGATTGGCGTGATTTATCTGGCGAGCAAGACGAAGTTTTTCCGCGAGAAGCCAGCGATGATCGATTTTAGCGAGGGGTAGAGCGGGGAAATTCAAAGACGGAGGCAAGGATGCCCTTCGTTCCTCAGGACAAGCCACCGGAGCATGGCGGATCAGTTTTTAGGGTGGGCGACGCCGGGCGGAGCTAAGCCCCGCCCCTACAAGGCGTCTTATTTGAAGCAGTGGCCGAGCGAACGCTCGGGCTGCGGTGCTACTTGTTGGCCATGACACCGACTCTTGCCAGGAAGTCGTAGTGACCCTTCTCGTCGAAGGTGGCTCGGAGGCCGGCCCATGCGGCTGGATTGCTCTTTATGGCGGCGTCGAGAGCGGCGTCGAATTTGTCGATGCCTTCGGCGCCGTTTGCGAGGATCGCGATGTAGAGGGTGCCGATGGGCTGGGTGTGAAGCTCTTCGGTGTGGATCGTGTAACCGTGCAGCGCGCCATCGGCGACGAGTTTATCGAGCACCGGCACCATTGTTGCTTTCAGGATTTTACCGTCAGAGTCGTCGGCACCGTTCGCCTGCCCCCAACGGCCGACGCGCAGAATGGCATTGGTGAAAGTGCCAGAATGCCCGGCGTAGTCGTGGCTCTGTAAGATGTAGTCGGCGTGTTTCGCGGCAGCGAGCGGAGCGGCGGTTGCGTCGGGCGCGTTGCGCAAAGTCTCGAGGAATTTGAGCAGGTTGGCCATCGAAGTGGCGTCGAACCATGTGCCATGCGTCCAGCCGGCTTCCCCATGGTTGAGAATGGCAAACGAGCCGTAGCCGGTGATGACGCCGTCGGACAGGGCTTTTTTCATGAGCTCGTTGTCGGCAGCTTCACCTTTCAGATAGTCGCCCCACATCGCGCGTGGGACGCCCCACTCGGAAACGTAGGTGTAGCGCACAGGTTTTTCCGAGGACTGCGCTGAGGCGCGATTGGCACTGATGGGGATGATGAGAGCACACAACAACGTAAGGGCACCGAACGATCGAATACGCATATTTCTGTTTCTGCTTTCTCCGCCTTAGGCGGACTGCGGTTCTGCGATTTTCCAGGGTCAGGGCCGAACAGAGAACCACCAGGATGGGGTCGAGCTTGGCTTCGCTTCAAAGAACTTGGGCTTGACCGACCTTCCGTTGGGCGAAGGGTACACCCGGAGGATGGCGGGGGCAACACCGCGAGGGATGGGAGTTAGTCGGTGAAGATGGAGCCGGCTGCGGCGGCGAAGGATTTTGGCGGCTCGGGTTTTTCGTGGCGTTGGAGGTCTTCGAGCAGGGCTACGACTTTGGCTGGTGGCGGAGGCGGTTCTGTTTGCGCGGCGGTAGGCTTTGGCGCGGGCTTCAGAAGAAGCGGCTTCGCGATGTAAAGGTCGAGCAAGTGTTTTGCGGCGGCGAGGCGGGCGGCGTTTTCGGCGGAGTCAGTCAGGCCGGGGACGTGAAGAATGACGGCCTCGGCGGTTTTTTCGGCGCGCAGGCCTTCGCAGGAGTCGAGGCCGCACTTGCGGAAGGCACGCGCGAGGCGGAGAACTCCGGCGATGGCTTGAATATTCTTCTGCTGCTCGTCGGAGAGCGTTGAGAACGTGCCGCGGTCGGGCGTCGGCTCCGGTCCGCGATGGAAGCGGACGGCCCAGCCGAGAAGATCCCACTCTTCGTAAGTCCAGCTTGGAGGCATGGGAAGCTCGCGGAGGAAGCGGCGCGCGGCTTTGCGGCTGGATTTGCGCGCGGGCTTGGCGTGGCGGACTCCGCCGACACGATGGAGACGGGCGGCTGCGCGCATGACGCGACGCATGTTTTGCTCGCCGAAGGCGGGGGCGGCGTGCGCGCGGCGGAGAGCGTCGAAGAGCGCGATCGCGAAGCGCGAAATTTTTGCGGTGCGATGCGGGCGCGAGTCGGTGGCGCGGGCGGTTGCTCTCAGGCGAGCCATGGAGGCGTGCGCGAGGCGCTTGCCTTGAGGTAGGCCGTGGCGCCAATCGTTCCAAAGGCTGGTTTTGCCGAGCGTGAGCTGGCGATAGGTTTCGACGCGCTCGTTGCGCTCGCGATGAATGATTTCTTGCCAGACGTGATGGGCGTCGGTGAGGGCGTGTTTGGCGGATGCGTCGCTCGCGTCTTGTGCGTTTTCCGCGACGACGTCTTTCAACAGAGCGGCGAGGACGTCGAGGTCATGGACGTCGCCGAGGAGATCCTGGAGGCGTTTGAGATTTTTGCTCCAGAGGACGTAGTGATTCGGGAGCAGATTTTCGACGGTGTAGCGAAAGCGTTTGATGCCGATGCGGAGTTCGTGCCATGCGGCTGGGCTGTCGGTGCGCTGCGCGCGGGCGTGCAGGTCGCGGGCTTCGTCGATGCGCTCGACGGCGAGGCATTGGGCGGCGAGGCTCGATGGCGGGACAAGGCGAACGCGGCGGCGAAGTTTTTGTTCGAGGCGCGTCCAGGATTTGATGTCGAATTTTTCGACGGAGCGGAGGGCGTCGTCGCGGAGGTCGGGCTCATTTTTGATGAACGTTGCGTGGAGTTTTACGCGGAGCGGGTCGCCATCGGGCGCGAGATGCTTGACCCATTCGTCCATGACCTGGGCGTCGCGCAGGGCGCCGAGGCGGCGGAAGAGTTTGCGAGGCACCCGGCGGAGGTCGGTCCACGCGGGGTCGGGGTCGACTTCTTGGAAAACGGCCGCGACAGAGCGGCAGCGGCGAATGGCGACTCGCAGGTCGTGAACTGGGTCAGGCGCGGGATCTTTGCGAGCAATTTCGAGCTCTTTGAGTACGCGCTCCATGGATTCGCGGAGGCCGCGCTTTGGAGGGGGAGTAGCGGAAAGGGTGACGACGGTGGACATGCCTGCTGGCCTCGCCTCGACGAAAAGAAGGTCCAACGGCTGTGGCGGAGACAGTCGCGGCCTTTAAAGGAGGCTATAGGGTAGCGCTTGAGCGGAGGCGCGTCCAGTGGAGGGCGCGGGAGCCAAGGGCGGGCATCATGCGGAATAAAAGGATGCCTACGACGAGGCTCATGACGGCGGCGAGGAGGAAAACGCGGGATGGGTCGGGGTGGCCGAGGCGGAGCATCGCGTATTGGGCGAGGGGTTGGAGGGCTACGCCGACGAAGGAGAGCAGGTTGGCGACAGCGATGGTGCGGCCTTTTTCTTCTGGTGGCGGGATGTGTTGGATGAGTGCGTTGATGGGAACGACGAAGAATCCGCCGAATGCACCGACGAAGGCGAGGAGGGTGGCGACGGCGGCGAAGCTGAGTCCGGGGACGGAGAGGATGGCGGTCATGATAACGAGTCCCGCGAGGCCGGGGAGGATCATGCCTTGCTCGATTTTTCCGGCGGAGGCGTAGCCGGCGAGGAAGCTGCCGATACCGATGCCGAGACTCAGAGCGGCGAGGAGGTAGCTGCTGTGCTGGTCGTCGACGCGGAGAATGTCGATGGCGTAGAGGACGATGTTGAGGAGCAGCAGCGAGCCGAGGAACCAGAAAAATGTGTTGGCGAGGACGGCCATGCGAAGCGTGGATTCACTCCAAACGCGGCGAGTTTCGGCGACAAATTCGCGGGGGAAATTCCAGGCGAAGCGGCGGGTGGGATCGGCGGCGGGGAGGCGCGGCAGCAGGAGGGCGAGGAGCATGCCGGTGAGCGTCTGGGCGATGAAAACGCCGCCGGACCACGCCTGGCGGCCGCGGAAGTGCTGGGCGAGGAAGCCTCCGGCAAGGGCGGCGAAGATGGCGGAGAGAAGCGTGGTGAGTTCGATGATGCCGTTGCCCCAGCTGAGTTTGGAATCGGGAAGGAGTTCGGGGAGCAGCGCGTATTTAGTCGGGCCGAAGATTGCGCCTTGGGTGCAGGCGAGGAAGAGTGCGAGGCCGGCGAGGTCGACGCGATTGTGGGCGAGCGCGAACGTCGCGAGTGCCATGACGACGAGTTCGAAGACTTTTACGCCGAGGGTGACGCTGCGCTTGCTGTATTTGTCGGCGAAGTAGCCGCCGGGAATCGAGAAGATGAGAAAGGGAACTGCGAAAAGGAGCGGGACAACCAGGACGAACCAGAGGTCGCGCTGATTTTTGTCGGGAAAGGCTTCGAGGATGAGAAAGCTGACGAGCCACTTGAGCGCGTTGTCGCTGAAGGCGTTTTGAAACTGGACGGCGATGAGGACCCAGAAACCGGATAGCGATTTCGCGGAAGGCGCTGCGGCAGCCGGACGGCGGGCAGCGAGCGGCTCGGCGGAGGGTGCGGAGTCGTTGAGCAAGGGTGAGTGGAGTTTAGCTTTGAGTTGCGGCGAGCGGCAATTGGAGAAACGGCGGGATTCGCTGCGAGAGTAACGGCGATATTGACGGCTAAGGACGCGAATTAGAGCTGCAAGTGAGAGATGTAGCCCTTCAGAACTTCAGCAGAGTGCTCGAGTGCGGCGCGTTCGGATTGGCACAGCGTTATTTTGAGCGGGCGACCGGCGCCCTGGCGATTGAGCGTGGCCGGAAGCGAGAGGCAAACGTCGCCGAGACCTAGCTCCGCGGGTACGTGACTGGAGACGCAGATCACCGCGTTCTCGTCTTTGACGATGGCGCGGACGATGCGCGACATCGCGGCGGCGATGCCGTAATACGTGGCGCCCTTGGCATGCATGATGTCCAAGCCGGCAGTGCGCGTCTTCTGCGCGATAGCCTTGAAAATAGACTCGTCGTACGCCAAACCCTGTTCGACGCAAAAATCTTGCAGAGACATTCCGGCGATGCGAGCCGAGGAGAGAACGGGGACCTGACTGTCGCCGTGTTCGCCGATGATGTAGGCGTGAACGTTTTCGGACGCGACGCAGAAGTGTTGGGCGAGGCGGCGGCGAAAGCGCGTCGTGTCGAGGCTGGTGCCGGAACCGATGACGCGGCCGGGCGGCATGCCGGACCATTTGCCGACGGCGTATGTCAGCACGTCCACGGGATTGGACGCGACGAGCAGAATGCCGGACGGATTGTGGCGGCGAATCTCGGTGACAATTTCTTTGAGAATTGCCGCGCAGCCGAGCAAGTCGCCGAGGCGTGATGCGCCCATCTGGGCTTGGGAGAGACCGGCCGTAATGATGATGACATCGGCCGTGGCGCAGTCGGAGTAGTCTCCAACGAAGACGCGCGCGGTGTGCGAGTAGAGCTCGGCATCGCGAAGATCGTCGGCGTGGCCTTCGGCAAGTTTTTCGTTTTTGTCGATGAGGACGATTTCGCCGACAGCGCCCTTGAGGAGAAGGGCGTATGCGGTCGTAGCACCGACAAATCCGCAGCCAACGATGGCGACGCGGCTGGCGCGAGGCGGATTTAGCGGTGCGGATTCGGGTGACATGGAGGACTCCCGGGGCAGAAATCAATCGCGCGTCGAATGTGGAGCTTGGCGAGTTTAGCTGCGGAGCGCGAGAGGGGCAAGAAGCGGCGCGATTTTACCTACGCCGCAGCGGTCGGTCTTGCTTGCAGATATTTCTTAGGATGCTTTCGAGTTGAGGCCAGACTTTTGAGAGTAATGACGGAAGGACTTCGGGCCGGATTCTGCCTCGGAAATTATGGTCCCGGAGGAGGGGGTCGAACCCACACGACCTTGCGGTCACTGGATTTTGAGTCCAGCGCGTCTGCCAGTTCCGCCACTCCGGGCTTCGATAATTGTAACCTAAAACTCTACGCGCCCGGCAATCGCACGCGCACCTTCCGAAAAAAATCTTGAAGCGCCGGTGTACGTCGGCTGTCGGACGGTCATCCTTTTTTGATCTTTTTTTTGCGGCGGATTCCTCTCGGCGCGTTGAGCTCGAGCCGAAGCGAACGTGTTCCGGTACGCGGTGATGCTTCACTGGGAACATCTGGCGAAGAAATCGGGGTTGAACGGTATGGCGTCGCGCGTGGACGTCGCTATGATTCGAATTCATGGAGACTGCGATTTACGGAATTGTTGTGGCGGTGACGATCGGGCTCTTGAGTCTGGCGGGTTACATCTGGTATTTGACGCCGGGGAAGCGTGATCGGCTGGAATAGACCGTGGTCGTGTTGGCGCCGGGCGGAGCCCTTCGAGGCTCAGGATTTGCAACAAGCCCCGCCCCTACAAGGCAATTGTGCCGTGGTAAGTGACGCGCGGCGGATTTAAATCACGAGGAGATTAAAGTGGGAAGAGGGGGCGCGGCTGGTAGCGCCCCCTCTCTTATTTTGGTCAGATTGCGTGGGTTGGAGCCCGCGCCGGCTTTTGTCGGTGGGGGAGCCGGACGCTAGCGGAGGGAAGTCGATGACGGCGTGATGCGGATCGGAGTCGAAGGCACATCCGCCGTATGAATTTTTGCAGTCGCCGGAGCGGCCGAGAACGGGAAGGCGAGCCGGACGACTTTTTTCCAAAGTTTGAGCGCGTAGCCTTCGTGCCGGGTCATGGTCTCGCGCAAGACGGCGACCTTACGGAAGTGGTCGTCGACGCGGAACGAGCAGGACGTGCCGGCCGGGAAGAAAACAACGTCGCCTGCGGCCATGCAGCGTTCGCTGCCATCGGCCTCGATGATGAAAGCCTTGCCGGAGAGGGCGAAGATCACCTCGTCGCGGGTGAAATGCCAGTTGAAGTGTCCCGCAGTGCATTCCCACAAAATGACGTCGGAAAGACGGTCGCGGCTGACCGACAGCGTCTTGCTGCGGGAGCCAGGTTGACCCTCGGTGACCAATGCCGGGTCGAGAGGCTGGAACTGGTTCTTGAGCTCGATTGCCTGAACGTCTTCGACATGGACTGGGCCGGACATCGATTCTCCTGGGGACATCACGAGCGTCGCTTGGGGCGTCTCGCGTAAGTGAATATTAGGGAGGGGGCCATGAGGGGGCCATAGTCCGGGGGTACCGATTGAATCGTGACTTTAGTTCCAGGGAAGTTTGGGATGAGGGAGCTAGGGGGATTGGGGGAGGTGGGGGTGTGGCGGATGGCCGTAAATCACTATAAATTAATGGGTTACGGCTGTTTTTGAGGTTGGCTGGCGGTCGGTGGCGGTCGTTTTGGGATGGGTGAAGTTGAATCTAAACCCGGCGATCTGGGAAGCGATCGCGGCTACAGGGTGGTGGAATTTGAGATTGAGATAGATGGGGCTTGGCCGGTGTGCGGCTAGCCGAAGAGCCATTCGAAGAAGGACTTGCGGCGCGGGGGATCGGGAGGTGGTTGAGGACGGGACGGTTTGCGCCGAGCGGGGCGACTTGGCGGGGCAGGACGAGTCGGGGGCGCGACTGGGATTGCGCGATCGATGGAGCGTTCCCAATCGGCGCGGCGCTGCTCTTGAGAGCGCGGCTGCGTTCGCGGTTGCACGAACTCGATTTGCCTCGGGTGGAGTGAGCGACTTGGAGGAGGCTGCCAGTAACCGTAGACACAGCGCTTGCCGCGGCGCGAGCAGTCGTGGGTGTCATGGATCACGCCGTCGATCATCGCGGTCAGATGCTTTGAGACGCTGACAACGAGGCGGCCGGATGGAAGCTCGCGTGGACGCAGATGTACCGTGCAGCCGGAGCTGATTTGCATGGTCGGCGTCCAGACCCATCCCAGCTCTTTCATGACGCGGTGAATTGTCGATTTGTAGACGCCGGTGCGCGCGTTGCTGATGCCGCGTTTGCGCGTGCCGGTACGTTCGCGAGTTGAGGCGCGGTTTACGAGGTCATATATATGTTGGTAGGGAAGACCGGTCGCGATCGCGATGGAACGCACGACGCAGTCACCGGTCTTGCCGCGGTATCCGGCGGCCGCACGGCCGCCGTCATGGAAACGAAAATAATGCGCTCTCGCCATGCGGGGAATGGCGACGCGAATCAGGCGTTGGCGGTGGAAGCGGATTCGCTGTCTTCAGCCGTCTTGTGCGCTTCGGGTGAGCCTTCGGATTCGCTGCCCTTGTCAGTGGTGACACGGAGAGCTTCGATCTTGAGACCCTTGTTCATGTCGAAGCGCTGTTTGCGATCGAGGCTCTTGACGAATTCGCGCGTGGCTTTGCCGATCGCGCCTGCGATGCTGGATGCGTCGATTTTGATCGTGCGGCCTTCGGAGCCGGCTTTGCGATCTTCGTAGCGGAGTGTGACGTTGTACGTGTTCATAGTTTAGCCCCCAATCTTTTTTCTCATTGTTGAGGGATTGTGTCCAGTCCGGGCGGTGGAAAATTTTGCACGGTGTTATAGGACGCTCCGCGGTCCCTTTGCGTTCGCGTTCATTCTTGCGCGTGCAGCTAGCCGAAAAAGGGAATAAAAGCGGGGACGCGAGCGGCGTAATCGTCGAACTTTTGGCCGAAGGATTCGCGCAGGAGCTTTTCTTCCGCGCCGATGCGGATGTGATTTCCGACGAGGAAGAAGGCAATGGCGATGAGCGCGAGCCACCAGTGGGAGAAGACGAGTCCGGTGCTGAGGACCATTCCGAACATGCCGAGATAAATGGGATTGCGGACGATGGAATAGGGGCCTTGTGTGATGAGGTCGTGATCTTTGAGGACGCGCGCCTGGTAGGTCCACTGCTTGCCGAGGGTTTGCACGGCGCGCAGAGAGAGGAGTGCGCTGGCGTACGCGAGCACGACGGCTGTGACTGCGACGGCGATTTCTGCTGCTTGCGACGGCGGGAGCGCCCACCAGTTATGCCGTGGCGTCAGCCAGATGGCGGCAAAGGCTACGCTTTGCAGGGCGATGCCCCACTTGGACTCGGGGCCATATTTCGCTCCAGCTTCGTCCCCTTTCGGTTGCGACTTGTTGATCTGCCTGCGGAGGACGAACGCGAGCCCGAAGATGAGCCACGCGATCATCACGAGGGCTAGAGCGGTGAGTCCGATGGCGTCGGTTTGCAAGAGAGTGGCTCCCAGAAATTTGTACGAAGCGGGCGCGGGAAATGTATCACGCGAGGCGTGTGGCGGACGTCGCGATCGATTTGCTGTCAAAAGAAACTCGCCGAAGAAAGAGAGTACAAGCGCATTGAATCGGTTTAATATGGGCGCGATGCGTCGGGTGTTTCATCCTTTCCGCGGAATAACTGTGTTCTCGAATCTGGTCGAGCTGAGGAGCCATATGGCACGTCTGCGTGTGCGTTTTGTGTCGGCTGTTGCGCTTGTGGCGGTTCTGTTGATGGGTGTGTCGGTGCTGGCGCCATCCGGCGCGGCGGCTGCGGAGAAGGTTTTTCTCCATCAGGATTGGCATCTGCAGTCTTCGTGTGATGCGAAGGCGACCGGTGAACAGGTCTCGACGCCGGGATTCGATGTCAGCAAGTGGCATCGGACGAATCTGCCGAACACCGCGGTGGGCGCGCTGGTTGACGACGGCACGTACAAAGACCCCATGATGGGCACGAATTTGAAGTCGCTGCCGGGTATGGATTATTCGACGAAACATTTTTTTGCGATTCAGGACATGCCGAAGGACAGCCCGTTCGTTTGCTCGTGGTGGTGGCGGACGGAATTTGTCGCCCCTGCGGATTTTGCCGGCAAGGTCCAGTGGCTGCATCTGCTTGGGATCAACTACCGCGCAAACGTTTGGGTAAACGGGAAGAAAGTCGCCGACGCGAAGGATGTGGCCGGGACATTTGTGACGTTCGAATTCAACGTCAGCAAATATCTGCAGCCGGGGAAGGGAAATGCGATCGCGCTGGAGATTTTCGCGCCGCAGAAGTACGACCTTGGGATTACGTGGGTCGATTGGAATCCGACGCCAGCCGATAAGGACATGGGGATTTGGAAGGAAGTTTTTCTGACGGCGGACGATGGCGTGTCAGTTCGAAATCCGTATGTGACGAGCAAGCTGGAGAATGATTATAAGGCAGCGGCGTTGAACGTAAGCGCGGATTTGCGAAACACGGCGGACAAGCCGGTGGATGGCGTGCTTGCGGCGGAGATCGAAGGCGGGATTCGCATCAAGCAGGACGTGAAGCTGGCGGCGGGTGAAGCGAAGACGGTTACGTTCAGCGCGGACAAATTTTCGGAGTTGAAGCTGGCGCATCCGCGGCTATGGTGGCCCTATCAGATGGGCGAGCCGAATTTGTACAAGGCGAAGCTGACGTTCGAAACTGGCGGGCATGTTTCGGACGCGGCGGACGTCACGTTCGGCATTCGGGAAGCGACTTCGGAGCTGACCGATAAGGGCTACCGGCTGTTCAAGATCAACGGACGAAAAGTTCTGATTCGCGGAGCGGCGTGGGCGCCGGATATGTTCCTGCGTTATTCGCCGGAGCGCGTCGATGCAGACCTGGCGTATGTGAAGGACATGGGCTTAAACACGGTGCGCCTGGAAGGGCGCATCGATCACGAAGATTTTTTCAATAAAGCGGACAAACTCGGCATTTTGATCATGCCGGGCTGGACTTGCTGTGACGCCTGGGAGCGCTGGAAAGTCTGGAAGGAAGATCAGCACAAGATCGCGGGCGAATCGCTGAAGAGCCAGATTCGAATCCTGCGCAATCATCCGAGCGTGTTTGTGTGGCTGTATGGCAGCGATGGGCCGCCGCCAGCCGACGTCGAGAAAATGTATCTGGGGATATTGAAAGATTTGGATTGGCCGAATCCGTCGATTTCGTCGGCGTCGGCTGATCCCACGACGGTTACGGGTGCGTCGGGCGTGAAGATGACCGGACCGTACGAATATGTGCCGCCGATGTATTGGCTTGCCGACACGCAGGCCGGTGGCGCATATGGCTACAACACGGAGACGAGTCCGGGGCCGGCGATTCCGCCGAAGGAATCGCTCCAGCGATTTATTCCGAAAGAGAATCTCTGGCCTATCGATGAAGTCTGGAATTTCCACGCGGGCGGCGAACGATTCACGACGGTGAATGTGTTCACCGACGGATTGACGAAGCGCTACGGGGCGCCGACTTCGCTCGACGATTACGAACGCAAAGCGCAGGCGATGACGTATGACGGGCAGCGCGCGATGTTCGAAGCGTACGGACGCAACAAGTACACGGCGACCGGCGTGGTTCAGTGGATGCTGAACAACGCATGGCCGTCGTTGATCTGGCACCTCTACGACTACTACATGGTGCCGGCCGGCGGATATTACGGGACGAAGAAGTCGACCGAAGTCGTGCACGTGCAGTATTCGTATGACGACAATTCAGTCGCCGTGATCAACGGAAAGAATGAAGAGATCAAGGGCGCAAAAGTGTCGGCAAAGATTTACAACATCGACGCGAAAGAGAAGGGCTCGAAGGATACGACGATCGATCTGCCGGTCGACAGCGCTACGAAGGCGTTCGATCTGCCGAAAGTCGCCGATTTGTCGAAGACATATTTCCTCAAGCTGGAGCTGCGCGACGCGCACGGAAAATTGCTAAGCGACAACTTTTATTGGCTGTCGACCAAGCTCGACACAATGGATTGGAAGCATAAGAAGGACACGGTGTACACGCCGCAAGCGGAATTTGCGGATCTGACCGGACTGAATTCGCTGCCGCCCGCGAAGCTGCTCATCTCGAAGCAGACGCTAGGAAAGAAGAGCGGCGAAAACTGGATGTCGCTCACGATCGAAAACAAGGGCGCTGGCGTTGCGTTCATGATTCATCCGCGCGTGACGCGAGGGAAGGGCGGCGAAGACGTCACGCCGATCATCTGGAGCGACAACTATTTCTCCTTGTTGCCGGGCGAACAACTAAGCGTTCGTGCGCAGTATGACGATCGCGCTCTGGCCGGGAAAGAGCCGGTGCTCGAGATCGAGGGGTACAATGTCGAGCAGGGAACGGTTGCCGTCGGGGAATTTTCCGTCGTGCGTGACGCCACGCCGTAGAACGGCATCGGTCCGGGAGCAGCCTTGTCTCGCGGAGTCTTACTCGTGGTTCTTTTTATTGCGATGGTGTTGGGCGCAGGTTTTTGGGCGCAAGAACACTATTTGATGACCGCGGTCAGCACGCCGCCTGCGCGGCCTAACGCAGCGCCTACTTCCATTGATCCGAAAATTGTTGACGCGATCCAGGATCGCGTTGCGAAGAGCGGCGCGGACGTCGGGATCGCGTTCGAGACGCTCGATGGGCGGCTCACTTGGTCGTCTCGCGGTGATGACGTGTTTCACGCGGCGAGCACGATGAAAATCCCGGTGATGATTGAGTTGTTTCACCAGGTCCGCGAAGGAAAAATCAAACTTACCGATTCGCTCCCGATCAAGAATCAGTTTCACAGCTTAGCCGATGGCTCGGTGTTCACTCTCAGCGCCGCGGATGATTCCGAGACCGATTTGTACAAGGCTGTCGGGCAGACTCGCACGCTCGATCAGCTTTGCGATCTGATGGTTACGGTCAGCAGCAATTTCGCGACGAATCTCTTGATTCAAAAACTCGGCATCGAAAACATCCGCGCAACCGTTACTTCGCTACACGCCGATGATATGGACATCAAGCGCGGTGTCGAAGACCAGAAGGCTTTTGACAAGGGGCTGAACAACACGACGACCGCGCGCGGACTCGCGACGCTATTGGTTGCGATTGCGAATGGGAAAGCCGTCGATGTGGATGCTTCCGCGAAGATGGTCGAGATTCTAGAGCGCCAGAAATTCAATGAAGGTATACCCGCCGGAGTACCCAAGAATATCCGCGTCGCCCACAAGACCGGCGAGATCACGAAAATCCATCACGACGCCGCAATCGTCTATGCCGAGCGGCCATTTGTAATCGTCGTCCTTGTGCGCGGGATAGAAGATCTTAAGGCCAGCAGCGCTCTGATCGCCGACGTAACACGCGATCTCTACCAGGCCAGTCAGGGTTCGGGATCTGGCCAAGGAACCTCGACGAGCCAATAGATACATCCTGCGTGGATGTTTCACCATCCAAAACAACAGGTCACATTTGCGAACAGGCCGCGCCGGATATTCGCGTTACAATCGGCAGCAAGTTCAACGAACGAGTTTTGTGTTGATATTTCGCGCTGTGATTTTTGGAGGGACGTACGATGACTCGGCTTGCACGTTCGATTGCCGCGACGGCTCTGGGACTCCTGTTCGCGGGCGCGGCCATGGCCGACACGCTCGAACTAAAGGATGGCCGTGCACTGACCGGCAGATTTTTGGGCGGCACACAGGCGTTGATGCGGTTTTCGGTGAACGGTGAAGTGCAGACGTTCAATGTGACCGAGATTGTGGCGCTGACGTTCACCAGCGACTACGGTAACCCGCCGCCTCCGCCGCCAGCTCCTGCTCCGCCTCCACCAGCGCAAGCCGCGGTTGCACCTGCTCAGGCAGCGCCAGTCGGCAGCCAGATCGTGATCCCTGCGGGCCAGAGCATGTTGATCCGCATGATTGACGGCGTCGATTCAAAGACAAATAATGTTGGTGATATTTTTCACGCCAGCCTCGAAACCGATTTGAACGTAAACGGAACGCTCGTCGCCAGGAAGGGCACCGACGTCTACGGACGACTCGCGAATGCGAAGGGCGCCGGGCGACTCGCGGGCAGCTCAGAATTGCAGCTCGAGCTGACTCGAATGGTCATCAATGGCCAGGATTATCCAGTCGTGAGCAGCGACTACACGCTGCGCGGCAAAGGACGCGGCTCGAACACCGCCGAGAAAGTCGGTGGTGGCGCAGCGCTGGGCGCGATCATCGGTGCAATCGCCGGCGGCGGCAAAGGCGCGGCAATCGGAGCAGGTGCTGGTTCGGCTGCCGGAGCGGGCGTACAGGTTTTCACGCGCGGTCAACAGGTCAAAGTTCCCAGCGAAACATTGCTCGAATTCCGCCTCCAACAGCCGGTTACCGTGACGGCTCTCGGTTAAAACGGCCCAATTTTTCGCCTTTAGGTGCCGTTGCCGACTTCGCCGCATTCCCCTTAAATACCGTCTTGCGGCCTCTGCTGTTAGCGACTAAGCTACCCCAGTAGATTGGGGGTAAAGGCCGTGCCAAAAGAAAAACCACGAGTCAACATCGGAGAAGTGATCAAGACGTATCGCAGCCAGCGCGGGCTATCGCAGGGCGATATCGAGCGGCGCACCGGATTGTTGCGCTGCTATCTCTCGCGCGTGGAGAACGGCCATACCGTGCCGTCGCTGGAAACACTGGCGAAGATTGCCGAGGCGATGGATATCTCGCTCGCAGACTTTTTCCCCGGCACCGAAACGCCGCGGGACCGTGAGTCGCAAAAGATGCTCGGCGAACTTTCGCAGGACGAAATTCGCTTCCTCGCGGAAATCAAGCGCTTCAGCACGACGCTGTCGGATGGTGACAAGCGGCTTGTGCTGGCGATGATTCGCAAGATGGCGAGCTTGATTCCGCCGCCGACGGCGAAGAAGCCTGTCGTGCGCCGGCCAGTCGCGGTCTAAACGGTTCTGGATGTTTTCGATTTACTAGAGAGCGGGACTTGTCCCGCTCTCTTTTTTTGCGCGCGTCCTGCCGGCAGCGATTCGTTTCTTAGTTCGGCTGGATTAGCGCTGTCCGCTGATCAGGTTGATTGCGTTAGGTACCGCAGTATCACCGCGGTTTGGCCCGCCGTTCTGTGCTTTTTCCCCGTTGATATCGAGAGGCTCCGGATCGCCTTCGCCGGGCGCGAGGAAGAGGTTCGCCTGGATGGCGTGCTGCTTGGTATAGAGATCGTAGTAGCGGCCACCGAGGGCATAGAGCGTTTCGTGCGTGCCGCGCTCGATGATGCTGCCCGCCTCGACGACCAAAATCTGATCGGCGCGACGAATCGTCGAAAGCCGGTGTGCGATGACGAACGTTGTCCGGCCGCGCATCAGAAAGCGCAGCCCTTCCTGAATGAGCGCCTCGGACTCGGAGTCGAGGCTCGACGTCGCCTCGTCGAGAATCAAGATGCGGGGATCGGCAAGAATCGCCCGGGCAATCGAAACGCGTTGTTTCTGCCCGCCGGAAAGTTTCACGCCGCGCTCGCCGACGATCGTGTCGTACTTCTTCTCGAAATTGTCCGTGAACTCGTCGACGCGCGCGATGCGGCACGCGTTGAGAATTTCTTCTTCCGTCGCGTCGGGGCGCGCAAAGGCCACGTTCTCGCGAATGGTACCGTCGAAAAGAAAAGTCTCCTGCAGCACGACGCCGAGCTGCGTGCGATAGGAGTCGAGTTTTACCGTGGAGAGGTCGATGCCATCAACCGATACGCGTCCGCCGGATGGCACGTAGAACGCCGCGATCAAGCCGATTATCGTCGACTTTCCTGCGCCTGAGGGCCCGACCAGCGCCGTGACTGTTCCAGGCGTCGAATCGAAGCTGACGTGGTGAAGGACCTCTTTGCGCGTGTCGTACGCGAAATTGACATCCTCCAGCGTCACAAGACCGTCGATGCGGTCGAGCTTCACAGTGCGCCCGGCGGCATCGTCTTCTTTTTCTTCGTTCAGAATTTCGCGTGTCCGCTCGAGGCCGGTGATCGCTTCGGTGATTTGCGTTCCGATCGCGACAATCTGAAACACCGGCGCGACGAGCAGCACCAGGAATGAGTTGAACGCCAGCCATTGTCCGGCCGTCATTGATCCGCCGGTGATGGCATGCCCACCAAATTCATACATCAGCGCGCCGACGATGCCCATCATTGTGACGCCCGACAAACTCATCAACGACGTTGCCGTGATCGTCTTCAAAACGTTCTCGAGCAATCGCTGCACGCCAGCCCCAAAAATCGATTCTTCGCGATCTTCCGCGTGGTATCCCTTCACGACGCGCACGCCGCCGAGCGATTCGGTGAGCCGTCCGGTGACTTCTGCGGTAATTTTCGGCCGTGCTCGAAAAATCGGCCGGATCGTCTTGAACGCTCGGCTGATGCCGATTCCAAAACAAAGAATAATTCCGAAGGCGATGCTCGTCATCCGCACGCTTGTGTGGAGCAAGTAGATAAGCGCCAGCACAGCGGTCATCAAGCCGCCGACAAACTCAACCAAGCCCGTACCGATCAAGTTACGCACGCCTTCGACATCGCTCATGATGCGCGAAACGAGCACACCGGTTTTGTTGGCGTCGTAGAACGAAACCGGCAGACGACCGATGTGCGCCTGAACTTGCTTGCGCAAGTCGGTGATCATTTTTTGAGCGGACTTCGACAACAGCTGCGTCAGCGTGAACGAGGTCAATCCTTGAATAATCGTCGCGGCTAGCACCGACACAACGATCGGAGTCAGCAGGTTGATCTCTTTTTTCGTAACGACATTGTCGAGGAAGTATTTCGTCGAGGCGGGCAGCACCAGTCCAGAAACGCGATTGATGGTCATCAACAGCAGGCCCAACGCCAGAATCCCGCGGCGTGGATGAATCATTGCCCACACTTCAGGCAGCGCTTTCCACACGTTTGTCTTCGCGGGTTTAGCTGCTCCCGTTTCGCTTGAATCAGTTGGCATGGTGTATCGGGGGTGGTCGGCCCTCATGGTTGGATGCCCGTGATCAGTTGAAAACTACACACTGCAGTTTAGCTGGGAAAATCGATTGTGGCTGTCGGGACATCGGCTGGGAGCCGGTGTCTTCAGTCTGCGCCGGCGGTGCCACGCGGTGCCGCGGCGTGAGCAGGACGATCGAGGTTCAGCACGCTCGCGACGAAATCGCTCACGGTGACGCCGAGCTGACCCCAAAGGCGCCGCTTGAGGCTTGTGTAATCCTGCGTGCCGCTGAATACATCCCCCATCAGCTGGCGGAACACGGGACTTCGCCGCAGGAACTGCACCATGCGCGTCGTAACCGCAGACCCGAGGAATGAGCCGCGATAAAAGCGGCGAACGATCCTTGCCGCGAATTCCAGTTCCGCCGAAAACTCTGCCTTTACCAGCGCCGGGTATTTCTCCGGTGAGCCTTCCGCGAGCGCCTTGCCGAGCAAGTGGCCCGACTTCATCGCGTAGAAAAGCCCTTCGCCGGTGAGCGGATCAACCCAAGCGGCTGCATCGCCAATCAGCGCCCAGTTTTTGCCGAGCACATTTCGTTCGGAGAGTGTGCGCTCTTGCGGAGATGGCAACACGTGGCTGTAAAACGTCGCGCCTTCGGTCGGAATTCTCTGTTTATCGACAAACTTGCTGAGGTGAGTGCGCAGCTCGGCGCTTGTGTGTGCCGCCATGCTGCCGCAAATTCCCACCGACAGATGATCGCAGCGCGGAAACGACCAGATGTAGCCTTCGAAATTCCGCAGGAACTTGATCGTGATTGCGTCCGCGGTCTGGGGCACGAAATACCCCTGCGTCATTTCGAGTTCGTCGCGCTGCAATGCGCGCGTCTCTGGCACAAGCTGATTCCGCGCGCCGCCCGCGAGCACGAGAAAATCCGCGGTGCGCCATTCGCCCTCGACGCAGAATCGAGGTTTCGCTGCCGCGGTATCTACGCTGAAAACGTGCGACCGATGCACCTTGCATCCCGCTTCCGCCGCCCGGTTGAGCAACATTCCGTTCAGCACCGTGCGCGAATAGATGACGATCGGATGCGTCATATCGAGCGTCGCGCGATGATCGTCGCTGCTGATCAGATCAATCGAGTGCACCAATTTTTTCGGATACGGATTGTCGAGCAGGAAAGGGAAGTTCTGGATGGCTTTATGCGTGAGCCCGCCGCCGCACGGCTTCTCCCACGCCAAATGCTGATCGAAAATATTTACGGTATGTCCGGCACGCGCAAGTTCCGCGCCGCACATTGCGCCCGAAGGTCCGCCGCCGACGATCGCTATGTCCGCCATCTTGCTTTCTCCGACTGTGTCGAAGTCCGTCGCCGGGTGAGGTCCTGCCCCGGGTCACATCGAGGTTGCAATGCCCGTTTTCCTGTTGGCCCCGTCGAAAAACGGGCCATTCAACTGATCGGGAAGACAACCACGCTAAAACCAGCGAGGAGTATAGCACCGAAGATAGCCGCTGCCAGTGCAGACCCGGTGCTGCTTCGGACAACATCCATACCTGTCCTTTGGAACAGGCAGAAGAGCGCGAAATAGGGCGCGAGCAGCGCCAAAAGGATCTCGCCATTGTGAAAAGTGATGATTCCGACCAGCAAAACGCCCCACATCAGAGCCCGCAGGCCGAGAGCGTAAGCCAGGCGAGTCTTGCTCAACCGCGTTCGCATTGCCGGCCCGAGTGCCAGTTCCTCCGCAGCATGAAAGGGCAACGCGAGTAGCAACGCGGCCGGGAATCGCAGCCACCGAGCGGGCGTAATCCATGCTTCCGTCAGCGTCAGGTCGAGCCAGGCGTAAATCAGCAGCGGCACGACAACGGCGGCAAACGCGGCGCCGACAAGATGTTTGCCGTTGAAATCCATAAGCACCCGTATCTTCTTATATTGCGTTGCGAGCAAGCCGCATCCTGCGATCAGCAGAAAGCCCGCCAGATAATCGCCTTCGAAAAGATGCACGAAGCCGAACGGATTCCACACGCGAAGTATCAGAACGGCTACAAACGCAACGGCGACGAACTCCGCGATGACCCGAACGGAGATCTCTTGCCGTCGCACCGCGATGGCGTCGAACGGTTGCTCCGATTTTTTCTTGGTTGCAGAGGGAATCGCGCTGAAGACCGAGTTCGTGCCCAGCGCCTCGCGCAGAAATGGGCCTGCCAGCAGAAAGATGCCGATCAACCCCGCGAATCCACCAATCATCGGCAAGCGCGGAGGAATTTTGACGCTCGCGTCGATTCCAAGTGCCTGCGCCGCCCACCGCTGCGACTCAGCTACGGTGTTTCCCCTAACGAGCATGCTCGCGTGCGTCGCCCCTGAGATTGTTTCGTACTGGCCGCTTGCCGCGTTCTCGCCAGCCACCAACGACCGAGCAGACTCACGAACGCTGCGTGGTTCCAGCGACCCACTGAGCACAAGGGTATGAGCCGGTATCGGCGGCGGGTTCGTGAAGATCAGCATCGACTTCTCGACCCCATACGTCGTCACCATCGGCGCCGGCGAAATCGCGATCACCCCCGCAACCGGCACCCGCGCCGCCACCTTCACCGCAATCGCCCCGCCCATCGAATGCCCAGCCAGAATCGTCCTCTTCGCCTCAACCGCCCCGCGCCCAATCATCTGCCGCACAAACGAATCGCCGCAGCTTTCCGCCCGTTCGAACGAAAACGGCCCCTGCGTCCGCCCATGCCCCGGCAAATCCGGCACAAACACGCGCAAACCTTGCAGCGCAAACCCTCGCGCAATAAACGACATGATCTTCTTGTTCGCAGCCAGCCCGTGAAACAGGATCACGTACCCTTGCGCGTCGTCCTCACCGGCGTCCACGACATCCGTCACCAGCCGGCATCCACCCGCATCGACAATGACCGTCGTCTCTCGAAACAAGGGCGCCCGCGCCAGCAGAAACCCAATCCCGCACAACAGAATCGCGGCGACCGCCCGAATCCATCTCCGTTGCTTCGGCTTTTTCTCAGTCAAATCGTTCTTGATATCCGGCATTCCGCGCCAATTTTGCCTGCGTGATAAACTATCGTTTCGCCATTCGCGGTCATGCCGCGTCTTTCCTGCTGGGAGATTCCTTGAGTCATCCGTCGATACTGACGTTGGACGAAGCGATTTTGCAGTTTGGCCGCGAGAAACGCAACGGACGCCGCGTCGTTTTCACAAATGGCTGCTTCGATGTCCTCCATCCCGGTCACGTCAAGCTCCTTGAGTTTGCAAAAAGTCAGGGAGACGTCCTGATTGTCGGTATCAACGGAGACAAGATGGTGGCTGAGCTCAAAGGGGCTGGTCGCCCGGCAATTCCGCAGGACGAACGTGCCGAAATTCTCGCCTCGCTGGAGACTGTAGATGCGGTCGTGATTTTCCATGAGCCGACGCCACGTGAACTCATTTCTCGCCTACTCCCCGACGTTCTCGTAAAAGGCGGCGATTGGGCTTTGGATCAAATTGTTGGGCGTGAAGAAGTTGAACGAGCGGGCGGTCGCGTGGCTACCGTGCCCGTTAAAGCTGGCCATTCCACTACTGAAATCCTAAGAAAGATTCGCGAAGGCGCGCCGCATGCCGCAAACCAAACCGCAACACCGGCGCAGCCCTCTCCGACAAAAAGTTAGAAACTCTCTCGAATGATTCTTCCCGCCGTCCGCGAACGACTCGAAAGCATCCTGCGCCATCCATCGATGGATGCCGCGCTCGCCGCTCTGCGTTCCGGCAGCAATCACATTTCGCTCGCCGGCCTGCACGACGTCGCCAAAGGCCTCGTCACCGCCTACGTCACGCACGAACTCCGCCGCCCCGCCTATTTCGTCACCGAATCCAACAAACGCGCCGAATCTCTCGCCGAAACCCTTCGCTTCTTTGCCGGCATCTTCCCGGGCGCGCTCGGCGGCGTAACAACTCTGCCCGCATTCGACACTCTGCCGTGGCAAGCCCAGAGCCCTCACGCCGACATCCTCGAACGCCGCGCCGCCACTCTCTTCCGCCTCGCCGACGGCCAAATCTCGCTAACAATTGCACCCATCGCCGCCGCCCTCTGGCGCTATCAGGATCCCTACGTCTACCTCTCCCTCGCGCGCACTCTCTCCAGAGATGTCGAGACTCCGCTCGACGACTTCCTTCTCCACCTCGGCTCCGTCGGCTACACCCGCACCGAGATGGTCGAACTCCCCGGCCAATTCGCCGTCCGCGGCGGCATCATCGACGTCTTCTCCCCCGATTCACCGCGCCCGGTCCGCATCGAACTCCTCGGCGACACCGTCGAGTCCGTCCGCGAATTCGATCCTCGCACGCAGCGCTCGATCGCGCCGGTCGTCCGCACAACTCTGCTCCCGCTCACCGAATGGTCCGTCGCGCCTCCGGAACAAGCCAAAGGCAACGAAGAGGCCGCCTGGGAAAATCCCTCGTACTTCGGTCCGCGCACCGAAGCCGGTCAATCCGCTCTCTTCGAACTTTCCGAAAGCTCTCTTCGCCCGATCGTTTTTCTCGACGAGCCCGCCGCCCTCCGCGAAGCCGCCACAAAACATCTCGCAAACGCCGTCGAAAACTACGAGCGCCACGCCCAAGCGAACGCTCCCACCGCCGAGCATTATTTCTGGACCGAAAAGCAATTCGCCGCCGCGCTCGAAAAAACATCCCAGATCAATCTCGAGCAGCTTGCCCTATCCATCGGCTCGATGCCGCAGTTCAATCTTCCATCGCGACCAAGCCCACGCTTTCACGGCGACGTCCCCGCCTGCATGGCCGAAGTCAAATCCCAACTCTCCGACGGCGGAAAAGTCCTCCTCACCGCCGCCAGCACCGGCGAAATCGAGCGCTTCGCCGACATCTGCCGCGAATACGAAACGCCCTATGTCCTCGGCGAATCCGAAGACGCCGCCTCCGGCTTCACCTCCGAACGCGCCGACGAATCCGCCGCCCTCTTGCTCATGCGTTCTCCGTTCGCAGAAGGCGTCACCTTCCCCGACGCCAAGCTCACGCTCTTCGGCAACTCCGACCTCTTCGAAGCCACTCCCGCCGTCGAGCGCCCCGGCCGAAAAATTCGCACCTCTGGATTCTTCAGCGATTTCGCCGAACTCAAGCCCGGCGACTACATCGTCCACGTCGACCACGGCATCGGCCAGTTCGAAGGCCTCCGCCAGATCGAATCCGACGGCCGCGGCAGCGAATTCATGCTGCTGCGCTACACCGACGACGCTCGCCTCTACGTCCCGCTGGAGCGCATGGACCTCGTCCAGAGTTACCGTGTCGTCGAAGGCGCCGAGCCCACGCTCGACAAACTCGGCGGCACCGGCTGGAACACGCGCAAAACCCGCGTCCGCAAGTCTCTCGAAGACATGGCCGATCAGCTGCTCACCCTCTACGCCGCCAGAAAGACCGCCGAAGGCAACGCATTCTCTCCCGACGGCAATTTCCAGCGCGAATTTGAAGACGCCTTCGAATTCGAAGAAACCGCCGACCAGAACTTCGCCATCGCCGACATCAAGCGCGACATGGAAAGCCTGACTCCCATGGATCGCCTCCTCTGCGGCGACGTCGGCTACGGCAAAACCGAAGTCGCCATGCGCGCCGCCTTCAAAGCCATTAACGACTCAAAACAAGTCGCCGTTCTCGCACCTACCACCGTTCTCGCCTTCCAGCATTTCGAAACATTCAAGCGTCGCTTCGGCGCTTTCCCTTGTCGCATCGAAATGATGAGTCGCTTCCGCAACGCCGCCCAACAGAAAGAAACGATGGCCGCGCTCGAAGCCGGCAAAGTCGACATCGTCATCGGCACACACCGCCTGCTCTCCAAAGACATCAAGTTCGCCGACCTCGGCCTTCTCATCGTCGACGAAGAGCAGCGTTTCGGCGTCGCTCACAAAGAGCGCCTCAAAGAAATGCGCAAAAACGTCGACGCGCTCGCTCTCTCCGCCACGCCGATTCCGCGCACACTCCACATGTCGCTCGTCGGCCTGCGCGACATGTCGCTGATCGAAACACCGCCGCGCGACCGTCTCGCCATCCAAACCGTCGTCGCGCCTTTCAACGAAGAGCTCGTCCGCACCGCCATCGAAAATGAACTCGCGCGCGACGGCCAGGTCTACTTCATCCACAATCGCGTCGAGTCGATCTACGCCCTCGCCGCTCTCGTCGAAAAACTCGTCCCGAAAGCCCGCGTCGTCGTCGGCCACGGCCAAATGGGCGAAAAAGAGCTCGAAAGCGTCATGCTCAAATTCATCCGCGACGAAGCCGACGTCCTCGTCGCCACCACCATCGTCGAAAACGGCCTCGACATCCCGCGCGCCAACACCATCCTCATCAACCGCGCCGACCGCCTCGGCCTCGCAGAGCTCTACCAGCTTCGCGGTCGCGTCGGCCGATCGTCCCAGCGCGCCTATGCCTATCTCCTCGTCCCGCCCGAAACCACGCTCAGCGACATCGCCCGCAAACGCCTCTCCGCCATGAAAGAGTTCAGCGAACTCGGCGCCGGCTTCCGCATCGCCGCGCTCGACCTCGAACTCCGCGGCGCCGGCAACATGCTCGGCCGCCAGCAGCACGGCCACATCGAATCCATCGG
>DASXPD010000103.1:0-23130 GCA_036493835.1 Candidatus Acidiferrum sp. | reverse complement strand
ACCTTTGACGCTATGTTTGCTCTGTCGACTTCAGGAAATAAATTGTCTCTGCAGCACCATCGGATGGTCGAAGTGATTGTATTTTTCAGGAATGTATCTGAGGTGTTGTCAAGGAGGTCGATCAGGAGTTGCGCTAGACTGCTTCTGGCTTCAGCCGTTAAAATTACTTTTAAGATCTCTTCCGTTCCAGTTTCGTCTCCTTGGACGATAGAGTTTTTGAGTTCAAACCCTCTTGGTATCCTGGCCTCGGGGTTCGTCGTCTTGAGTGAAAGAAATACTGCGAGATGCTGAATCTTGATGTCACGAGTCTTTTCCAGAATGGCTCGAAGCCCGGGATAAGATTCCTCCCAATTCTCCAACTCCAACCGTTTAATGTCAGGTGTCGCCTTCCCCGTTAAAGCCGCACTCTCAAGGACCTCATAGATTTCAGGGTGCTCCACCATCTTGGAGAAAAGTGCAGGAAACAAATCCTCCATTAAGACGGCCTTCGCGAAGCCTGCAAGATTCTGGTCGATATCTACGGGCATAAATCCACTGCTCTTCCGAGCTTTAGCGATTGCATATTTGACAGAGAATGTATTTAGGAAGTGTTTCATCTTTCGTGCGTCCCTGTAGTTGGCAAGTATCGCCATTTGAACCACACTCGCTGGCATTTCTGTGCGCTTTGAAACTGTGTTTGCAAAATCCACAAGATCCGTAGCCATGAGCGGGGCAATTCTTATACCGACGTTGAAATATTTTCTTAGCAGTTCGTCTTGGTATCCCTTGCGTTGACTGGGGTCGTCGAATACTTGGACTATCGATCGATCGTCGCAGGGAACCAGAAAGAAACAATGCTCCTGACCGAGAAACGTTTTAACCGATACCAAGATGTCTCGTATGGTACCGGCCTCGCAACGGTCGATATCATCAATGACGATTACGGGCTTAGAAGATCCAAGTGGGCCGGAAGGACCGATAAGCTTTCTAAACTCCGCTTCGAATTGTTCGGGAAAGATCAGTTTGGGATCGTAGACGGATGTTTCTTGAACTACAAAAACATCTTCAAACTTGAGCCCCATTAAGAAGGCTGTGACCGCCGAAAGAAGACCCGCGATAAGTGGATAGAAGGATTTGGCAAAAAGCGAAAGCACTATACCGATGACGAACACAATCCCCGCAAAAAGAAGACGCGCCAGCCCCGCGCTCTTAAACGCCATTCCTTTTAACTTGATGATGTCCTTGATTTTAGCGACCAAGTTCGTCGTGACAGTTTCTCTGAGAACCTCAGTGTAATTAAGCTGTTCAAGCCTAAGGACGACAGCATCACGATCAGAATGTGATTGATAAACTTGTTTAGCCACTTCGATGAGAAACTGGCGTCTGAAAGCATCGCCCGAATATTTCCAGGCGTTGAAATAGACAGGTTTCAGCGTGCTTGTGGATTGGGTGATTAGCTTGAACAGAATGCTGATGATTGTGGATTTGCCGATTCCCCAAGGGCCGAAGAGGCCGATCGACATAGGAGGCGAATTTTCACTCAGAATGTCAAAAATTGCCTTCGCGTATGCCTCGTGATTAAAGGCATCCTGTCCTGGATCGAATTTTTCGCTCCCCCAAAAGAGCGGATCGTCTCTGAGGATGGATAGTTTCTGAAGAAATTTGGCTTGAGAATCCATCCGGTTCACCTGTCATGAAATAATAGTCGAGAATATACGTTGTATTGTGCTAACCAAACTTTCACGCGTCATGGTATCAAGCTGGATCGGAGTGTCAATCGTGGAATATTAATCCAGCTGTCTTTTAATTTTATTGATAAGTACAGCTATGAAGATCACGCGAAAAAGAAATCCTCCAAATATATACAGTCGAATAAACAGGGCAGTTTCATTCCCTCCTATCTCCTATCCCAAGCCATGTTTGACAGGCGAAGGTAAGGCGGCAATACTGGCGAGCGATGATTGGCCAACTGCGCGGGCGTCTTGCCGACAAACGACCTAGTCAAGTTCTCGTCGACGTCAACGGTGTCGGCTACGTCGTCCTGGTTCCACTCTCCACGTACGCCACGCTCGGTGATCTGCATACCGACGTCACACTTTTGATTCACACGCATGTGCGCGAAGATGCGCTGGCGCTCTACGGATTTCTTTCGTCGCGCGAAAAACACTTCTTCGAGATGCTGCTTTCCGCCAGCGGCGTCGGTCCGTCGCTCGCGCTGAAAATTCTGTCGGGCATGAGCGTCGAAGAACTCGTCCCCGCGATCAAGAACAGCGATCTCGCGCGGCTTACGAAAATTCCCGGCGTCGGGCGCAAAACGGCCGAGCGCATGGTGGTCGAGCTCAGAGACAAACTCGATGCGGTCACCGTTGAAGTCGAGCGGCCAGCGCCGTCAACTCCGGCTGGCATCGAAGCCGACGTTGCATCGGCGCTTGTGAATCTTGGCTACGATCCGCGCGCCGCTGAAACCGCGGTCGCTGAAGCGAAGCGCGAAGTCGGCTCCGCGGATTTTGAAAAAACGTTGCGCGCGGCGTTGCAGAATCTCAGCGCGCCGAAAGGGCGCGCCGCTAGACCCTGACGTTACTCACGACTATGGCCGACGCAACCGCAAAACGAATGCTCGATCGCCGCGAACCTCCGCGCATTGTTTCCGGCGCGGTCTTCGACGAAGACGCGCGCATCGAAGCCAGCGTTCGCCCCACGCGACTCAGCGAATACATCGGCCAGAAGCGCGTCAAAGAAAATATTTTGATCGCCATCGAGGCCGCGCGTAGCCGCGGCGAAGCGCTCGATCACGTTTTGCTTTACGGACCGCCGGGGCTCGGTAAAACCACCCTCGCGCAAATCATCGCCAACGAACTCAACGTCTCGATCAAGACCAGCGCCGGCCCGATGCTCGAGCGCAAAGGCGATCTCACCGCGATTCTGACTTCGCTCGAAGGCAAGGAAGTTTTCTTTCTCGACGAAATTCATCGCCTGCAGCCCGCTGTTGAAGAAGTTTTATATCCAGCGATGGAAGATTTTCGCGTCGATCTGATCATCGGCCAGGGGCCCGGCGCGCGCATTCATCCTTTTCCGCTGGGACATTTCACGTTGATCGGCGCCACGACGCGCGCGGGACTCATCACCGCGCCGCTGCGGTCGCGATTCGGCATCGTGCACCGTCTCGATTTCTACGAGCCCGAAGATTTGCTCGTGATCCTGAATCGCTCGGCGAAAATTTTGAACATCGAGATGGACGAAGGCGGCGCCGAAGAAATCGCCCGCCGCTGCCGTGGGACGCCGCGCGTCGCTAATCGTCTGTTGCGTCGCGCGCGCGATTTCGCCGAAGTGCGCGCTGCCGGCCGCATTACGCGCGCCGTCGCGCAGGAAGCCTTGCAAATGCTCGGCATCGACTCGAGCGGACTCGATGAAGTCGATCGCAATCTGATGCTCGCGCTGCTCGATAAATACGGTGGAGGCCCGGTCGGCCTCGGCACGCTTGCCGCCGCGCTCAGCGAAGAGGAAGACGCCATCGAAGAAATGTACGAGCCGTATCTCATGCAGATCGGCATGATCGACCGCACACCGCGCGGCCGCATGGCCACTCCGCGCGCCTACCAATACTTCGGCCGCGAACTGCCGCGCCGCCAGCCCCGCCTTTTCTAAATTTTTCCTTCTACCGTTGTGGATTCAGCGAGTGGGTGCCGCACCCTCTGTTGTCAGAGGGTGCGGGTTTTGAATTTCTGTAGAGCCGGCTTGTCCTGAGCAATACGAAAGCAGTCCCGCCGGCACTCTTTCGTACCATGCAATTCAGTGAGTGCTGCTCGCACTGCAGCGGTGCAGTTTCCTAAACGCGTTTGATCGCGTGCCACGCCACCAAAACGACGATCGCGCCCACAACCGCAACCAGCAAGCTGTACAAATTCAACCCGGTCACGCCGGAATGCCCGAACGTGTTGAACAACCATCCGCCCACCACGGCGCCGACGATTCCCAACACGAGGTCGAGCAGCAACCCTTCGCCGCTCTTGTTCACAATTTTGCTTCCGATGAATCCAGCCAAAAGTCCAAGAACAATCCACGCAAGAATTGACATATCTAAATTCTCCTTATGCAACCGCGCTAGATGTAGGTCCGCAACTCGATGAAGAAGCTTCCGGGAAGTGGCCGCGCACTATCGCCCAATCGGTAGGACATGCATATACACTACTCGCTGTAGTTTTGTCTTCTTATCTTAGAGCCACCGAAGTCAAAGCTCGATTTGAGCGGTATAATGGATGTATGACGAAGCAAGCCCTAGAACTCATTCAACGGGCTCTTTCGCTGTCCGATGAAGAGCGCGCTTCATTGGCCTATTCTCTGTTGGATAGCCTCGATACTCCCGCCGATGAAAATGTAGAGGCGGCGTGGAACCAGGAAATCGCCCGTCGCATCGCCGATCTAGATTCTGGGAAATCAAAAACGGTGCCTTGGGCAGAAGTGCGTGCTCAGATTTCCTCCCTCCTATCAAATGCCAAGCAAGGCAATTGAGTTTCAAGACGAAGTAGTTCTCGACTACCGAGCCTCTCTGAAGTGGTACTTGGAGCGAAGTCCAAGCACAGTATCGAGGTTTGCCCTAGAGATTGACCAGGGCATCGCAGCAATCGCTGAGAATCCGCAACGCTGGCCGGTCGGGTTTGACGGCGCGCGAAGATTTAGACTTCCCCATTTTCCATTCGCGATTGTCTATCGGAATTTACGTCAACAATTCAGGTGGTAGCGATTGCTCACGGAAACAGGCGCCCTAACTATTGGAATGAGTAGCACTGAGAGTGCGCGCGCTACCCAGAATTGGAGTCACGTTGGACGTTGAGATCGTCTATCTTTCGCTTGGATCGAACATCGGCGATCGCGCTGCGAATCTGAAGGCGGCGATTGCGGCGCTGGCGGACCCGGGCGTTCGCGTCATCAAGGTTTCTGCGTTCTATGAGACGGAGCCGGTTGATTATTTGCGGCAGGATTGGTTTTTGAATTGCGTTGTCGAAGGCGAGACCGATCTGGCTGCAGCTGCTCTGTTGAAAAATCTTCGCGGCATCGAAGCGCGTATGGGCAGCACGAAGGTCATCGTGAAGGGGCCGCGGATTCTCGATATCGATATACTTTTGTATGGAGACGAGACGATCGCTACGCCGGAGTTGCAAGTCCCGCATCCGCGTATGACTCAGCGGCGCTTCGTGCTGGTACCGCTGGCGGAAATCGCGCCGGGCTTGCGCCATCCGTCCTGGAATATGAGCGCGAAGGAATTACTGGCCGTTACGACAGATCGCAGCGAAGTGCGTCGTTTCGATCCCGCAAAATAAATTCCCGCGCGAGTCGGGTTACCGTACTGCGTTCGACGAACTGGTGCGCCTTAACTCTAAAGGCATCGCCCACAATCGCGTCATTCACGACGCGCTCGGAGTTAGCTCAATCAGTCTTCGCTTCAAATAATTCTGCTCGATTGGATTTCGCGCCAGTTCGAGCGCTCGTGAATATGCCTTGATCGCTTCAGGATTTCGTCCCAGCCTGCGCAGCATGTCGGCGCGCGCTGCATGGAAGAGGTGATAGTCGTCGAGTGTTCCGTCGGCACCGATTTCATCGACGCGGCACAGGCCTTTCTCGATTCCTTCCGACATCGCGACGGCGACCGCGTGATTCAGCGCGATCACTGGAGATCGCGACAATGCGTACAGCTCGACGTACAGCGCGTTGATCTGGCGCCAGTCGGTGAGTTCGTAGGTGTTGGCTTGTGCGTGCAAAGCCGAGATGGCAGCCTGCAATTGATACGGTCCGATGTTCCGTAGGCGCAGCGCGGTGTCGACCAGTTCGAGACCTTCGCGGATTTCGTCGCGGTCCCACAGCGACCGGTCCTGCTCTTCCAGCAAGATCAATTCGCCGGCGGGATCGGTCCGCGCATTCCGCCGCGAGTCATGCAACAGCATCAGTGCGAGCAATCCAAGATTTTCCGCATCGCGCGGCAACAGCGTGCAAAGCAGACGCGCCAGTCGGATCGCCTCGGCACAGAGTTCTTTCCTGATCAGCGTATCGCCGGCCGTCGCCGAATATCCCTCGTTGAAAATCAGGTAGAGCACCGCTTGCACCGGCCGCAACCGGTCCTGAAGCGTGTGCAGCGGCGGCACTTCGTACGGGATGTGCGCCTGCGCGATTTTCGATTTTGCGCGAACCAATCTCTGCGCCAGTGTTGCCTCCGGCAGAAGAAACGCGCGCGCGATTTCCGGAGTGGTCAGTCCGCCGAGTGTCCGCAGCGTCAGTGCGACTTGCGCCTCGGTGTTGATCGCGGGATGGCAGCAGGTGAAGATCAGTCGCAATCGATCGTCGGGATAGTTCATCGAAGATGCGTCGAACGCGGCTTCGACGTCGACCTCGCCGGGATCGTAAGAGGTCGGCGTCTCATAGCGCAGCGGATCTTCTTTTTCGCGCCGTGTGCGATCGCGCCGCAGTGCGTCGATCAAGCGGCGGTGCGCCGCCGTCGTAATCCACGCCGCAGGGTTGTCTGGGACGCCAGATTCAGGCCAGCGCGCAATCGCCGATGTGAACGCGTCCTGCAACGCTTCTTCGGCGAGATCGAACGAGCCCGAAATGCGGATCAGCGTCGCAATGATGCGTCCCGACTGCTGCCGGAACACTGACTCCGCGACGGCCTTCGCGTCGGTCATCGGGGGTGGCTACGCGGTCCGCGCGGAAGACGCCGTGAAATACGCACCGGCGAGAAACGCTGCGATCAATAATTCCGTAACCGCTGGCGCGATGAAGAAATATTTCCAGGCGACAACGGTCGTCGCGATGAAGTTGAAGGAGAAAAGCAGCACGATCGGGCGAATCTGCGCCGCATTTGTTTTTGCCATCGTCCCCAGTTGCCAGAATAGAACGCCTTGCACCAGAAGCGTGATCGTCACGAGCAGTCCGTAACCGAAAAAGAAATCCCAGTACGTCCGCATCGATCCCATGACGTTGAACGCGCGCGATTTCATTGCCTCGATGATCGCGACTTCGGGCGCGCCGTTGTTCGGCTTGCTTATGACGGCGCCAAACGTATGCAGGATCGCGTGAATGAACGCCAGCACCGCCGCGATGCGCAGAAATAATGTCGTCTTCACAGTTTCTCCTCGAGTGGCACAGACATTCTTGTCTGTGCGGGTGTCGCCAGCGCCGGCAAGATTGATTCGACGATTGGGTTACCCCGCAACTGTCATGACACGATGCGGCTTCAGCATCGATTCCGGCACGCCTTCAAATTCGACGAGCTGACGAATCTCGATTGAGCCGTTCGCGCCGCCGCACGAACTTGGAATTCTTCCAGCCCAGTAAATCGCCTCGTCGAGATCGGTGCAATCGAGCACGTAGTATCCGGCGAGTTGCTCCTTGGTTTCGGCGAACGGTCCGTCGGTTGTAAGCACCGTGCCGCCATCGATGCGAACGGTCGTCGCAGTGTTGGTCCGGCCCAGCCCGTTTACCGCCACGAGCATGCCGCGCTCGCGCGTCTCGCGCATGACGGCTGCGTGCCGCTCTCGAATTTGCTGCGCTTCTTCCGGCGACATCTGGCTCCGGTCGCCTTCTTTTGTATAGATCAGCATCATGTAGCGCATGGCAGCCTCCACTGGGCATGGGTACGTTGGCCTAGACATCTCCGCATTGGTACGACGCGCGACCTTCCCGAAATCGACAGGGGAGCCCGGAAAATTTCACATAGCCGGGGATGCGATGCAAGTTTTCTTGGTGTCCCCGTTCTAGCCTCAGCGTGGACGTTCGCGCTTTGGAGGCTTTTATGCTCAACCGCAGTTTCCTGTCTTCGATATTTCGCAATTTCATTGGGCTGACCGCAGCCGGCGGACTGACGCTGGGCGCGGTGGCGCCGGTTACCTCAGGCAATGCTCCGCAGCCCGATCCTGTTCCGGCGGCCGAAAGTTCGTGGCTGCTGCTGCCAGGTGTTACGTACGAGAACATCACGTTGTTTCCGGTGGCGGCTTCGACGGCGAGCTTGGGTGGCGCCGACACTTCCATGTTTCTGACTCTGGACGAAGGACTTGCGAGCGGCGAGGTCATCGTGACCGAGCAAGGTTCGGGCGGTTTGGTTCGCTCGGAGCGGGGAACTCCGCGTCCCGACTACAACCGAGGGGCGGCGGTGAACCAGCTTGTGCTGATCAATCGGAGCAAGAGGCCGCTGTTGCTGCTGGCGGGGGAATTGGTGAGCGGAGGGAAGCAGGACCGGATCATCGGGAAGGATCGGATTGTGCCGGTTGGGTCGGAACCTCTGCCGCTGGATGTTTTTTGCGTCGAGCATGGGCGGTGGTCTGCGGGCTCGAAATTCTCGGCGGCGAAGACGATGGTGCATCCGAGCGTGCGCGAGCAGGCGGCGCTGGCGAAAGATCAGAACGAGGTGTGGAACGCGGTGCGCGTGGGGTCTACGGCACCGATAGATGCGAACGGCAGAAGTGTGGAGTCATTTGCGAGACCGATGATTACGGCGGACTCGATCAACCGGTCGGTTGAGGTGAACGCGCCGACGCAGGCGTATTCCAAGATTTATGAGGACGGACGGGTCGGCGCGTCGGTGGACGATCTCGTCGCACAGCTGGAGCGGCGATTTGAGAAGGCGGTCGGCGGATTAAAGGGCGAGCGGGTTGTGGGCGTCATTGTGGCGTATGGCGACGAGGTCGCGTGGAGCGACATCTTTGCGTCGCCGGAATTGTTTAACCACTACTGGATGAAGCTGTTGCGGAGCTATTCGGTGGAGGCGCTGGCTCGGCCGAAGGTGCGCGAGGTTGCGGCGGAGGGCGATGCTCGGGAGTTTTTGCGGCGGCTTTCCGGGAAAACGGTCGAGGAGAGCGAGCCGGGTGTTTACCGGTGGCGCGAGATTACGGAGGGGCGGCTGGCTTTGATTGAGCTGGATGCGTTGACGCCGAAGGCGATTACGATTCACCGGCTGTTGGTTTTGCGGACGTCGTGAAATTTTTTTGGTGGGTGGGATACCCCACCCCCGGTCGTTTTAGCGAGAGTGAACAAAACGTTTCGGATGAAGGGGTTGCGCGATTCCCGATTTGGGAATTTGGGAAGAGTGCGCAAGGCGTTTTGTTTGTGTGAGTTCGAGCGGCGCGAGATTCGCGTTTTGTTCGACTGAAGAAACGTTTGCCACAGAGTTCACGGAATTTCACAGAGAGAAGCGGATAAGAGGATGTGCTTCGGTCCGGGCTAGTTGGGGCGTAGCAATGCTGCGCCCCTACACGTACTTGCTTGGTTTGAACGATTTTGAATGGGTTCGGGGCGGAACTATGAATTTAGGGATGTTACCAGATTAGTTAGCAATTGTCAATTGGTACTTTTTACATTGTGTGTCTGTTCGAATTGGCAGGGGATTCGAAATGGCCCGTGCGCGGACGACGCCGACGCGGATTGCACTGGAAAAAACGCCGGCTGGAAGCCCTTCGAGGCTCAGGGTAAACCGGCGCTGCCGGGACTGCGATATCGATTGACGGGGATTATCGGGAGCCGGAGTCGCCCAGGTTGGTGCGGACGCGGTTGCGGCGGGATTTCGCGGCTTCGGAATCCTGCTTCTCGTATTCGGCGAGTTCTTCGTCGGTGTAGGAGAAGGAATCGCGGGCGGCGAACATCGAGTTGGAGCGGCCGTCCTTCTGCTTTTTCTTGCGGATCTGGCCGAATTCGTGGCGGACCTGGCGGAGCGGGGCTTCGATGGCTTTGACTTCGACGAGCAGGTCACTGACTTTTTCGAGGAAATCGTGCAAGTGGAACGGGCGGACGACGTAGGGAAGCTTGGCGGCTTCGAGCGGGGCGGCGTATTGGCCGCCGGATAGCTCGGGAAGAATATAGAGGACGCGCAAGCGGGCGCCTTCGGCGGCGGAAACGCTGGAGAGTTCGCGCAAGGTTACGAATAACGGGCTATCGAGGCCGATCAGGGCGGCGTTGGCGATCACGAGCGAATATTCGCCGGTTTTGAGTTCGGCGAGGAGCAAGTTGGTGTCGGGGACGATGCGGAGCCGCCATTCTTCTGAATCCAAAATCTGGCGCAGGGCGCCTTGGCCTGAAGGGTCGTTGTCGAGGACGAGGATGCCGACCTTTTTGGTTATCGGGACGGGGGTGGGGGAACTGGACATGTCCTTATTTTAGCGCTGGAGGCAACGGGGCAGCCGTCGACGGTAGCGGGTTCGTCCTATCGGTGAATTGGCCTTTAGGACAGGGGTAAAGTACTAAGGGCTGGAGAGGGCGCCAGAACAGATGGAAACGCAAGGGAATGCCGGAGATCACCTTCGATATTTGGAATCGTGCGGACATGTGGCGCAGCGTGCTGCGCCCCTACAACACACAAAAAGACACTTCGGGTGGATTCGGTGGCGATTCGGTATACGCTCGGTTGCGTTGTATCTAAATCCCGCGATCTGGGAAGCGATCGCGGCTACACGGTGGCCTATTTGCCGACGACTAGGTCGGAGCCTTCTTGGTAGCGCTTGGATTCGCTGCCGTCCCAGAGTTGGCGGTAGACGAAGTAGGAGGTGGCGGTGATGCGGCGGGTGTAGAAGATTTGGACACCGTCGCGGGACCAAACGCCGTGGCGGGCCCACTCATCGGACGGGCTCATTAGCGTGCGGCGCTTGGCGCGCACTTCGTAGAGAAAAACGGCGGCGGCCAAACCCATCTGATCGGTGGGGGCGCCGGTCGGAGCTTTTACGTACGGCGCGGCAACGAGGAGCAGGTCCGGGTTGATGGGATTCACGCGGAGCGTATCGGAGCCGGTGATGTCGAACGTGTCGCCGTAGATTTCTTTCAGCGGAACGGTTTGTGTCGTCAGCCCAGCGTCGTTGATCCAGTAGGCGTTTTGCATGTCGCTGGCGAGGAGCGTGTGTGCGTCGACCCAGCCGTGCAGGGAAGTGAGACTGCCGGTGAAGATCGGCGTGCCTTGTTGCGGCGCGCCTGCGGTGAAGACGTAGAGCTGCCACTTTTGATCTTGAAAATTGAGATACGCGATGCGGGCATCGTCGGGCGACCAGAAGGCTTCGCGGACTCCGCCGTGAACGAGATCCTGGGAGCGGCCGGTGGTCGTGTCGTAGAGGACGATGGTGCGGTCGGGACCGGTCTTGTTGTCGGGCCGCGTGTAGAGGAGTTTTTTGCCATCGTGAGAAAGCGACGGCTCGCTGCCGTCTTGCGTGGCGACTTTGCGAATTTTTCCGAGACCGACGGCAACTTTTGTTCCGGAGCTGTAGGCAAACGCCGTTGGCATTTGAAACTTGATTACGTCGGCGGCTAGCACGACCGGTGGCTTATCGTCGTCGTCGGGATCGGGCTGATTGTTGATCTTGGGAAAAAGTTCGGCGGCGATGCGGGCGCAACCGTTGAGAGTGCCGATCTGGCTGTGCTGGGCCACGACGCGGAATGTATATTTTGCGCCGTTGGAGTCGGGGGGCGAGCACGTGTCGCGCGCGAGATGTACGGCGACGTCGGCACCGGTTGCGGAATCTTTGGCGCGATAGGTCCACTCGTCGTTGGTGCCTTCACGCGTGACATCGATGGGTTCGAGCACGACGGGCGGATAGTTCGGGCGATCCATGCGCTCGGGGCCTTTGATGCCGATGCGGATGCTCCAGGCGGGTTGGGTGCCTTCGGATGAGCCGAACGCGAGAAGCAAAATCGGGAAGTGTGTCGAAACTGGGGAGTTAGGAGCGGCAGCGGGAGTTGGGGCGTTTGCGGGAGTTGTTGCCGGCTTTTTGGATTGCGACTGCGCGGACGGCGCTGGCTTTGTTTGGGCTTCGATGCGGTGAGTGCCGCTGTAAGCCGTGGATGCCGCGATCGCGAGAATCAAAATCGCAAAGCGCTTCGAGAAGTCCGACACCGTTCGCAAAACTTTCCTCCGCGGATGCGATGTTTTCGACTCAATTGTCGCACGTCCGAAGAATGGTACTGCGAAATTTCGAATGGAGATTTCACGGGTTGAGCGAGCGGCGAATCATGCCGCCGCAGTGCGTCGGGCGCCCCGCCATCACGCGCTGCTTCGTTTGTTTAGGTGTTTGTGTGGCCTTGTTTCGCGGCGATTGCTTCGAGGGGCTTTTTGTAGTCGCGGCCGACGTAGCCTTGCTTCGAGGTTTGTTGGCCGATTTCGCGATAGATTTCGGGGTCGACGGGTTGCCAGGTGGCGAGGCCGTCGACGTAGCGGTTGAACATGCAGAATGCGGCGGCGATCAGGACGGTGTCGTGAATTTCTTTGTCGGTTGCGCCTTCGTGACGTGCGCGGTCGATGTCGGCGGACGTGACGTTCTTGCCGCCTATTTGCACTTTGCCGGCGATGTTGAGAAGCGCTTTCATTTTCGGTGAGAGGTTTGTGGATTCGAAGTCGCGCTTCATCTTGGCGATGAAGTCATAGTGCTCGGGCGTGCCGCCGAGGTGCTGAGCGGCGGTTGAGCCGTGGCAGCTCTGGCAGTAGAAGCAATCATTTTGTGAAGAGACGTAGGTGGCGATCATTTCGCGCTCGGCGGGCGTCAAGGAGTGCGGGCCGGTGAGCAGAACCTGAGCAAGTTCGGTTAGTGGTTTGGTTGTTTCGGGGCTGAACGTCATTAGGCCGCGAATGCCGGGAAGGCCTTCGGTCAAAGAAATGTGTGCCATCGGAATTCTCCTTTAGTCCAGGCGGCTCAAGCTTGCGCGGCTTGCGCGGCTTGCGCGGCTTTTTGATCTTCCTGAAAACGATCGCGAACGTAGCCTTCACGGGCGAGTTGTTCGCCCATGTCTCGATAGGCTTCGCGATCGAGCGGTTGGAATGTGGCGAGGCCGTCGACGTAGCGGTTGTACATGCTGAACGCAGCGGCGATGAGCACGGTGTCGTGAATTTCTTTGTCGGTCGCGCCTTGCTGGCGGGCGCGTGCGATGTCGTCGCTGGTCACCTGCTTGCCTCCCAGCTGAACCTTGCCGGCGATGGCGAGGAGTGCTTTCAGCTTGTCGGAAACAGCGGCGGCCTCTGGATCGATTTTGATTTGCTCGACGAGATCATAGTTGCCCTTGAGATGCGCGGCGGCTGCGGCGCTGTGGGAGAGCTGGCAAAAGTCGCATCGGTTTCGATACGAGACGTGGGCGGCGATCATTTCGCGCTCGGCGGAGGTGAGGGTGTTTGGTCCGCGCAGGAGCGTTTCGCGAGTTGCAGCAAGGGCTTTGCGGTTTCGGGGCTGAATACGAGCGGGCCGACGATGCCGGGTAGGCCTTCGGGGAGTTGGATGTGAGCCATGGAAGTTCTCCTCTATGAAATCGCATCAGCGGCGAAACGATTTTGTTTCGTTTTTCGAGCTGGGGATGAGGAACTTTGTAGGGAAAGCTGGGACGCGACAATAGCGCAAAAACACTACGGGCGGAGCGATTCCCATTCGCTCAGGTCGGCAACGGGGACTCCATGAGTCGCCGAAGCCTTACGGATTTTTCGCCCGTTCCTGAAAGCGCATCAGTTTGGCGCGGCGTTAGCGGAGGTTGCCGACTTCGAAGTCGGCGCGGCAGCCGCGATCGACCCAGATGCCGCGGTGATCGTAGCCCCAGGTTGAGTTGAAGGTGCAATCGGCGTCGCTGCGCTGGCGGACAAGGCGAACACCGCCACGCGTCGAGACCGGGCAGACGTTGCGGCGCATATCGTTCGACGCGCAGGTGACGACTTGCGTGCCGCCACCACCGGGTTTCCAGCCACCACCACCGCCGCCGATCTGAAAGTCGGCGCGGCAACCGCGATCGACCCAGATGCCGCGGCGATCGAAGCCCCAGGTGCGACCGTAATCGCAGGGCGAGCCGCTGCGCTGACGAACCAGCTGCACGCCACCTCGAGTGTCGGTGGGGCAGGCGTTGCGGCGGCCATTGTCGGACGCGCAATAGATGTTGTAGCCGTTGTCCCAGCCGCCCCAATTCGGGCGCGTGATGGCGAAGTCGGCGCGGCAACCGCGATCGACCCAGATTCCGCGCCCGTTGATGTAACCCCAAGTGCGATTGAAGATGCAGGGCGAGTCGCTGCGCTGGCGGACGAGCTGTACGCCGCCCCGGACGTCGGCGGCGCAGTAGTTGCGGCGCATGTCGTCAGAAGAGCAGGAGATGACTTGGCTCTGCGGATCGGGCGCAGCGTTTGGCGAAGCAGCCGGTGATGCGGCAGGCGAAGCTGCGGGCACCGCGGCATTTGCGTTTGCGCTCGAATGCGCGCTGAACGACATCGTAAGTACGAGGACGATGATTGCGAGCGGAGCCAGCACGATTGCGGAAAATCTAGTTGCGGGAAGACGCATGGGTAATCTGACCTCAGTGAGCCGAAGTTGACCTGAAAAAACTGGCGAGGAGCATAGCAGAAGAAGGGAAGAGGAGAGTGAAGCGGATTTCGCTGGGGGATTTGGTGAGGCAAAGAAAAAGCGAAAATAAATGTTGACATGGCGAACAAAAGGCGAAATACTCGGTCGCTGTCTGAGGTGGGCTATGTCTTCCTTTCTCTCCAACCCGGCACCGGCGGTTTCCAACCGGCGTCGCCTCGCTTCGCAACCCCAGCTATTCCCCGTTGGTCCCCAACCTTTAGAACCGAACATGCATGGCCCAAAACAAGTGGCTGGTCGTGGTCCTGCCCCGGTCGCGATCGGTCCCGGTGAAACTGCGTCTCATTCGAACACCCACGCTGGAACTGCGGGTTGCCCCCCGTCTTGCTCCAGTGCCGCTCCGGCTGAGCCGGCAGCGGTGGCTCGCTGCGATGACGATGCCCGTCACCACAACGTCCAGGCTCGAGACGCGGAGGCGCCGCTGGTTGGCATTGCCCGCCTCGCAGCATCTTCGCCGTCCGCGGAAAGCGGACGGAAGTCGGAACAGCGGCCGGAGTATTTTCTTTTGCCGGTGCGCTCGATATTGAACAAGTGCGATTCGAATCGCGTGCCGTTTGAGTGGACGATCAATCCGTATCGGGGATGCGAGTTTGCGTGCAAATACTGCTACGCGCGGTACACGCACGAGTATATGGAACTCGACGGTAAGGATTTCGAGCGGAAAATTTTTGTGAAGCAGAATCCGGCGGCGCTGCTGGCGCGCGATGTGGAACGGAAGTATTCGTATCAGCGCGCGGGCGCGGATGATGGGCGGCCGGAGCATATTGCGATTGGGACGGCGACGGATCCGTATCAGCCGGCGGAACGGGAGTATGGCGTGACGCGCGCTTGTTTGGAGGAATTGGCGAAGCGCGAAGGGTTGAGCGTGTCGGTGATTACGAAGTCGAATCAGATTGTGCGCGATATCGATGTGTTGCAGCGGATTGCGGCGCGGTCGGAACTGTCGCTGAACATTACGGTGACGACGCTACGGACGAGATTGGCGCGATTGCTGGAGCCGCGGGCGCCGCGACCGGATTTGCGGATTGATGCGATTCGGCAGCTGCGGGCGGCTGGACTGCGCGTTGGGGTTTCGGCTTCGCCGCTGATTCCGGGGATTACGGATCGCGAAGGGGATCTTGAGGCGGTTGCGGCGGCGGTGAAAGAGGCGGGGGCGGAGTGGTTTTTCTCGGGCGTGCTGTTTCTGATGCCGTCGTCGGCGAAAACATTTTTACCGTTTGTGCGTGAGAAGTTTCCGAAGCTGGCGCGGCAATATGAGCAGTGGTATTCGAAGAATGGGTATGCGCCGGAGGAGTATCGGCGGAAAATTGCGGAGCGGGTAGCCAAGATTCGCGTGAAGCATGGATTTCACAAGCGGCCGTTTGAGGAGTTGCAGCGGCGAGTGCAGAGTCCGCAGCTGAGTTTGGCTTGGAACACGGCGGCGTAGGAGTTCGTCGGCGCTTTTCGGCACTTACGGCATGATGATGCGGGACTCTTCTCGCTTAAGTTCTTGCGTCTCTGGGAATTGGCCGCGCAGGAATTCGATGTAGCGGCGCGAGCGTAGGCGGCCGTTGGTTCGCAACAATCCCATTCGATAGAGAAAAACGAGCAGGTAGAAGATGTCGGCGTCTTTCAGCGCGCCGGATGTGCCGTGCTGCGCCTGCGCTTGTTTTACTTCCACGACGAAGCCGGTGAGAGTGTCATAGAGTTCACGCCGAAGTTTCCCGTCGGGTGGCTTCTCGTAATAAATGCCGGTCATCAGCGTTTTGTACGTTTCGGCGAAGGCTTCGATGGTTGCGAGGACGTCGGTGTCGGTTGCGTCGTGATGCGCGACACAAAATTTGGCGATCGTGAAGGCGAAGGCAGCCATCAGTTGTTGATGTACGTGAAGAGCGTCACGCGGAAGTTCGATGTCGAGAAGCGGGGTGTCGGCGGGGAGTTCGCGCTGGTGTTCGTCCTCGTAGCGATGAGCCGAGATCAGATACGTGCAATCGACGGGGCAGTCGATTGTGACTTCGCGTTCTTTTCCGCAGCATACGGCGCAGATTTTTTCGCCCTGGGCGGGACAAAATCGTTGGGCTTTGCGCTTTTCGCAGAGGGGGCAGGACACGGTGAGCAGAATACGCTGTGTGGAGTGAAAATCAAAAGCGACAGAGGGATCGCGCGTTCATATAAAAGAAAAAACGCGCCGGCAGGATGCAGGCCCTTCCAAATCACAGGCCGACGAGAATGTCTGAAGACTGCGCGAATGGCCTTGTTCGCACATGCTCAGGGCGAAATCCCATGCCGATGACGCGGGCCGGAAATTGACGCAGCCACGGATACCGGTCAAGCAATCGCAACGGCAATGGCAGCGGCGAGAAATTGATTTTTCCGTTGAGCGCCGGCTCGACGACGCGTTTGTGGGCTTGAATCTGGAGCGCCTGGGTTAATTTTGTCGGAGGGAGCCGGCGCATTTGCACGACTTCGAGCGTCCCGTCGATCAGTGATTCCTCGCGCAGGCGGTCGGCGCAAATATTTGCGGTCGCGACGGCGTCTTGGATCGCGAGATTGATTCCGATGCCGCCGACGGGCGACATTGCGTGCGCCGCGTCGCCGATGCAGAGCAAGCCGGGGCGCCACCATTTGCGCAGGCGATCGACGCGAACGGAAAGAAGGCTCACGTCGCTCCAGTCGCGCAGCGCTGCAGTGCGTTCGCGCAAGAATGGAGCGACGTCGGCGATATCGTCGCGAAATTGTTGAATGCCGCGTTGCTTGAGCTGGTCGAAGCTGTCTTTGTGGATGATGAACGCGCACTGCCAATAATCGCCGCGATTGATCGTCACCATCATTTTGCGGGGCTTGAGATGTCCGAGCATATATTCGGCGTCGTTCGGCTGTTTGGGGAGGCGCATCCACAGGACATCGATCGGCGCGCCGAGATCTTCGATCTGAAATTCGGCGCGCTGGCGGACGACGGAATGGCGGCCGTCGGCGCCGATAGTGAGTGCGGCGCGTATTTCGAAGGGGCCGTTAGGGGCTGTGCCGGTGACACCGACGATGCGACCGTGTTCCTCGATCAAGTCGCTCGCCTGGTATTGCATGAAAATTCGAAACGTCGAGAATTTCTTGCCTTCCTCCGTTAGATAGTTGAGGAAATCCCACTGCGGCATCAGTGCGACAAATTTGCAGTGGGTTGGAAGGCGCGAAAAATCGCCAACGGTCGCGGTCGTGCCGTCGAATCGGCCGCTGATTTGCGGATATTCCTGGTGCTTTCGTGCGAGGAACCCTTCCAGGAGGCCGAGTTCCCACATCACCTCAAGAGTTGAGGGATGGACGGTGTCGCCGCGAAAATCGCGCAGAAAGTCGCCGTGTTTTTCGAGCACGACGACATCGACGCCAGATCGCGCGAGCAGATAGCCGGCCATCACGCCGGCTGGACCGCCGCCGACAACGGAGACTCGAGCGTTGATGCGTTCCACTTGCTGCGACGGTTGCGGCTGGCTCATTGCTCGACTCCACGCTGCGTGGCGGACTGTTAGGCCGAAATCACTTTGTTCTGGAATCGGCGGGCTGCCACAACAAGCAAAAGAGTGCCGATCACGAGAAGCGCGAGACCGTCGGTCCAGAGATGACGAATTGTGGCCCCGCGCAAGATTACACCGCGCGTGATGTTGATGAAGTAGGTCGCGGGAATCAAGTAGCTGATCGGCTGGAAGAGCGCCGGCATCGTTTCGCGAGGAAAGATGTAGCCCGAGAAAAAAACGCTCGGAAGAATCGGGAGAAACGCGAGTTGCATCGCCTCGGCCTGTGATGCGGCTTTGCTGGAAATCAGAATGCCGAGCGATAGCGCCGCGAAAAGATAAGGCAGCGCGAGACCCGCAAGAAGCAGGACGCTGCCGTGAATCGGCACGCGGAAGATGAAACGCATGCACGTCAGAATCAGGCAGAGCTCGAAGAATCCGACGCACAAATAGGGAAGTAGTTTGCCGAGCATCAGGCCATATGGTTTGACCGGTGTGACGAAAAGCTGTTCCAGCGTTCCACGCTCTTTTTCGCGAACGATCGAGAACGCGGTGAGAAATGTCGTGACGTTGAGCAGCATGATCGCTGTCAGGCCTGGTAAGAAGAAATTGGGCGAGCGCGAATCGGGATTGAAGAGCATTTTCGGGCGCATCTCGACGGCCATCACGTTGCGATCTTGCAGCACGCGCTTGAGCGATTCCTGTAGGCCGATGGCGTTGCTCACGTTGATGGCTTGGCCGGCGACGGAAGAGTCGGAGCCGTCGATCAGCACAAGAACCTGCGCGCTCATTCCATGTAGCAACTTGTCGGAATAATCGACCGGTACTTTGATGCCGACGCGCGCTTTGCCCGCGACGATGATGTCGTTCATCTCGTGGTCGCTCTGGACGTAGCGCATGATGTAGAACGTGTCGGAGTTTTTCAGCTGGTCGATCAGCTCGCGGCTTTCACGGCGGCCGTCGGCATTGTAAACGACGGTGGGAATGTGGCGGATGTTGGTATCGATGCCGAAGCCGAGCAGGAACATCTGCATCAGAGGCATGGTGAGAGAGAAGAACAAAGTGCCCGCATCGCGGCGAATGTGTAGCGCCTCTTTGTAAAAAACCGCCCCGAATCCGCGAAAAATATCACGCACGAGAGCCCTCCAGCTTTGCCTGGTGCTTGTAGGTCAGCTCGACGAAGACGTCTTCCAAGCTCGCGGCGAGCGGGCGAATTTCGGCGACCGCGATGCCTTGCTTCAACAGTTTGTTTTGCAGTTCGTGCAGATCGGTGTGATCGTCGATCAGCGCGTGAATCGATTGGCCGAAAATTGTCGCGCTACGGATTCCCGGCATTTGTCGCGCAAATCGTAGCGCGCGAGTGACTTCCGGCGTCGTGATTTCGATCCGAATCGTTCCTTCGGGTTTTACGTCGGGGAGTTCGCGCAGCGAATTCGGAGTGCCGTCCGCGATCAGCTTGCCGTAGTAAATGTAGGCGACGTGGCTGCAGCGTTCGGCCTCGTCCATATAGTGCGTTGTGACGAAAAATGTGATGCCGTGGCCGGAGAGTTCGAAGAGCAAATCCCAAAGCTGGCGGCGCGCGACGGGATCGATGCCCGCGGTCGGTTCATCGAGGAAGAGCAACTTCGGTTCGTGGAGCATCGCGCATCCGAGCGCCAGCCGCTGTTTCCATCCGCCGGACAATTTTGCTGCGAGGCGATCGAGATACGGGCCGAGACCATTGAGCTCGATGATTTCGTTCATGCGCCGCTTCAGCCGATCGGCAGGCAAGCTGTAAATGCGGCCGTAGAACGTGAGATTCTCGTTCACTGTCAAATCGTCGTACAAACTGAATTTCTGCGACATGTAGCCGATGCGCTCGCGCACTTCTTCCGCATGCGTTCGAACGTCGAGCCCTTCGACTTGCGCCGCGCCGCCCGTGAGCGGCAGCAGTCCCGTCAGCATTTTGATTACGGTGGTTTTGCCGCTGCCATTGGGGCCGAGAAAACCAAAAATCTCGCCACGTTTGACTTCAAAGCTGATGTCGTTCACCGCGGTGAATTGCCCGAACGTGCGCACGAGATGCTCTGCGGAAATCGCGATCTCGGTCGCGGGTTGTGGAGTTCCCGAAGCCATGGCTTAACTCGCTGCTTTCAGCTTCACGTCAGCGGCCATGCCCGCACGAACGCGATTCGACGGATCGTCGATGCGCACCTTCACGCCAAATACTTGATGAACGCGCTCTTCGCGTGTCTGCACGTTGCGCGGCAGAAACTCGGCCTGCTGATTGATTTGTTCGACGACGCCGTCAAACACGGTTTTCGAAAATGAGTCGACGCGAACCTCTGCCTTCTGGCCGATCGTCACATGACCGATTTCGGTTTCGGGGATGTAGATGCGAATGTAAATCTGATCGCGCTCGAGTAGCGTCGCCACCGGCGTATTCGGCGCGATCAAATCGCCCGGCCGCACATCGAGCACTTCCACCGTCGCGTTCGATGGCGCGACGACCTCGCGCTCGCGGAATCGCGCTTCGTCATACGAAAAAGAAGCTTTCGCGAGAGCAACATCCTCTCGTCGATTGCCCCGCGCAAATTTCTCGTAAGTCGCTTGCGCCTGTTCGTAACGCGCCTGCGCCGAAGCAATCTCCTCGGGTCGATAGCCGTGCTGCAGTTCGTCCAACTTGTGCTGCGAGTTTGCCTGCCCCGCATCGGCCATGCGCCACGCGGCTTCCGCGCTGTCGCGCTGCTGCTTCGATACTAAATCCTTCTGCGACAGCGCTTCGTATCTGTCGTAATCCAGCTTCGTACGCGCCGCGTCCGCCTTCGCGCGATCGAGATCCGCTTGCGCCGCCGCAATGTCCTCGCGCCGGTATCCGTTTTTCCGCTGGTCGTATTCCGCCTTCGCTTCCGCAACCGCTGCCTTCGCTTCCGCAACTTCCTCCGGGCGATAACCTCGCGCCGCTTTTTCCGCCGCCGCTTTCGACTGATCCAGCGCCGCCTGCAATTCCTTATCGTCAAACGTGATCAACACCTGCCCGGCCTTCACCGTGTCGCCTTCGCGCACGAGCACCTGATCGATGCGCCCGCCCACTTTCGAGCCCACGCGAATATCCCGCGCTTCGACGGTGCCCGAACCTTGCAACGACGAATCGCGCGCGAACCATCCTTCCGAATACGCCAGTCCGGCGAAAATCGCCGCGACGACCACCACAATAATCACAATCCGCTTCCGCATTCGCTTCTCCTACGAAACTACGCTTTCGTCGCGCCCGAAGTTACATCCTCACGAGGACTAAATCCCGTCCACAAAATATCGATCGCGCGGTCCAGACGTTCCGCGAGGGAGTCGTCGCCATAGACTGACCACAACAAGAGCGTTCCAAATGTCAGCTGACGAAAAACGCGCGCGATTTCCAGGGCCGCGACATCCCGCCGAAACTCACCGCGCTCCTGCCCGATCTCCACGAGCTGCGAGAGCAGGTTCTCGCCACGCGCATTTTTTTGACGCATCACATCCCGCACCGACGAGGAAGAAAGATTTGCCTGCAGCAACGCGCGTACCATATCTGGTTTTTTCGCGGGTTCACTGGTCAGCTGTTGCGACATCGTGTGAAAAAACGCGCGCATCGGCTCGTTGCCGTTTCGCGCAGCCTCGACGAACCGTTCGAGCTTGCCGAGCTGCATGTCGCTGAACGCGATGAGGATGTGCTCTTTGCTGGGGAAATAATTGAAGAAGGTGCCCTTGCCAACATCGGCGGCGTTCGTAATGTCCTCGACCGTCGTTTCTGCAAACCCTTTTTCGGCGAACAGTCGCACCGCTGCATTGAAAAGTCGCTCGCGAGTTTCGGCGCTGCGGCGGCTACGTCGGTCGGTTCCATCCGCGGATACGCTGTCGATTTTCACGGGAATGGGTAGAAGTGCGGTCTTTGACCTGCGACCATAGTTGACTATAAGTCATTTATGGTCAGTGGTCAAGATGGATCGCAAAGCATTGACCACAAAAGGAAAAGGCCCCGATCTCTCGGAGCCTTCCTCAAAGCAAATCCTTCTTGCCGATATCTGTTTTACTGCGCTGGCGCGTTGCCCGATCCCAGATTCTTGGGCGACTTCTGATTCAAATACGAAACCAGCCGCTGTGCCGGAGGCGGCACCGCAACTGCGCCCTTGAATACGATCGATTCCGCTTCGAGCTTCTTGCCATAAACGCGTTCGTTCGCATCGTTGTCCGGCCGCACTGTCGAACCTTCCAGCGAAATGCCCGCGAACAATCCGCGCGATCGCGAATAGCTGAGAACTTCCGCGCGCAAAGTTACGTCCGTTGCCGCCGCCGCAGTGCGTCCCTTCGGACCCGCCGCCACCGACGCATCGGCGCCGAGCTTCACCTTGCTGCTCAAAATCGAGTGCGCGCCGCGTCCATTCATCACCAGCAGCACGAAGTCTGTCGCCTGACCACCGAGCTGGAATCCGACGCTGCCGCCCTCAAGCGCCATCATCGTCGGCGCGCCCCACGGCCCAGTGTATTGCTCGCCCGTCCGGCAAGTCATCGCGCCGCGGCCGTAACTTCCGCCGATCACAAACGCCGCCTTCAACACCGACGGATAAACGATCACGCAATCCGCTTTGTCCAACAAATCCTGTGGAATGTCGTCGGGAATATCGAGAATTTCTTTCAGCACGGTGCCGCAATTTTGCAAACGGTCGGCTTCTTTCTTGTCCTGGGCCGCCGACAACGGCAAGCTCGCCGCCATCAACAAACCCATGAAATAAACGCCAAATCGTTTCTTCATTTCCTCACCTCAGTGATTTTGGGGCGCGTCGAAAGTCCCCTTCTCTCGTTCGCACCGTTGGAACGTCCGACCCAGTAAAAAAAGTTTGCTTCATATCGTTTTGACTATACTTTCTATCTGCTCAAGAAGCCAGTGAAGGATGCATCATGAAAGAAAGAGAGCGCGCGCAAAAAGTGTTGTTGGCGATGGTCGCGATGCTATTTTCATTTGCGGTTCGCGGCGCCGATGCTCAATCAAGCTCCACGCCTTCCGCGTCGTCGGCAACAACGCTCCGTTCCTCCAAAACACCTCAACAACGCCGCAACAGCGCCGCAACAAATCGATTTTCCGCGCGCGTCGACGTCACGCTTGCGAATCCGGCAGCCAGCAAAGGCGAATGGGGCCTCCTGATCGCCGATGCCACTACTGGTGAGACGCTCTACGCGCTCAATGACGACAAATATTTCGTCCCCGCTTCCAACATGAAGCTCTTCAGCACTGCCCTTGCGCTCTCAAAGCTCGGCGTCGATTACAAATTTCACACCACGCTCGAAACGCGCGGCACAATTTCCGATGA
>DASXPD010000102.1:0-39444 GCA_036493835.1 Candidatus Acidiferrum sp. | reverse complement strand
GCTCTCGACGGTGAGACCGACTTTGCGCTCCTTAAAGCGATCGAGAATGTCGGACTCGGATACCGAGTGTGTTCCTTCATAGCGGATGCGGCGGATGACGGGGCGTTCTTTGACTTCGAAGATGATGTTTTTGTGATTGGGGCCGTCGGGAGAATCTTCGACGCGGAGCTTTACGTCTTCGAAAAATTGCGTATTCCAGAGAGCCTGGAAATCGCGGCGGAGTGTTTCCTCATTATAAGGATCGCCTTCGCGGGAGAAGATGCGGGCTTTCAGGGTGTCGCTGCGGATGCGGCGATTGCCGATGAAGATGATGCGGTCAACGAGGGCGGGCGAATTCTGGTCGGCGGCGGGAGCGGCTTGCGTCGGAGCGTTTTCGAGCGGCGATTGGGTCGGCGCGGGGGTTGGTTGCTGAGTCGGCTGCTGAGAGGGCTGCTGCGATTGGTCGGGTGCCGGCTGCTGCGCCGCAGGTTGCGGTTGCGACGACGATTCCTGCGGCTTGGACGAAGATTCTTGTTTAACGTTTGCGGGGTCTGCGGAATCCAATGATTTGGATCGGCGCGCAGTGGTCGCGACTCCGCGAGACAACGCCGACGCTGAAGGCAGAGCGGACGCGAGCAACAACACAAAGCCCACGATCCACAATGACCGAGCGCGTAGAAGCCTAAACGGCGAACAGACTTTTATTTGAGCGGCCATTGACGAGGTCAAGGCCGCGCCCCCAAACCCAAGTTGTTCTTCTCCCGCCGTACCCGGTATGGGCCGGCCGTGAAGCTGGTCTTGTCGCGAGATCAAGACCAGCCATGCGTTGTGTCTGATTCGTTAGTGGACGACCGGGGTTGCCTCACCCACCGGACGGAACGCCAAGGCCTCCCCGGCGACATAAATCTGAAGCGTCGCAGGCCTGGTGATTCCACCTTGAATGAGTGCTTCCGACAACGGATCTTCGACGTATTTCTGCAAAGCCCGCCGCAACGGACGCGCTCCGTAGTTCCGATCCGAGCACGTTTTTTCCAAAATCCACTGACGTGCCTCCGGCGATACAACGATCTGTACTTGCCGGTGGATCAGCGTGTCGTTGAGCTGTCCCACGAGCAGGTCGATGATGCGCAATAGATCGTCGTCGCCGAGCGGATTGAAAATGATGACTTCGTCCAAGCGGTTCAGGAACTCCGGATTGAACGCTTTCTTCACTTCGCCCATCACCATTTCTTCGATGCTCTTCATTCCAGCCTCTTCTGCGGCGGAAGCGAAGCCGATCGAGGTGCGCTTCTGCAAATGCCGCGCGCCCAGATTGGAAGTCATGATGATGATGGTGTTACGGAAGTCTACGGTGTTGCCGAGGCCGTCGGTCAGCTGACCGTCTTCGAAGACCTGCAGCAGGATGTTGAACACGTCGGGATGCGCCTTCTCGATTTCATCGAGGAGGATGACGGAATAGGGAGTGCGGCGAACGCGCTCGGTGAGCTGGCCGCCCTCTTCGTAGCCGACATAACCCGGAGGCGCGCCGATCAGCTTGCTGACCGAGTGCTTCTCCATGAATTCAGACATGTCGAAACGGACGAGCGATTTTTCGCTACCGAAGAGAAATTCGGACAAGCGGCGCGCAACTTCCGTCTTGCCGACGCCGGTGGGCCCGAGGAAGAAGAAACAACCGACCGGACGGAGCGGCGACTTCAAGCCGGCGCGGCTGCGACGAATGGCGCGGGCGAGAGCGGTGATCGCTTTGTCCTGGCTGATGACGCGCTTGTGGAGCTCGGGCTCGATGCGCAGAAGTTTTTGCTGCTCGTCTTCCTTGATCGAGGTGACGCCGATGCCCGTCCAGCGCGAGACGACTTCTTCGATGTCTTCGCGGGTGACGATGCCGGTGGAGGCGTCGTCGAGCTTATAGCGTTCACGAAGGCCGCGCAGATTTTCTTTTTCTTTGCGCTCTTCTTCGGAGTAGAACCGCGCCTTTTCGAATTCGTGGGCGGCGATAGCGCTTTCCATGCGGTGCGTGATGAACTTCACGCGCTTCTGAACTTCGCCGACTTCTTCCGGAACGCTGGCCTGGCGCAGCTTGACGCGCGCGCCGGCTTCGTCGATCAAGTCGATCGCCTTGTCTGGAAGGAAGCGGTCGGGAATGTAGCGGTTCGAAAGATAGACGGAGTAGCGCAGCGCTTCGTCGGTGTAGCTGACGGCGTGAAATTTCTCGTAACGCTCGCGAACACCGGAGATGACCTGTACGGCCTCTTCTTCGTTCGGAGCAGGAACTTTGACGGATTGGAAGCGGCGCTCGAGCGAGCGATCTTTTTCGACCGACTTGCGATATTCACCCGGCGTGGTTGCGCCGATGCACTGAATTTCGCCGCGCGACAAAGCCGGCTTCAGGATGTTGGCGGCGTCGAGCGAACCTTCCGCGGAACCCGCGCCAACGAGAGTGTGAAGCTCGTCGATGAATACGATCGAGTTCTGGCTCTCCATCAATTCTTTCATGATGGTCTTGAGCCGCTCTTCGAACTGTCCGCGATATTTCGTGCCGGCAACGATGAGCGAAAGGTCGAGCGAAAGAATGCGCTTGTCAGCGAGGAACGGCGGAACATCACCGTCGGAAATGCGCTGCGCGAGTCCTTCGACGATGGCGGTCTTGCCGACGCCGGGTTCGCCGATGAGCACCGGATTATTCTTGGTGCGGCGGCAGAGAATCTGAATGACGCGCTCGACTTCGCCTTCGCGTCCGACGAGCGGATCGAGCGAGCCTTCTTGAGCGGCGAGCGTCAGATCGCGCGAGAATTCGGCGAGCAGCGAGGTTTCTTTCGGGCGCGCGGTCGTGGTCTTTTCACCCGACGTGCGCGCGAGCTCCTCCCGCAGAGTGGAGAGGCGCAGTCCGCGCTCCATCAAAATTTCGGCGCCGAAGCACTTTTCTTCGCGCAAGATGCCGAGCAGAAGGTGTTCGGTCCCGACGTGCTTCACGCCGAGCCGTTCCGCTTCTTCACCGGCCATATTAAGGATGCGCTTGCACTCCGCGCTGAGCGGCACTTCAACAGATGTTGAAATGCGTTCGCGGATGGTAATGCGTGCTTCGATTTCTTTGCGAATCGATTCGATCGATCCCTGTTGGCGCAGGAAGCGATTCGCCAGCGCTTTGTCCTCGCGCATCAAGCCGAGCAATAAGTGTTCGGTCTCGATGTACGGGCTGCCGTATTGGCTGGCTTCGTACCGAGCAAAGAATATGACGCGTCGCGCTTTTTCTGTATAACGTTCGAACACGATTAGCTCGCTTCTCCCCCTGGGGCCCTACTCGTTTTGGCCGAAGCCTCACGAGTCCTCAGAACGCCGTGTTCCAATCCCAGAATCCGGTCACATCGCGCGGCGAGCTCCAGATTGTGCGTCGCGATTAACGACGTCAACTGGTACGTGCGATGCAGCCTTTCCAGCAAATCAAACACGGCCCAAGCATTCTGCTCGTCCAAATCTCCAGTGGGTTCATCTGCCAGCAGCACGGCCGGTTCGGTGACGAGCGCCCGAGCGATCGCGACACGCTGCTGTTCCCCTCCGGAAAGCTCCCCTGCGCGATGATCGGCTCGATTTGCGAGCCCTACTTCCGCGAGCCACTTCCCCGCTTTTTCCAGCGTGGAAGCGAAACTTTCACCGCGCAACAACAGCGGCATAGCCACATTTTCTGCGGCTGTAAAATCCGGCAATAATTGATGCCGTTGCCACAAAAATCCGACCGAGCGATTTCGAAATTCCGCTACAGCCGCGTCTTGATTCGATTCAATGGCTTTCGAAGCGAAGTATACTGTACCGCTTGTTGGCGTGTCTAGCGCAGCCAGCAGATGCAATAAAGTACTTTTGCCGGCGCCCGATGGCGCAACGATCGCAACCATTTCTCCGCGCTGCAAAATCAAATTTGCGTCGGCCAAAATCGACAAACTCTTCTCGCCGGCGCCGTAAGTCTTCTTCAAATTGCGTCCTTCGAGGATTGCAGACGCCGAGGCAGACGAAGACGACGACATATTGGAAGTGATCTGCTCCGGGTTAATTCCGCCCTGCAACATTCGTTGGCGTTGCCCTCGTGACGCTACCGTTACAACTCGAATACGCTGTTAGATGCGTAGAGTGCAATCGAAGTGCCGTCGGGAACCCCGGTCGACCTGCCCGGGACTGCCTAATTTCTTCCCTTTTGCAGCACTTGCTTGCCTGTTCCAAAGCGGCTGGAGTTTGGTTCACTTTGAAACGCCTCTAACCCCTGCGTTTCTAAAGACTTGAAACTGACCTGAGGCGCTATCAAACCCGATCGCCGCCCCGGGGCTTCCATTCCGGTTCTTCTGCCCCTATTAAGGAGCAACCCGGAAGCCAAAATCTGACCCATTCCGTTGCACTAAATGGCCGTCCTTTTCGACCATCCGAGGTGTCGCCAGGTGCCGCCAAATGGCTTCTTTCCACGCCTCTCCGACGCTCCTTTTATTATCATTCGCTCGTCACTCAAAACGCAGGATTTCTACCGGTAACAGACGCGACGCCGCTCGTGCGGGTAGCAACGTTGCACCGATAGAAATCACCATCGCGACCACCGTGATCCAGACTCCGTCCCACACGCTCGGATGAAATGGAACGTACGGTACGGAATAAACCTGTGGATCGAGCGGGATCAAATGAAATGTACCCGCGATAAAAGCGAACGCGTAACCGACGACCAGGCCAATGATTGTCCCGCTCGCGCCGATCGAAATTCCCTGCAGCAAAAAAATCCGCCGAATCTGTTCGCGCCGCGTGCCCATCGACATTAGTACGGCGATATCTCGGGCTTTGTCGGTGACGGTCATTGACAGTACGACGAGGACGTTCAGCCCGGCGACAAATGTAATGAGTCCGATAAAGATGGCGGTCACTAGCTTTTCGAGGCGCAGCGCCCGAAACAAGGCGCGGTTTTCTTCCATCCAGGTGCTTGCGGCGAAGCTTTCGCCGGCTTCGAGTTCGAGGCGCTGGGCGAACTCATCCGCCAGTTCGGGCTGCTTGAGCCTAAATTCCAGCACGTTGACGATGTCGCCGGTACCCGAGAGTTCCTGGGCCGCGCCCAAAGTCATAAAGCACCAGTTTTCGTCGTAGTCGTAAAATCCGGAGTCGAAAACACCGGTGACGCGAAAGCGCCGCGTGCGAGGCACCATGCCGAATGGCGTCAGCCGCCCCTGTGGACTGGTCAGCGTCACATAATCGCCCGGCTTGATTTTCCATTCCTGCGAAAGCTGTTTGCCGATGAGCAGCGCTTCGATACCGTCGGGGTCGCGCGAAAAATCGAGCTGGCCCGCGACGATCCGCTGCAACGCCTCGTCGTACTTGCGCTCGCGCTCTGGGTCGACGCCTTTCGCCACCACGCCGCGCGCGTCTCCACCAAACGAAAGCAAGACATTCTGATAGACCGACGGGACGATCGATTTGACGCCGGGAAGCTCCGCGAATTTCTGGATGAGATCTTCGTAATTTCGAATCCCGCCCGTGCCCGGCCGCGCGAGCGACACATGCGCCTTCACGCCGAGCAATCGATCCTGAAGCGTTTCGCGAAAGCCGGTGTTCATCGAGAGCGCGATGACCAGCGTCGCGACGCCCGCGGCAACACCCAAAATGGAAAACGCGGTGACCAGCCGGAGGACCGCCGGCCGATACGGAGACCTTAGATAACGCCGCGCGACAAACCATTCAAACTTCATAGAGGGCAAACTTCATGTACGTCGCACTTCATTTCATCAGGAGCGAATTGCATGCGTGACGCAGGGTTGCGTGACGAAAGAATACGTCACGCGCTAGGTTCTTCGGAAGCGGAGTCTTGCTTCGCCTCCGGCCGCAACAATGGAAAGAGAATGACATCGCGAATCGATGCCGAGTCGGTGAGCAACATCGTCAGGCGATCGATGCCGATGCCTTCGCCAGCGGTCGGCGGCATACCATGCGCCAGCGCGCGAACGTAGTCCATGTCGACTACCTTCGGCGCTTCGTCGCCGCCTTGCGCGACTTGCGAGAGGAACCGGCGCTCTTGCTCTGCGGGATCGTTGAGTTCGGAGAAGCCGTTGGCGATCTCCATCCCCGCGACATAAATCTCGAACCGCTCGGTCAGCGATGGATCATCGGGCTTTTGCTTCGACAGCGGCGAAATATCGGTCGGGAAATCGTAAAGGATCGTCGGCTGTATAAGATGATGCTCTGCCATCGTCTCAAAAAGCAGCCCGGTCCATTCGCCGTCCTTGAGTGCGCCTTTCGAAGCCGCGTAGTTCGCGCCGGACTGCTTGGTCCACGCGTTGTACCGTTCCGTCGCCGCTCGCGGTCCGCCTGCGCCAGCCAGGTCTTCGAGCGAAGGTGCCGCCCCTGCCCCCTCCGGCCAATACTTAATGATGGCTTCGCGCATCGACAGCCGCGTCATCTTCCCAAAGTCGAGTTCGACTTCGCCAAATTTCACGATGGTCGAGCCTGTGATCGCCTTCGCGACCTCCGCAAAAAGCTGCTCGTTCAATTCCATCAGGTCGCGATAGTTGCTGTAAGCCTCATAAAACTCCAGCATCGTGAATTCAGGGTTGTGCTGCGTCGAGATGCCTTCGTTGCGAAAGTTGCGATTGATCTCGTACACGCGGTCGAATCCGCCCACCGTCAGTCGCTTGAGGTACAGCTCGGGCGCGATGCGCAGATATAGATCGATATCAAGTGTGTTGTGATGCGTGATGAACGGTCGCGCCGCCGCTCCGCCGGGAATCGGATGCATCATCGGAGTTTCGACTTCGATATACCCACGCGAATCGAAAAAGCGGCGCAACGCCTGCACGATCTGTGCACGCTTCGCAAAAACTTCGCGCGATTTCTCATTGGCGATCAGATCGAGATAGCGCTGGCGATATCGCAGCTCGACATCCGTCAGGCCGTGCCACTTTTCTGGCAGCGGAAGCAGTGCTTTCGACAAAAACGTGATTTCGTCGACCCAAACCGACAATTCGCCGGTCTTGGTTCGAAACAGGCGACCGCGAACTCCAATCGAATCGCCGAGATCGAGCAAGTGAAACAGCTCGAACCCCTTGTCGCCCAGCACGTCTTTGCGCGCGTAGACCTGAATGCGCTTTCCCGAGCCTTGCAGATGCGCAAAGCCTGCCTTTCCCATCAAGCGATAGCTGACGAGCCGCCCCGCAACGCGAACTTCGCGCTTATCGGCTTCGAGTTCCGGCGCCGTTGCGGACGAATATTTTTCGACGATGGTCGCAGGCGTATCGGTCCAGCGAAACTCGCGAGGAAATGGATCGATTCCCAGAGCTCGAATCTGCTCGAGTTTCTTCTGGCGCTGCTCAAACTGGTCGCGCGGCTCAAATTCCAAAATGGGATTCCTTTCGGAGGTCACGAAAGTATATCGGTGCGTGCGCGCCGAGAGCAAGAAAGCTGCTGCTATCGCCCGAAATGCGGAGATGCTACGTTCACCGGTTGCCGAAAATCGGCGCAGCCACACGCTTCACCCGCAAAGCGGAGTCGCAACCTCGTACTAGTATCGTTTCAACCAAAAAGTAAGTTTATTGTTTAGTTAGACACAATCCCAAGGTGAAGAAAGCTACTGCACGTCCTGTGGATTTTGTTATACTCCTTCGCAGTTTGGGGGTCGAGACACTTGGGTACTCGTACGCTTCCCTCTGTAAAAGCTGATTGGTGCGCCTGGTTGCCGCGGGAAAAGGATCAGGCTTATAGCGCATTCGTGCGTCAACTCGAGTCGGGCTACAACATGTTCAGCGTGTCGCTGGACGAAGCGTTGGAGTATCGCCGGCAGGGACATCTTTCGAAATCGTATCAAGTAGTGGGCATGACGCCTGATTTAGCCACTCGTTTGGCGGGAAATTTGAGCGCCGTGCTGCGCGCGCTCGCGGGCCATGCCAAACATTACGGCACCGTTCCCAACGCCGTTCCTCTGGACCCAACAAATTTTCTCGGCCCAAAAGAGCAACGAACCGCTCGAATGAGCGACCTGTTGAGCCGGGTCTTGCTCACCCAGCGGTCGCAGTTCTTGCACAAGATCGGCACGCTGGAAGAGATGGTCAGCGACCTCGGGAAGGACTTCCGCTTTGCTGTGGAAAACCTGACCGTGTGTGGTTCGCCCAAGCCGGCAGCCGACTGGCAGGTGATCGACGCCGTCCATTACGACCTGAATACCTGCCTGCGCGAGACCATCGTCCTCCTCAAATCGTTCATGGTCGTCCTCCAGGACGAACAGCTGGCCGCCTTTCAGCGCGCTGTCCGTACCCAGATTCAGGCCAGCGAGCCTCCCCGCTCCTTTGGGGACCGCCTCATGCGACCTAGACGCATGGCTTCGGTCGGTGGAGAATAGGCAACATCAATCCTGCCTGCTTCGGCAGGCCGACCTGCGGAACTAAGGTGCATTCCAAAGGAAAGTAGAACAAGGATCCGCGTAATTCTCCGATGGCGCGGGTTTAACAGCTAAAGACAACTCCAGGAGGTATCCGGTGCATCCGAACGGTTGGATGCGCCGTACTCGGACCGTTGGCTCGGAACCGACCAAGCGATAGCGTGTCAGGTCTCGCTCAGCCCAAACAGCTGAATGAGCCCGATGCCATTCGTCTGGCCCAATCCGGAGACGGGGCTGCCTTTGAGTTCCTTTATGGACTCCATGGCCGCCGGGTCTATGCCTTATGTCTGAGGATGGTGGGTAACCCGTCCGACGCGGAAGACCTGATGCAGGAAGCGTTTCTGCAGCTATTCCGCAAGATCGGCACTTTCCGGGGCGAGTCGGCTTTTTCGACATGGCTGCACCGGATGACGGTCAACGTAGTCTTGATGCGCCTGAGGAAGAAGTCGCTCCCGGTCGCATCGCTGGAAGAGACTACCGACCCGGACGAGGAAACAGGTGGCCCGAGGAAGGACCCCGGCGCGCCAGACCTGCGGTTAACTGGCGCGGTGGATCGGGTCAACTTGGAGCGCTCGATCGAGAAATTGCCCCCAGGCTATCGGACGGTGTTCACACTCCACGACGTTCAGGGGTATGAGCACAACGAGATCGCCGACATCATGGGCTGCTCGGTGGGGAACTCCAAATCACAGTTACACAAAGCCCGCACGAAGTTACGCGACCTGTTGCAGGAAGAAGTCAGGGCGCAAGCCCGGCAGGAACGTCATGCGGCGAAATCGCAGACGGGGCATGGCGATTGAGCTACACTGTTGCGAGTTTCGTTATAGAAGTTGGGGTGATTGTCAGCGACGAAGACAGACCGTGCGACTCCCTCGAAAGTCGTGCGGGCAAGCCTACTGTCGTCTCGTTTAACGGAGTGAAGGGCCATGCAGTGTAAAGAAGTGGAAGTCGTCCTTGAGCAAGAGGGCTGGACTCCTCTGCCAGAATCGGCGCGCGAACACGTCGCCGGTTGCGGCAATTGCCAAAGCCTGGTCGATGATCTGACGGCGATCGTCGCCACGGCACATCTGCTTCCCGCCGAACTTGAACCCCCTGCGCGCGTTTGGGTTTCGTTGAAGGCCCAGCTTGAGCAGGAAGGGATCATCAAGCCGCCCGTTGTCGCCGCCGATAAGGCGCCGTTTTGGGCCGGCTTTCAGGATCTGTTTCGGTCGCGGGCACTGGCAACGGCTGCTGTGGGTTTGCTGGTAGTCGCGGCGGTGGGTCTGCAGGTGCAAAATCCTCCCGCTCCACAAACCGAAGCCCGCAACTACTACGACGACACTGCAATCGCTCTGAACGCCGATGAGGCGAGCCTCAATTTGGCCAATCTGTCCTCTGAACCCGTGGACATCTCTCTCCACCAGAATCTCGATATCGTCGACAAGTTCATCGCCGACTGCGAACAGCGCATCAAAGATGAACCGGGCGACGACCTTACGCGCGAGTATCTAACCGGCGCGTACGAGCAAAAGGCCGAGCTGATTTCGGCGATGATGGAACGCCGCGGGAGTGTGAACTGAAATGAACGCGCAAACGATTCGTCGCAGCATCCTGCCCGTGCTGGGAGCGGGTGCGTTGCTCTGGATCGCAGCTCCTGCTTCGCAGGCGACCGAGCATTTCGAGAAGCATTTTCCCGTCAAGGGACATCCGGTCGTCTGTATCCATAATATTGGTGACGGCCGCATCGAGGTGAAGTCCTCGAAGAATCAGGAAGTCATCGTCGCGGGCACCGCCGCTTCCAAGAAAGTCGTGCTCGAAACCGAAGCTCCCGGCGATCGCATCGACGTTTCGCCTGTCGTGGTTGACTCCAGCGCGCAGCCCGGCGAACTCGAAGTCAATTTTCAACTCACCGTCCCCGAAGAGACCGAGCTCGAGCTCAAAACGCAAACTGGACTTATCTACGTCGAGCAAGTCATGGGCGACATGACGCTGCAAAGCGTCGCTGGCGACATTCACCTCAAGGAAGTTTCCGGCTACATCATCGTTCGCACGATGCACGGCTCGCTCGTTTGCGCACAGTGCGCCGGGAAGCTCGATTTCAATTCCGTCAGCGGCAACGCGCAGTTGCTACAGCCCGGCTTGACCAGCGTCAATCTCTTCACCACGTCGGGTAACATTCTTTTCGACGGCGACTTCATCCGCACCGGCCTTTACACCATGCGCAGCGGCAAGGGTACCGTCGAGGTTCACTTCTCCGGCAACGACTCCTTCGACCTCAACGCGCAAACCGCCACCGGCACCGTCGACAATCAGGCCGAAGCATTCCTCAAGCCCGACTCGCACGGCATGCGTCACATGGCCTCGAGATTCACCAAAGGCCTGTTTGGCACGGTGGGCAACGGCCTCGCGAAAGTCGAACTCTCTTCCTACAGTGGTACAATCCGCATCCTGAAGCGCGATTAGTTTTTCGCGCGGCAACCTAAAATTCTTAAATCTGTGGCGCCCGTATTGCGCGCGTGTGCGTTTTCCTCGTGACCTGCGCGCAAACGCAATCTCCCGTCGCCGATTGAGCCCGAGCCCGACCGATTCGTCTCGCATGAGCCAACCGCCTCGTCCACTACCGCCGCAACAACGCGTACCGCTGCTCTGCCTCGCCGGCTTCATGGGCTCCGGCAAGACCACCGTCGGCACCCTCCTCGCGCGCCAGCTTGCCTGGCGTTTCGTCGATCTCGACGACCGCATCGAAGCCGCCGCGAACATGCGCGTCTCTGAAATCTTCGAGCGCCTCGGCGAACCCGCATTCCGCCAGATCGAAGCCGACCAGCTTCGCGCCACGCTCGGCCGCGTTTTCGAAATGAAAGAGTCCATCGTGCTCGCACTCGGCGGCGGCACGTACGCGCAACAAGGCGCGCCCGAATTCCTCCGCGCCACCGGCGTGCCCGTCGTCTGGCTCGACGCTCCCGTCGAAGTCCTGCTCGCCCGCTGCATGACCATGACCGGCCGCCCGCTCTTTCGCGACGAATCCAGCTTCCGCGCGCTCCACGCGCAGCGCCTCCCGTCGTACCAACTCGCCGACCATCGAGTCGACAGCTCCGGCGAGCCCGCGCGCGTCGTCTCCGAAATCCTCAGCCTCAACATCATCCCCGGCCGCACCCACGAAGCCCACTTGGTAGTCGACAAACCGCAGCCCTGATCGCAGTGGCAGCTCATCGTTATCGCTCGTCATCGCCCGTCGCAACGACATGCAATCAAATCGAACGCCTCCACCCAATTTCCATTTTCCAATTTCCATTTTCCGTTTCTCCCGCCCCGTACCTTTCTGTACTCATCCCCAAATCGCACATCCCTCGCACCTCCATCCCCATGCCAAACTAATTCACTAAGGGGAAGCACCATGAACAATCAATCCGCCGGCATCGGCCCCAAAATTTTCACCTACGCGATGGCGATCCTCTTCGTCTGCACGACGCTCACAATCGCCGCCCAGAAAAAAGGCTCCGCCGCGCCCGCCGGCTCCGTCTTCGCGCAAGACAAAGGCAAATTCACGATTCAGCTCGACGGTAAATCCGTCGGCCACGAGGAATTCGAACTCGCGCCAACCGGTGGCGGCTGGACCGCCCACAGCAGCACCGACATCGCCCCGCCGCAAGCCGGAAGCGCTCGCATCTCCGGCACGCTCACCTTGCAACCCGACGGCGCTCCCATCAGCTATGAATGGCAATCGCAAGCCGACAAAACCAACGGCGCGCGCATCCTCTTCGCCAACGGCATCGCCAAAATCACGCTGCAGATGCAAGGCTCGCGCCCGTTCGAACAAGACATGAGCTTCGGCTCGCCGCTCATCGCCGTGCTCGACAACAATCTCTATTACCAATACGCCGTGCTCGCCCGCGTCTATGACTGGACGAAGGGCGGCGCGCAAACGCTCCCCGTTTTAATCCCGCAAGAGCTAACGCCCGGCTCGATCACCGTCGAATCCGCCGGCTCCGTCACTGCAAACGGCAAGACCTACGACGGCCTCCGCGTCGCCACCACCGACCTCGAAGTCATGCTCTACCTCGACACCAACCACCGCCTCCAGCGCCTCGAAGTCCCCGCGGCAAAAGTCTCCGTCATCCGCGACTGATCACAATCACAAACCGAATCGTAGGGGCGGGGTTTACTCCGCCCGGCCGACGCGTCTTGACTCGATCCAGCCGCCAATCGCCTCCGAAGGGTGCGTCTTGCTCGGTGGCATCGCAATCCCCACCGACGTTATTGAATCTCGCCGCGTCCCTAATTTCGTCTCCAAAATTCACTGAACTTCCCCCGCCCCGCGCTCGTATCTCTCTCTGAGCCACCAATCCGCGGCGGCAGCCTCCTCGTCTGCTTCCGCCACCTTTTCACTCGGAGCGCCCATGCAATCGTTCCTGCAGCAGCTCAAACAAGTCCTGCGCCGTCTGCGCCTCTCGCCGCTCTTCACCACCATCACGCTCATCACGCTCGCCGCAGGCATCGGCGCCAACACTCTCGTTTTCAGCGTCGTCGAAGGTGTCCTGCTCAAGCCTCTCCCCTATCCCGACGCCAATCGCCTCGTCGGCGTCTGGCACACCGCTCCCGGCATTCAGATCAAAGAACTCAACATGGCGCCTTCGCACTATTTCATCTATCGCGAACAAGGCAAATCCTTCCAGGACGTCGCCATGTACCAGGGCGATTCGCTCAGCGTCACCGGCGTCAACGAGCCCGAACAAGTCGACGCGCTCGACGTGACCGAAACGATGTTCCCGCTTCTCGGAGTCGCGCCCGTCGCAGGCCGCCTCTTCTCCGCCGAAGACGTTCAGCCCAATGCGCCAAAAACCGCGATGATCAGCTACGGCTACTGGATGAGCAAATTCGGCGGCGATCGCTCGCTCGTCGGCCGCACGATTCTCACTGACGGCGACAGCCGCCTCGTTGTCGGCATTCTTCCGCGCTCGTTTCACTTCCTCGATTACCGCGATCCCGCCGTCGTCATTCCCTTCCAGTTCGATCGCAACAAGTTAAAACTCGGCAACTACAGCTTCAACGGCCTCGCGCGTCTCAAACCCGGCGTCACCATCGAACAAGCCAACGCCGACGTCGCTCGCATGTTGCCCATCGTCATGAACGCGTTCCCCGCGCCCGAAGGTTTCAGCCTCAAACTATTCGAAAACGCCCACATCGGTCCCAACATCCGTCCTCTCAAGCAAGACGTCATCGGCGATATCGGTAACGTACTTTGGATCGTCATGGCCTCGATCGGCCTCGTAATGCTGATCGTCTGCGCCAACGTCGCGAATCTTCTTCTCGTCCGCGTCGAAAGTCGCCGTCAGGAGCTCGCTCTTCGCGCCGCGCTCGGCGCCGGACGCGGACGCATCGCAGGCGAACTCTTTCTCGAAAGCGCGATCCTCGGCTTCATCGGCAGCATCGTCGGCTTGGCGCTCGCCTACCTTGGCCTCAAAATCCTTGTTTCCGTCGCGCCCGACAATCTCCCGCGCATTCACGAAATCGGCATCGATGGCCCTGTCCTTCTCTTCACGTTGCTCGTCGCGTTCATCGCCAGCGCGCTCTTCGCCTGCATTCCAATCTTCAAATACGCCGGCGTTCGCCTCAGCACCGGCATCCGCGAAGGCGGCCGCGCCCTCAGTTCCAGCCGCGAACAACACCGCGCGCGCAACGTCCTCGTCGTCGTCCAAGTAGCGCTCGCTCTCGTGCTACTCATCTGCTCCGGCCTGATGATCCGCACGTTCCACGCGCTCACCAAGGTCAATCCCGGCTTCGCGCGCGCCGATCAGCTTCAAATCTTTCACATCATGATTCCCGACGCGCAGGTCAAAAACGACGAAGCCGCTCTTCGCATGGAGCAGGAAATCCAGAATCGCATCGCCGCCATTTCCGGCACGACTTCCGTCGCAATCGACACCGCTGTTCCGATGATGGGCAACAACGCCAACGATCCTGTTCTCGTCGAAGGACGCTCCTACGCGGAAGGCGAATTCCCCGCGCTGCGCCGTTTCAAATTCATCGCTCCCGGCACTTTCAGCACTCTCGGAATTCCGATGATTGCCGGTCGCGACTACACCTGGGACGACCTCTACCAGAATCACAACGTCACGATCCTTTCCGAAAACACCGCGCGTGAGCTTTTTCAGGATCCGCAAAACGCCATCGGCAAACGAGTTCGCGTCGCCACTACCGACCCGTATCGTGAAATCATCGGCGTCGTCGGAAACGTTTACGACGACGGCGTCAACGAAAAGGCGCCCACATCCGTCTACTGGCCGCTGATGATGAAGAAATTCGAGGGACAAGACGCCGTGCTGCGTCGCAACGTTTCCTACGTCATCCGCAATTCGCATGCCGGCTCGGAAAATCTGATGAAAGATGTTCGCGCCGCTGTATGGGCTGTAAATCCGAACTTGCCGCTATCCGACGTTCACACGCTTCAATATTTTTACGATCGATCGCTGGCTCGCACCACGTTCACACTCATCATGATCGGAGTCGCCGGCAGCATGGCGCTGCTTCTCGGCGTGGTCGGCCTCTACGGCGTGATCGCCTATTCCGTTTCACAGCGAAAACGCGAAATCGGCATCCGCATGGCGCTCGGCGCACAAAGCAAAGTCCTCACCAACATGTTCGTCCGCCACGGACTCATCCTCACCGGCATCGGCGTCGCCTGCGGCCTGGTCGCCGCGCTCATCCTCATGCGCTTCATGGCCTCGATCCTCTTCGGCGTAAACCCGATCGACCCAGTAACCTACATCGCCGTCTCCGTAGGCCTGGCCGCCACAGCCCTGCTCGCGAGCTACGTCCCCTCGCGCCGCGCCGCCAGCGTCGACCCCGTCGACGCCCTCCGCGCCGAATAACCACTTGCTGCGCGATGAACGACCGCGCCGCACCCATCGCGCACCGGATCGCCAATCGCGCACCGCAACTTGTTTTGTAGGGGCGGGGTTCACCCCGCCCTCGATCACCGCCGCCCAAACAAACCGACATGCAACCGACGGGCGCAGCACTGCTGCTCCCCAGGTCCGCACGATGCCATGAATCCATGCTATTTCTTGCCGCGGTGAGAATCCGAACCCAAGGTATGTCCGATGACCTTCGATGAATCCTTCAAACTAATGGGCCGCGACGAATCCTTCCGCGCAACCGTCCACGCCATAAACACGCTCTTGATAAAAAAAGGTGTCTATACAAGCAAGGAGTTCGAGCAACTCTTCTGCGAACACGCCATCAACTTCAACCGAAACTTTTCACCAAGAAAATCAGCATCCGACGCTTAGTCGCACTCTCGCAAAAAAAAACGGCGCGACCCACCCTCAGGGGTCGCGCCGTCATTGTGCTCTGCTAAGAAAAAACTATCGTGCCAGCGGTCGCTGAAACACTGGCCCACCGGGACGCCGCAGCGGATATCCGCCGTGCGAATGCGACAACGCATGCGTGTGCGCGTGTCCGTTCGCATGTCCGGGATGCGTGATGTGTCCGTTGCCGTTACCGTTTCCCGTCGCCGTCTGGGGCAAGCGAGCGGGATTACCGATAGGGCGGAGATTCGTCGCCGGTACCGCGCCGACGTGATCGCTGATCGCTTGCAGCCTCTTCAAGATCGACTGCCATTGTTCCCAATCCAGCTGGCGCAGGAACGGCCGCAGACCTTGAATGAAAGGATCTTCGAGCAACGCTTCGCCGTCCGATTCCGGAATAAAAAACCGGTTCAGTCCAACGTTCAGCGCTTCCGAAATCTTTTCGAGCGTGCCGAGGCTCGGCGTCATCTGTCCGCTTTCAATGCGCGACAGATACGAACGCGAAACCTTCGACCGCGACTGCAATTGACTCTGCGTCATCGAGCGCGACTCGCGAAGCTGGCGAATGCGCTGGCCGATGTTCTCGACCGTTTCGCGATTCGCGAACTTCTCGTTCGACGCTTCAGCGTTGGCTTCTTCCGCTGGTGCTGCTGGCGGAATCAAAAACTCCAACCGCTGGGGCAGTGCACGCACGCAGCGCCGGCAATTTCCCGTGCGCGTACGATACTGCACAAGCCCGCAAGTCTTGCAGCGAATGACTTCTCGATCCATTTCTAATGAATCGCACGTCTCTTTTTCGAGTTGTAGGGACACCAGATGCTCCTCGCTGACTTTGTCCGGCGTGCGGATAGGAGAGGAACGTCGGAACGTACTTCGGGGGGGAAGGCAGTAACTGGCGCGACGGGGAGTATCTGACACCACTCCGATGCTGTCAAGAGTATTTTTGATTTTTTTTCAGGTCAACAACCGCGTTTCTCCTGGTTTCCGCCTCCTTTTCGCCTGTTCCTACGAACAGGCGAAACCACTAAACTCCTGCTTTTCCCGCACCTTGCAACCCGACTTTCGCCTTCGATTCGACGCATCGAGAAAACGGAAAAAATTTGCCGCTTCGGCGTTCGAGCGGTGTCTATATCACGAGACGCACGCAGCACCAGAATTTTCGAGGACTGGACGATGATGATTACTCGCTCAAATGCATTTGCGATGTTGTGTGCCGTTCTACTTGGCTCACCGTTCGCAATGTTGGGGCAGGCATCCGTTTCGAGGACTCATGCCGCGCGACCGGTGGACACCACCGTCACTGTGCTCGTCGAATCACCGCAAAAATTCATCGGCAGGCGCGTCCATATCTTCGCTTCTTTTCATAGCGATGGAATCCACTTCACCTTGCTCAAGGAGCCGAATTGCGGTTTGTTTGATGGCACATCGAAAACACCACCTCCGAACCAGCCGCAATGCTCGCGTGGCATAGTTCCCATCGATCCGGCGAAAACGATCGATAACCCCGGCGATCAAGCTTTGGATCAAGCGCTTGCCAAAGGTTGGCGCGGCACCGAAGACAAACACATCACTGCCGAATTCACCGGCATATTTCGACGTGTTCGATCTGCATCACGGAAATATTTCGGGCTCGAGATCGAACGAACCGAAAACGTAAAAGTGAAAATGAAAGACATGAATCCCCATCGTCCGACGAGCTGACTACGCGCCCTTCAGCGATCTCCGCGCCTCTGCGTTAGCTTTTCGCTTCGCTTCTTCAGTTCCGGCCACTGCTCGCAATGCTACACTGTCGCTTCAAAACGGAGCCAAACATGCCCACACGCGACGACGCCTGGAAATTAGTCTGCGAATACACTCAATCCGAAAGCCTGCGCAAACATATGCTCTCCGTCGAAACCTGCGTTCGCGCCTACGCGAAGAAAAACGGCGCCGATGAAGAAACCTGGGGCATCACTGCTCTCCTCCACGACTTCGACTACGAACGCTTTCCCAATAACGCGCACGCCGCCGACAAAGAGCATCCCGCCGAAGGCGCAAGAATTCTCAAAGAGCTCGGCTACTCCGACGAAATTACGCGCGCGATTCTTTCGCACGCCGATTACTCCGGCGTCGCGCGCCAGTCGCCGCTCGAGCACACGCTCTTCGCTTGCGACGAACTCGCGGGATTTCTTACTGCGTGCACCTACGTCCGCCCATCAAAAAGTATTTTGGAATTGGAAGTCGACTCGGTGAAAAAACGAATGAAGGACAAAGCATTCGCCCGCGGAGTCTCGCGCGACGACGTCCGCAAAGGCGCCGAGGAACTCGGCATCCCACTCGAAGATCACATCAAATTCTGCATCGAAGCCATGCGCGCCAATTGCGACGCCCTCGGCCTCCGCGGAAACCCCGCCTCCGCCCAGTCCGCCTAACGAACAGATACAGCCGCTGTAACACTTGGGTGCCGCACCCTAGGTTTTTGAGGGTGCGGGTTGTAACGTGGAAGACCTCGCGCTGCAGCCTGCTAGCTCGTTCCGCCACGACTCAAAGAAGACTAGATTCAAGCGAGCGCGTACGGCGCCTCGGCCGCCAGCTACCTCTTGTCGATCGCTTGCTTGTCGATGACCTGGACCTGCGCGGACCTCTTCACCGAAGCGTTCACCTTGTGCGCGTGCCACAACATCGCGCCCGCAAACAGCACCGCCACCGTAAGCCACGTCACCACACTAGCCGTGAACCAAATCCTCGCGCGCTCCGATCGCAACGCCTCGCCGATCGCCGCGAACCCGCGCGCATTCGATGCGTCGCCACTCCGCGCCTCGATCGGTTTCACCGCCGGCGTATCCGCATAACGGACGGGTGCCACAAACGAATATCCGCGTCGCGGCACCGTCTGAATAAAATTCGATCCTTCGCTCGTATCCCCGAGAACCTGCCGCAACTTGTTGACGGTGGTATTCACATTCGCGTCGTAATTCAGCAGCGCATCGCGCGGCCACAATCGGCTCCGAATCTGATCGCGCGTCACCAGATCCCCCGGCGATTCCACCAACACCAGCATCGCCTGATAAATCTTCCCCGGAATTTTTACGTTCTGCCCCGCACGGCTTAGCCGTTGCTCCTGCACATCCAGCTCAAAGTCCCCAAACAACACGCATCGCGCAGGAACTTTCCTCGGCGATGACTCCGCCGCACCGCCTGTGCCGTTTCCCGTGCTGGACCACTGAATTTTGGAATCTCGTCTCGAATCGAATGCCAAATCCACTACACACCCCCGGGATTGGAAACACCAACGTTGTGCTTCCATCGATCTGGTAACCGACCCACCCACCACTACGAACCACCACCACTTACAAATTACCTACAAACCACCGCCACCGAATCACCGAGCCATCAGCTTTCGCCGGAACGACTGCCACCAAAGAGGACCGTCGACGCTGGCTCAACTCACGCCAAGCACCTGTCCCAGCTGGCACCGGATGTCGCCTGGAAGCGGGAAACTCGACCGCTTTCGACGGCACCGGCACCCGTAGGTGGTGACCACCGCAACAGCCCACTCGCATTGTCCACTCGCTCGCTGGGAACAACTTCACGGCTTGACAAACAGTGCATTGAGATATATCTTGAGTTGTATATACAAGTCAAGCTCAACGTTATAAACTTTCCGTGTCTACTTCACTCGCTCAACTCGACCTGCACGGCACCGGCTACTGCGCCTCCCTCAATTTCCGTCGCACCGCGCGCGCGGTAACGAAGCTTTACGACCTCGCCTTCCAGGGGACAGGCATCCGCTCCACTCAGTTCACGATTTTGATTGGCGTCGCCAAAGTCCAGCCGGTCTCCATGAGTGCTCTCGGAGATATCTTACTCATTGATTCGACAACACTTACGAGGAGTCTAGCCAAGCTCCAAAAGCAGGGCCTGCTCACCGTTTCCAAGCGCGGCGAACGCCGCCAGCGCTTCGTAAGCCTCACGGAAGCCGGCGTGAAGTCCTTGGAGGAGAGCCTGCCCGGCTGGCGTGCCGCCCAGGAGCGCTTCGTAAAAGCCGTCGGCGCCGACTTCTGGCTCAACTTCCGCAGCGAGCTGGAGCGCCTAGCCCACGTCGCCGTCGACCTCGAAACTCCGCCTGCAGCTCCAAACCAACCGACTCCCGCGGTCCCATCCGCCTAGCCGCCGCCTTCTGGAAGCCACCCTACGGACCGTAGCAACTGTCCTTGGGGCACCACCCTGGGACACCTCCACTCTGCTTGTTGCGGTGCGACCGAGGTGGCGTTGAGCTGACTTCCACGGCTGAAAAAAAGGGGTAGACTGGGGCCATGGCAAAGAAACCGGAAGGCACAATTCAGTCGGTTTGCCCGTGCTGCAACGCGAAGTTGGTGATCGACGCGGCGCTGGGCGTCGTGATTTCTCACGAAGCACCGCCGAAAGCGGGACCCGGACTTGACCTGAATGACGCTGCGGGCATTCTCGCCGAGCAGAATCGCCAGCGCGAAGACAAATTTGCCGACTCGTGGTTCCAGGAATCGAATAAGGAAGACATCCTGGCGAAAAAGTTTGAAGAAGCCATGAAGAAAGCCAAAGACGGCCCGGTCGGCAAACCCATTCGCGATTTCGACCTCGATTGATTTTTAACTCGCTCGAGTCCTGCGTGCGTTCCACCGCCTGCCAATAAATTCGAGTCAAAAACCCGCGATCTGGGAAACGATCGCGGCTACAAGTTTTCCGGTTCAATTCCCTTCCTCGATTCGCTGGAGGATCATGTTGGCGCGGTTCTTTGCTCGCTGAGTTTTTCCTTTCTCGGTTAAACTTTTCGTTCATGTTTGCTCGCAAAATATTCAAGTTGCGTCTCGCGAAGCGCACGCTCGTGCTTGGCAGGAAGACGCTGGTGATGGGCGTGGTGAACATCACGCCGGACAGTTTTTCGGACGGCGGCAAGTTTTTCTCTCCGCAGCGAGCGATTCAGCACGCGCTGGCGCTCGAAAAAGCGGGCGCCGATATTCTCGACATCGGCGCGGAATCGACTCGACCGGGGGCCGCGGAAATTTCCGTGGTCGAGGAATTGCGCCGCTTGTTGCCAGTACTGCAAGCCCTTCGCGGAAAAATCAAAATCTCGATTTCCGTGGATACTCGCAAATCTTTGGTCGCCGAAATCGCGCTGGGCGCCGGCGCTGAAATCATCAACGATGTTTCGGCGCTGCGTTTCGATCCGTACATCGCCGACGTCGTGGCGGATAAACAATGCGCGCTGATCCTGATGCACATGCGCGGAGAGCCAGGCACGATGCAAACAATCTCGTTCGCAAAAAACGTCGTGCAAGACGTCACGAAAGATCTGCGCGCTGCGATTGCCGTCGCGCGGAAAGCGGGCGTTCCGAAATCGCAAATTCTGCTCGATCCCGGCATCGGGTTCGGCAAGAGTTTTCCGCAAAATTACGAATTGATCCGCCGCCTTCCCGAGATTGCCAAACTCGGATATCCCGTTGTTGTCGGCACATCGCGCAAAGCGTTTTTGGGTCACACGCTGGCGCTTGCGAAAGAGGGCGCGTTCGACGATTTGGCGAAACACTCGGCGCGCGCTGGCGCTTCGGCGAAACTCGCGACGCTGCGGAGCAAGAAGCCCGTGGCGTCCGAAGGGCGGCTTTTGGCGACAGCTGCGACCGTGGCCGCCAGCATTCTTGCGGGCGCGCATATTGTGCGCGTCCACGACGTTGCGGAGATCGCGCAGGTCGCCGCCGTCACCGACCGCGTCCTCGATTCTTAGCGCCGATACGGCGCCGCCGAGTCGTAGCGGCGCTGTTGTGTCTCTGATTTGTCGATAGGGCTTCATGATTTCGTTCTTCACATTTTTGTGGCGCGAAATGGCGACTTCCTCTAAACTCTTTTTTAGCTTTTTCCGTTGCAACGCAATGATCCTCGCAGTGCAACGATGACTGGTGAAATCAGATGAAGATCGTCATCGTAACCCCTGTCGTTTCCTAACACCGCGACCTAACGCGGTTCCCTTTCCCTCTACGTTTTTCTGATCGTTTAAGTACAGCCGCGCCTGTGCATCCGTTTCGGATTGCATTCGCGCAGAAATGCAAAGGCATATATGGAAACGCAGGAAGTTACGCTCGAACCGAAGCCGATTGCTTTGTGGCCATCGATTCGCGAGGCGCTTCGGGGGTCGCACCAGGATTTCACGACGGTCAGCCTGAATCGCGCCATTTTGCTGCTCGCAATTCCGATGGTGCTGGAGATGGTGCTGGAGTCTTTGTTTGCGGTGGTGGACGTGTTCTGGGTCGGGCGGCTTGGCGCGGACGCGATTGCCACGATCGGGTTGACGGAATCGATGCTGAGCCTCGTGTTTGCGGTGGGGCTTGGACTCGCGATGTCGACGACCGCGATGGTCGCGCGGCGCATCGGGGAGAAAGATCCCGAAGGCGCGGCGGTTGCCGCGGTGCAGGCGATCGTGCTCGGGTTCGTGATCACGTTCATCGTTGGGCTACCGTGCGTGTTTCTCGCGCCGAAATTGCTGGCGTGGATGGGGGCATCGCCGAGCGTGGTTGCAGTTGGCACGAACTACGCGCGGATCGCGGTCGGCGGTTCGGGCGCGATCATGTTGCTCTTTTTGAACAACGCCATTTTTCGCGGCGCCGGCGACGCAGCCATCGCCATGCGACTGCTTTGGGTGTCGAACATCATCAATCTGATTCTGGACCCGTGCCTGATTTTTGGACTCGGTCCATTTCCGAAACTGGGCGTGACCGGAGCGGCCCTTGCGACGTTGACCGGACGAACGATCGGCGTGCTGTATCAGTTTTACCGGCTGATGCGGGGCACGGAGCGCATCCGGATTTTGCGGCGGCAGCTCAAGATCAATCTCGAAGTGCTGCTGCGGCTGCTGCGCGTTTCGGTGATGGGGATTTTTCAATTCGCCATCGCGCATGTTAGTTGGATCGGGCTGGTGCGCATCGTCAGCATTTTCGGCTCGGCGGCGCTGGCGGGATACACGATCGCGATTCGCATCGTGATTTTCGTGATTCTGCCCTCGTGGGGATTGAGCAATGCCGCAGCAACGCTCGTGGGACAAAACCTCGGCGCAAAGCGGCCGGACCGCGCGGAGCAATCCGTGTGGCGCACCGGATTTTACAACATGCTCTTTCTCGGCAGCGTGGGAGTGCTTTTCATTTTCTTCGCGACGCCGATCGTGAGCATTTTTACGAGCGATCCGGAAGTCATTCCACTGGCAGCAACGTGTCTGCGGATCGTGAGTTGCGGCAACATCGGATTCGCCTACGGCATGGTGATGCTGCAAGCGTTTAACGGCGCGGGCGACACCATGACGCCGACCATCGTTAACCTCTTCGGGTTCTGGTTTCTGGAAATCCCACTGGCATATTTTCTGGCGATTCATACGCATCTGAAGGCAAATGGCGCCTATGTTGCGATCGTGGTGGCGGAGGCGGTGATTGCCGTGGCGGGGGTGATTCTGTTCCGGCGCGGGAAGTGGAAGCTGCAGAAAATCTGACGCCTCGAAAAATGGAGTCGAGACTGCGCCCAGGCTGTTTTGTCGGCCTTGGCGCAGTTCCATTTCGGGAAGAGGGGGTGTACCCACCACCCCCGGTTGTTTTCTAAAGAGTGAGAAAGTGCTTGTGATTGTTGACGTTACAGAGGGGGCGTTTTCAAGAGTGCGGAAGTGGTTTATTTCCAGGGGCTTAGAAAGCCATAAAGAGCGATGAGAGTGGAGAAGAGTGCCTGCGGGAGTACGGCTGGCGATGACGTGAGGGAGCGAACGGTGAGGACGAGCGGACAAGGAAGTGCCTTTCCTCTCCGCTAGTTAAGAACAGATATATAGTATCATAGGAGTTAGAGTTTGTCAAGGCCGATTTACGCGTTCGAATGGCTAGCGGCGGAAATTCGGTCGATTTCCCACTCCACCCGACTCATGCTCGTCACCGCGTGAAGTTTGGTCGTCTCCTAGGACAAGTAGAAGGAGTAGCCACAGCTACTTTTGTCGTAGGACTCGGAGGGATGCGCTCAGGCTCAGGCGCTCGACGCAGATTTTGAGCGACGCACAGCGACAGTGGAGAAGATGCTCGAGGAGGGACTTCAGGCGGCGGGAGCGGTCGATCGTTTCCTGTACTTCGGAGAGCTTACGTTGCGCGAATTTTTTCCAGCGAGGCCCGACGGGAGCGTTCTCTTTCATTCCGCTCAGGAACAGTTTGATTTCGGGCAGGGTGAAGCCCATTTCGGAAGCAAAGCGAATCAGCAAAATGCGGTTCAAGGATTCGGCGGAGTAGCGGCGCTGGTTGCTGTGACGCTGGGCTACTGGAAGCAAGCCAATCTTTTCGTAGTAGCGAATCGCCGAGGAATTCAGTTCGGCGCGACGTGCCAGCTCCCCTATTTTCATAACGTCTTCTTTAGTCGAGTACCGCACCGCGAGTCGGTATAACAAACCGCTTTACTTGAAGTCAGGTTCAAGTTTTAACATCCCGGTGTGGTTGCGACAAGCCTAGATCCGGAGGATTTTCATGATGAACGTCGTCGTATCAATCTCGTTGCTGATGATTTTCGCGTTTGGGACAGACGGCCTGCGAAGACAGGAACAACCGGTGGTTTCGCAAAACAAATTCTTTTGTAATGTCAAAGCCCTGACACCGACGGAACGAGCGGATCACAAGGAGCTCACGGCCAAGTTATTGGCGGAACGCAAGGAGAGCGTGGAGACGCCGACAGGGTATGAATTTCAATTCAATCCCAAGAGTGTGTCGTTGGCGGAGCTGGCGGATTGGGTTACGGCGGAGAGCAAGTGCTGCTCATTCCTAGATTTTCACATTGATGTGGAGGCGGAGGGAAATTTACTGTGTTTGAGACTGACCGGAGCGCAGGGCGTGAAAGATTTCATTCGGTCTGAGTTTGCGGTGAAGAACGGGCGCTAGAGCTGTGAGATTTGCGATGAATTACTTGGAGATGGCTGGCTCCAGGCCACTCTTGCGGATGGCTGTGTAGGCGTCTGGAGACGCGAGCCATTGGATGAGCCTCTTGCCGGCTTCGGGATTCTTTGACGTGGTCGGGATACCTGCCGCAAACGACGTAATCCGTTGTGCGCCGGGCGGCAACGGGCCGGCGATGTCGATTCCTTTCACCGGAAGAAGTTCACTGATTTGTTGGAAGCCAATCTCGGCCTGCCCCGAAGCGACGGCCTCGCCAACCGGAGTTGCTTCGATTTTCAGCAACTTGGCTTTCATTTGATCGGCGATCCCCAGCGCCGGAAATAATTCGGTGGAGAGATAAACTCCGCTATCGCTATCGGAAAAATCGCAATCGATTTTGCGGCGAGTAGAGTTTTCTTCAGGGCATCGAGGGTGCTGATGTCGGATTTTGTCGCTCCGGCTTTGACGGCCATACCGATTTTCGAACGGGCCAAAGTAACCCGTCCATCCGCTCGAACTTTTCCTTCTTTGATCAGATCATCAAGCTTGGCGGCGGCCATGATGATGACGTCCATTTCTTCGCCGCGATCGAGGCGCATGGGAATGGCGTTGTGCGTCGTGCCCATCGAAGGGCCGAATTCGGTTACGACTACGTCGTGCGTGGCGTGTTCATATTGCGGAACCAATTCAAGATAGGCGGCTTTGAACGTGGCGGAAGTCACCACTTTGATCTCATCTGCGCTGGCATTCGCGACGGTGAGAAGCGTACAGGCAAAAAATGCGAGTAGCGTTGGCGCGAACTTGCGTTGGGAGATAGTTTTCATTGATTCCCTGCGCTACACACTTTTTTGGGCTCGTCCGCTCTTTTCGAGAAGAGCAAGGCCGAGTGCCGAAGGTCTGATGAATGTGCAGCCGTTCAGATGCTCGCTGTTGACGAGTCCGCGATCGTTGGCATCCTCCCAAATGGGAAGCCGAGGGCATGAAGTACGCCAAGCGTTCAGCACTTGATCGTAAGTCTTGTCCTCGGTCGTCAGCCACTGAAGCAAGTCGAGAATCAAGGGTTCCACGATGGGGTCGGGCACAAATCGTATCTCTCCTCACAAGGTCGAACGAGAGCGCGTTACCTAGCCGAGCTGTGCTTCAGGGTCGCAGTGAGGAGCAGGGAAAATCCTGCCAGGCCAGTGACCAACCGTAGGCAATGCCAGCGCCACCACGCGTTGCGCAGGCCCATCCAATTGGAGGGCAATGAGTCGCCGGTCCAAGTCATTACGATGGCGTTGATCGGCATATTCAGGAATCGCGTGATCAAGCCAGAAGCGGCGAAGCACGCCGCCGTCGCGATGAGCAACCAGAAGCGCGTGCTGTCGGCTCGTCCGAGCACTGCGGCGATGATGGTCACGAGGATCGTGGCTAATCCCAGTACCGGCAACGCCGGATCGAGGGTCCGAACTGCGTGCTGGTGCAGGGCAACGTATGTGCCTGCATTGAGCGACGCTGGATTAAAAACGAGCCATACGGCAAACATGGCGCCGACCAAGAGCGCAGCGACCAGAAGGTTGGTAAATTCGACGATTGCACCAGACATTTAAAATCTCCTTTTCAAATCATCTTCATTCAGGCATATTCATCCTAACATACTTCGGACTAATATGGAGGTCGAAACAAAAAATGACCAGGATTCGCGCAAAGCGCACGTACGACTCCAGCGCGCGCCGCGAGGCCGCACAGGCGACGCGCCAATCGATTCTTGACGCTGCCCGTGATGTGTTTCTGGAAAAGGGATACGCGGCCGCGACAATGCCGGCGATTGCTCGCGCCGCAGGAATCGCGCTGGACACCGTATACGCGACGGTGGGCAAGAAGGCTTCCGTATTTCGGTTGCTCGTGGAAATGGCAATCTCGGGGAGCGACAGGGCGATTCCACCGGAAGAACGCGATTACGTGCGATCGATACGGGCAGAGCCCGACCCCGCGCAGAAATTACGAATTTATGCCGGCGCGTTGCGAAGCATTCAATCGAGGCTGGCTCCACTCTTCCGAGTGTTGCAGGGCGCGGCGCCGCTCGATCCTGAGCTTGACGCGCTTTGGCAGAGCATATCCCATCGCCGCGCCGAGAACATGCGATTGCTGGCGAAAGACTTGGCGGCAACCGGAGGCCTTCGGCCCGGCCTCTCTATCGCAAAGGCGGCGGACATTATTTGGAGCATGAATTCGCCGGAGTTTTATCTTTTGCTGGTGGAGCAGCGCGGTTGGACGGCGAAGGATTTTGAGGAGTGGCTTGGGGAGTCGTGGATTCGCTTGTTGCTGAAGGGCTGAATCGTCGACGGCGCCAATTCACATTTGTGCGCCGTTTTCGGCTCGGTTATACGTCAGACTAGCGAGGCCCCGCCGCTTTACGAAGGTTGCTCGTCAATCTATGCGATCGAGTCCAAGACTTCTTGCCGCTACTTGTTCTTTCGTCTTCGGTCTGCTCGTGTCGCCTGCTCTCGTTGCGCAGCAGTCACAACAAAAGGCTCCGGTGATTCGGTCGTTTGCGAATGAGGTGTTGGTGCCTGTGGTGGTTCGCGATGCGAAGGGGCGGGCTGTTGGGGATTTGGCGAAGGATGATTTTCAGATTTTTGATAATGGCAAGGAGCGGACGATCATTGGGTTTACGATCGTCAAGCGGGCTGCGGAGAAGTCGGCGGAGAATTTGCCGGCTCCTAATCTCGACGCGAGCGGCTCTCTCGTGCCATCGCAGCCGGCATCTGTTGCGCCGCGAATTGTGGTGTTCCTTTTTGACGATTTCAACTTGAGCGTCACCGAGCTTGCGCAGGCGCGGGAGGCGGCGATCAAGGCGATCGATACTTCTCTTGCGCCGACGGATATGGCGGCGGTGCTTTCGACTTCTGGAAGCAACAGCGGATTGACGGCGGACCACGCAAAACTGAAGCAAACGATTCAGGAGTTGAGGGCGAAGACGCTGCTGCGCACGAACGAGCACGATTGCCCCAACGTCGATTATTACCAGGGCGACCGGATCATCAACAAAAGTGACGATCAGGCGTTTCAAGCCGCGGTCATCGAAGTTTTGTATTGTGTGAAAAATATCACTGTGGAAGCGGCGGAAGCGTTTGCACGGACCGCTGCAGCGCGGGCGGTGCAGTTGGGCGTGCAGAACTATCGAGCGAATCTGTATGCACTGCGTTTGATTCTGAACAAGCTGATGGGGCCGCTGCCGGGGCAACACGTGGTGATTCTGGTTTCTTCGGGATTTTACGCGCCGGACTCGGATGCGATGGCGATTCAATCGGAGATCGTGGATATCGCGGCGCGCACGAATACGGTGATCAACGCTTTGGATGCGCGCGGTTTGTACACGACGAATACGGGCGCGGATGTGACGACGCGAGTCGATCCGGCGTCGCAACGGCTGGTCGATCACTTTCGTACTTCTGCGATGGATGCGAATTCTGAAGTGATGGGAGAACTGGCGGACGGGACGGGCGGGACATTTTTTCATAACAACAACGATTTCGATGCGGGGTTTAGAACGCTCGTTGCGGGGCCGGAATACACGTATCTGCTGGCGTTTTCGGTGGCGAACGCGAAGGCGCGCGTTCATCACAAGTTGAGAGTCAAAGTGAGTGGGGCTGGGCTGACGGTTCAGGCGCGAAGCGGGTATACGGTTCCGGCGCCGGAGAAGCACAGGAAATAGGCGTTACGAGCGTGACTGAATGATGTGTGAACGGGCGTAAGAAAGAGCGGACAACAACAATTGCGGAGATCTTGCCGAGATGGGGCGCAGCGGTGCTGCGCCCGTACACGAGTTGTTTTGCCGACCGTGAACGACTTGGATTAAACGAGGACCGGTCCTTTGGCTAGGCGGACGCTGCCGTCTTTGTAGTTCTTTTCGCAGGTGTCGCAGCACATCGCTTTGTGTGAAGCGCCGTCTTTCGAGGTGGCGTTCGGGACGGGATTCCAGCCTTTTTCCTTGGTGAGCTTGCTGGCATTGGCCAGTCCCTGAAAGAGATGTACGCAGACGAATTCCATGCCGTCCGCCTGTTTTTTGTCCGAGTCGTTGAGTCTATGAAGCCAGATTGTTTGCGCCATGTGATTCCTCCAGTGCAGGCATCACTGTGGCAGGCGGGGCGGAACGACAACAGCTGGCCCGAGGAGCAGCTGTGTTTCGGGTGATAACTGAACCGGCCAGTTCGCTACTATTTGCTTATTTTTGAGCCATTTAGAGAGGGGAAAGACGGGCAAGTGATGCTGCGGAGAGTCAGCGGAGGCGAAAGTTGATTTCGACAGGGAGATAGCTAGGGACAGGTAGACCTTTTTTTCTGGCTGGTTCGAACTTCCAGCGGGCGACTGCGTCAGCAGCTTTCTTCTCAAGCTCAGGGCTCGATGACCGGACTAGCTTGGTTTGCTTTACACTGCCGTCTATGTCGATCAGCGCAATGAGGGACACTGTTCCGTTTCCGCGAAAGTTACTTTTTCGATTCGCGTCGGCGTTGGAGTTACCCGCCTTCTGGCTCGGCTGCGAGTCCGGTTCGGGAATCTCTTGTTTCAGCGCGATCGGCAGGGTGATATCTCCCGCGCCCGCTTTGTAGAGCTTCCCCTGAACATCTTTCCGCCTTTGTTCCCGCGCCTCATCGACCTCTGTGACTGCGTCTTGAAGACTCGGGCAAGAGGCATCGCCTTGTATTCCGCGCAACTTCGGCAGATCCATTGGAATTTGAGATTCCGACTTAAGTTTGAAACCTGAATTGCGCGCTTCTTTGGTCACGTTTTCGGAAACTGACGCTAGAACTTCCAAGTAGTCGTCGGGTCCCATTTCCAGAGAGTAGGTCTCGGAGGTTTTTCCTTCGATTTGGATCGACGCGTACCGCTTTGTGATGACGAGTGTGGCGCGCTGCACAAGCTCGCAGGATGCCGTCCCGACTCTGCTGTGCAAGGATGCGAAAACTCCTGTCGGTAAACTTGAACCAGCAAAAGAGGTCGGAACAGAAAATCCAATCAGGAGTGTTGCCAGGAGCGCAGGCCTTCCGAGATTGCGAGGTGATGTCATTTAACTACCCCTTCGTTGCGACGAGGAATTCGGAGAGGCGGAATTCGTGGTGGAGGGCGGTGAGGGCGCGCTGCATGGCGTCTTTTTCGACGACGAGGGAGATGTTGTATTCGCTGGAGCCTTGGGCGATGGCCATGATGTTCACATTTTCGCGACCGAGGACGGTGAAGAGGCGGCCGGCGACGCCGGGGATGCCGCGCATGTTTTCGCCGACGGCGGCGACGATGGCGACGTCGGGATTGGTGTTGACGTGCTCGACGGTTTGCTCGGCGATTTCGGGGGCGAAGGCATCGCGGAGCGCGGCGAGGGCGCGCTTTTCGTCGGCGGTGGAGATGACGAAGCAAATGTCGTTTTGCGAAGAGGATTGAGAGACGAGAAAGACGTTGGTGCGAGTGGCGGAGGTGGCGGCGAAACTGCGCGCGAGGACGTCTGGGAGGCCGACGATGCCTGGGCCGCCGACGGTGATCATGGTCACGTCTTTGATAGCGGTGAGGGCTTTGACGCCGCCGCCGGAGGAATTCCCTTTCGCGGTGATTTTGGTGCCGGGATTTTCGGGCTTGAAGCTGTTGCGAATCCAGACGGGGACGCCGGCGGCGGTGACGGGGCGGAGGGTGTTTGGGTGAAGGACTTTTGCGCCGAAGTAGGCGAGCTCGGCGGCTTCGTTGTAGGAAATTTCGGGGATGGTTTGCGCTTCGGGGACGAGGCGAGGGTCGGCGGTTTTGACGCCGTCAACGTCGGTCCAGATGACGGTTTCAGCGGCATCGAGCGCGGCGCCGAGGATTGTGGCGGAGTAGTCGGAGCCGCCGCGGCCTAGTGTGGTCTGGACGCCTTCGGGCGTGGCGGCGATGAAACCGGTGACGATGGGGACGATATTTTGGTCGAGGAGCGGTTTGAGTTTGGCGGCGGCGCGGTGGCGCGTGGGGCCCATGAGTGGTTCGGCGCGGCCGTGGTGAGGATCGGTGACGATGACTTCGGTGGCGGAGACGGCGAGGGCTTTGACTCTCAGCTCGTTGACGGCGGCGGCGACGAGAGGGGCGGAGAGGCGTTCACCGATGCCGGAGATGGCGTCGAGGGCGCGCGGGGTGAGTTCGCGGAGCATGGCGGTGCCGCGGAGGAGGCGGTCGAGTTCTGCTAGGACTTCACGGATGGCGGAGCCGGTTTCTTCGCGCAGCCTTGCGTTTTTGGTGAGGGCTTCGAGGGCGGTGATGTGCTGGGTTTGGAGTTCGGCGATGAGTTGAGAGATGAAGTCTTGCTCGCCTTGCTCGGCACGTTGGGAGGCGGAGACGAGGCGATTTGTTACGCCGGACATTGCGGAGACTACGACGACGACCGGGCGCTTCGCTGCGGTCGATTGAACGATGGCGGCGGCCCGGGCGATGCAGTTGGCGTCGCCGACGGAGGTGCCGCCGAATTTCATGACTTGGAGAGAGCTGGGCATTGTACTGGGATCAATTTTCGCACAGGCAAGCTCGATTTCCTGCAAAGCGATGATGGAATGCGTGACGAGATGCTTACTTCGGTATTAATTCGAAGACGGGATAGTTCGGTGCGATTTCGCGGAAGGATTCGGCAGAGGAGTTGGGCGGGACGGGGAAGAACTTTTTAACGGCGCTGGCGTAGCGGTCGAGATATTCCTTGAGGAGCGGGGGCTTATCGATGTCGGGGATTGGGCGGAGGGCGAACGCTTGGTGGTAGGCGGCTCGCTTTAAGGTGATTTCGCCGGCGGCTTCGGCGTTGCGGACCCATTGTGTGCGGCCTCGCGGCGCGACGAGAATGCGCTTGCCGGCGATGTCCATCAGGTTGACGGGCGAGCGATAGATCTTGCCGGTTTTGCGGCCGCGGACTTCGAGTTGATAGATGAATTTTGGCGCGAGGCCCAGGCTGGCGAGAAAGCCGAAGGTGCGATTGAACAGCGCTTCGAATGTGCTGGGCGGCTGATATTTGCCGGTGTTTGCTTTGGTCATAGGGGCAATCCTACCTGCTTAACCGGAGCACGTCCGATTTCATTCCCGGGCGTGGGAAAACCTGGGCACGCTGAAGCGTGTCCCTACAAACCGTTCGCGGGGGCGGACAGGGCCAGCGTGCGTTATACTCGCCCGGCTTCGACCGTTGCGCTGATTGCGACGGGACATCGTTGGATAAGGAAACACGGCATGCGTTTGCGCATTTTTCTTGTGGCTTCGGTACTCGTTTGCTTAGTTGCGCCGGGGGCTCGAGCGCAGCTGTCGGGACAACCAGCGACCTTCGGACAGAAATCGGGAGCGGCCGCGCAGGCGTGCTCGGCTACCGAAGCTTCGTGCGCTGAGGCTGCGGCGAAAATCATTCCGCAAATTATGGGGCCATCGCCGATCGAAGAGAATTTGCGGCGGCTGACGGACGAAATTGGGGGGCGTGTGTCGGGCTCACCGGAAATGGCGAAGGCGGTCGAGTGGGCGGTGGCGGCGTTTCGTGCGGAAGGCGTGACGGTGCACACGGAGAAATACCAGCTAGCGCATTCGTGGAGCGAGGGCGAGACGCGGCTGGAGATTTTGGGCGGAGCGGAAAAGTTTCCGGTGCGGCTGGTTTCGGCGGGTTGGTCGCCAGCGCTGCCTGCGGGCGGGATTGAAGCGAACGTGATTTATGTCGGGGCGGGAACGGAGGACGATTTCGCGAAGGCCGGCGCCGATGTGAAGGGATCGATTTTACTGGTGTCGTCGAAGGTGGGAGCAACGTGGGCGGATTTGTTCAATGAGTACGCGCTGCCGCCGGCGATTATCGAGCGGGCGGTAAAAGGCGGCGCAGTCGCGATTTTGTGGATGGGGGCGCGGGAACGGCTACTGCTCTATCGACACACGAACGCGGGAGATGGGCAACTCGAAGTGATTCCGCAGGCGGTGGTGGCGCGCGAGGACGCGATGCATTTGGCGCGGGCGGCGGAGGCGAATGGCGGTAAATTGCGCGTGCGGTTTGCGATGCCGAATAAAGTCGGCGGGCCGGTCGAGCAAATGAATGTGGTCGGCGAGATTCGCGGACGCGAGAAGCCGGACGAGGCGGTGATTTTGGGCGCGCATCTGGATTCGTGGGAACTGGGCACGGGCGCGCTGGATGATGGATGCAACGCGACGCTAGTGATCGAAGCGGCGCGCGCGATTCGAGCGACGGGATTGGTGCCGCGGCGCACGATTCGCTTTGTGCTGTTCAGCGGCGAAGAGCAAGGGATGGTCGGATCGTGGCAGTACGTACAGGCGCACCGCGCGGAGATGGACAAGATTCGCGGGGTGATTATTTTTGATTCGGGGAGCGGACGAACGCCGGGATTTCAATTGAGCGGACGGGCTGACATTCGCGATGGAGTGAGCGAGATTTTGCGGCCGCTGGCGTCGTGGGATGTGAACAATCACACGCTGGGCGGCGACATCGGAACGGACAACTGGGACTTTTTGTTGGATGGCGTGCCGACTCTGGTGGCGGATCAGGCGGAGGCAAATTATTTGCCGAATTATCATGCGGCGTCGGATACCTACGACAAGGTGGATTTCCGCGAGTTGAAGATGAACACGGTGATCGCGGCGGTGACGGCGTGGGGCGTGGCGGATCGCGAGCAGCCGCTGGGGAAAAGGTACACGCGCGCGGAGATTGAGAAGCAGCTGAAAGATACTGGGCTCGACGAGCAGATGAAGAAGCAAGGGATGTGGGATGTGTGGGTGAATGGGTCGCATGGGCGGAAGGACTGAGCCGGCTTCCCCGCTGGGAATCGAGGAAGCAGTGGCGAGCGGGTATACTTGCATGGTGACAACGTCTGACCACGCCGCCGCAAACACCGTCGCTAGCCGCCCTTCCATTCTGGCAATCGATTACGGGAGAGTGCGCATCGGATTGGCGCTTGCTGACATCGAAACAGCGCTGCCCCGGCCGGTCGCGACGCTGGAGCGCATCAATCGCAACGAAGATATGCGGAGGTTGCGCGAATTCGTTCGCGAGCATGGCGTGAGACAAATTGTCGTGGGATTGCCGCTGCGCCTGGATGGATCGCGAGGCGACATGGCCGAAGAAGCGACGCGATTCGGAGTGCGCGTTCGCAAACAGCTCGGGCTGCCGGTGGAAATGGTCGACGAACGGCTGACCAGCTGGGAAGCGGAAAGAATACTCGAAGAGCAGGCGGGGAAAATTTTCCACGACGACGCGAAGACCTCTCACAAAAAGCGGCGGGTGTCGACGCGCGTTTCGGTAGATGCAATGGCGGCCGCAGTGATTTTGAAGGAGTACCTGGAAAAGAAGCAAAATTCGAACGCGAGCATCTAAGTTGAGTGCATTTTGGAGTCTGGTGAAAAGCGTTTTGCGCGACTTCTTGGGCAATCTCTGACGGAGACATAACGCTAACTTGAAAACCGTGGGAAAACTTTTGCTGTTGCTGGTGATTCTCGCCGCGGGCGTCGCGGCTTATTTATGGATCAGCATTCAGCGGCCGTATCAGGGATTTTCGTCGCAGGGCGTGTTTGTCGATTTGCCGCATGGAGCGTCGAGCCGCGCGGTGGCGCGATTGCTGGAGCAGAACGGTGTGATTCGCAATGCGACGGCGTTTGAGATTTATGCGCGGCGTCATCCAAAACGGCGATTGCAGGCAGGCGAATATTTTTTCAATAAACCGATCTCGGGTCACGACGTGTTCTGGCAAATCGCGGACGGCCACGTTTTCGAGCAGCCGTTCACGGTGCGCGAAGGCGAAACGATGTTCGATATCGCGCGCGACCTGGAAGCCGGGAAATACATGACCGCGGCGGAATTTCTGACGGCGGCGAAAAATCCGGAGCTGATCCACGACCTCGCGCCGGTTGCGAAAACATTGGAAGGATATTTGTATCCGGCGACATATAATCTGCCGCGTCACCCGACGGCGATTGAATTGACGGCGGAGATGGTGAAGAAATTCAAGGAAGAGTGGGTGCGGATTCGTTCGGCGGCGCAGATTGCGCCGGCCAGTGGATTGACCGAACATTTGGTGACCCTGGCGTCGCTGGTGGAACGCGAAACGCCGCGACCGGAAGAGCGGCCACTGGTGGCGGGAATTTTTGAGAATCGACTGTCGAAAAATATGCGACTGCAGTGCGATCCGACCGTGATTTATGCGCTGGAACAAATCGGGCAATACAAAGGGACGCTGACCGGAGCGGATTTGCAGATTGATTCGCCGTACAACACCTATAAGCAGACGGGGTTGCCGCCGGGACCGATCGGGAATCCGGGCGAGGAATCACTGAGCGCGGCGGTGAATCCAACGAAGACACAATTTTTGTATTTTGTGGCGAATACACAGGGCGGACATTTTTTTGCGGCGTCGCTGGAAGAGCACAATCGAAACGTGACGAAATACAGGCAATTGTTGAAGAATCCGGCGGGGACGAACGCGCCGGCGGCGACTCCGTCGCCAGACAATGGAGCGCCAGCGGGACCGATCACGCCGAGTCCGAGCGGCGCACACCGAGGCGCGAAGCGATGAGCGATCCGCAGATGACGAAGAAGGACATTATTTTGCAGGTTGCGCACGAGATTGGCGCACAAGAATACACTCCAGCGGAAATCGACCAGTTGCGCCGGCGGATCATGGCGGAGTTCGGCGAGGATGGAAAGACGGGCAACGATTACATCGCGGACGTACTGAAACACGCAGGCTTCAAAGTGAACCTGACGATTCAGGAAGAAGCCGAAGACCAGTACGAAGAAGAGTTCGAAGATCTGCTGCACTTCAAGACGCTGGAAGACGCGGAAGTGAGCATCATGCGACTCGATGAATTGACGCGCAAATTTCGTGCGCATGGTGAACCGGCGGCGGCGGAGCGGGTGCTGAATGTGGCACGACTGGGCAAGCGCCGCGCCGAGATGATTGCGCGGAATCGTAAGGTCGAGCCATTCAAGCGCACAGAAAAGGAAGAGATCGCGAATTGGTTTCGCATCTGGCTCGAGACGCCGGACGTGTTTTTTGATTGGCTGGATGTGCGAAAGCAGTCGGCGGAATTCAAAGCGAAATTCCCGCCGGAGGCGGAGGAGTACAGCGAATGAGCGCGACGGGAAACGCGCCGGTCGAACCGGGGGCACTCGATCTGCCGCCGTATTCGTTGGACGTCGAGACGCTCGATCTCGGCACTGGGACGCAGGCGGTCGGGCTGGAATTGCTGGAAACGGAGAGCCGCGAGCCTGTGAAAGGCAAAGAGGCGGCGGCAATCTGGGCGGCGGCGTTGCCAGCGCTGGCGAACAACGAAGGTTTCGCGCTGGATTTTTTTGCGCACGTCGATCGCGTGAAGGAATTTTGCAAGATGTACGACATTCATTTTCGCGAAGCGGCGGAACGGTGTGTTGTGCTGCGCGCGCCGACTGAAACGCAGCTGCAACAAATATTCGAGCGGTTTGAGGGCGAGACGTTTGGCGTGCGCGTTGGCAGCTCGATCGATGAGCCGGACGCGGAGTTGGAAAAAGAGTTGTCGCGGCGCGGTCTGGACTCGTATCAGACGTCGTACGAGCGGTATACGTTTTGCGCGGTTTGCGAACCGGAAGACGGCTGGGTGACGCTGCTGAGTAAAACGCTGTGGCCTACGGAAGTGATGCGGCGGCTGCGGCCGGCGCTGGCGCGGTTTGATGTTTATTTGGCGCGGCCGCAGTAAGGCAGTTGAGTTGACAGTCAAAAGTCGAAAGCGAGAGGCCTTCACCGCAGAGTTCGCTTAGGGCACAGAGAAGACCGCGAGAGATCCCTCCGGTTCGCGTAGCAATTCAAACGTAAAGATTATTCGTGGCGCAGCGCCAAGATTGGGTCGACGCGCGTGGCGCGAGCGGCGGGTAGATAGCTGGCGACCGCCGTTGCCGCTAGGAGCGCGACGCTGATAGCGACGAACGTCGCTGGGTCGTACGGGCTGACGCCCACGAGCATGGTTCGAACAGTCGGCGCGGCGACAAGCGCGATCGCCAGCCCGACAAGCAAACCTGTCGACGCGAGAATCAGGCCGTTCGCAAGCACCATGCGAAGGACTGTGCCTCGCTGCGCGCCCAGCGTCATTCGAATTCCGATTTCCTGCGTGCGGCGGCCGACCATGAACGAAACGACGCCGTAGAGTCCCACTGTCGCGAGAACCATTGCGACCAGACCGAAGGCTCCGCCAAGCAGCGCGACAATGCGCGGGAAAAATAATCCCTGACGAGAGATGGCGTCGGTCATTTTGTCGACGGTTGCCGGAGCGATTTCGGGATCGAGCGCGGACATTTCGGCGCGAATCGCGGGAACGATCAGAGACGCTTCGGAATCCGGCGCGACACCCGGCGCAGATGAGTTTTCGCCGGTACTCGCGCCCGGTGTTGCGCCTACCGATCCCATTCGGACGACGAGCGTGGCTCTCGATCCTCCCTGCTGATCGTAGGGGAAATAGTAGACCGGCGGTGGCGGCGCACCAATTTGGCCGCCGTAACTGGAATCTTTGGCGACGCCGACGATCTGAATGGGTTTTCCGTCGCGAAGACGGATGATGCGGCCGAGCGCTTTGCTGAGATCGCCGGCGCCGGTGATGTAGCGAGTCGCGAGAGTTTCATTGACGATGGCAACGCCTGGAGCCTTGCGCGTGTCCGTCGGCGCGAAGCAACGGCCAGAGAGAATCGGAATTTGCATCGTGGAAAAATAGGAAGGGGCGACCGCACTGGTCGGAAGATCGAGAAATTTCTCGCCGTCGGGCGCGGTGTAGCCATCGATGGAGATGTCCCACGATCCGCCGGAAACGAAAGGCGCGCTGGTGGCGATGGTGGCCGACGCGACGCCGGGCAGCGACTGAACGCGCTGCACGAGTTGCTCGTGGAAACGCGCCGCTTGTTCAGGCGAGTAGCCCTGTAGCAGCGGGTCGTTGGTGACGAGCAGCAGGCGATCGGGATTGAACCCGAGGTCGACGCTGTGCGCGCGGCTGAAGGATTTGAGAAAGAGGCCGCCCACCATCAGCAATACGACGGAGAGAGCGATTTGTCCGCCGATGAGAATGCGACGAGCGACGGAACTGAATGAGCGCCTGCCGGATGCGGATGCGCGGGTGTTCATGACGGCGGTCCATGCATCGTTGACGGCCATGAAGGCGGGCGCGAGACCGGAAAGCAAGACGGCGACCGCAGAGGCGACGCCCACACAAATCATCGTGCGGAAATCCAGACGGAACTCGGGACCATCGGCGGGACCGAGCACGGGAACAAGCGAGCGGAATCCCGCGATGCACGCATAAGCGAGCATCGTGCCAGCGACGCCGCCGAGGAGGGCGAGCACGGCGCTTTCGGTGAGCAACTGGCGGAGGATCGCGCCGCGTGGGGCGCCCAACGCGATCTGCGTGGAAGTTTCCTTGATGCGCGACGTGGCGCGAGCCATGAGCAAGCTGGCGACGTTGGCGCAGGCCATCAACAAAACGAGAACGACAAGCCCACCGAGAAGCGCTGGAACGGCAATCGCGCCGAGTTCCATGCGGCGGCCCATTTCCGTGCGAAGGATCGCGACGTTGTCTTTGTTGCTGTCGGGATGCTCGCGCTCGAGAGCGGACATGATGCTGTTGAGTTCGGCTTGTGCCTGCGCGAGAGTCACGCTGGGATTAAGGCGTCCGTAAATTTCGAATGCGCGATAGCTGCGTTGTTTCAGTGTATCGGCGCCGTCGCCGGTGACTTCGGCGGCCATGGGAGCGGGAACGAAAATGTCGGGACGATAAAAGATGTCGGCGCCGGTGAAAGTTTTGGGAGCGACACCGACGATTGTGAAGGCGTGGCCGTTGAGCTTGACGCTTTTCCCCGAGATGGCTGGATCTTTCGCAAACACGCGATCCCAGAGCGAGTAGCTGATGATCGCGACGGGATATTTTTCGGGAGTTGTGCCTTCTTCTGGAAGGAAGTCGCGGCCGGCTACGGGGGCGATTTCGAATGTCGAAAAATAATTGGCGGAGACGAGCAGACCGGCGACGTTTTGCGGTTTGCTGCCCGGCGCAGAGGTAGAGGCGTTCATGCCGGTGGACAGGTTTTGAAACACGCAGAGCGAGGAAAAGGATTTCGCTCGCGCAATCATGTCGAGATAGTCGAGCCAGGAGGAGCCGCCGTAACGCGTGAGTTTGGAAGCGGCGGTGTCGATGGTGACGATGTTGTCGGCGTGCGGGACTGGAAGCGGGCGGAAAAGAATAGCGTCGGAGAGGCTGAAGATGGCGGCGTTCGCGCCAATGCCGAGGGCCAGCGAGACGACGACAATCAACGTGAAGCCAGGATATTTGCGAACATTGCGAAAGGCGAGGCGCAGGTCGCGGAAAAACATTTCGATGTAGTGGCCGACGCGGACGTCGCGAACGTTTTCTTTGACCTGCTCGATGCCGCCGAACTCGATTTGCGAGCGGCGGTGAGCTTCGTCGGAAGGCAAGCCCTTGGCGCGATTTTCGTCGGCGAGGAGATCGGCGTAGGAGCGGAGTTCGGCGTCGAGGTCGGACTCGGCGCGTTTGCGATGGAAGATGTTGCGCTTGAGGCTTGCGATACGGGTGAACAGGCTCATGGCGAACTCCTTCGAAACTAGTTGGACTCCAGCGCGCGGGCGATGGCGAGGGTGATGCGCGACCAGCGTTTGGTCTCGGAATTGAGTTGGCGCCGGCCAGCGGCGGTGAGTTTGTAGTATTTGGCGCGGCGATTGTTTTCGGACTCGCCCCAACTTGCGGCGAGCCAGCCTTGCTCTTCCATGCGGTGGAGCGCGGGAAAGAGCGAGCCGGGTTTGACCTGGAAGGTGCCGCGGGTGATTTGCTCGATGCGGCGAGAGATGCCGAGGCCATGCAACTCGGTTAGGGCCAGGGACTTCAGGATCAGCATGTCTAGCGTGCCCAGGAGCAGGTTGGT
>DASXPD010000101.1:0-85340 GCA_036493835.1 Candidatus Acidiferrum sp. | reverse complement strand
TTCCACTACCTGGGAGCGCGAAGCAGGTGTTCTCCAAGCGCGACAACAAGTTCGTTGTGTTCGTTAACTGGCACACTTCTACCAAGCAAAAAGTCTCGACAACGCTGAGAGTCTTCACTGCCGACAACAAGATGATCAGTGACGCAAAACCGCAAACTGTTTCGATTTCGCCGGGCAACTCCGCAGCAACGAGTTGGGATCTTCCGTTGGGTTCAATTTCACCGGGCATCTACCGGCTGGACCTGCTCATCGGCGATCAAACGTCCTGGCGGGATTTCATCCGTATCACCGAATAGTGCGCCTGCACTTCGACCAAGCCGACCTCGCTAGCCGGTGTAGTGGCGTTTCTCGGATCGAAATCGAACTCGAATTCAGGGCGCAATTCCCGATTCAGCTAGATCGCCCTGGAATCCGACTTCCACTCGACTGATTACTTCGCAAGGATGATCTTCAAACCAGAGTGGGTGATAGACCCAGCGTTCAATCGCTCTCTGCGCAGCGATTGTGAAGGGTTTGGGACCTGACGTTCGGAGAACCTTCACCGATCCGTCCCGTAGAATCAGATATTCGACAAACACGGACACAGCACCATGAATCGTCGCCCCGCGAGGATACTCAGGCAGCACCCGTCGAACGATAAAGCCGTCCAGTGCCTGACCGGGCCATACTTTTCTTTCACCGTTTCCCGCCCGATAGATCGCTCCGATGTCCGGCAGCGATAGAAACCTAATGCCCACGCCCTCAGCAACGTAAATCTCGCTTGCGCCGCCGCTCGCTGGACTTTTGAGCGGCAGCGAAGAATATAACGTCGATGCTTCAGGAAAAACCCGCGCGTCCGTGATCAAGCTCGGCGGTTCCGGAAATGGCGGCGGCAGCGGCGCTACCACCGCGCTCAGAGGCATCTGGTTCACGTAACCCCACGATGCCAACACAACGAGCACAATCACAATGCCGTGCACCGTCATGGAAACGAGTCCCGGCAGCCGGAGTGCTGCAGAAGACGCACCGGCCAATACGAGAACCGCGCCATCAACAGAGGCCGTTGCGCGCACACGGAGCACGTCCCAAACGACGTTGCACAGGTCTGCAAAAGAAGGAGACATGTCGTCGATAAGCGCGTCGAACTCAACGCCATATCGCTCGCGCCACGCCGCCGGATACATTCGGGCCGCCCAACGCAGTAAGACTTTCATGCTTCTCTCGTTCGTCGATTTCCGGCTCGGACAACTTGTCCAAACAGCGCGAGCTGCGCTTTCAGCTGTTGACTGCCTTCTGCCGTGATTCGATATGGAACTCTTCGCGACTTCGATTTGATTGCGCAAATCCAGCCGCGTTCCTCGAGCCGACAGATCGCCCCATACAACGTCCCTGGCCCGAGCCGAATGCCGGCGAAGACCTCGATGTCTTCCATGATTGCGTAGCCGTGTTTGTTCCCTTCGGCCAGGCTCGCGAGAATGAGAACTGTGGGATCGGGCATGACTATTACGCCTCGCGTAGTAACGTACGGCGTAGCAATCCGTTCGTCAAGCCCGAGTTTCAAAAAAAAGGCGCAGCGAGTTGCGCTGCGCCCTTCTCAAGATCGACCGATCAGAACTGATAGGACGAAAACTACCCCTTCGCGCCCTGCTTCGCCTCTACCGCGTCCAGCACGCGCGTCGAGTAAATCAGCGCCGCTCCGGCGTTCATCGCGACGGCGACTCCTAGCGCTTCTCCGATTTCTTCCCTCGTGGCACCGGCCTTCAACGCCAGGTCGGTATGCACCACGATGCAGCCATCGCAGCGCGTCGTTACCGCGCACGCCAGCGAAATTAGCTGCCGCGTCTTCTCGCCGAGCTTGCTGGTCTGCGCATTTGCCGCCCCCAGCGTCATGTAGCCCCGAACCGTGTCCGGCGTGAGCTTCTTCAGCTCCCCGAGCGTCGTTCCGATCTGCTTCTGATATTCATTCCAATCGAGCATCATCGCCGCACTCTCCGCCTGGTGAATTCAACTCCGCACGCAATTCGCCGCCATTATACATATCCAATCGCCGCAACTAGCCTTCGCGTATTCCCCAACTGCCCCAATTTCCAAATTCTACGTTCCGCCCCTGCCTGTGGTAAATTTTCTAGTTCGCGCTCACCGCGTGAAACCGCTGAGCGGCGGCAGCCGTCAGTTTCGACAAGTGCACTCATCCCGGAGGATGTAAAAACTCATGAAGAACGCGTACAACGGCCAGACTGTTCCGGCCGACGGCAAAGCAATCGGCTACAACGGCGGCGCACTGCAAGTTCCCGACTCGCCCATCATTCCCTACATCGAAGGCGACGGAACCGGCCGCGACATCTGGAAAGCTTCCCGCCGCGTGTTTGACGCGGCCGTCGAGCACGCCTACGGCGGCAAAAAGAAGATCGCCTGGTTCGAGGTCTTCGCCGGCGAAAAAGCATTCAACACGTTCAAGGAATGGCTCCCCAACGATACTGTCGACGCCATTCGCGATTTCCGCGTCGCCATCAAGGGCCCGCTGACGACTCCAGTGGGCGGCGGCATTCGCTCCCTCAACGTTGCGCTGCGTCAACTTCTCGACCTGTATTCTTGCGAGCGCCCAGTGCGCTATTTCCAGGGAGTTCCCTCCCCCGTGCGCGAGCCGGAAAAAATGGACATCTTCATCTTCCGCGAAAACACCGAAGACGTTTACATCGGCATCGAGTGGCAGTCCGGCACTCCCGAAGCGAAAAAGCTCCTCGAATTCCTCAACAACGACATGTTGAAGGGCGGCAAGAAGCAGATTCGATGGGATTCCGGCGTCGGCATCAAGCCGATCTCTCCGACAGGTACCAAGCGCCTCGTACGCCGCGCAATTAAGTACGCTCTCGCGAACAAGCGCAAGAGCGTCACGCTCGTCCACAAAGGCAACATCCAGAAATTCACCGAGGGTGGATTCCGAGACTGGGGCTACGAACTCGCCCAGCAGGAATTCCGCGCCGACACCGTGACCGAGCGAGAAAGCTGGATCATCGACAATCTCGACAAGAATCCGCAGCTCACCGTCGAACAAAACGCCGCAATGATCGAGCCCGGCATCGAACAAGCCACCGACGCGTTCAAGAAATCGCTTCACGACGAAGTGAAGCAGACGCTCGACGCCATTTATGCGACACACGGCAAAGGTCAGTGGAAGAAAAAACTAATGATCAATGACCGGATCGCCGATTCCGTGTTCCAGCAGGTGTTGATGCGCGCCGACGAGTACAGCGTCCTGGCGACCTCGAACCTCAACGGCGACTATCTTTCCGACGCCTGCGCCGCGCAGGTCGGCGGACTCGGAATGGCGCCGGGCTCAAATATCGGAGATGGCTTCGGTGTTTTTGAAGCCACGCATGGAACCGCGCCGAAATACGCCGACAAAGATGTCATCAATCCCAGTTCGGTGATGCTCTCGGGCGCGATGATGCTCGAATTCCTCGGCTGGAAAGAAGCCGCGCAACTGATCGAAGACGGAATCGCGCGCACCATCCAGCAGAAGAAAGTCACCTACGACCTCGAACGCCTGATGCCCGGCGCAACCAAAGTCGGCACATCAGCATTCGCGACCGCGATCATCGAAAACATGAAGGGCATGGCCGCCGCGAAGTAAGTGCGAAAAAGAACGGGGATCGAAGAATTTCAATCACACTGAACTTGAACTGAACAAAATTATGGAGATGAACGGATGAGCCGAAAGAAAGTAACCGTAGTAGGTGGTGGATTCGTGGGTTCGACGACCGCGCAGCGCATCGTCGATCTCGAATTGGCTGACGTTGTGCTGACGGATATTCTCGACGGTCCGCCAGCGGGCAAAGCGCTCGACATGGTCGAGTCAGGACCAGTGACGCGCACCGATTCGCACGCGACAGGCATTTCGACTGCGACCGGCGACTACAGCGGGACCGCAGGCAGCGACGTCGTCGTGATTACCGCGGGATTCCCACGCAAGCCCGGAATGTCGCGCGATGACCTTCTGAAAGCCAACTACGACGTCGTAAAAGCCGTCGTCGAGCAAATCGTCAAGCATTCGCCGAACTGCATCATCATCGTCGTCACCAACCCGCTCGACGCGATGGTGCAAGCCGCATTCAAGGTCAGCGGCTTTCCGAAGAATCGCGTGCTCGGAATGGCCGGCGTACTCGACTCCGCGCGCATGAGCGCCTTCGTCGCGATGGAGTGCAAAGTGAGCGTAGAAAACGTTCACTCGTTCGTTCTAGGCGGTCACGGCGACGATATGGTGCCTCTGCCGCGTTATTCCACGGTTGCCGGAATTCCGCTTCCCGACCTGCTCCCCGCCGACAAGATCGAAGCCATCGTGACGCGCACCCGCAAAGGCGGCGCCGAAATCGTGAACCTGCTCAAAACCGGTTCCGCGTACTACGCGCCTTCCGCGGCCGCCGTCGAAATGGTGGAAGCAATCCTCAAGGACAAAAAGAAAATCCTGCCTTGCGCCGTGTATCTCGAAGGCGAATACGGAATCAAGGGTCTTTGCGTCGGCGTTCCCGTGAAGTTGGGATCGAAAGGCGCCGAAGAAATCATCCAGATCAAACTCACCGCCGAAGAAAACGCCGCCCTGCAAAAGTCCGCCGCCAGCGTAAAAGAACTCTGCACTGTTCTCGGCATTTAACCGCGGAATCTAACCGCGAAATCTAACCGCGGAATCTGGCCGCAAACTCTCCGAAGTTGCTCGGCAGAGTTTTCGGCAAAATCTAAATCCATCGAGGGCGCCTCGCGGCGCCCTCTTTTGTTGCGGCCTAGGGAGAGATAAATCCGGAAAGTTAAAATTCCAGGCCGACCAACAAAAGTCAAAGGCGCGCCGTTACAGCCCGAAGATTTTGTCGGCGGCGACTACTAGTCCCAGCGTAAAGATTGCGATGACGACTTCGCCGATCGCGCCTACAGCGAACGGGCGTAGGCCCTGCTTCTTCATTTCGCGGAAGTTGGTGCGGAGACCGACTCCAGCAAAGGTGAGCAGGAACGCCCAGCGCGAGAGATTCGCGATCGCGGTGATCTGCTCCTTGTTGAAGAATTGCAGAGTTGCGAGAATCGAAATCAGCAGGAATCCGAGGACAAATTTCGGAAATTTCTGCCAAAGGAATTTCGCTTTGTTCTCGATCGTTTTGGCCTGCCCTTGACTCGCCCAGTAAATGGCATACGCGAGCACCACGAAGCCAATCATCGCGTTGCGCGTCGTCTTTGCGAGCACAGCGAGCTTCCCTGCCGCGTCGGAATAGAGCGCGCCGGCAGCAGTCGCTTCCGCAGTGTTATCGACCGCCAGACCTGCCCACAAGCCGTAGGCGTGATCGCTGAGATGCAGCCAGTGGCCGATCAGCGGGAATGTGAATAGTGAGAGCGCGCCGAGCGCCAAAATCGCGGCGATCGCGAATGACGAATCCTCTTCGTCGGCTTCGATCGCGCCTTGCGTCGCGATGATTGCGCTGACGCCGCAAACTGCGGAGCCAACTGCGAGCAGCGAAGTCAACTTCGGCCGCAGACCGAATGCGCGTCCGAGCCAAAGCATGAACAACGTCGCGCCTCCGATTTCCAACGCAACTAAGCCAAGGCTGAGTCCGCCGAGTTTCGCGACATCGCCGAGAAGAAATCGCGCGCCCAGCAAAACGATTCCGGCCTTCAGCCAAAATTCGTAGGTCGCAACTCCAGCGCGAAAAATTGCCGGAACTCCGACTGTGTTTGAGATTGCGAGGCCGATCAAAATCGCCCACAAAACGTACTCAATATTTGGAAATGTCCAGTGATGCGCTTTCGCGTAGGCGCCGACATTTTTCTCGAGGAGTTTGCCTGCGTAACCGACTGCGGCGAGAAGCGCGACTCCGGGAATCAGGCGCGCGAATTGGAGAACCGGATTGTCGGTTCGAGACTGCTGTAATGCGATTGATGATGCCATTTGCTTCTAAATCCTCCGTTTTGCGTCCTGCTGTTCCGACCTGTTTTTCGTCGACCTGTTTTTTTCAATTTGAGCTGGGGAGGGGACCCTATCCCCTACTTTTTTTCTAAGAATGTGATTCTATGGGGCTTATTTCCGACTTGTTGCAAGAATGTGATTCCAAAGGGGTTAAGTTCACTGGGGGCGGCGCTCTGAATCCGTAAGTCTACCAAGGGACATGAGTTAGCAGGCCGGAGCGCACGAGTAGTGCGGCGGCTAGAGCCAGAAGGACGGCCCATGTGTCGAGGGAGAGGAGGCGTTTCTTTGGTTCGGGTAGCGGCTGGGATGTGGTGCTCATTTTTGGATTGCTCCTTGGGGTTCGGTTACCGATTGTCGTTTTGGCTTCGAAATTATTGGGATTTAAAGCCCGCGATCTGGGACGCGATCGCGGCTACAGGGTGGCTGGCGGACGCTGCGGTGACTTGATCGAGCGTCTTGGCGGTGACGCGGCCTACGATGAGCAAGGCTGGTGCGGGGAGTTTTGCTTCGCTCGCCAAGCCGGCGACGGTGGTGTGGCGAATTTGTTGATTGGGGCGCGTGGCGTTGGAGACGATTGCGCAGGGCAGGTCCTCGGGTTGGCCTGCGGCTCGCAGGCGGCGGGAGACTTCGGCGTAGTCGCCCGTTGGCATGTAGAGGACCAGCGTCGTCGTGGCGGCGATGGCGGCCCAGTTGAGTTGGTGCGTGACCGCGAACGGATCGGCGTTGGCGGCTGAAGCATCGGCGCCAGGCAGATTGGCCGCGTCCGTGCCGCGGGAATATGTGGTGATGACGAGTTGAGAGGCGGCGCGGCGATCGGTGAGGGAGATTCCGGCAGCCGCGGCGGCGCCTAATGCTGCCGTGATGCCGGGAACGATTTCGTACGGAACTTGCGCCTTGCGCAGCGCTTCGATTTCTTCGCCGGCGCGGCCAAAGAGCGTTGGGTCGCCGCCCTTTAGGCGAATTACGACTTCGTGGCTGCTCGCGTAGGACACGAGCAAGGAATTGATTTCGTCTTGCGTGAGGAGCTTTTGCCCGGCGCGTTTTCCGACGTCGATGATTTCTGCTGTTGCGGGAATCAGCGCGAGGACTTCCCTGCTGACGAGCGAGTCATGGAGAACGACCGTGGCGTGTTCGAGCAGGCGCGCAGCCTTGATCGTGAGCAACTCGGGATCGCCTGGACCCGCGCCGACTAGAAAAACCGTGCCCATTTAACCGTCGATTCCGATCGGGACTGCGCCGACACCGGCCGCAGCGGCGTCGCGCTTGACGGGCTCTGAAAATCCGCCGGCGAGGATGGAACGCAGGTCGTCGTTGGAGTGGCGCGCGAAGAACGCGCGCAAGTTCTCACCAACCTTGCGATCGGCGTTGAACTGATTCATGAGGCGCTCGATGGCGTCGGGAACGTCGGTGGCGGCGCAGCGATAGCCGACCGGTCGCGCGATGGAAGCGAATTCGCCGACGCTACCGCCGATGCAGAAGTAGTAGGCGTCGACCATTTTGCCTTCGTGCTTGATTTTCTTGCCTTCGAGGCCGATGTCGGCGATCCAGTGCTGCCCGCAGCTATTGGGGCAGCCGGTGACGTTGATACGCAGCTGTTCCTGGAAGCCGGGGATGCGATCGTCGAGTTCGGTGGCCAGCCAGCGAGCGAAACCTTTCGTTTCGGTGAGCGCGAGCTTGCAAAACTCGGTGCCGGTGCAGGCTACTGCAGCCCGAGCAAATGCTGCGGCGCGTACTGGGAGACCGGCGGCCGTGAGTTCACCCGCAACGCGGACGGCATTGCGATCGGGAATATTGACGATGACGAGGTTCTGCATCACGGTGTTGCGGATGTGACCGTCGCCATAGCGGTCGGAGAGGTCCGCGGCGAGGCGAAGTTGATCCGGCGTGATACGGCCGCTGAGAACGTTGGCGCCAACGTAGGAGAAGCCAAGTTGCTTTTGCGCGTGGATGCCGACGTGGTCGCGGTGAACGTCGGATGGGACTTCTTCCGGTTCGGCCTGGTCGAGTTTGAAGCCGAGGCGCTGCTCGAGATCGTCGAGGAAGCTTTCGGCGGTCCAGCCGTGCTGCAGGAACAGGAATTTCAGACGGGCGCGATCGCGACTTTCGCGAAGAACGTCGGCGGCTTTGAAGATTTCGGCAATGCCGCGAGCAACGGGAGCGACCTGCTTCCATGGGACGAAAGCGTCGAGACGGACGGCGAGATGCGGATTGGTGGAGAGTCCGCCGCCGACGCGGACGGAGAAGCCCGTTTCGCGGCCCGCGGCGCGGTGACGGGTTACCGGCGTGAAGCCGATGTCGTTGATCTCGGGATAATTGCACCACGAGCGGCAGCCGGTGACGCCGATTTTGAATTTGCGCGGGAGATTCCAGAATTCGGGATTGCCGCCGAGGTCGCGGTTGATTTCGAGCGCGAGAGGCGAGGCGTCGCAGAATTCATGAGCGTCGAAGCCGGCGAGTGGGCAGCCGGTGATATTGCGAGCGACGTCGCCGCATGCACCGACAGTGGTGAGGCCGGCGGCCTGCAGAGCTTCGATGACATCGGGGAGAGATTCGACAGTGACCCAGTGGAGCTGGAAATTTTGGCGGACGGTGATGTCGGCGACGCCGCGTGCGTGGTTTTCAGCAATGCTGGCGATGGCGCGGGTCTGGCCGCTGGTGAGGAGGCCGTTGGGGATGCGGATGCGGACCATGAAGTAGTCAGTGGCTTTGCCTTCGCCGTTTTTGCCACCGATGACGCCGATGCCGTCACCCTGGGTGTAAATGCCCCAGGCGCGGAGATAGGTGGCAGTCCATTCGGGAGAGATCGAGGCGCGGCCGTTGCGAGCGAAGGCTTTGATCTCGTCGAAGGCCTGCCAGGCGTTTTTCTCGCGCTTGAAGCGCTCGATGCGCTGTGCTTTTGTTTCGGTGGTTGCTTCAGCCATTTGCGACATTCCCCGTTGAAAAGACGCTCTAAAAACAAAAAACCCACGTTGCCTGAACTCTGGCACGTGGGCTTCGGAACTTGAGATGAAGGTCTAGCTAAGTTCGATAGCTCGTAAGGCCAGAGATGTGTGTCTTGCAACACGCAGCGTTACACGTGAATGGACAACACACGGTCTGGCAGAGCATGGACATACCAGAAAAGAATACGAGGGATGCGGGTAGAAGTCAAATTCGGAGGACGTCGGGTAGGGCGTAAGAAGCAGCTTGATACCCGCATCATCGCGGACTGCGAGAATTCCAAAAGGTCTTGGAGCTGGTGGAATAAAATGGCGTTGGATGGCATTTGGCCGTGGATTTCCTAAACCGTTTTCATGGCAACCAACGCCGAAGCTCGTCAATTACCGATTAACGCGGAACCGAAAAGTGCCGACACTACGAGTTGATCTCCGCAAAACTCAAATTTCACAAAATATTGTGGCGGCGATACTCGCGCGGGCAAAACCCGGGGGGCAGTGGCCGCGAGTGAGCTAATCTGAGCCGCGCCAGTAGTCGACTTGCAGATCCCCTGACGCTGAGATTGACAGTCGGACGTTGTCGCAGCCACCTGCCTCGCCATCCGCGTCGGGTCCGATCTTCGCCGTATTCAGTTTGCAAGCCGGGTCATTCAAATCTGTCCGGAATACCTGACCTCGCGACTTCAACTCATCGATTACAACCTGATCCGGTAAGACTACCGAACCGTACTTCGCGGGCCCCGCCGACACGATGAACACTGTAGCCCCAATCGCGTCAAGAAACGTGCGTCGTGACGATGTCTTGCTGCCGTGATGGCCGACAACCAGAACTTTGGCCGGTAATTCGCTAGCGCAACACAGGAGCAACCTGGCTTCGATCGAATCCTGCTCCGGAGCCACGGATGGGTCTTGCCTAGCCCCTGCCTGAGCATCGCCCATTAGCAATACTCGTGTGCCGCCGAGATCGAGGCGGACCACGAGGCTGTTCTTATTGAAGTCATCCGGGTGCGGTGCACCATCAACATACAAAAACGTCATGAAAGCACCCTGCCCTAGTTGAACGGGAGAACCGGTGCTGATATTGCTTGCGTGGGTCACATGAACAACCTCAGTGCAGTTCGTGTCAGTAAAGGAAACATCCTGTGTGCCGAAGTTTTGCGCCGCGGTGTGGTATTGGACGCCGGGTTCATCGCGCACGGCAGCGAGAAACGCTCGGTAAGCGCAAATGGGATTTACAGCCCCGGAATCCCAGACCTCGTTCACTTGATAGGCACCGAAGAGATCAGCCATCAGTTGTACGTGGTCCCGATGAGGGTGACTGAGAATGATGTGATTGATGGTGGTCAGACCTGGAGCAACAGCCTTGATGTACGCCAGCATCCGATTCTTGGAGCCGAGTGCAAGATCGTCATTCGACCCAGCATCATAGACGAGCGCAAAGTCTGGTCCACGGACCAGGATTCCCAATCCAGTACCGACATCTACAGCATCAATCGTGAACGACGCTGGGACCACGGCCGGAGTTGCAGCCGAAACAATTCGCGTCCAACGTTTGGCGACGAAACCTTCAGTGCCATTCGACAACCGGACGCGATACCAACCGGGTACCGAGCCCAGGAGCTCAGCTTTTCCGCCCACATTGAGGCTGCCTACGTCAGTGGTCTTAGCTGAGGGACCGGATCGAACGACGACCCGGTTCGTTACTTCGCTGGTGGGTAGAACGTCGTCCGCAACAGCGGCGCTCGATGAGATGAATGCGAGCGCGAGAACGATAAGAAGCAGCGATTTGCGCGAATTTGTTACGGTGAAGAAATTCAGACGAAAACAACTCCGTAACCAAGGGCTCTTCATGGAATGCCCTCCTCTCGCGAAGCGGAATGAGAAGAATCCTAGAATTCCGGGGGGTGCTCTGATGCAAATCGCCGCTCGCCCGAGACCTGTCGGGAGAGTACGAGAATGGTCGAGATTATGTACTCAAACTTTAAGACAAACAAGGTCAGTATATAGTTGTTTATAAACTAAGCTACTTGCTAACACACCATCGCCTACTGTCCGGTTACGCTGCTTATCTGGACTTTTCGATATTCTTGGTTTTACGCGCGATCGGGTTGAATCGACTGCGTCATTGTGAACATTGTGTGACTATTTGCTCTTCAGGGGCGTCTTCGTGAACAATGTCGTTGATTCCCTCGATTGGCCTCGTCATGGAAGGGTCAGAGTCACGATGCTTGACTGAACTGAGCACAAAATATCCTGTCGTCACATCCTATGAAGTTTGTCCCGGCATTTTAATGATGGCGAAGTACTCCGCCAATGGACGTGGTCGCTGAGAGCATTGGCCTGAAGGCGACAGTTGGGCTAAGGGTCACTTAGCCGGAATTACTACTATTTGGCCAAGCGACGAGAAGCCCGTTCTAACGAGCCTCCGCCGCCAGCCCTAGTTGTATCTCGCGCATGACGATCATCAAGACTGCAACTTCTTATTTTGCCTGCGCTAGCCCCGCAACAACTGCGGCAACCTTATCGAAGGTCTCGTTCCAGCCTTCGAGTTGCCCGCTGTTCTTTGCGTCTTCCATGGGTTCATTCCCAATCATGGTGAGTTTCGTCTGGCCGTTCCCAAAATCCTCAAAAATAACGACGTCGCGCGCATCCTCTATGGCCTCATGTTCGATTCCATACTGCGCAGGATCAACCTTGTTTCCCTTCGAGTCGGCAAAATACATCGAATAAACGATCTTCTCGAGCGGAACAATCTCGTGGTATTCGCCGCCATTCCAGCCCTCCTGCCCATCCGGCGATTTCATGCAGCAGAGAAATTTTCCTCCCACGCGAAAATCAATCTTGCAAACAGGCGTAGTAAAACCCTTCGGCCCCCACCACTGCATCACGTATTGCGGATCTGTCCACGCCTTCCAAACCAAGGCGCGTGGGGCGTCAAAAACTCGAGTGATAACCATCCGCTCTTTTTCGTTAACCGTGTTTTTTGCCATCTCTGACCTCCGCTTTTTTCATTTGATTCAAAACCACATCCAACTTGTCGAAACTCTCTTCCCAGAATCGGCGATAGCCGATCGCCCAGTCGCTGACTGTCTTTATCGCCTCTGGCCTAAGCGTGCACACGCTCTCTCTTCCACGCTTCGTCTTGGTCACAATCCGCGCGCGCACCAGGTAGGCAATATGTTTGGAAATCATCTGCTGCGAGAGTGCAAACGGCTCCGTCAATCCATGGACAGAGGCAGGCCCAAGGGAGAGTCGTTGGATCATCGCCCGGCGGGTCGGATCAGAGAGAGCCGCGAATGTTGTGTCTAGCTTATCCACAACCATATGGTAGTGGATTGTCAGTCGATGTCAAGTGTGGATTTTTGCGGTTGACGGTAACCCGCGAATCCACATCCTAGATTGACGCCGTTACCGGAAACGTGGAGGCGGATTTTTCCAAGAGATCAATGCGGCCGCTACCGTGTCGATATTAGGGGCTCCTGTCAACTTCACTAGTCTGAATTGAAATCTCCGAGCGGTTGCCTGCGGCGTATCGCGTTAGCGTGATGCTCCTTCAAGTACGCCTCAGAAGCTGACACATCTTTGATAACAGACTGGCTGTTAGTTCTGACAGTTTTTGAAGAAAGTCTGAATGCTGTAGTAGATAGCCTCGGAGTTTCAGCAGCCGCGCGCCGCGTTCTGATGGACTCTCAATCCGTTCCTACGCAGGGCTAAAGAATCAGCGCGCGATTTCTCTTGCTCGCGGCAAGGACCCTACCCAGTGCCTTGGCACACGGAGGATAGGAGTTCAGATGAAACCTACTATGCGACGTGCCAGAATCTCACTATTGTCGATTGTGGTGTTTTGTAGTTCGCTCACCACGGTGTTTGCACAAACCGACCAACGCATACCCACATCCGCCCTCATCAACCGAAACATCACCGCGATCGGTTATACCGTCGGCAAAACGACAAAAGTGGACCTCAAGGGTACTGGCTTGATGTCAGCGGCCAACGGCGAAGCAAAGGTTCAGGCGCGCACCGGCGCAACAACTGTGGAAATGCAGATCAGCAATATGGCGCAGCCGTCGACATTAGGCACCGAGTTTTTGACCTATGTGCTTTGGGCGGTCTCGCCGGAAGGACGTACCAGCAACTTGGGTGAGATTCTTATCAACAACGATGGTCAGGGCAAGCTCAACGCAACCACGCCATTTCAAACCTTCTCTCTGTTTGTTACCGCGGAGCCGTACTTTGCAGTGCGTGTGCCGAGCGAAATGGTAGTTCTTCAAAATGAGCTTCAGCCAGGCGCCAAGGCGAAAATTTTTCCCGTCAACGATTATCCGTTGATGAGACGAAGCCAGTATCAAAAAGTAGCGAATCCGATGGCGCTGACACTCGACCTGAAGAATGTCCCGCTTAATATGTATGAAGCCCGAAATGCTGTGGACATTGCAAAATCCCGCGATTCAGAAACGTACGCACCCGAGAGTTTGTCCAAGGCCGTAGGAAGCTTGCAGATCGCCGAGAATTCCCTTGCGCGCAAAGAAGACAAAAAGGTGGTCCTTTCCAACGCTCGTCAAACCGTGCAATTTGCGGAAGATGCGCGCCTGCTCACTGAGCAACGAAAGGAAGAAGAGCGCATTGCGAACGAGAAGGCTGCCGCCGCAGCAAAGGCCAAGGCAGAAGCCGAAGCAACTGCCGCTGCAGAGGCTGGCCGTCAGGCTGAACTCGTTGCGGCAAAGCAGGCACAGATGAAAGCAGAAGCGGATGCAGCCGCTACTAGGGCTAGTGCCGAAAAAGATGCACTGAGGCTCAAAGAAGAGGCGGCCAGGGCGGACGCTGAGCGAAGCCGACTCGCGGCGGAAACTCTGCGCGCCCAGCTTCTCGAACAATTCAATCGGGTACTGGAGACTCGCGACACGCCTCGCGGCCTGATCGTTAATATGGGCGATGTGCTTTTCGCCACAGGCAAGTATGACCTACGGCCGGAAGCCCAGATTGTTCTTGCGAAACTATCTGGGATCATTCTTTCGCATCCCGGGTTGAATCTTGCGATGGAAGGCTACACCGACACAGTCGGCGGCGATGATTTCAACCTGAAGCTATCTCAGCAACGCGCGGATACCGTGCGTGAATATCTGGCCGGTCAAGGCTTGGCCAACAACACAATGAAATCGAGTGGATTCGGCAAAGCTGATCCGGTTGCCGACAACGATAGCCCCGCCGGTCGACAAAGGAACCGCCGCGTTGAGATCGTCGTCTCCGGCGAAATCATTGGGGTGAAGATTGGCAGCTGATGACGAGTTCGAGAGGATTTTTTAGGCAGCAGTCCCGTGTATCCTCAACTGCTTGCGGAGTTCCTTGACGCCGGCATCGGCGACCTTCTTCGATGAATCGGCATCAAGCCACTTGTACCCCAACGCGACTTGTCGGGAGTCATGAGGGCAGGTGGGCCACCAAAAGGCTTTGAAGATTTCGTGACTAGTAATTTTTACAGTATCTGGGCGGAATCCCAGCGCCGAAGCTTGTCAATCACAACAACTCCAGCCCGCATAAAAGGGGAAAACGATGTGGCTAGTTTGAACCGAAATAAGCCCCGTCTAAAGTGATTGGTCGCGGACCGAAATGCTCGACGAAATAAGACTGCGATCCATTTTTCTCCCATCGGATTTTTCCGATGCTAGCGAAGTAGCGTTTGTGCACGCGCTTAAGATCGCGTTGGTGGCGGGAACCAAACTCACCATGTTCCATGTCACCACCAATGGAAATTTCGAATGGCACGATTTTCCGGGAGTCCGAGAGACGCTCGAACGTTGGGGCCTTATCCCGGAGGGCAGTCCGAGAAGTGCGGTCCCGCGGCTCGGTATCGACGTCACCAAATCGATTCGGCTGGGCAAGGACCCAGTGCAGACCTGTCTCGACTTTCTGGAGGAGAACCCAACAGAGCTGATCGTGTTGGCCGTCCACCGCCAAGAGGGGCGCTTACATTGGCTGGACAGATCAGTAGGCAAACCGATTGCTCGCCTCGCGGGACAGATGACGCTTTTTACTCCCCACGGCGTGGACGGTTTTGTTTCGCGGCACGACGGCACGGTCTCGCTTCGCAACATTCTCGTGCCGGTCGCGATAAAACCCCGCCCTCACCCGAGTATAGATGCCACCGCGCGTTTGATCCGCAACCTTCAGCTGCCAACCGGCACTGTCACATTGCTTCACGTCGGATCCGAAGCGGAAATGCCATCGCTCAGAATACCCAAGGACACCGGCTGGACCTGGAACAAAGTCGCCAAATCCGGCGAACCAGCAGACACCATACTCGAAACGGCCAGTGAACTTCATGCCGATTTGATCGTAATGACAACCGATGGCCCCGACGGATTTCTCGACGCATTGCGTGGGAGCACTTCCGAACGCGTGCTCCGGAAGGTGCGGTGTCCCGTGGTCAACTTGCCGGTGGGATCCATGCTGGGGTGAGTGGGCGTATCCGATATCGATGGGCAGCGCTTAAAGGCAGCTTTTGGAGTTCTAAACGATTTCTGGGCCTCTCCTCATTCCTTCACATGCGCCAATGGAATCTGCGAAAACAGTTGCAAATCGACCATGAGGCACAGGCGCCGTTCCAGTTGAAAAAACGTCGCTGCCTTCTTCCCTGGCAACACTTGGTTTACAACCGGCACAAACTTCAACCGTAACGCTTGCGCCTCCGCATCCACCTCCATCGAGCGCCGTACATAAATCAGCGCGTCCTGGTCCGTCATCGTTGCCCAAGTTTCCGCGTACTGCTTAAACAGCGCGTACTTCGCATTGTGTACCTCGTGCAAATCGTCCGCGTAGTGTTTGTAGATGGGCCAGAACTTCCCCGCCTCCGAATCTGAAAGCGACATGTTCTGTCCAATCACCTGCATTTTCATTTCGCGTATGTCATGCCGGAGCAAAGCAATGTCCGCCTCCGTCACCGCCGGTTTGAAGACCTGCTGTACGGCAACTTGCTGCCCCTGGGCGTTCACTCGCGCCGCAGCCATTCCTCCACCCAACACCGTCGCCACTACCATCCCAGCAACAAACGCCGCAGCCAATCCCGCCGCCTGCGTCATTTTGCTCCTCATAATTTCTCTCCTTGGCCAGCTCTTCTTCGCACGAGAAATCGAGGCGCAGACCTTCGAGACCGACTGACGCCTCCACGTGGAAACTGAAGGTTGCTTTCGACGGGTGTAACCTCGGGCACAGGAACCCCGGATTAGCCTGATCCCGTGTCGTAGGTGCGAGCAGAACAGACGTACGAAGCAGACAATAGCAATTCGCGTGGATTCCCTTCACCTCGAAGTGGCGCACGAGTCCTGCGCAATTAGTGAGATTGGCATGAGACGAGTCCCTATCCAACTAGCAATAGTTACAGTGCCTGATGAACGCGGTAACCGGCCACTGAGTACAAGCGTCCGGTTGCGCGACTAGTCGGGAGTTAGTGCACGGGGTCGAGTTGTACGTCTAGTGTGAGGCGAGTTCCGGAAGCGAGATGAATTGGCTTTCCTCGTCCGAGGCTCTCGTTCCACTCTCGGAAACCATTTGAAGTAACGTGCAGCAGAAGGTCCGTGTCTGGCGGACCTAAAACGATGTGGATTGAATAGCACCCGATCGAGAACAACAGCGAACCTGGTTTTTCCGCCGACCTGACGTCAATCTGCATTCCCGAGATGACGGCCTTGGTTCGCCGACTGGTGAGATGGATTTGCAAGAAGCCGGCCTTTGGAGGGAGATAAACCTTGAATTCTACTTGTGGGTGTTCGCGCGTGATCTCAACTTCCGAAGGGTGGCCAGTTCCCGCTGTGCCACTGCTGAAAACAGAGTACCCGGCGTCTTCGTCTTCGCCGTAGACGGTGTATCTGCCCCACCACGGGAGACCTTCAAAACGGTACTCGCCTCTGTCATTCGACGTTACGCGAGGAAGCCTTGCGCCCAGTCCGACCCCTAATGGGCAGGCCGTCAGACCAATTCCCTTTGCTGGACGTCCATCATGGTCTACGGCGATTCCGTAAACCAGCCCATCGGCAGGAGATTGGTCCCGATCCTGCGTTACGGCAGTCGCCAGTAAGAGAATCGTTGCGAAGATGAGATTTGCCTTCATAACGGCGGGATGCTATCACAACGTTTGAGTAACTTCCTGATTAACGTGGTGATCGGAGACTTGCTTCGGTGTCTCGCTGTCTGCCTTATCAGGAGTTGATTTAAGTTGTAGTATGAAACCCGAATCGTTCCGTCAGGATCGATTCCCTGCGGCGATGAGCGTATGAAAGTCTTCTCCAGGGCGGTGTTGATTGCGTTTTTTGCGTTGACTGCGCTTGGGCAGGAACGTCCTTCCCGTAAACCTTTCACGATCGTCATTAGCACCAACGTTCAAACGATTGAAGTTGCTTCGGGCGTTTGGATAAGAGTCAATCTCACAAATACATCGAGTCGAAGCCTCGATACGAGCGCAAATATCAGTGATTTAACGGGGACCGACCCAAACTTCATTTTCGACGTGCGCGATAGCGATGGCAATTCCGTTCCCAAGAGAGTGTATGAGCATCCTGAGCTTGCGACCGGACGCGCGATATTGGGTAGGCTTATAAAGCCAGGAGCGAGCCTTACCGAAGACCAGGACATCAGTCGCTTGTATGACATGAGTCATCCTGGTGCGTACGTGATTCAAGTGTCCAGGCGTGCTTCGGAATTCAAAAAAGACGGTGTAGTGAAATCCAACAAGATTACGGTCAGGATCGTCCCCTGACGGTTGGCGGTTCGGCCCTTTGTGCGGGTCAGTGCCGATTGTCGCGGCTACCGGAAACTTGAAATCGGGCCAAAACCACTTGCACGGTAACGCGACTTGCCGGGAATCAAGCACGCGCGCACGGCACGACAGTGCCGTCAGTCGGCTACTCGCCAATCAATCTTAGTACTTCCCCACACCTCTGGAAGCGCGCCCACCAGATCGCGTTCTTCCCGGCGTCGTCGTGCTTTAGTCGAAGCGCGGGATCGTGCGCGAGCAGCGCGCGGACCGTTTCGTTCCGGCAGCCCCCGAACATCGGGCGGTCCGGTCCGTGGATCGGACCGGCCGAGACCGCTCGAGACAGGGCCGTGACTCCGCTTTCTCCCTCGATGGCCGGGTCGGCTCCGTGGGCGAGCAGCAAGTTAACGAAAATGGGGTCGGTATCGCCCGCCGCCAGCAGCAGTGGCGCCGGGGAGTTCGGTCCGGCGACGCGATTGGGATCGGCGCCGCGATCCAGAAGAAGCCGAACCGCACCAGGCTGTCGCGCGAGGATCGCATGCTGCAGCGGTGTCGCGTCCCAATTGTCTCCCGTGGGTCCGGCCAGGTTCATGTCAGCGCCGGAGTCGAGGAGGAGTCCGATCGTGTCGAGTGAACCACTCCGCGCGGCTTCGATCAGCGTGGGGGCGGAGCGCGGCTCAGCGCACGCGCTAGCCACCAGCACGGCCACCGAGAGCAGAAGGATGAGTACGAAACGAAGCATGATAGCGTTCAGGAGCATCATACGCAGAGAACTTTACATTGTAAAGTGACTGAGCTTGCCGCTCCTCAAATTGAGGCCCCGAATAAGGGCCGCAATCGGACAAGGAGATTTCAGAGTTGATGACGGCCTATCCGGACAAGCGGGTTCCGGCGCCACATGTGCTAGAAGACAACATGTTTTACTTGTTAGGTCCGTCAGTGGTGAGTTGGGTAGTCAACTTTTTCGCGCCAGACACAAGACTGGCCATCGCTTCATCAAAGTTGTTATCCCGGTTTTTTATGTCAGCTTTGTAAATTGAAATTGCTTGATTGATGCTCTTGGGCCGGGCATGAGTGTCTGCCCTTTGAATATGCTCGATAAATGTCCATAACCCAACGTGGGTCTTGGGATCCAGGATTACCAATCGAAATTGAGGGTCCGTCCATGAGTTACCGACTCCATTCACAACGCTCACTCCTCCATTTGGCGCGATGAGACGTATTTCAAAGACCAAATCAGCTTCGGCGGGAGCAGTCACGAGTTCATATCGCCCCCAACTCTTCATGGTCTCGTAGAACTGGTTGTAGACCCGATCAGGTGTTCCGCTAAACTCATCGGGAAAGAGGACGCTATCCCCGCCGGCGTTGGATATGAACACCGTCTTTGCTGAGACGATTTGTACGGGCACCGGCGCCACTGCCTGTTTTGGTTGTTGCGCTCCGAAGGCCGGCACCGACAGCAGGGCGATTGCAAGACCGATGCGATAGATACGGAATTTTGTGGCTGAATTCATGATTTGTCGACTCCACACTTAGCTGAGCGGCCTGCCTATTTGACTCCGAATTCAAGGATTCCGTTTCAGGTAGATCGGATCAGGATCCCGTCGTCGGTCGCGTGCTCAACAAAACGAAGATAATTTGATTGGCTTGGTCTTGATTGGATCTCACAAAACGTGGTCACGCCGAGCGCGTACCGTCGCAGTTAGCGGCCTTGAGCCGCTGGTTCCCTTTTGAGCGCCTGCTGGGGCCCGGGGCGGGCGACGAAATTTGGAAGGAATACGATGTGCGAACGATGAGGACTATACTCGCAGAATTTTTGCAGTCAAATTTAAAGTTCCAAGGAACGCCATCGGAACATTGCAATTAGATTCAGAACAAATGATACAGCTGGCTCTCGCTCACGATATACACCGTAACCCGAAAATGAAATCGCTCCTCGACATTTGTCCGGTTAATCGACTAATCCGAACGGGTCCCCTGTGGGTAAACCCGTCTAACTGACGGTTACTGATGGTGTGTTTACGGCGGCTGCGAAGCTCGACTTCACATTTCGAATGTCACTTCGAGGGTGTTTGAGCTTCCCATTCGATGTCATATCCTGTTCCCATGAGTAGTCGTTCCAGGTCAATACTCCTCGTGTCGGGAGTCGTCGCATTCTTCTTGGTCTTGATTGCACAGTTTGCTTTGGATGCCGATCGTTATCGACCGAAGTTGATTTCCTACCTGCAAGAGAAAACTGGCAAACTGGTCGAGATCAGCCATATTTCGCTCAGTCTCTCTCCGCTGTCCCTTCGCATCGAGAATTTCGGGATGAAGAATTCGCCTCCGTTCCCGGCTGGGTACACTGCAAAGGTTGCCAGCATCGACGTCCGAATCGACGCTCGTCAACTCCTCTTTCACAGGCGGTTTGTCGTCAACTCCCTGGTGCTCGTCCAACCTTCCATAAACTTGATCTCCGATCCAAGCGGACAGTGGAACTTCGACAATCCGCACGCCGATTCGCACGAGTCCTTTGATTTGGGAGAAATTGGAAACATAGAGATCCAGCACGGTGAATTGGTCGCGTCGAACCATCTGCTATCGAACGTGCCGGGTCCCGTTTTCCTTGAAGTCCATGATTTGAACGGGACCTTTGATCACGTGGACCTAAGCGCCATCGTGAACCCTTCATCCCGTGCGATGGGTGGCCAGGGATTGGTTAATGCTGACCGCCTGGGCTTTGGCGCAATCGATGCGGAGAACCTGAGCTTCAAACTCCAGCTTTGGGCCCAGCAGGTTTTTCTGGCCGAGGTGAATGCAGACGTCTCTGACGGACATGCGATAGGGGCGATCTTCTTCGACCTGACAGGCAAACGTCCCGCATTCAGAACCAGTGCTCGTTTCGTGGGAATCGACGTGGCAAAACTTCTCGACCCGTTCGAAAACGGCCGAGGAAAAATGACCGGGAAAATGGAGGGTGACCTTGCCCTAGCAGGTGAAATCCAGCATTCCGTCCGACCTCTTGCCGGAATACACGGCAATGGTCACGTAACCATGCGTAGGGGCGAGGTGCCGAACTTGGAACTGAATGCAAACCTCGAAAAGTTGGTACGTTTCAACAACCACGGCCCTGCGACAGCAAAACCATCCTCTTTCGAACGAATCTCCACCGACTTCCAGCTTGAAAACCTTCGCATTCGAAGCGAGAGGATCGACATTGACGGCTATGGCGTAGATGTGGATGGTGCGGGCAGTTTCAACGTGGATGGTTCGAACGAACTCAGCTACGACGGAGTTGCCAAAATAACTACTCGACAAGGTTTTTTTACGAATGCTTTTGCCAGGTTTGCGGGCGCCAACGTCGAGAACGGGCTGCTCTCGTTTCCCTTCCATGTCGGCGGCACAATTGAAACGCCGGAATTCTCCAAGCATGCTGTCCACCGATCGGCCTCGTAGAGAAATCCAGTGCAGAGAAGGCAGTCGGTCTTCATCCGAACATTGAGGAGGTAGCATTCAACATTCTTTCCAGCTACGAGCGTTCGACCTTGGGATTTGACTCAGCTCCTAGCGGTTCGCGGAAAGGATCGATCGGAATCGCCGCGTATTCGACGTCGATGATCTCAAGGTGTTCTGTCTTTCCTGGCGCGCGCAGTTCCACGCTGTCGCCGGGGCTAGCTTTCGTGAGCGCGATGGCGAGAGGCGAGCGCCAACTGATGTAGCCGCGGTTCGTGTCCACTTCGTCGATACCTACGATCGAGACGACGTGTTTGACACCTGCGGCATCCTCGTAGGTCACGGTTGCGCCGAAGAAAACGCGCGTAGCGGCTGACTCCGGACGCCGAGCGGCGGGGTCGACGACCACTGCCGCGTCAATGCGTTTCGTCAGAAAGCGAATCCGCGAATCGATCTGGTTTAGCCGTCGTTTGCCGTACTGGTAGTCGGCGTTTTCACTGCGGTCTCCATTGCTAGCGGCCCACGCCACGACCTCGACCACCGCGGGCCGCTCGCGCCGCAGCAGGAACACATGCTCGTCTTTCAGTCGCTGCAAACCGGCGGGCGTGATGTAGTTTTTGAGTGGCGGGCCCGGTTTGTCGGGTATTGGTCCTCGGAGCGGCCGCTTTTCTCGCTGAAAATCTGTCATGGGGTTTGGTGTACTTGTGCCTGATTCAATCTGGGAAGGTCCGCGCCTCGGTCCTGCTCGCTTCAACTACCACTGACGCTGACGTTTGCACCTTCTGGGTCGATGAACTGCGCCAGCATCCCGCCAAAATCCTGTTTTGTGGGAGCCATGGAAAACTGAACTCCCTTGCCTGTCATTTCTGTATGAAATTGCTGAAGGTCGGGCACACTGAAGCCCGTTTCCAGTTTGCCTGCGGGATTTCTTTCCGATGCAGAATGCAGAGCGAGAGTAATTTCCCCCGTAGCAAATTCGCTCCAGCCCGGCGACTGGAACTTAAGCGACAAGCCGACCACGTCTCTATAAAACGTAACCGCGCGATCCATATCCGCAACGAACTCAATGATGTGACTGAGCTTGGCGGTCATGAAATACCTCCACGAAGTGTGCTCCCGTCGCGCTGCATTGTACCGCAGGTTGTCAATCATCTTAGCGAGTCGCATCTTCGACTAGTCTTCGCGCGACGAGACCGTCACTTCACATTTATTCGCTCGACTCCGGTCGTTCAAGTCTGGGGCTGTGCAACGGCTTGAGGTTGCTCGGCGGCGCGATAGGCGTATGGGCCGAGGCGCGTCATCAGCGCGGTTGCTAGCAGCGTTGCCGCGAGGAAAAACAGCAAGGGCGCACGATACGAACCCAAGTGGTCGAAACCAAAACCCATCAGGACTGGACCCAGTGCGCCCGCCAAAGTAAAAGTGGCGAACAAATAGCCGTAAATCTCGCCAAAAGATCGCAGGCCGAAGTAGCGGCCAGTCAGAAACGCGATGATGTCTGCCTCTGCTCCCATCCCTAACCCAACAAGGAAGGCCGCCAGCAATGTGAGGCTTCCTCCCGCGCCGATCCAAAGCAACGAAATTCCGGCTGCGACTCCGCCGAAAATAAGTATGGCAATGTACGGGCCGAAGAAGCGGTCGAGGAAGTATCCGGAGAATACTCGACCGAGCAGCAGCGCCACTCCCAGCAAAGAACTGGCGAGAGCGGCGCGCTCGACGCTGATCCCGTGATCGGTAAGCATCGGGACGAGATGGATGACGCAGCCGTGGACGCTGGCTCCTACCAAAAAGAACGCAGTGGCCAGGAACCAAAAAGTGCGTCCTCGCCGAGCGGTGGTCCAGCTCACGCCTTGCTCGTCGATCCGCTGTTCCGTTCCTGTGTTCAACGCCGGCAGCCCGTCGGGTTGTTGGCCCATTTTCTCTGGCGAATCTTTGAGGAGAAGGCTAACAACAGGCACGGATACCGCCAGGACCACGACTCCGATAGACGCGTACGCTGCGCGCGACCCGAACAGTGTGATCAAATGCTGGGCGATAGGTGGCAAGAAGATGGCGCCAGTGGAAAGCCCGACCATCATCAAACCGAGCGCCAAGCCTCGCCTTTTGTCGAACCAGCGTGAGACTACGATGCCGTAAGGCACTGGTGCCGTCCCGGTGCCGACCAATCCCAACACGATCGAAAAGGCGTACAGGTGCCACAGGCTCGTCGAAAAATATTTGAAGGATATTAAGACCAGACCGAAAAGCACGGTCGATGGAACGATGACCTTGCGTGCGCCGAAACGATCAACCAGTCGCCCAATCAGAGGAGCGCCTACGCTCTGCATGAGATTTGCGAGAGTAAAAGCGAACGAGATGCTTGTACGACTGGAATGAAAATCCTGAGCCAACGATTTAATGAACACGCTGAACGAGTAGACGAAGATTGGGGCGTAGCCGAGTAGAAGTCCGATGCCTGCGGTAAAAACGATCACCCAGCCATAGAAAAGCCGAGGTCTTTGACTGCTCATTCAGAATCTCCCAATAAGGCGCTTACACGGTTCGAACGCAAGTGGATCGCTCTGCGAGGCCGACTTCTGTGTGCTGCACGGTGAGGACGGGGATCGAATCTTGCCTGGGTCAATCGCACCGAGCAGGAAAGAATTATTGCGGCGGGATTATAGTGCACATCGGGGAGTTGGAGTCGCGGTAAGCGGAATTTGCGTGGTGAGGCGTGAGGGCGTGAGGCGTCCGACAAGGATGCCGGCGCTATGAGAGCCTTCATTTGCCGTCGTCAGGCAGCCGAAGGCTCTCAGTTTTTGCCGTGGGGTCGCGGTTGGCTGCGATTACCGATTGGGCGTTGGGGTGGCTGCGGGTTTCGGCTTTGGTGTTGCGGCGCCGGTCTTCGGGGCGGTGCTCGTCGGCTTTGGTTTGGCCGCCGGGGTAGCGGTTGGGACGGGCGAGATGATGGTAACGCTCTTGATTACGTCGAGCTTGGGGAAGTTTTTGTCGAGGTAGGGCTCGCCTGTTTTTTCGATCTGTTCTTGATCGATGCCAGCGCTGTCGCCGTACTGGTCGTAGAACATTTCGACGACTTTCATGCCGTCGCCGTCGACGGTGCCGAAGGGGGCGAAGCCGGTTTTGTCGAGGAACGCGTTGTCTTTGAGATTGATGAAGACCTGCGTGGTGCGCGTGTTTGCTCCGGCGGTGGCGAAGACGATCGAGCCCTTTTTGTTGGTTTGGCTGACGGGATCGTCTTTGATTTCGGTTTTCTTCCAGGCGGTGCTGACAGCGGGATAGGAGCTGATGCCGAATTGCGTGACGAAATTGGGGACGGCGCGGAAGACGACGTTGTTGTCGTAGAAGTGGTGCTTGACGAGATTGTAGAAGCGGTCGGCGCCGAGCGGTGCCCATGCGCGATTGACGGTGATGGTGAAATCGCCGCGAGTGGTGACGAATTTGACGACGTAGGTCTCGGGAGCTTTGTCTTTGAGGAGCGCGGGATGGAGGAGCGCGCGATCGTAGGCGGAATGAGTTGCGGTTGCGGTGCTATGGGTGGCGGGCTTTTTCGTGGTGGTTGTGGTGCCTTGCGAGCTGGGTTTTGGTGTCGCGGCAGGCGTTTGCGCTGGGGCCGCGGAGCCCAAAGATAGCGAAAGTGTTAGAACCAGGCCGAGCACGCCATAGTGAAGGGGACTTTTCATTTTGCGGTTTCTCCGTCGAAATTTTAAATCTGTGACCGTGTTTGCTCTCAACCCGCACCCTTGAAAAACATAAGAGCGCAGCACCCAAAATCGCGTTCAAGAAAATCTAGCGGGCCGATTTTTCTTCTCGGCTGACACGTTCTACGTCGGCCATCAGCCGGAGAGTATTTTCGCCGAGAATCTTCTTTACGTCACCCTCTGTGTAGCCTTTTTGCAACAGGGCGTTGGTGATTTTAGGAAGCATCGAGGCGTCTTCCATGCCGAAGGGCATGTTGGCGCCGTCGAAATCGGAGCCGATGCCGACGTGATCGATGCCGGCGATTTTTACGGCGTGGTCGATGTGGTCGATGATTGTGGTCCAGTCGACGCGCGGGAGTTTGCCGGCTTCGACGTATTCGCGGGTGATGCGGTCGCCTTCGATGAGCTGGCAGCCTTCCTTCTCGCCGCAGCGTTTGTGGACTTCGAGCGCGATGGCTTGATTGATTTTGGGGTCGGCGCGCTCGGCGTTGCGAAATTCCTGGCTGAGAAAGCCGACGTGAAAATTGATTTGGATGACGCCGCCTTTTGCGGCGAGTTCGCGAATCATGGCGTCGGACATGTTGCGCGGATGATCGCAGAGTGCGCGGCAGTTGGAGTGCGACGCGATGACTGGGGCTTTGCTGACGGCGAGGACGTCGTGGAAAGTTTTGTCGCTGACGTGGGAGACGTCGACCATCATGCCGAGGCGATTCATTTCGGCGATGACTTGCTTGCCGAAGGGGCTGAGGCCGTCGTGGGTGGGCTTGTCGGTGGAGGAGTCGGCCCACTCGCAGTTTCCGCTGTGGGTGAGGGTCATGTAGCGGACGCCTTGATCGGCGTAGCGGTGAAGGACGGCGAGGTCGCTGTTGATCATGTGGCCGCCTTCTACGCCGAGGAGGATGGCGATTTTGTTTTGGCGGCGGGCGGCGCGGATTTGGTCGGCGGTCGTGGCGAAGACGAGATCGTTCGAATGCTTTTTGACTTGAGCGTGGACGGCTTCGATTTGCGATTCGGCGCGCTGGACGGCGATGGGGCCGCGGACCTTGCTGGGCATCCAGATGGAGAAGAAGATAGCGTCGAGGCCACCTTCTTTCATGCGTGGGATGTCGACGCTACCCTTTTCATTGCGCGGGGCGAGATCGAAGTCGCCGTCGATGAAACGCTGCGTGGTGTCGGCGTGAGTGTCGACTACGAGCGATGAAAAATGGACATGACTGGACTGGAGCGAGATGTCGGTGCGATTGGCTTGGCGTGTCATTGGTTGGGGGCCGAGGAGAGCGACGGACAAGATTGCCGAAGGCAGGGCGAGGAATGCGGCGATCGATTTGTCACGGGACATTCTTGTTGTGAATGGCTCACAGGAGATTGGATTTCGCGGTACGAAGGTAGTTTACATCGAGGTCAGGTTGCAGGCTGAGATCCTTCGCTACGCTCAGGATGACAACGTAATAGAGTGGGTTGACGATCGATCAAATACATCGAACGCTTCGATCACGCGCTGTTTTCAGACCTAATGAGCTGGCAACGAGCGGCTATGGGTTCTGGGCTTTCATTTCGGCGCTGACTTTTTCGGCAGCTTCCATTACGCGCAGCGTGTTTTCGCCGAGGATTTTCTTGATATCGGAGTCGGAATAGCCTTTACGCATCAGCGCTTCGGTGATTTTCGGCAACTTGCTGGCGTCTTCGAGTCCTTCGGGCATATTGGCGCCGTCGAAATCGGAGCCGAGGCCGACGTGGTCGGCACCAACGAGTTTGACGGCGTGATCGATGTGCTCGACGACTTTTTCCCAGGTGACGTGGGGGAGTTTGCCTTCAGCGATCAGTTGTTCCTCGGCTTTCTTCATTTCCTTTTCGAAACATTCGCCGTCGTCGCCGCATTTTTTCTTAAGCTCGTCCAAATGTTGGACCACGCCGCCGGTGGCTTTGGCGTAAGCGTCCTTGTAGCCCTGGTCGATGAAGCTCTTTTCGTAATTGATCTGGATAACGCCGCCCTTTGCGGCGAGCGCCTTGATCATGTCGTCGCTCATGTCGCGGACATGGTCGCAGATGGCGCGGCACGAGGAATGCGAGGCGAACGGCGGCGCCTTGCTGACCTCGAGCGCGTCATAGAAGGTTTTATCGGAGACGTGCGAAATGTCGACGATGATTCCCTGCCGGTTCATTTCGCGAACGACTTCCTTGCCGAAATCGGTGAGCCCGTTATGGGCGGGCTTGTCGGTGGAGGAATCGGACCACTCGGTGTTGTAGAAGTGGGACAGCGTCATGTAGCGGACACCGAGGTCGGCGAAGACGTTCACGATGTGGATGTCGTTGCCGATCATGTGGCCGCCTTCGACACCCATGAGCGCGGCGATTTTATTTTGCGCGTGGGCGCGGCGAACGTCTTCGGCGGTGCGCGCGAGAACGATGTCTTTCGGATATTTCGCGACGGTGGTGCGAACGAGATCGATTTGGTCGAGCGCTTGCCGGATCGCTTCGGGGCCCATCGTTTTGCCGTCGATCCAGATCGAGAAGAAAATGCCGTTCATCCCTCCTTCGCGCATGCGCGGAATGTCGATCGAGCCGTCGGCGTTGCGCTTGCCGAGATCGAAGGCGGATTTGGAGAGGAAGCGCTGCGTAGTGTCGTCGTGCGTGTCGATGACGTAGGTGGAGAAGTGGAGCTTGTGAGCGCGGGCGGCGATGTCGTCGGCAGCGGCGCTGGCGTTTGTGTTCGCGCTCACACTTGCGTGCGGTGTTCGAACGAGCGCATTCGTGGCGAAAAGAGCGACGACAGCGAAAACAAAAATACCGATAGCGCGGGCTGAGCGCATCTGAGCCTCCCTGAGCATGAACTCAATTGCAAAAAGTGGTGAAAGTTTACCCTATTAGCCAGCCGAGCAGCGCTTGTTTCCACGCGGCGCGCTGAATTTCGGCGAGAGATTCGGTGAGCGGGATTCCCTTCGGGCATGCGACGACGCAATTTTGGGAGTTGGCGCAGTCTTCGATGCCGCCGTTGCCCATAGAAGCTAGCAGGCGTTCTTTGGCGTGCATCGCGCCGGTGGGATGCATGTTGAATAGGCGCACCTGACTGAAAATCGCGGCGCCCATGAATTTAGAATTCTCGTTGACCTGCGGACAGACCTCGAGGCAGCTGCCGCACGTGATGCAATTCGAAAGCGGGTATGCTTTTTCCTGCTGCTCGGCCGAGAGGCGCGGGCCTTCGCCGAGATCGTAAGTTCCGTCGATCGGAATCCACGCCTTTACGCGCTTAAGACTTTCGAACATGAACTGGCGATCAACGGTGAGATCGCGCACGATAGGAAACTTTGTCATCGGCTCAATGCGAATGGGCTGTTCGAGTTGATCGACGAGCGCGGAGCAGGCCATGCGTGCTTTGCCGTTAATGAGCATCGCGCAGGAGCCGCAGATTTCTTCGAGGCAGTTCGAGTCGTAGGAGACCGGTGTGGTCTTTTTGCCGTCGCGGGTGACGGGATTCTCGGCGATGTCGCGCAGGCAGATGATCACGTTCATCGACGGGCGCCACGGGAGCGCGAATTCTTCCCAGCGCGCGGGCTCTTTCGGGCTTTGCTGGCGCTTGATGCGGAGGATGACTTGTTTTTCGGCCATGGTCAGCTCGTCAGCTCAAATTTATTTTGCGGCGTCGTAACGGCGCGGACGCGGCGGAATCTGGGAAATGTCGACGGGCTCATACGTAAGCTCGATGTCGTTGTTGATCCATTTCGCGCGCGTAGTTTTCAGCCAATTCGCGTCGTCGCGATCCGGAAAGTCGGGTTTGTAGTGCGCGCCGCGCGATTCGTTGCGATAAAAAGCGCCGATAGTGATGACACGCGCGAGGATGAGCATATTTTCTAGCTCGCGGGCGAAATTTAGAGTTTGATTGGACCAGCGGGTGCGGTCGCTGAGATTGATTTTGCGATAGCGCGCGTTGAGTTCGCCGAGTTTGGCGTAGGCGGCTTCAAGATTCTTGTTGATGCGCGTCACGGTGACGTGCTCGGTCATCACTTCACCGAGTTCTTTCCAAATCGTGATGGGATTTTCAGTGCCGTCCTGCGCGATCAGCGCGGCGTTTTTGGCTTCCTGGCGCTTTTGTTCGTGCTCGAATACGTGAGAGGAGATGGACTCGGTTCCCTTTTCGAGGCTGCGCGCGTATTTCACGGCCGCAGGGCCAGCGATGCCACCACCGAATATGCAGCTGACGAGCGAGTTTGCGCCTAGCCGATTTGCGCCGTGATATTGGTACTCGCATTCACCAGCAGCGTAGATTCCGGGGATGCTCGTCGCCTGATCTTCTGCGTTCACCCACATACCGCCCATCGTGTAGTGCATGGCGGGGAAAACTTTCATGGGTTCGTCGCGAGGATCGACGCCGAGGAATTTCTCGTAGATTTCGAGAATGCCTTCGAGCTTGCGGTCGAGAGTTTCGCGCGGGATGTGCGTGACGTCGAGATAGACAGCAGCCTGTCCATTGAGGCCGAGCTTTTCCTGATAGACGATGCGGTGAATCGCGCGTGTTGCGATGTCACGTGGAACCAAATTTCCGTATTTCGGATACCACTCTTCGAGAAAATAAAAGCGTTCGGCTTCGGGAATGCTCTTCGCGGCGCGCTTCTCTTGCGGATTGCGAGGCACCCAGACGCGACCACCTTCGCCGCGCGCAGATTCGCTCATCAGGCGGAGTTTGTCTTCGCCGGGGATCGCGGTCGGGTGCACCTGAATAAATTCGCCGTTAGCGTAGTCGACGCCCTGCTGGAAGAGCGCGGACTGTGCGGACCCCGTGCAGACCACGGAGTTGGTCGAGCGGCCGAAAATTGCTCCGACCCCGCCCGTGCAGAAAATCACTGCATCTGCATGAAATGTTTTGACTTCCATCGAGCGCAGATCCATCGCACAGATGCCGCGAGCAACCCCGGTTTCGTCGATGACCGCGGAAAGAAATGTCCAGCCTTCGCGCTTCGTAACGCGGCCTTCGGATTCGTGACGGCGGACTTGTTCATCCAGCGCATACAAAAGTTGCTGCCCGGTTGTTGCACCGGCGAATGCCGTGCGGTGATAAAGCGTGCCGCCGAAACGGCGATAGTCGAGCAATCCTTCCGGCGTGCGATTGAACGTAACGCCCATGCGATCGAGAAGGTCGATGATGCCCGGCGCTGCTTCGCACATGCGCTTGACCAGCGGCTGATTCGCCAGAAAATCGCCGCCGTAGATTGTGTCGTCGAAGTGCTTGAGCGTCGTGTCGCCTTCGCCCTTTTGATTCTTCGCGGCGTTGATTCCACCCTGCGCGCACACCGAGTGCGAACGCTTCACCGGCACAATCGAAAACAATTCGACCGGCACGCCGGATTCCGCCACGCGAATCGTGGCCATCAGCCCGGCAAGTCCTCCGCCCACGACGATGATCTTCGGATGTTTCATTTGGAAGTCAGATATCCCGCGAACGGATGCCAGTTCAGGCGGAAACTCAAAATGATGAGCACGCCGACGACGCTAAAGACGATTCCAACTGCCACGCCGAGTTGCCCTGCAGCGCGTTGTGCGCGTACCGTCGCTGCCAATCCCCATTTACAAAGAAAATTCCAGATACCGACGCCGAGATGAAACGACGACGCGAGCACGCCGATCAGAAAAAATGTCAGATACCACGGATTCGCCATATCGCGCTCGACCATCGCATACGTGGATTTACCGTGCGTCAGCCAGCGTTCCGTGTAGAGATGCCACGCGATGTAAACGAAAGCGATCAGCCCCGAGTATCGCTGCAACGTGAAAAGCCAATTCTTCACCCAGGGATACGCCGACACGTTCGACTTCCCGCTCAACCATATATAGATGCCGTATCCGGCGTGATACAGAAGCGGCAGAAAAATGAAGCCCCACTCGACGATCAGGCGAAACGGAATCGTCTGCAGCGTCTGCGATGTCTCGTCGTACTTCTGCGCGCTCACCAGAGCGGCGCTATTCGACCAAAAATGTTCAGCGAGGAATGCTCCAACAGGAACAATACCGGTTAGCGAATGAAGTTTGCGGAAGAAGTAGCTTGAATCAGGCCGGGTTGCCGTAGCGGACATGCCCTCTCCGCCGCGTTCTTGCCTTATCGGCGCTCAGAATCGCGGCGAGAACAAGTATAGCAGGCGAAGCGAGCGATGCAAAATTTGGGCGGGAAAAAATGTTGGCAAATTCGTCTCAAAACACGGCTGATTTCGGTGAATTCAGCTGCTTTTCGTCACTCATTTGAATTTGAGCCCTATCAGTAACTCCAGCTATCACCAATTTTACAAATTGCTTAGACCTCGCATGCTATTCTCGCCTCACTAGCGGTTCAGCGGGCGCCTTCCCCTTGGTCCCGTCGCGACAAAACCTACCGCGGGACGATTCATGAGCCTTGTCACCGAACTCGAACGCCTTGCCGACGCTCTTGGCGACACCAGCGCCGAAGCGCCGCCGATTGCGTGGAGTTCCGTCGCCGAACGCATCGCTCGCAATCTCAACGTGAAGCCTGAAGAAGTTGGCATCCTCGGCCTCTCGATGAAATGGCGTCATCTATATTTTCTGTTCCCCGAATCATTGCGGAACGTCGGCTTCATTCCGCTCACGAGCAACTCCGCTCTCGCGGCACGGACCGTTCGCGAAAGTCGGCCTGAGATAAACAACAGTTTCGCCACCTCGCGTCACGCCACCGTTTTTGAAGGGGTGAAGACCAGCGGCGTCGATGCCGGCGAAGCGATTCAAAAAATCATCAGCGCGCCGATTCTTTGCGGCGACAAAGTGGTCGGCGTGATTCAAATCAGCCGCAAGGGTCCAAACATTGCGAGCGCCGGCGCCGATTTCACGCCCGCGGATCTCGGAAAAGTTCTTGCTCTCTGCAAACCGCTCGGAAAATTGCTGCAACACGTCGCCAGAGATTAGTTCATTCACCTCCCATTCATAATCGAACGCTTTTGCTTCCGCCGCCTTTCGTCATTGCAAATCTCATTTCGACCTTAAATGCGTTGACACTGCAAAACCTTCTTGTTACTTTTCCACAGCAGCAGAATTTTTTCTCAGCCCAACTTACGGAGGCACCCACACCGGCACCATGGCGTTCGTCGCGAAGAAAATATTTCTCACCAAAGGCGTCGGGAAACATCGGGAAAGGCTTTCGAGCTTTGAATTGGCTCTACGAAACGCGGGAATTGCTGCGTGCAACATCGTCCGCGTGTCTTCAATCTTCCCTCCGAACTGCAAACTGATTTCGCGCAGCGAAGGTTTGAAGCACATCAAGCCGGGACAAGTCGCGTTCACGGTCATCAGTGAAAATTCCACCAAGGAAGCGCACCGGTTGATCGCAGCAAGCATCGGCCTTGCGCTCCCGAGCGATAAGTCGATGTACGGGTATCTGTCCGAGCACCACTCTTTCGGCGAAACGGAAGAAGTTGCCGGCGAATACGCGGAAGAGCTCGCCGCAGAAATGCTCGCGACCACTCTTAACGTGGAATTTGATCCGGATCTTTCGTGGGACGAGAAAAAAGAGGTCTACCGCATTTCGAATAAGATCGTCCGCACGATGAACGTGACGCAATCCGCGGTCGGCGATAAGCGCGGCCTGTGGACCACGGTTCTCGGCGCTGCGATTCTGATCGGCGAAGACGACTGATCACAGCATCGTTTTAGAAAGATCAAGGGGCGCAGAATCTGCGCCCCTTCTTTATTTCTCGGCAGCTAATCGACAGTTATTCCGCGTCAAGCTCGTAAGCCGTCTTCACCCACTTCCGCACATCGTCATCGATCTGACTCAGCTCTGTGATTTCGATTCGGTGCGTGATGCGATCTTTCTTCGCCAGACCTCCGGTATCGATCAAGCGCTTCGGGAATTTGCCCTTGTACTTCGCCAACGCAAATCCCAAATCGATCCTCGAATTCGTCGTTGCTTTGATTTGCGCAAAGACGTGATTCCGATATAGCGGCACCATCGTCTGGCATGGGCATGCTTTCACATCGTCGGCGACGGATTTCCCCAACTCTAACAATTCCGTATACACCGGACGCAACGGTTCCTTCTTGCCAGAGTATTGCTGCTCGACGTACTTCTCCGCAGTCGCGAGATACGCCTCCGGACTATCCTCTTCGAATCCTTTCCCGCCGACGCGCTCCGCAATCCACCACGCGCTGTTGTTTCCCATTTTGTGTTTCTTCTTCAACCACTCCACGCTCGCCTTGTGACCGCTCGCGGGCCCTTCCTTCTGCGTCAGCTCAATCCATTCTTCAACGGTTCTTCCCGTTTTCTCTTTCAGCTCGCCGGCCCATTTCTGCATCATCGCAACGCCAGGATGCACGTCGTACAACCCCGATGACTTCCGTGGCGCCGGTTTTTCCGATTTCTTCGCCGCCGCTTTCTTTGCCATCTAGCCTCCTCAAAACAAAGTGCCCACGAAATTCGCCGTGGGCACCTCGTGCAACTCAACTTCGAAAATAACTCCCCCAACTATCGCTTGAAGTAACCAATTCTCTCCAACACCGCACCTACAATCAGTGGCAACGCTACGGTGGCGTCTTCGAGAACCTCCGCAAACTTTCCGCCTTCATGCGGCGGAACAAACTTGCCCCACGAAACCGCTTCCGTATACGTGCTGCCGCTCAACCCACCCCAATTCACTGGCTCAGGGCAAATACGAAGGCCGTAGTTGTAACGCTTCAAAGGAAGCTTCTTCAGCCCGCGACGCGCCAGCAGTTCGGCGTATACGCCAAACTGTTGCGACCAATTGCGCGGAACGCCTCCGCCAACTGTGAAAATGCCCATCCGCTTCGTCGCCATCATCGTGTCAGCGAATGTCTCGAAATCTTCGAATGGATCGAATCGCAGGAGCGGCCGCTTGTCGCGCTGGCGCGCCATTTTATTCAGCGCGAAATCAATTCCGAGTTCGGAATCCGTGAAAGCGGGCACGAAAACCGGGACGTTATGTTCGTACGCCGACTTGAGAATGCCACGGCCTCCACCCTGCTTGTGAAGCAACTCTCCAATCTTGCGATGGAGCTTCCAGCTGCACACCACTTCGCTCGGATCCCACTTTTCGAGAACGCCATCGACGACCGCTTCGACGTGATCGAGGTTCGTCTCCGGCTCCAGCGAATCGTAGACTCGGTTATAGCCGGCCTGGAACAATTCCTCATCGTTCATTTTCGACGGGTCATAGCGGAAATGAGAGAGCCCAGTTGCTTCGACGAGTCCATGCGCCATCAGCGCGCCCGTCGAAACGATCGCTTTCACGACGCCGCTTTCGATCAAATCGCAAAAAACCAATCCCATCTTGCCGACGGTAAGCGCGCCGGCGAGGGTCATCACATTGAAACAATCCTTGTCGCGCGCCATGATTTCAAGCACGTCGGCGCCGTCGCCGATCTGCCGCGCGGTGTACGCCGTGTTGCCCATCGCGCGCACCAACTGATCGATCGTCCCCGTCTTCGATAAATCGAGAGGAAAGATCGGTCGGAGTTTGTCTTTCACCGGATCGTGCAGCACGCGCCCCGTCACCGTTTTCTTTGGCTTTGCCATTTACGCTCCTGAAGTCCGCGCCTCGTTGTCATCTGGCATTCACACAGCCGTGACAAACTGAATCCTGCGCCGCTCAATTTTCACGGAGATTGATAGTACAAATGCGCGCGGAAGAAAAGAGGATTCACGCAACAAATCACCGTTGCGCATCATGCTAAACTAATTTTCCATGACCAACAAATTTACCGTCGGCCTCATTCAGATGCGTTCGACGACGAATGCGGACGAAAATCTTCAGCGTGCGATCGAAAAGATTCGCGAATCCGCCGCTCGAGGCGCGCAGATCATCTGCATGGACGAACTCTTTCGCGGTGAATATTTCTGCCGCAAGGAAGACGCCGAGCTCTTCAATCTCGCCGAACCCATTCCTGGCCCGTCGACCGAAGCCATCGCGCAAGTTGCGCGCGAAAAGAAAGTCGTTGTCGTCGCTTCCCTTTTCGAACGCCGCGCCGCCGGCGTTTATCACAACACGTGTGCGATCATCGACGCCGACGGCAGTATGCTCGGCAAATATCGCAAGATGCATATTCCCGACGATCCGCTCTACTACGAAAAGTTTTATTTCACACCGGGCGATCTCGGATTTCCGAATTTCGAAACGAAGTACGGAAAGATCGGCGTCCAGATTTGCTGGGACCAGTGGTATCCGGAAGGCTCGCGCCTCACCGCGCTCAGCGGCGCGCAGGTGATCTTCTATCCGACGAGCATCGGCTGGCACCCGCACGAGAAGGCGGAGTTCGGCGCTGCGCAACTCGACGCGTGGCGCACGATTCAACGCGCACATGCTATCGCCAACGGAATTTACGTTGCGGTTGTGAATCGCGTCGGTTTCGAAGGCAAACCGGCGAGCGGCGATCCTGGTCTTGAATTCTGGGGCAATTCGTTCGTTGCCGACCCGTTCGGCCAACTCGTCGCGGAAGGTTCGAACGACAAAGAGGAAATCCTCGTCGTCGAGTGCGATCCCGCAAAGAGTGAAGACACCCGCCGCAACTGGCCCTTCCTCCGCGATCGCCGCATCGATGCATACCACCCGATTACAAATCGCTGGCTTGGCGAGTAACCCGAACCCGCATGCCCACAAAAAAGACTTCACGCAACGTGCGCGCTCGTAAAAATGCGGACGCCAAGAGCGAAACGCAGACGCCATTCGAACTCGGCTACTCCATGCCCGCCGAATGGGAGCATCATCACGCCACGTGGCTAGGCTGGCCGCACGAAGTCACCGACTGGCCCGGCAAATTTCCTGCAATCCCTTGGGCCTACGCCGAAATCGTCCGCAATCTCGCGCGCGTCGAACGCGTTTACCTGCTCGTTGAAAATCGCGCCGCCGAAAATAAAGTTCGTGACATCCTCGCCAAGTCCGGCGCAAATCTCGCCAACGTCGATTTCTTCCGCGTACCCACCGATCGCGGGTGGATGCGCGACTCCGGTCCCATCTCGGTCAAGAACGCAAGCGGCGAGCTCGCCTGCACGCACTGGCGATTCAACGGCTGGGCGAAATACAGCAATCACAAACGCGACGCCGTTGCCGCCACGCTCGTCAACAAAACGCTGAAGCACCGCACGTGGCAGCCGATGCACAAAGGTCGTCGCGTCGTTCTCGAAGGCGGCAGCATCGACATCAACGGTCGCGGTTCCCTGCTGACCACCGAGGAATGCCTGCTCAGCAAAACGCAGGAACGCAACCCCGGCTTCACGCGCGAGGACTACCACGAAGTCTTCCGCAACTATCTCGGCGCGACGCAGATCCTGTGGCTTCGCAACGGCATAGCCGGCGACGACACGCACGGCCACGTCGACGATCTCGCTCGTTTCGTCAATCCGACGACCATCGTCGTCATCGAAGAAAAAAACAAATCCGACGTGAACTACGCTGCGCTCCACGAAAACATCGAACTCCTGCGCTCGATGAAAGATCCCGACGGCCGCCCTTTCCGCATCGAGACACTCCCGATGCCCGCGCCAATCGAGTTTGACGGCTTTCGTCTCCCCGCGAGCTACGCGAATTTCTACATCGCCAACAATCTCGTGATCATCCCGACGTTCAACGACGCCAACGATCGCATCGCGCTCAACAAGCTCTCAGAGCTTTTCCCCGGCCGCGAAATCGTCGGCATCGCCTGCCGCGACCTAGTCCTCGGCCTCGGCACTCTCCACTGCATGACGCAGCAGCAACCCTGACCGCGCCCCATCTCGTCTCCGCGCTTCGCGGCAGTTGGCATTCCGCGCCCTCAACGCTACAATGCCGCATCTAAAAATCGTCAACCGCAGTCCGCCCAAGGAGGCCGAATGCTCGCAGCCCTAGCTCTATCGTTTTTCGAAGAACGCGTGGTGATTGTTCAGTACGAACGCGGCCTGATCGGCTGGATCGTGATCGGGCTGATCGCCGGCTGGCTCGCCGGAAAAATCGCGCGGGGCGCCGGCTATGGTTGCATCACCGATATAGTCCTCGGCCTCGTCGGCAGCGTTGTCGGCGGCTGGCTCTTCATGAAACTAGGCATTCTTGGCGGTGGATTTCTCACCAGCTTAGCCGCCGCGACAGTCGGCGCAATCATTCTGGTCTCGATCGTCCACCTTTTCGCCGGCAATCGCTGACGGCAAAAAAACGGGCCGCAGCACCGCCGCGGCCCTACTCAAAAACACATCGATCGAAGCTCAGCCTCTACAGCGGCCGATTCACAACCTCTTCTTTCGCAATCTTCTTCAGCATCTCCTGCCCCACTCCAAGATGCTGATCCACCAGCAACGCCGGCGTGTGCGCCAGCCACTCCGCCAACGAAATATCCACATAGCGCGGCGTCTTGAACATCTCCAAAAACACCAGCTCCGTATCCCCAGTATTTTCGACGTAGTGCGGATTCGACTGCAGTACGTACCCAACATCCCCCGCCTGCACATCCATCGTCCGCGCGCGCCCTCCCGCCGCAAACACCGTCATCCGCCCCTTCCCGCTGATGTAGTACTGCCATTCATCCGCGTTCGGATGCCAATGCATCTCGCGCAGCCCGCCCGGCTTCACTTTCACAATCGCCGACGAAATCGTCGTAATCGGAAAATTTCGAGCATCGACAATCTTCACTTCGCCGCCCGCCGTCACCTTCGTCGGCTTCATGTCATTCGTTCGAAAATCCATCCGCATCGCCACCGACCCAGTTCCCTGCGACACATACGCTTCTTCCTTCTTCAAATCCTCCGGCAGCCCCGTCTGAAAAATGAAAAGCTCCTTCTTCGGCACCTTGTCGAACGTCGCCTCGCTCACTCCGAAATTCTTCGCCAATACTTCGCGAGGCGTATGCGTCAGCCAGTCCGTCAACAAAAACGTTTCGAACTCATTAAAGTTTCCGTCGTCGAACACCAGCAAAAACTGGCACCCATCCGGCCCCAGCCCTTGAATCGAGTGCGGCACCCCAGGCGGAAATAACCACAAATCGCCCACCGACACATCCGACACAAAACTCTTCCCTCCCGCATCCACCGCCGTAATCCGCGCATTTCCGTACAACATGTACGCCCACTCCGACGACACATGCCAATGCAGCTCGCGCACTCCGCCCGCCGTCAACCGCATCTCGACGCCTGCGATCGATTTCGACACCGGCAACTCGCGCACCGTAACTTGCCGCGTCCACCCACCGCTTTCCATGCGTTTCCGCGCCATACCAAACGGATATTTAAACGGTGGCACAGCGCCCGAATCCGTTTCCGTCGCCCACACCGCGCTCGGATTTTCCGCCTCCACCGCCGCGTTTTGCGGACCATGATTCTGCTCGTTCGGCAGATGATGATCCTGCGATCGCTCCGGCTTCGTCGCCTCTTGCGCCGCCACAACTCCAGCTGAAGCAGCCGCCAGCATCGCCGCGCCCAAAAATTTGCGCCGCGTCAAATCCGTCTCATTTTCTTTCTTGCCGTTCGCTCGAGCCGCATCACCCGCCACTTCCCCCTGCCCTAACTCACGCGCCTCGCCTGCTTCTGCCCCGGTCACATCACGCATTCCCAATCCTCCGCAATTATTGTCGAAAATTTACATCAAGTCCGCGCAGCACCGCCGCGCGACGCACTCAAACTCCGTCACACAAGAACGTCCCATGCCGCCCTATGATACGATTCTTATTCAATAGATCGGAGCACGCGCGCATCTTGAGTAACTCCAAGCAGTCAGTCACAGTAACCCCTCTCGGTGGTCTCGGCGAATTCGGCATGAACATGATGGCGATTCGCATTGGCGACGCCATTATCGTCGTCGACGCCGGAATGATGTTCCCCGAATCCGAACTTCTCGGCGTCGACCTCGTCATTCCAGACATCACCTACCTCAAACAAAATCGCCATCTCGTCAAAGCGATTGTCCTCACGCACGGCCACGAAGATCACATCGGTGCCCTTCCTTATATCTTGAGAGACCTCAACGTGCCCGTCTACGGCACGCGCTTCACGCTCGCGCTCGTCAAAAAGCGCCTCGAAGAAGCCGGCCTGCTCGATTCCACCGCGCTTCGCGAAGTCATCCCCGGCCGCCTCGTCGAAGTCGATCCATTCGAAATCGAATTTATCGCCGTCACCCACAGCACCATCGACTGCGTCGCGCTCGCCATCCGCACTCCGCTCGGCGTCATCATCCACACTGGCGACTTCAAAATCGATCAAACGCCCGTCGACGGCGCCGGATTCGATCTCCACGCTTTCGCGCGTTACGGCAACGAAGGCGTCCTCGCGCTTTTCTCCGACTCCACCAACGTCGAGCGCCCCGGCTTCACGCCGTCCGAACGCGCCGTCGTCTCGCGCCTCGAAGATCTTTGCCGTTCCGCTCCGCGCCGCGTCATTCTCTCCTGCTTCGCCAGCAGCATCCACCGCATTCAGCAAGTCATCGACATCGCCACGCGCGTGAATCGCAAAGTCGCGTTCGTCGGCCGCAGCATGGTCGACAACGTCGAAATCGCGCACTCGATGAGCTACCTGCGCATCCCCGACGGCATGGTAGTTCGTTCGCAAGACATTCGCAGCTTCGACCCGCGCCGCATCATCGTGCTCGCCAGCGGCAGTCAGGCCGAGCCGATGTCCTCGATGTCGCGCATCGCCGTCGACAATCACCGCTTCGTCTCCGTCGACGAAAACGACACCGTCATCCTCTCCGCCCGCATCATCCCCGGCAACGACAAGCCCATATTCCGCATGCTCGACCACATGTTCCGCCGCCGCGCGCTCGTCTATTACGACAATTCCGGCGGCACCATCCACGTTTCCGGTCACGCCAGCCAGGAAGAACAAAAGCTAATCCTGCAGCTCTGCAAGCCGAAATACTTCATCCCGGTTCACGGCGAATATCGCCATCTCTTCCGCCACGCCGCTCTCGCCCATCAACTCGGCGTCGTCTCTGGCGAAATTCTCCTGATGGAAGACGGCCAGCAAGTCGAATTCACCGAAGAAGGCGCGTATCGCCGCGATCCCGTAACCGCCGGTCGTACTCTCGTCGATTCCGGCTCCCTGGAAGAAGTCGAAGAAGCCGTCATTCGCGATCGCCGCCACCTCTCCGAAGACGGCGTCGTCGTCCCCATCATCGCCATCGACAAACACACCGGCCGCATGGATCTCCCCCCAGAGATCGTCACCCGCGGCATGTTCAGCGACAACGGCAGCGAACTAATGGTAGGCGCCCGCGACGTTGTTCTGAAAACGTTCGAATCGTCGAACGCCGAGGAAAAAGTCGACTGGAGCATCCTCAAAGAAAAAATCCGCGTCGACCTCAAGCGCTACATCAACAAACACACCAGCAAGCGCCCCCTAATCCTCCCCGTCATCCTCGAAGTCTAATTTCGGGATGCCAGGCACAACGTACCATCCATCCCATTTACCCATTCAGTGAATCTAAACTCTGCGACCATGCGACACACATCAAAACTGATCACTCTCGCTCTAACGTTCTTCGCCATCCCATTCGTGACCCCAGCCCAATCCACCCCTCAAATCAAATGCGACGGCGCTACCGACGACACCGCCGCGATCCAGGCCGCCGTCAATGCCGCCGTGTCTCACTCCACAAAACTCGTCCTGCCGCGCGGCACCTGCATGCTCTCCGCCCAGACCGTAATGCTTCCCGACGGCCTCACCCTTCTGGGTTCGGGCAAGGACTCCACCACCCTGCGCCGCATGTCCAACCTCAATACCCAGACCGACATGTTCCGCCTGTCCGGTAAAACCGGCACCGTCACAATTTCCGACGTCACCCTCGACTACAACCGCGGCCAGCAAACCGCCGGCGCCGACATTGTCGGCATGTCCGCGCCCACTGTCACGAACTTCACCATCCAACGAGCGCGGCTCATCAACGCTTGGCAGCGCGCCATCTATTTCCATGTCGCGGTCGGCGCGCCTTTCCCTTCCAACATCCTCATCTCCGACAGCGACTTCCAGAACAATGGCGCCGCCTATAGCCAGCGCACCGACGAGAACAACGGCGACATCTTCATCGCGCCGGTTGACGGAATGCGTTTGCTCAACAACACCACCGAAAATGCCCACGGTAGTTTCTTTTTCACGGGTACGGGTGGGAATCCGTCCGGCATGGGCAACATCGTCATCACCGGCAATGTCCTCAAGGGCACCGAAGGCTTCGGCATCGCCCTCGGCGGCGGCGGTCCCGGCAGGGCTCACGGCTCCAACGTCACGATTCGCGACAACGACTTCAGCATGGCCAATTCGCGTCAGAACGACATCGACGTCGCCTTCTGGGACACCATCGTCATCGACCACAACTCCATGATTGGCGGCAGTTGCTCCACCGGATGCGGCGCGATCGGTGACGCTCCCCCTTCCAGTCACGTCACGGTCACCAACAACACCATCGTTGCCAATTCCGCTCTGCCCAGCGACGCTTGCATCGCGCTCGGTGGCCCCGGTCAGACCATCACCGGCAACACGTGCAGTGATTCCGGCGGTAGCGGCATCGTGCTGATTGGAGACGTCAGCGGTTCCGCTGGCTCTATCATCGAAAACAACACCGTAAAAAACTGCAACCAGGCGCAAGTTGGCTTTCACGCCGGTATCACTCTTTATCTGCCCAGAGGTTCACACATGGAATCGGTAACCATTCGCGGCAATCATTCCTATGACGACCGCGGCTCCCGCGCCACACAGACCTGGGGCATCGCCCTCGATCCCGCAGGCGTCGAGCCCGCCGGCTTCAAAGACATCACCATCGAAAACAACGACGTGCGCAACAACAAGAAAGCCGGCATCATGAACAACGCCCGCAAGTCCATCAACGTAGAGGTCCACGACAACGTCGGAGCCCACTAGCCCCCGCGCTCCCAAGACACCGAGCGGTGACAGACGGGACGTTTCCGTCACCCAGACGAACGCATGGTGACAGACGGGATATTTCCGCTGGCGAATATTTTTCCGCGCTTGTGCCGTTTTAACGAGCGCGATTGGAAATGCTGTAGAAACTGGAAAACGTCCCGTCTGTCCCCGAGTTTCTCGATCTGCCTATTCGTGCGCGCCGCAAACCGGCGTCAGAACTGCCCGAGCGGCACTGTGGTGGAAAATCATCGTCGGCTCAAGCGTAGGTTCGACAGCGAGGTAGGATTTTACGAGCTCATCGCGTTCAGGACCTGACGCGGGTGTCAGGTTGCCCTTTGCTGCATACTCGAACGCGACGATCATGTTGCGAAGAGCTTGAGGTGAAAAATATGTGTTTGCTTGGGCGTTGTCCCACGAATTGAGCGGAGCGAGCCCCAGTCCAAATTCGTTTCGGATCCGCGCAACCTCCATCAGCATTTGGTCGTACTGCTTTTCAGTATTCAACTTTCTTAGCAGGTTGAAATGACCCCATAGAAGGACCTGCTCTCTACTCCATCCCGCCTTGATCTTTGAAACGCGCTCCTGGTCACTTGCTGGCATGTCTTTCGTGACCTCAGATGGTTTGTCGAAAAGTTCTTGCAGATGCTGCAGGTCACTGCGGAACTCCGAAGAAGATGCCTTCAACAAAGCGTCTTCCCCTCCGGGAAACCCATAGCTTTTGATGCATGTTCGTTCTTTCTTTATTTGTTCAATATCTGCTGGAGTTAGACTTATCATCGGCAACAGCTTGTCCGCTTTTGGCGGAGTGTCCTTCAATCCAGAGCATTGCGCCGACGTGACTTGGCCGTCTGCCTGCAGAACCACAGCCAGAAATGAAAACAAGAGTGCCAGTATTTTTCGCAATGTACTCCGACTTAGCCACACAGAGAGATGATTATTCTACCCCGCAGGAACAACTTCCCTCAGTTTTCCCGACTGCACATCAAACACGAAGCCGCGAATGGTCAATCCCTCGCGCACCCAACTGTGCGCATTCAATTTCTCCAATTGCTCTCGCACGTTCCTCTCAACATCGCTGAACGCATAAAACCGAACCGGAGAGCTGGCGGCCACACCTGCTTCCTGCTCGATGCGCCGGTGCATTTCCTCTTCGCTGGCCTTCATCAGCCCGCAATCGGTATGGTTGATCACCATCACCTCATTCGTCCCCAAAAAATAGTGCGAAACAAGCAGCGACCGCAGCACGTCGTCCGTAACAATCCCGCCCGCGTTTCGAATGAAATGCGCGTCCTGCGGCTTCAGCCCGAGCGCCGCCAGCGTGATGCGCGTATCCATGCACGCGATCACCACCAGCCGCATCTGCGGCTGCGGTGACAGCGTCGCCGCATCGTAGTTGAGCGCAAACTCTTTGTTGCGAGCCAGTACCTTCTGAATCGTGTCTCGTTTGGTTTCCATGGTATGTCCCGCGCCGAGAATACCATGCTCTTGTCGAGACCTCGTTTCCCGCATCCCGAAACTCGCAAAACCCGGTGACAAAACCCAGTGACAGACGGGACGTTTCCCCACGCGGCAATTCGAACAACAGTTCCCCTCATTCGAATTACCGCAACCTAAATCGTTATTGACAAGTACTCCCTCGTGTGCTCGTGTTCTCCGTGAACCCCGCACTTCTATTCGAACGGCACTCCGCAAGTACCTCCAAGGGCCTTCTAAGCACACATCCAACCGATTCATTCTTAGGGACTTGCGCACTCCTAAAAACAGTAGGCTGCAACCCGTTGATTTCCGGCCACTTCCTCACTCTTTGCAAAACAATAGGGGGTATACCCCTATCCCACTTTCGAACCGGGCCGCGCTGGTCAACCTTATTTATCCTCATCGAAACAGCACCCGGCCACGCCGCGGGCGTTGCCTTCCGCGCCAGTCGCGATTATCGTTATCTGGCCACAAGACAACTCATCTTCAGTAGTCAACTTTCAGGAGCTATCGCTTGAACGATTACATCATCTCCATCCTTCTTGGCATCGTGGAGGGCATAACCGAGTTTCTGCCCGTCAGCTCTACCGCCCACTTGCGGCTCTCCGAAGCATTGCTCCACATCGATCTCGGCAGCGGCTATTGGAAGATGTACACCATCGTCATCCAGCTTGGCGCGATTCTTGTCCTACCCATCTATTTCCGTGAGCGCATCGCGAAGCTTTTTTCAACCTTCCCGCAGGGCGAACGGGGCGACCGCACCATGCTGACCCATCCACTCGGCCTCACGTGCGTGGCTTTCGTCGTCACCGCGCTGCCTGCGTTCCTGATGACCAAAATCATCGGCAAGCACCTCGAAAGCCTCTACATCATGGGCTCGTCGCTATTTATCGGTGGCATCGTGATGTGGGTGGTCGACGCCATGAAGGCCAAAGCTGAAGCCGCAGGCCCCAGCGGGCCCGCCTCCTCGATCCGCACCTGGCGCATGGAAGATATGAGCCTCGGCCAGGCCATTTGGGTAGGCTTCTGCCAGATTTTCTCCGCCGTTTTCCCCGGTACCTCGCGCTCCATGTCGACCATCACCGGCGGCCAGCTGGCTGGCATGTCTCGGTCGTCCGCGCTCGATTTCTCATTCTTCCTATCGATCCCAACAATGGCCGTCGCCACCGCCTACGATCTATTGAAGTCGCTGAAGGGCAAGGGCGAAAACGCCATCGGCGTCGTCCATATCGATTCCCACGGTTGGGTGGTTCTCGCCATCGGCTTCATCGTGTCCTTTATCGTTGCCTACGCGGCCGTCGCCTGGTTCCTGGCGTGGGTCCGCAAACACGGTTTTGTGCCCTTCGCAATTTATCGCATTGTCGTCGGGCTATTGGTTCTGGCATGGGCCGCCCATATGATCGGCTAAAGTCGTTTTTAGCGAGGCGCGACAATGGCGCAACGCGATGGGCCCTGCTGAAAAACGTCGGCGAATAGAAGGCGTAACCCCAGCATCGTCTTCATCGCCGCGATGGAAACACGCTCGGCAATAATTTGGTGGGCCATGAATATCTTTGTTATATTTCCTGCGTCGAACCGGGCAGCACGTGTTAGCGCCGACGTGCTTGCCTCCACTCAGCCTTCCCCAATCGCTGAGGAGAGTTTGTGCGCTTCCTGACACCTACTGACAATAAGCGGCTCAATGAGCTGATAGGATTTTTGTGTATCGTCTTCGCCATTCTGACGGCGCTGGCGCTGATTTCTTATTCCCCACACGACGTTTCGCTCAATGTGAGCGCGGCGCCGGGTGAAAACGGCGTGATGACCCGCAACTGGATCGGGCCCGTCGGCGCGTATTGCGCTGACCTTATATTCCAGGTATTTGGCTTCGCGGCCTTCCTACTACCCGTCGCCATTCTCGTTCTTGGGTGGCGCTGGTTCCGCAGTCGCTCGATCGATTCGCAGACGGCTACCGTTGTGGGCTACGTCTTGATGCTTTTGTCGCTGCCAGCCCTCTTGTGCCTCTGGAATTTGCCTGGCATTCGCGGCGCGGTGCCCCCGGGCGGACTCCTGGGCAGCGTTATTTCCAGCGAACTGCGCTCCGGATTCAATATGTGGGGTGCGAATCTTCTCGTCATCGCGATTTTGATCACCGCGCTCTTCATGACTACCCGCTTCTCGTTCACAGGTGCGCATGAGTGGGCTGCGAATTCCCCGCTTGGCGGCGTGGCGAAGTTCAACGTTTTACAGCGGGTTGCGAGCCGCTGGCACGATTGGCGCGATGGCCGAGAAAATGACCGCATGCGGCGCCGTCTGCAGGAAACGCGAACTTCCGGGCGCAAAGCCGTGAATCAGGCGACCGGCAAGCAAATTGAAATTTCCCGCGACGAGCGCGGCGGCACCAAGGTATCCGAAGAGGAAGACGACGAAGCGAAGACCATCCATCTTCAGGATCAAACGGACATCTTCGGCATCTCCAAAGACGGAAAGACTCGCACCGCCGGCAAGAAAGAGAAACAGGACGACGAGACAGAGTCTCGCGAATCGCACAAGGCACCGATTTTCGTCATGAACGACGAAAAAGTGTCGGACAAGAGCAAGAAAATTGGGGCGGACGCGAAGATTGCGAAGGGCGCGACCAACTACAAACTGCCCCCCGTCAGCATGATGCGCGAAGGTGAGCGCAGCCAGAAGATTGACGAAGACGAATTGAAGATGCGCGCCCGCGCGATCGAGGAAAAATTCGCGGAGTTCGACGTTCAAGGGCGTGTCACGCAGATCAATCCTGGTCCGGTCGTGACCACGTTTGAGTTTAAGCCCGAAGCCGGGATCAAGTACAACCGTGTCCTTGGCCTGACCGAAGATTTGTGTCTCGCTCTGCAGGCCGAATCGATTTTGATCGAGCGCATTCCTGGTAAATCGACGATCGGCATTGAAGTTCCGAACGTCAATCGCCAGACGATTGCGTTGCGCGAAATCGTTGAGTCGCCCGAATTTTTCAATTCACCGAGCAAGCTGACGTTGGCGATGGGTCGCGATTTGCATGGCCGCATTCGCGTGACCGACCTTGCCGCGATGCCTCACTTGCTCATCGCGGGTTCCACCGGCACCGGTAAGAGCGTCTTCATCAACTCGCTGATGATGTCGATCCTCTACAAGGCCAGCCCGGACGACGTGAAAATGGTGTTGATCGATCCGAAACGTCTTGAACTCAATCTTTACGAGAACATTCCACATTTGATCGCGCCGGTTGTCACTGATCCGAAGATTGCGTCGAACGTTTTGCGCAATGCGACGCGCGAAATGGAAAATCGCCTGAAACTGCTGGCGCAAAAAGGCGTGCGCAACATCGAGCAATACAACCGGACCTTCCAGAAAAAAGAGTCTCTATCGCTCTTTGAGACTACCGAAGAGTCCGAGCACAAGCCACTTCCCTATCTTGTGATCGTGATCGACGAGTTGGCCGACCTCATGATGGTCGATACGAGCAATGTCGAAGAGTCGATCACCCGCCTGGCACAGATGGCTCGCGCCGTCGGCATCCACTTGATTCTGGCGACGCAGCGTCCGTCGGTGGATGTCATCACCGGTTTGATCAAAGCGAACTTCCCTGCTCGTATCTCGTTCCGCGTGGCCAGCAAAATCGACTCGCGCACGATTCTCGACGCCAACGGCTCGGAGTCGCTGCTCGGCAAAGGCGACATGCTGTATTTGCCGGCGGGTTCCTCGCGACTTCATCGCATTCACGGGCCGATGGTCAGTGAAGACGAAATCGTCGCCGTTTGCGATTTCTGGCGTTCGCAGGCGCAGGCGAAATACAACGAGGAATTGCTGGAAGCGCCGAAGGATGAAAACGGCAAACCGATTCATGGCGCTGGCAGCGACGCCACTGAAGGCAGCGAGGCCGACGACGAACTCTTTCAGGATGCCGTCCGCGTTGTCTGCGAAGCTGGACGCGCTTCGACTTCGACATTGCAGCGGCGTCTGCGCATCGGCTACGGCCGCGCCGCGCACCTCATCGATTTGATGGAGAGAGATGGAATCGTCGGTCCACCCGACGGCACGCGCCCCCGCGAACTCCTAAAGGGTCGCGACTGGATGCGCGAAATCGACGAATCGCAGCGCTGACCGGTGAACATCTCGGGTCAATCATCTTCGTTGCGCAGACGCAGCGCTCTCCGAAGAAAGCAGCTTCACATTTCGCAACGCTGTTCGCTCTTTGACAATTTAGCCTTTGCATCCTTGATAGCCTCAAGGTCCGCACGCAAGCGCCGCTGTGCGCTGCCTCGTTATTTGAAAAACTAACTCGGCGACTCTTGATCGCTTGAGCCCGGGAACAGCTCAAGATTCTTGTCGGCCGGATAGGTGATCTGCTCTCCGTCGACTTTGGCGAACTCGGTCAGCTTGTGCGGACGAATCGAAGTCGCGCTCATGATGTCTTCTGCCCCGATGCCCCGAACCAGAAGCGCGTCGCCAATCAATGAACGATGACATCGCCACGGCACTGCTTCCGCGCACATGATGACGGTGCGCTTTGGTTTTGCGAGTTCGACCAACCGAACGATTCCTTGCGCAAAATCTTCCGTCGACATGTAGTCGGCGTATCCGCGAAACGAAGCGTTGCGCCAGCCCATGTTGATGGAATCTTTCTTCGCGTGGCGCAACCCGCCGAGTGATTTCAAATGGATATATTCGATTCCCTGCTTGCCGAGTGCTTCTGCCAAAAAATCGGAATTGAATTGCGGCACATGCCGAGACTTCGGAACCGTCCTCACATCGACAAGCTGCACAATGCCGTAATGCTTCAGCAGTCCAATAAATTCGTCGATCGGATGCGTCGAATGCCCAATGGTGAAAATCGTCAGGTGTCCGTTCGTAGAAATTCTTGGCTGCTCGATCGCCCCAGATTCTTGAGCATTCGGCTCTGTACTTTGAGCTTCCGGCGTAGCTGCAGATCCTGGGGCGGCGGAATTCTTCGATGGTACGGACGATTTCGGGGGAACGCCCACTTTGGCGGGTCTTTCCACTATGGACTGCGCCCAACCACTGCGAGCCTTGAAATTTGTTTCCAGGCTCGGCTTTCGCTTCGGCGGTTTTACCTTGCGCGCCTTGGCCTTACGTGTTTTCTTGCGGTCGCGTTTGGGAGGAGTGGCCAACGAAATCTTCGCAGTTTGATTGACACTGTTTGCGTTGCCCCATAAAATTAACAGACTCCACCGTGCCGGGGTAGCTCACTGGTAGAGCGCCGCCCTGAAAAGGCGGGCGTAGCCAGTTCGATTCTGGCCCCCGGCACCATCAAAGCCTCCACTGCGCCAAAGTCTTAGATCAGTGTTTGACGTCCGCTTCATATCCTTAGCCAATGCTATCCTCGGGCTTTGCAAGGGTTCTCAAACGTTTTGAATACCTGAGGACCGTACATTTCACAGTTTAAAAGACGAGATGCGTGGCGGATTGATTCCTACGAAGGGATGAACATGATTCAGGTGCGAGTGAAGAAGATGCATGAGATGGCGAAGGTGCCGAAGTATGCGCACTCGGGGGAGTACGGGGATCTGGCGGCGGATCTTTGTTCGGTCGAGGATATTACGCTGGAGACGGGGGATGTGAGGACGATTCCGACGGGGATTGCGATGGAGTTCCCGCCGGAGTATGGCGGGATTATTGCGGACCGGTCGGGGCTTGCGGTGCGTGGGCTAACGACGTTCGCTGGTGTTGTGGATCCGGGGTATCGCGGGGAGATACGGGTGGTGGCGAGTTATTTCGGGAAGGAGCCACTAACGATAAAAGTTGGCGACCGGATCGCGCAGATGAGAATCGTGCGGAGAATCGAAGCGAACTTCGTCGAAGCGGAGGAAATATCGGAGACAGAACGCGCGGCGCGAGGTTTTGGAAGTAGCGGGCGATAGCCGGACGAGCATCTTCTTCGAGGTGATTTTACCTTCCCGCATTATGCGCAGATTTTCCGGCGGCGCGCAGTGCTGCTAGGACGAAAGGATTGCGGGAATCAGTTGTTCTTCGAAGCGTGATTTTTTCAGCACGGTGCAGGCGCCCAGACTGGCTCCGAGTACCCTCATCTCGTCGTCTTCATTCCCCGACAGAGACATACCGATAATTTTCATCCGAGAACAGGACGCCTGGAGTTGCGCCTTGATGTATTTTGGGTCCAATGTTTGATCGTCTGGCATATGCAGATCGAGGAGGATGATTTCGGGTTTCAGCGCGCCTGCCTTTTCGATGGCTCCAGCGAGATCGAAGTTACTTCACCAACCGAAAAGCAGACCTACCCGGGGTTCGCATTTTCCCCGGGCCAAAGCCGCGTTCTGCATCTGGATTGGACGAAGCCCGACGCGCCGAAGAACATTGAGCTTCGCTTCAAAAAGTTCAACGCCGTACACGCGCTGCCACCCAACGGCACGTCTCCGTGAAATCAAGCTACGTCGCGAACGGACTCGCGCTCGCAGCGTTGCTAGCGATCTTCGCTCCCCGATCGGCTGCACAAGTCATTCAGCTCAGCGGTGGATCTTCTTCGCTGATGGAGACGCAAGGCGGCAGCGTTCAGGTGGACTCGGAGAACGTGGACAGTACCTTCGGACTCGGGTGGCATGACGGACTGCGGGCGGGATTTCTCGCGGAGACCAGCTTCAAGTGATAGTTCGGTCGTCGTGACGATCAGCCGTTCGAACAAAGCATCGCAACCGTTGTGAAACATTGCTTAAGCGCGTTGACCTCGCCGCATTCGCTCGCTATATTTCTTTGTAAGCGATGCCCGAGTCATCCCATGAAAGTGATATCAACGCGCATGCCTCAAAACAGCGTGATGATCGATTTGCCGAGGCGATCACAGGATGGGCAACAAATCTTCTATTCCCAATTCCAAAAGTCCCAAATCGCTACCTAAAACTTCCGTGGCGCAAAATCCTCAAGAGTCACGGGACAATTTGGGGCGTGCTGTTCATCGCGAGAATTTTGGCCGCATGGCCTTTTGAGCTGCTGATTGAATTCCTGCGTCCTGCAAATGGACTCGGCCACAAATCAAGTAGGCACCTTGTCTCGCAATTCAACCATGGCGACCACGTCTGTTTTCTGTATCAGAGCGAGGCAGCCTTACAGGAGATGCTTGCTCGTTACGTCGCTGAAGGACTCGCGAAAGGTGAACAGTGCGTCTGCGTCGAGAACACGCGGGTGCAAGAAAAATTGCGTGTTTACCTCCGATCGCTTGGCATCGAAGTTGAGAAGGAGATTGACCGCGGCTCGCTCGTGTTTCTCTTGGGGGGAAGAAGTTTATTTTAGGGGCGGCGAATTTAATACCAAGGCGCTTCTGAATCACCTCGCAGAGTCAATCAACACATCCCTACAGAATGGCTATAGCGGTTTCCGCATTTCGGGGGAAATATCTAGGGCGTCGGGCGACCCTGTCCTTCAAGAGCAAGTACTCGATTACGAGAGACGCGTGGATGAGTATTTCGCGGACAAGAAAGCCATCGGCTTTTGTCACTACAGGTTCGACAGGTTTCCCCAGAAAACACTACACTCGCTGATTGATGCCCACGCCGGCCATATCGTGGACGCTTATCGAGTGGAAGCTGCCCAATCCTAACGTGCGCAGGTGAAAGACTTGGTGTCGGGAAAAAGGTTGGCAAGTCATTTGTTGTCGACGCCCCGATCCGCGCGCCTGATTAGGCTGGAAAATACGTTTCGTTCCGCATGAGCGCTCGGGCCGCTTCGATGAGCGTGTCTCCCGCGCGATCTTTCGCCACAAATCCCTGCACTTTGGCTTTCCGGGCTTCGGCTATGAACTGCGGCCCTGTGTGCATCGTGAAAAATAGGATTGGGACGTGGGGTAACAACTTCTGCAGCTCCGCGGCGGCCGCAAATCCACTGAGGACCGGCATGTTTATGTCGAGAATAATCAGGTCGGGTGGATGAACTTTTGCCAGTCGAATCGCTTCGAGCCCATTGGCGGCCTCGTCGCAAGTGAGGTCGGTGAAACCAATGGCGAGGATCGAAGAGATTCCCTTGCGAACCGATTCGTGATCGTCAGCGATGAGGATGCGCACTTTTGAGGAGTATAACAAACTCGCGTGTCTGACTGACCGATCGGCACACTTGTGTTCCTAGATACATTTCCGAAGGAGTTTCATGGCGAATGAAAGGCGAATTACCTTGGTTCGTCGTTACACGATATTTCGTCGCTGGCGCCAATCAAAGGGGGCTGCCGATACTCCTATGTTGTGAAGAGCAGGCAAGACAAGCGGCCCCGACGGAACTTGTTGTGAGGAGCGCCCAATGTATCTACCCGATCTGAAGCAGCCCACCGATCCTACAAAAGCCCTCACGGGAACAGGCACGATTCTATTGGTCGATGATAATGACGCCTTCCGGAATATCATTCGCACGTTCCTGGAGAGTAGTGGGTACAACGTCCTTGAAGCGCGATCGGCCGCCGAAGCAACGGCTATCGTCGGCCAGCATACGGGGACGATCGACCTCCTGCTGACGGACGTCGTGTTGCCGGGAGTGAACGGCGACCAACTCAGCGACTACGTGAGATTCCTCTTCCCCACGATCAACGTTCTATACATGTCGGGATACGGCAACGCGGTGAAGTTCGAAAGCGCTGGATCGCAGGCGGGGGCGCACATGTTGCCGAAACCCTTTTCAAAGGGGACGCTTCTGCTGGCGGTTGGCCAACTGTTGCACTGGAGAGAGCACAACACAGAGAAGGTTATGCCGATGCGTGCATGGGCCGGGTTCCCAAGTTCGGCGCAGTCTTTGGCCTAGGCGCCAGCAGCCAATGGCTGCGCAGCTGCCGAAAAATGCCCACCGCAGATACCACGAATCCTTCCCTCAATATCCCCATCGATTGGTCCGTTGAACCTAAAAAAAACAATCTGAGAGGATCACCGTCGAAGCCGGGGGCTGACTTACTTTCTCGCGTATCGGAACGAAGCTCGTCCGAGACGCCAGGTTGTGATCGACGGGGCGACAGCGGAAGAGGCTACCGGGCACTTCGGCTGGTTTGGGGCATTTGCTAGAGGGGCCTACCGGCCGCTAGCGCACTGACACGAGAAACGTTGGGATGGAATCCGACGGGCCGGGCCTGATCATCGATCTCCAGAACATGCGTCATGCCTGACACGTGAAATCCAGAGTCTAAATCGAGGATTAGTGCCCATTCGGGCATACGGAAAAGCGGGTATTCTCGCGCGCCGCCCGCCCACGTAGACTTTCTCGCGATGCATTTGCGCATTCTGATTGTCGATGATTCCGAGACGACTCGCAGGATACTGCGAGCGATCGTTCATTCGCGCGAGTGGACTGTGTGCGGCGAAGCCGAGACTGGCTCTGCGGGGATTGTGAAGTTTGAAGAGTCGAATCCGGACTTGGTTCTTATCGACCTCGCGATGCCGGATATGAATGGGCTTGAGGCCGCGAAGAGCATGACCACGCTGAATCCGCGGATTCCCCTCGTCCTTTTCACCGTTCTCGACATGCCGGCTTTGGTAGAACCCGCTCGCAAGGCGGGGATCGCGGAGGTCGTGTGCAAGGCTCAGCCCTGGGACCTTGTGCGCACCATTGAGCGGGTGGTCGCGAAGCGTTTGGAGCAAGAACCGTCTCACTAAATTCTCGTCGAGTTGCGATTCCCCACTGCTTTCAACAAAAAACTAAGGTTCCGTCAGTACGGATCGATCGCCATTTCGCCTACGAGGCAGAGTGGGCCGTCGGCGTGGCCTCCGGCTTTGGCGCAGACTGCGGCGAAGCGGGCTTGTTGTGCTGCGGCTTCGCCTTCCATGCGCATTCCTTTGGCTTCCATCTGGGCGTAGCGCTGGCCCAGCGAACCGGCTTTGTCCAGCAATGACTGCGCCTTGTTCACGTCCTGCGGGACGCCGCGCCCCCACTCGTACATCAGGCCAAGAAAGAAGATGGCGTCGGGATTATTTTGGGCGGCGGCTTTCTGAAACCACGGCAGAGCGTTGGCGTAGCTTTGCGGCGAGCCTACGCCGGTGTAGAAAGAGCGGCCGATGACGACTTGCCCCGCGGAATTCCCTTTGCTCGCGAGTTCGTGGGCGGTCTTTAGCGCGTCCTGATAGTGGCCGGACTGCCACGCTACGGTCATTGCCGAAGTGGCGGGGTCAGCGGTCGCTTTCTTGGCGAAGTCAGCGTCGGTGTGGCCCGAGACGCCAGCGCGAAGCTGCGCGGCGCGTGCTGGATCGCGCGGGCCGCCGACTCCGGCGTCGAGCATGATCGCGAGCGAGCCCATCGCGTAGCCGTCGCCTTTGTCGGCGGCTTTTTCGTACCATTGACGCGCGAGCGTGAATCTCTTTTCGGCTTGCGCGCGGAGGGCGGGAGGAATCGGCGTGTTGTTGACGCCGGGATTGATGCCACCGGCGATGTTGACGCCATCGGTGTAGTAATACTTGGCGAGAAACGTCATGCCCTTCGTGTTGCCCTGATTGGCTGAGAGCAGCAGCCACTTTTCGCATTGTGCGAAGTAGCCGGTGCCCGGCGGATTGATGTGATTGAGGAGCATTGCGCCGATGCCGGCTTGGGCTTCGGAGTCGCCCTTTTGCGCGGCGATCATGAATTCGCGCCAGGCGGTGTTGTAGTCTTTGCGGCCGAATGCTTCGATGGCGGCGTTAGTTTCGGGAGGCAGAGATGGATTTGCGGCCAGGCCTGGTGGGGCGGAGGCGGAGCCGGGATGCGAGTTGGCGGCGGGGCCCGGCGTTGGCGATGGGTTGCCGGCAGGTACGGATGGCGACGAACCAGGTGGTGAGCTGGCAGCTCTCGGCAATTTGTAGCGCTTCCATGTGAGAGTTTGTCCGGCAGCGTTGACGCAGACGACGGTGTCGTTGCCGATGAAATGATAGACGCCAGCGTTGTTCGGGTACGGCGCGCTTGTTGTGTATTTGCCATTTGCAGCTTGAAACGTGCCGTTGCCCGCCGGCTGTTCGCCGGTATTCGTCACGACGTAGTTCGTGTAGCCGTTACCGTCGTGTACGGAGCGCATTGTGATCATCTGGCCGTTGAATGGAAAGATGGCTTGCCATGTGCCGTCGAAGCGTGACGTATCGTCGCCAGCGCGCGCAGGCACGGCGGCAGCGATGGCGAGGGAGACGAGCAGAAACGACAGACAGGCACGGAGTTTCGGAAAACGGGAAATCATTGTGGATCGGACCTCGATGGGAGAGGGTTTTGCGCGACGGGGGCATGAATCGAGCCCGGGAATCATATCTCAAGTGCGAGGCTTTGGGTTCTAGTGGTCAATCGTCGCGGTCGATAGGCGGACAGGTACCAACCGTTCGAATCGAACTGATTCGGGACCATGTTTTCGAGTCACGGCCCCGATACGTTTCATTCTTGTCTTCAGCAGAGTGAGCGACGCCACGAAACGCGGCTACACTACTTCGCGGCGATTCGTTCAGTCGTCCGACCCAACTCCTGCGGTCTTTGTGTGAGTGCCAGGCCCCTTGTTCGAACCGCCATTTCCGCCGGAGGGCTTGCTCGCGCTGCCGGACAAGGCTTGCAGAAGTCCATCGCCAATCGGTGTGCCGAAGCCGGTGCATGCATCCCAACCTGAATTCGCCTTGTACGCACCGTTGTTTCCAGACGTGATGTCGCGGAACGCGCCCTTGGGAAACTGATTGTTGTAGATCAAGGCGTTCAAGAAGCCGCAGTTTGCCTTGAGCCCCTGATTGAGGCGAGCGATCAAAGACGCCCACATCGGCGCCGCGGCGCTGGTGCCGCCGATGGCTTCCAAGTGTTTGCCATCGACATGAACGATGATGACGCCGGTCTCGGGATCGGCGACAGCCGCCACGTCGGGCACGCCGCGGCCCACGTTGTGAGGCGGATTGGCGGACGTCGGGACGCTCACCGAATTTTGATAAGTGGGCTTGGTGAACACCGCGCTAACCCCGCCGCCCGTAGCGCCTTCGCCCTGAAGACTCTCATTCCACACGACTTCGGAATCAATCGTCGCCGGTGAAGCAGCGGTGGCAACGAGTTTCGTTCCGCCGACGCCTAGCACAAATGGGCTCGACGCTGGAAAATCGACGTGCGCTCCCGACGTGACTTGATCGCTGGAGCCATCGTCGCCCGAAGCGCAACAGATCGTAATTCCCTTCGCAGCCGCACCCTCGAACGCTTGATTTACCTGCTGCACGCCCATGGCAGTCCACGCGCCGTCGGGATCGTCTTCCGGATTTCCATAGCTGATGGAGATTACGTCAATTTTATTTGCGTCGGTGATGGCCTGATTCAGCCCGTCGAGCCATCCTTGGCTCGTGAATTCGGTGAAGTACATGAAGATATTGGCGCCGGGGGCGACGGAGCCGACGACGCACATATCGAGCATGACTTCGCCGGTGGCATCTCCTTGCCGACTCGACGCTTGTGAGTCGGGCCCGGGATCGTTCCCTGGCCCTTGCACGACGACGTCTTTAATCGTGGGCGTCTTGCCGCCGAGAACCTGTTCGAAGTACGTTTCGAGCGACGTCAACTTGTATCCGCCGTGCGGATCGGGACCTGTTCCGTTGAATGCGAAGATCGCTACGTTTTGGTTCGTTCCGTCGAGCTTGCTGGGATAGTCGTAAAGCGCCGCTACCTGTGGCGGATAAAATGTGCCCGGAAAAGGCGGCGCGGGAAGTGCGTGAGTCACCGTGTGCGCTTTGCCTTTCGCCCCTGCTCGAACGTCCTGTATATCAACGGGCTGCGCGTTGGCTCTGCGGATGCGCGGGCGACCAACCTGCCGCGTGTCGAGTCCGAAGACGCCAGTAATGACGCCGGCCAAGTCGGCAGGAATGCGAATGTCGCCCTCGCGGCCGCGGAATTCTCCCGACTCGGGGTGGTTGTATTCGTTGAGCTGAATGCCAAAGGCTTTGCTGATGTTAGCGATGGTGCCTTTCACTTTCACGCGGCGCATCGGAACACTGGATTCCGTTACGGTAAGGCCGCTGCTCTTTGCCCATGCGGCGACTTGATCGAGATCGGCTTGCGAGGCGCCGAACGTCTCGTTGAATTCCGCGTCGCTGGCGTAGTGTCTCTGCGACGGAAGCTGTTCGTTCATGTCGCCGAGCGGAGACAGGCTCTTGCCCGGCGGAGTTGGATTTCGTCGAACGTAAACGCTGACTTGAATGGTGGCTTTTGGATCGGATTTTTTCAGAAGCCTGGCTTGCGGTACTGCATGTCGAGTGCTGCCCGGGAGAACTACCATGGCGACGGACGCTCTTGCTTGCGACTTCGCTGCGGATTTGCTTTTCATGTGGATTCCTTTCGAGCGGAAAACTGGGGAAATAATGGCGAAGCATAACCCCGAATAGATGTACCTCGCTAGAAGTATCTATAACGTAAACAGAAAAAGAGAATTTCGGGAGCTAAGGTCGGTCGCTTGGGCAGGAACTACAGTGTCGCGACCATTGCTGCCGTCTTGAATAGTTATCGGACCCATCCGTGAATTGCAATGGGCTACTCGTACCGAAGAGCGATCACGGGATCGACGCGGACTGCCCTTCTCGCGGGGAGATAGCTCGAGAGTAGCGAGACGGCGAGCAGAAAAACCGACACTGCGATGAAGGCGAGCGGATCGCGCGCGCTTAGTCCGTACAACATCTTGGTGAGAATCCACGAAACCGCCGCGCATCCCGCTATTCCGACGAGCGCACCGATTAGAACGGGGCGCATCGCCCGACGAAGGACCATTCGCAATACCTGGCCGCTATCCGCGCCCAGCGCCATGCGGATTCCGATTTCGCGGACGGAACGGCTGACGCTGTACGACACCATGCCGTACACGCCGACCGACGCCAGCAGCAGAGCCAATGCGCCCAGCGAACCCGAAAGCGCCGCCACAACGCGCGATGGCTCGCGCCAAACTTCGAGATTGTCCTCAACCCGGATCATATCCACCGCAACGTCAGGGGCCAGCGACTGGACGACTCCTTGAAAGCCTTTCGCCGTGTCGATGAAATTGCCGGCAAATCGGACCAGAAGATAGGAGCGTGCACCGTCTCTCGGTCCCGCTGGGTAGAAGATGTAGAGCGTGTTAGTTTCGCCGAGATGCGATATTTGCGCGTCTTTCGCAATGCCGATCACGGTGCGTTGCTGACCGTGCGCTTCGCGAATGACCCTGCCGAGGGCGTCTTCGCCCGGCCAGAGGCGGTGTGCGGTCGATTCCGTAACGATGATCGCGGATCCGTCGCGCCAATCCGTCGGCCCCAAGGCGCGACCGCGCACAATGGGTATGCCAACGAGCGAGAAAAATTCAGGCGAGACGTGGTTGTATTCCATCGCGATTTCGCCTGGGCGCTCTGGAATGGAGAACGAGTCGCCACTGTGGTCGTCGCTCAAAGGAGCGCACTCGGCTAAGGCCACTTCGGAGACTCTCGGAAGCGCCGCGACGCGCTCGCGTAGTTGCTGGACGAATGTTTCCGACTGGGCTTCGTTGTAGCCCTGCGCCCTCAAATTTAGAAATGCTTGCGCCACATTTGTGACGTCGAAACCGGGATCGACACGTTGCGCATAGAGGAGCGCGCGTAGCAACAATCCGGCGGCCAGCAGCAACACCATGCAGACGGCAATTTGCGCGCCGACGAGCGTGCCGCGCAGAAGCTGTCCGCGCTTCTTGTTTGCTCCCGGGCTCGCGCCGTCTCCTTTCAGCGCGGCGTTTAGATCGGGCCGCGAAGCCTGCAAAGCTGGAATCAGACCGAACACGACTCCGGTCACGAGCGTTACGAGCAGCGCGTACGCCAGCACGCGAAAGTCTGGCGCAATATTGAGTGCGAGGTCCGACAAGGGTTTCGGTAGATGGTTCGTCGCGAAATGCACAATACCCGCGAACGACCAGAACGCCAGCAACGTACCGAGCGCTCCTCCCAGCAACGAAAGGAGCACGCTTTCGGTGAGAAGTTGCCGCACGAGGCGCCAGCGCGTCGCGCCCATCGACTGTCGAAGCGCGATTTCTTTGTGTCGTGCCGAAGCGCGCGCCAGCAGCAAGCTGCTCACGTTTGCACAGGCGATCAACAGCACCAGCCCGAAGGCCACGAGAATCACGGAAGCGGCGGGGATCAGGAATCTCCGCTCTTCGGGCTTTCCAAAAAACGTCGCCTTTTCGATCGAAAACAAAGTCGTGCGCCCGGGATGTAACTGGTCGATTCGTCCTGCGATCACGCTGAGATCGGCGCGAACCTGCTCGTTCGAAATTCCAGGACGAACGCGCCCGAGCAACGCAAGCCAGCTCATGTTGTCGTCGGCGAGGCGCTCGCGATCCCCTTCCAGACTTTTCTGCATCGTGACAGGAATCCAGAACGCGCTGGCGAGTGGTTCCGTGCCCGTGAACTCTGGCCGCGCAACCCCAATCACGCGATACGATCCGCGATTGAGGACGATCGTCTTGCCGATGAGCGATGGGTCGCTTCCAAATGAATTGCGCCACAGTTCATCGCTGATCACCGCAACTGCGCCTTGCCCGGGCGCCGCACACTCCGAGTTGAGAAATCCCCGTCCTTGCGCCGGATGTGCGTTCAGCACCTCAAAATAGTTGCAGGTCACCAACGTTCCGATAACTTGTCGCTTGTTCGCACCGCCGAGGGTTGCGTCAACGAAGGGTTCGTACGCCAGCAGGCCCGAAAATACGTGGTTGTGATCGCGATAGTCGAGATATTCGGAGTAAGAGAAGAAGCCCTCTTCGTTATGCACATTGCGAGGAGAATGCCCGTGGAAGATCTGGTTGACGCTCAGAACCTGATCCGCCTGCGGGATGGGCAACAAACGCAGAGTGGCGCCATTCAAAACTGAAAAAATGCCAACGTTAATCCCGACACCCAGCGCGATTGCCAGCACCGCGGCTAACGTGAACGCTACATTCTTACGTAATACGCGTGCGCCATAGCAGAGGTCATCGACAAAGTCTTCCAGCCAGCGCCAGCCCCAAACGTCGCGAGCCAATTCCCTGACCATCTTAACGTTTCCAAATTCCCGTCGCGCTTCGGCGCCCGCATCGCGCTGCGACATGCCTCGCTCAACGCGATCTTGCTCCGCCATGCGCAGATGATGCTGTATCTCCTTCTCCATCTCCGCGTCGCGTTTGCGCCAGAGCTTCATTGGCTAGCCTTCTTTCTTCGCCGCCGGATTGAGCACGCCAGCGATGGCGTCGGTGATCTGCTCCCACCGACTGCGCTCTTCAGTCAGCTGTCGCCTGCCCGCGGCCGTCAGCTTGTACACCTTCACGTCTTGCTTGTTTTCTGAAACTTTCCACTCCGCCGAAATCCATTTCTGCTTTTGCAGCCGTTGTAGCGCGGGATAGAGCGAGCCAGCATCGACGCGCAACATCTCGCCGGAGTTGGCGCGAATAGCCTGGGCAATCCCGTAGCCGTGGCTCGGTCCCCACATCAACGTTTGCAGGACCAGCAAGTCCAACGTTCCCTGCAACAATTCCATCCGGCTTTTATACCGCTCGGTCAAAGCATTTCTCCGCGTGCGTAGGATATAGAGCGTCTATACCCTAGCATATAGACGGTCGATACCCTCAGTGTGTTTCAGCTTCAGATCGCCTTCCAGACGCCAGGGCATCCTGTACCCTTCGGGCGTTCCGCGGCGTCGTATTTGCGACTGGAATTTGCGCATCGGAGGATCGTCTATGACCCGCCTGGCTCGAACCGCCTGGCTCTTCTCGGCATGCCTGTTAGCGGTCACCCTCTCGCAGAGGGTTGCAACGGCGCAACAGAGCGAATCGCCAGCCGCTGCGCAGACCAGCGCCATTCGCCTGAACGTTGTCGCTGCACATAAGAACGGGCCTCCCGTCGATGGCTTAGAGCAGAAAGACTTCACGGTGATCGACAACAAGCACACCCAGCCGATCACTTCATTCCGCGCGATCAGCGGCCGCGACTCCAAAGCCAAAGTGATTGTCGTTCTCGATGCCGTGAACATCGATTTTCAACGCGTGGCGTTCGCTCGCGAAGAGATCGACAAGTACTTGCGCGCCGAAGGCGGCCAGTTGACGCATCCGACCGCGTTTGCGCTCCTGACGGACGATGGCATGAAGCTGCAGGAGCAATACGCTATCGACGGAAATGCGGTCAGCGCCGCGGTGGACGCCAACATCACAGGGCTTCGATCGATTCGGCGCAGTTCGCAATACGGTGGGTTCGATCGCTTCAACATTTCCATCGAAGGACTCCGCGAATTAGTGCAGCGCGAGGTTTCGACGCCAGAACGCAAGATTGTGTTGTTTGTTTCCCCGGGCTGGCCGATTCTGTCGGGTCCCTCGATTGAAAATGCGCTCGATTCGAAACAGCAGAAGCAGCTATTCGATACGCTCGTCAATCTCATAACCCAAATGCAGCGCGCGAACATGACGTTGTACAACGTTAATCCGATTGGTACGGGCGAGGGCGAGGCGCGCGCGTCGTATTACGAAGCATTTCTGAAAGGCGTGAGCGAATCCCGGAAGATGGAGCCGGGGAATCTTGCGTTGCAGGTGCTCGCGGTGCAGACCGGCGGGAAAGCGATCGATTTCAATAACGACGTCAGTGGCGTGTTAAGGCAGAGCGTTGCGGACACGCAGAACTATTACGAGATCACGTTCGATCCAGCACCGGCTGATCCGAAGAATTACTACCATCGAGTGGAAGTAAAGCTCGCAAATTCAGAGCTGACGGCGCGAACCCGAATGGGATATTACCCGGAAGGTGTAAGTCCAAATAAATGATGGAATTTGTTTGCTGGCTGCGCGCGTAGACCGCGCTCTACCAGCCTACGGGGTAATTGTTCTTTTTGTTTTGCTCATCCAGCCAGACTTTTAACGGCGCAAAATAATCGGCCAGTGCCGTCGCGTCCATCTGATGTTCGCCGGTGAGAGTAGCCAGCGCGTCCTGCCACGGCTTACTGGCGCCGAGCGCGAGCATTTCATTCAGCCTGCGTCCCGCTTCTTTGTTTTCGTAAATCGAGCAACGGTGGAGCGGTCCGGAGTATCCAGCTTCGCGGCACAGCGCTCGTTGAAACTGGAACTGCAGCACGCGGGCGAGGAAATAACGCATGTACGGCACGTTCGCGGGTACGTGATATTTAGCTCCGGGATCAAAATCCGCTTCCGTTCGCGCGACTGGTGGCGCGATGCCCTGATACTTCAATCGCAAATCCCACCACGCCTTGTTGTACTGCTCCGGCTTTATCTCGCCAGAGAAAACTTCCCAGCGCCATTTGTCGATCGTCAGTCCGAACGGCAGAAACGCGACCTTTGACAGCGCTTGCTGCAGCAGGTAGTCGATGTCGCCCGACGCCGGAGGTACCGTGTCGATCAGTCCCAGCTTCTTCAAATATTCCGGAGTCACCGAGAGCGCGATCGTGTCCCCGACAGCCTCGTGAAACCCGTCGTTCGCGCTGTTTTGGAAGAGCACGGGCTGGGTGTTGTATGCCCGTTGATAGAAGTTGTGGCCCAGCTCGTGATGAATCGTCACGAAATCTTCCTGCGTGATCTGAATGCACATCTTGATGCGCAGGTCGTCTTTCGAATCGACATCCCACGCGCTGGCATGGCAGACCACGTCGCGGTCAGCGGGCTTGGTAAAAAGCGAGCGCTCCCAGAACGTTTTCGGCAGCGGCGCGAAACCCAACGACGTGAAAAATCCTTCGCCGTAGCGAACCATGCCGCGAGCATCGGTGTGTCGGTCTTGCAGAATTTTCGTGAGATCGTAGGTTTGCTCGGGCTTGGGCGAATCCATCAACGGATAGACGTTGTTCCATTCCTGCGCCCAGATATTGCCGAGCAAGTGTGCAGGAATCGGACCATTTGCCGGAACGACCGAGCCGTATTTCTTGGCGAGCTGCCCTCGCACATAAGCATGCAGCGATAGATAGAGTGGCCGCAGTTGCTCCCACAGCCGATCGATTTCTTTGGCAAAGGCGTCAGGCGCCATGTCGTAATTCGAACGCCAAAGTGCGCCGGCATCGGCGAATCCAAGCTCACTCGCCCCTTTGTCGCCCAACTGCGCCATACGGGCGTAGCGTTCGCGCATCGGAGCGCCAACCGCATGCCAGCCGATCCACGCGCGCTTCAGTTCGGCTTCATCGCGGCTTTCCGCCATCAGCTTGCTGACCGCGGTGACGTCGAGACATTTTGCGTTTGCGCCGTCCGGGCACCACTTCCCTCTTCCGTAGTCGCCGCCGAGTGAAGCCGCGATCTGCGCCAATTCTTTTTGCTCGGCTGGATCGCTTGGTGCCGGGAATCCAGCGGAGAGCTTCAACAACATCATCTTGCGCGCCATAACCGGAGGCAGTTTCAGGTTGTCGAATCGCTGCGCTTTTTTCGCGAGATCGACACTCAGCGCGTTGAGCGCTTGATTCGCGTCGGCCGCAATCAGTTCACTGTCTTCCGTGATGAAATTCTCCTGCACCCAGTTCGCGTGGCTCGCCTTCACGCCGAGATCAAGAAGCCGAGCTTCCGCATCGGTGAGAAACGCGGAAGCTTCTTCGACCGTCGGTTGCGCGAGTGGCGCGGTGTTGTAGTGAGCTTTGCGAACGTCGTTCTTCGGCGCCTGCGCCGCAATCACGCCAGCGAAGGCCAGAGCCGAGACGACGAAAGCGCCAGCGCCAACGTACCTCAGAATTCCGCGCTTCTGCGTAAGTGTAATAGAACGCGTACGCATCACGCGCCAACTCCCTGCGGCTTCGCAACCGCCTCTTGCAACACGGTAAGCGCTCGTTCGATCTGCGCCTCATTCACGTCACAGTGCGTGACAAATCGAACCGAGTACTGCGCCGTGTCCTGCGCCCAGAGCCCACGCTTATAAAGCAAATCGCACCATTCGACCGCAGTCTTCCCCGTCTGCTCGCAATCGAAAATCACAATGTTGGTTTTGACTCGAGAGGGATCGATCACAAATCCAGCAATCTGCGCCACGCCCTCCGCCAGCCGCTTCGCATTCTTATGATCGATAGGCAGCCGTGCCGGAGACTTCTCCAGCGCAATCAGCCCCGCCGCCGCGATCACGCCGGCCTGCCGCATCCCGCCCCCATACATCTTTCGATAGATGCGCGCCTTCTCGATAAACGCCTTCGGCCCAACGATCATCGACCCAACCGGCGCCGCCAGCCCCTTCGAAAGGCAGAACATCACCGAGTCAACATTCCGCGTCATCGCGGCAACGCTGTCCCCCAGCGCCGTCGCCGCATTAAAGATCCGCGCCCCGTCGAGATGCACCTTGAGCCCCGCCGCATGCGCGTGACCGCAAATATCGTCGACCTGGGCCGTCGGATACACCGTCCCGCCCCACATATTGAACGTGTTCTCCAGGCACACCAGCGCGCTCTGAGAGTCATAATAAATCTTCGGCCGAATCACCGCCTCAATATCCTTCCACGTGAGCAGCCCGTCCTCAGCGCGCGCCACCCGCGGCATGCACCCCGCAATCGCCGACATCGACGCAAGCTCATACATGTTCACGTGACTACGCTCTTCGCAGATCACTTCATCGCCGTGATGCGTCCAGACCTTGATCGCGATAAGGTTACCCATGCATCCGGTGGGCACAAACAGCGCCGCCTCTTTGCCAAAAATTTCCGCCGAGCGCTCTTCCAGCCGATTCACCGTCGGATCTTCTCCATACACATCGTCACCGACTTCGGCCGCCGCCATCGCCGCGCGCATCTCGTCCGTCGGCCGCGTCACCGTATCGCTGCGAAGGTCGACAATATTCCCTGTATCGTTGCTGTTACCGGCGCTCACGAATTCCTCCTGGGTCTCACTCACGACACCGCGCGATCAAGCGCACGGCCAAACCAAATCGAAACTCCCTACTTCATCAGCTCAACAAAAACCTCATTCGCAATACTCAGCTTCCCCGGCGCCAGCCGCACGCACGTTCCTTCCCTCTCAACCAGTCCCGCCGACATCAACCGTTCGAATCGCGCCTCAACCGCAACGCCATACTCCCGCTCGATCTGTGCGACATCAATCCCATCCAGCTTCCGCAGCCCGAGAAACAATTCCTCTTCCAGTGCCGATTCGCGCGTAACCACTTCCAGTTGCTCGACCGGCAATTTCCCCGCTCCAATCGCGGCAACATACGCCGCCGCATCGTGCGCATTCGCCCACCGCTGCTCTCCCGAAAACGAGTGCGCCCCCGCCCCAAAGCCCAGATACGGCTCCCGCTGCCAATATTTAAGATTGTGCCGCGATTCGAATCCCGGCCGCGCCCAATTCGAAATCTCATAGTGATGAAATCCCGCGCGCTCCAGAAATTCGCAAGCCGTCTCGTAAAACTCCGCCATCTCGTCTTCGCTCGGCACGCGCCCAGCGCCATACTTCACGCCGCCGCGCAAAATCTCTAGCCCGAGCCGGCTGCCTTCATCCACTTCCAGCAAATAAATCGACACATGCTCCGGCTCCAGCGCCGCCAGCTGCTCCAGCGAGTCACGCCAACTCTCCCGCGTCTGCCCCGGCAATCCAGCAATCAAATCGAAACTAATACTGTCGATCCCCGCCTCGCGCAGCACCGGCACAGCGCGGTAAACATCCGCCCGCCGGTGCATCCGCCCCGCCGCCTGCAACTCCGCATCACAAAACGACTGCACGCCAAAACTAACGCGCCGAATCCCCGCCGCCACCCAAGCCGCAGCCTTCTCCGCTGTAATCGTCTCCGGATCAGCCTCCAGCGTAACTTCCAGCAAATCCGTCTCAAACGCCGCGCCAATTGCATCTACCATCCGCCGCAAATCCGCCGGATCAAGCAAACTCGGCGTCCCACCCCCAATGTAAACGCTATCGACCACCGCTCCCACAATCGCCTCAGGCAGCGCCACACCCGCCCCCGCGTAAAACTCCCGATACCCACCAATCTCCGCGCACACCGCGTCCACATACGGCGCAAACCGCGCCGCAGACACAACTCCAGTATGGAAGTTGCAATACGTGCACTTCGTCTGACAAAAGGGAACCTGGATGTACACACCCAGCGAGGTCACGCCAAAATCGTAGCACATGCAACGCAATCGACCGCCCGTACTCGCTTCAATCCTCTTGTAGGGGCGGGGCTTGCTCCGCCCGGCCATTGCGTCTTGCTGAGATCCCGCAAGGAGCGCTCAGCCCGCCAACATCTTCACCCAAACTTTCCGCTCCCGCGGCCCGTCAAACTCACACAAAAAAATCCCCTGCCAAGTCCCCAGCGCCAACTTCCCTTGCTCGACAAAGACCGCCTGGCTCGTCCCCGTCATCACCGTCTTCATGTGTGAGTCCGTATTCCCCTCGGCATGACGATAAGGCCCCTTGTGCGGAACCAGCCGATCAAAATCCCCTCCAGATCCGACGCGACATCAGGATCCGCGTGTTCGTTAATCATCACTCCCGCCGTCGTATGCGGCACAAACACGTAGCAAACGCCATCCTTCGCGCCCGCGCCCTCAACAGCCTTCTCCACCTGCCGCGTAACGTCCACCAACTGCGTCCGCCTCGAAGTCTTAACCCGAAATGTCTCCATGAAATCGCTCCGTTAGATCACCGTGCGCATTCAAGTGCAAGAAGTCCGCACAAACCGAGCTTACCATCCGCCTCGCCGACAATCGCCCGAGGCGGCTAGCCGCTCGATTTTAGATGCCTCATTGTTGGGTGTTTAGGAAATCGGATGGACAGCGTAAAAGCTGTGCTACTTCGATTTTGTAGGGGCGGGGTTCACTCCGCCCGGCGTCAACACGAACTCGGTGCAATCGATTCGAAGGTAGTTTTTTGCTTTGCCAACGCAAAGGTAGGGGACGAAATGAAGCGCAGAGCGCACAATCCCATCCCCCCTAGGCCAACTACTTTGACCAAACTTTAATTCATGCCACATAAGGAAGTTGTTAAGACGCCCAGAAAAGTTTTTTGCGGCGTCCGAGATTCAAAACCGACATCGACGCTCCGAAAAACACAGCGCTTCATCCCCGCACCAAAAATGGATTCGACTCCCGCTCTTCCCCAATCGTAGTCAACGGTCCATGCCCCGGGTGCACCACCGTCTCATCCGGCAGCATCATCAACTTCCCCCGCAGCGAATCCATAATCGCCTTCATCGACCCGCCCCACAAATCCGTCCGCCCAATACTCCCCGCGAACAACGTATCCCCCGCAAAAAGCTGCGGCACGCCAAGCGCAACTCCACTCGACAGTCCGCCCGCCGCCATCGCCGCGCCCGCTCTGCTCGCCTCAGCCACCAAATTCTCGTCCGTGCTCGTCGGCAAAAAAATCGAAATACTCCCCGGAGTATGCCCCGGCGTATGCATCACATTCGCCGCCAGCCCGCCCCAGCGCAACACATCCCCATCCTTCAGTAACTGATCGATCTCCCCCGTCTCCGGCCGCTCCACCCCAAGAAACGCCGCCTGCTCATCCATAATCTGATAGAGCGCCAAATCCTCCCGATGCATCATCACCGGTGCGCCCGTCGCTCGCCGCAGCTTCGTCAACCCGCCCACATGATCGATATGAGCATTCGTACTCACGATCGCCTTCGGCTTCAATCCATATCGCGACAGCAACTCCAGAATCCGCTCCGTCTCGTCTCCCGGATCGATAACCAGCGCCTCTCCGCTCTCCCGATCGCCCAGAATCGTGCAGTTGCATTGCAGCATCCCAACCGGAATCGTGACGTGCACGAACCGCTCGTCGCCAGCGCCAAATCTCGCCGCCGTCTTTGAATCCGCCATATCCGGCAGTATAGCAGCGCGTACTCCGCCTCCCTGTACCCGCGATCGCTTCCCAGATCGCGGGGTTTAAATGTCAAACCGCCCATGCAAATAATGCTGCCGCCACTTTGCTAAACTATGGGAGGCTCACACGAGCAAGAATTCAAATGGAATCCACCAGCACACAACCCGCAATCATCGAAACTCCTCTCGCCGCCCAGCACAAAGCCTCCGGCGCAACTCTCGGCATCTGGTTCGGCTGCACTCTCCCCAGCGATTTCGGCGATTGGCAGCACGAATACGAAATCGCAAAAAACACCGTCGTCCTCATCGACAAAAATTATCTCGCCTACTTCTCTTTCAGCGGCCCCGACCGCGCCCGCTACCTCAACGCCATCCTCACCAACAACATGAAAGACCTCCAGCCCGGCCAAGGCAACATCGCGCTCCTCCTCAATCCGCAAGGCCGCATCCTCGCCGAAATCGAAACCCACGCCGAGTCCAACCGCCTCCTCTGCATCTCCCACGCAATGATTCGCGAACAGCTCGCCCAAACCCTCGAAAAATTCATCATCATGGACGACGTAACGCTAACGGATGAAACCGCGATCTATGGCATGCTCTCGCTCCACGGACCCCAAGCATCACCTTTGATCCAAGCCATTTCCGCCACAAAAACAAATCTCGCCGCGACGCAAGATTTCACCAGCATCGACACCACGATCAACTCAATCCCCTGCACCATCACCCGAAAAACTTTCGCCAACATGCCTTCCGCCGACATCCGCACAGAACGAAAGAATCTCGAACCACTCTGGAATTTCCTCGCCGCACAAACAAAATCCGCCGCCGGCGGCCCCATCGGCTACACGGCCCTGAACGCGCTCCGCCTCGAACAAAACATCCCCTGGTTCGGCTACGACTTCGGCGAAAAACAAATCCCCCACGAAGCTGGCTTGGAAAACTCCCACATCAGCTATGTCAAAGGTTGTTACACCGGGCAGGAAATCGTGGAGCGCGTCCGCTCACGCGGCCAAGTAAATCGCCGCCGCGTCTCACTTCGCTTCCCAACGACACAACAGCCGCCACCAGCAGGTACCGCACTCACCGCCGACGGCAGAGAAGTCGGCACAATCACCAGCGCCTCACCGCTACCGCCGCAACAAAATCACGAACAACTATCCATCGGCATGGCCTACGTCCGCAAAGAAAGCGCCGCCCCCGGCACCGAACTCGCCTTCACATCATCCGAAGGCCAAGGCAAAGCCGTAGTCACGTAGCGCATCAACGAGCATCAGCATCAGTTCACGCGCAAAATCATCACGGCAACGCCACCAACTCCGTCCCCGCCATCGTCAACTCCTCCAAAAGCTCAATCCGATACCCGCGCCGCTCCAGAAACGCAACACACTCCTCATGCAATTCCCTGTTATGCGTAGCCAGCAAAATCCGCGGCCGATATGTTTCAATTATCGCGACCGCGCCAGCCAACGCCTTCACTTCGCTACCCTCAATATCGATCTTCATCACGTCCGGCGCCCGAATCTCCCCACGCGCCACCAGCGAATCCACCCGCATCACGCGCACGCTCAAATCCCCGCCAACCGACAAATGCGCCGTCGTCGGCGCTTCCGACGCTTCCAACGTCATCTCCCCATCAAAATCCGCCACTGCCGCATCGATCACGCGACAATTCCGAAACCCATTCATCTCGACATGCTTCCGCAAATACTCCAGATTCCGCGGCAGCGGCTCAAAGCTGTAAACCATCCCCGCGTCACCCGCCAGTCGAGCCCCCAGCAGCGTATAAAACCCCACGTTCGCGCCCAGGTCATACACAACATCGCCGCTCCCCACCAACCTCGCAAACGCCCGCTGCGTTTTGAATTCGTAGCTCCCCAGCCAGCACCCATGCGTCGCCGACCCAACAATCCACTTTCGCCCACGCAGCGGCCCCTGCAAGATCGGCACCGCCACCGACGCCGGTATCAGCCGAAACGGACTCCGCAGCGCCCGCCCCACCAACGACTCATTCGAAATTCCCGACAGATTCATCGACTCAGAGTCTATCGATGCCTCCAGCGACCAGCGCCACCCCGCGCGCCTTCTTGTTCCATCCGCGCAATTGAAAAAACACGCATGTTTGTCTCTCGCCATTCAATGTGCGAAAATAACCGAGCGAGGCCCAATGAGCACATCTCTCGGCAAGAACGTCACCCTCACCAAGCCAGACGACTTCGGCAAACTGCTCGAAGACGAAGGCATCATCTTCACGACGCTCGATAAAGCCGTGAACTGGGCGCGTCGCAGCTCGATCTGGCCTCTCGGTTTCGGACTCGCCTGCTGCGCCATCGAAATGATGTCCATGGCCGCCGCCCGTTTCGACGTCGCCCGCTTCGGCGCCGAAGTTTTCCGCCCCTCGCCGCGCCAGGCCGATCTGATGATCGTCGCCGGCCGCCTCTCGCAAAAAATGGCTCCCGTCGTTCGCCAGCTCTACGATCAAATGCCTGAGCCCAAGTGGGTCATCTCGATGGGCGCCTGCGCCACTTCCGGCGGCGTCTTCAACAATTACGCGATCGTGCAGGGCTGCAATCAGGTTCTCCCCGTGGACGTCTACGTCCCCGGCTGCCCGCCGCGCCCCGAAGCCGTTCTCTACGCCATCCTTCAGCTGCAAAAGAAAATCGATAACGAAAAGGGTTCCTTCAAACGCGCCCTCAATCTCGTTTAACACTTCGCAATACAATCGGCGTGATCATCGCTCTGATCGCCGCTACGCTATTTCTCTCCACGAGGGGCACCGCACTGCCATGCCCGTCGTGCCAATCTGAAAAAGCTCCGGCGTCGTCCGACTCGCAACTTGCCCAATCAAAGTTGTCTTCTCAGCCAGCCGTCCCGAAAAATTTCACCCTCGTCTGGTCCGACGAGTTCAACGGCCCCAACGGCTCCGCTCCCGACCCCAAAAAATGGACCTACGACCTCGGCGGAAACGGCTGGGGAAATCAGGAACTTGAGACCTATACCAATCGCCGTCAAAATGCCCGCATCGAAAACGGCAATCTCGTCATCACCGCGCGCAAGGAAAATTTCGAAGGCGGCGATCACATCGCCCGCGAATACACATCCGCTCGTCTAAAAACGCAGGGCCTGTTCACCCAAGCCTTCGGCCGCTTCGAAGCCAGAATCAAAATCCCCGAAGGCCAGGGCATCTGGCCCGCTTTCTGGATGCTCGGCAACAACATCGGCTCCGTCGGCTGGCCGAAGTGCGGCGAGATCGACATCATGGAAAATATCGGCAAAGAACCCGCCACCGTTCACGGCTCCATCCACGGCCCGCTTTCCAACGGGACCGAGACCGACCTCACCGCGCCAGCCAAACTCGCCAGCGGCAAAAATTTCGCCGAAGGCTTCCACGTCTACGCCGTCGAATGGGAACCCGCCGAAATCCGCTTTTACGTCGACCAAACCCTCTTCGCCACGTTCACACCGCAATCGCCGATTACCTTGCCGGGCTCCACGACACCCGCATCCCCGTCCGATTCCGCCGGCTCCTGGGTCTTCGACCACCCCTACTTCCTTCTCCTCAACGTAGCCGTAGGCGGCGATTGGCCCGGCCCACCCGACGACACCTCCACATACCCCCAATCCATGTTAGTCGACTACGTCCGCGCCTACGCCCCCACCCACTAATTTGGACTGCGGCGCCCTGCGCCGCTTTTACAACCCCAGCACCCGCGCCAAACCGCCGTCCGTTGTAGGGGCGGGGTTCACTCCGCCCGGCCTAAACACGATCTCGGCTTAGGCCGCTCGACATCGCTCCAAACACCCGTGCGCGCCCGAACACAAACACGAACGCCATTCCCAATCATTAGTGAACGCCAATTCCCCGCTATCACCCGCCCCGGCTGTCCTTCGGTACGGTAGCCAATTCCCCCGCGTCATGGCATTGTATGCGCCATGCTCGACGAAGGCGTGTGGGCCGAAATCAGGGTAGGCAACGAACACCTGCGACTCTTTTCCGAGCGCAACGCCCAAGGCATCCAGGCCTCGGTCTATAACGTGTCCTCCAAACAGTGGATCGCCCCATCCGAAGAAGTCTCCGACATCGAACAAGGCAAAGAACGCGCCGCCACCCACGCCGAAGCCTACCTGCGCAAAGTAGCCGCCGCCACCCTCCCCACCCTCAACTGGAAAAGCGCCCGCTCCGTCTAAAGAAGGTCGTCGGTCAAGTCCAAGTCACGATCGAATCGCGCCACACTAAAAGCCTGTCATCCCGACCGGAGCGAGCCCACGCATTTTCTTCGCATTCACTTCGTGTGAACGCGTGGGCTCGCGAAGTGGAGGGACCTCGGCACCCAACTCACCCAACGCAGATCGACGAGACTCGCGTAATCCGCCCCTCCAACTCACTCCCGCCTCACCCAACACTCCGCCATCAAGTCATGCACCGCCCGCCCATCCTTACCGAACGCCACCCGCCCACAATCCACCAAAAAATAATAAATCCCCACATACGGAAAATGAATCAACGCTCGCCCAAACCAAAACCGTAAACTCGCCTTCCAAAACGTCGCCCGCCCGCCGCCTTCATCCGTAACCCGCAAAGCCAGGAGCCGCTTCCCCGGCGTCGCCTGCCATTTCGAGCTCTCGAACGCCGCAAAATAAATCCAGCTCATCGCCACAAAAAACACCAGCGTCGTGTAGATAAACCTGTCCCCAAACCGGCGAAGAATCTCCGCAGGCGTCTCTCCCGGATTCAGGTCCAAAAACGCAGTGGATATTCCCAATGCCACCGAAAGAAAAGAAATAAACACCGCCAGCGGCACCGCCAGGATCATCAGATCGATAATCCCCGCAAATAGCCGCGGAAAAAACGTCTGCCGTGTCGCCACCAAAGGCGTTGTCACACGCTGCCATCCAATCCCGTGCTAATCAAATTCTCGTCGCGGAGCCGTCTGGTCCGCTCCCGTTCGGCCCACCACAATCTCCGCCATCGCGAAGTTCTCTGACCGAGTCGGCGCTCCCGCCACACGCCGCAACATCGCAATCTGACCAACATGGGTAAGCGCATCCGCCACCGGCCCTTGAAATAGCTTCTCTACCGTCACATGCAAGGGTTCGTTCGTCGCCAGATAGGCGTCAAACGCCGCGAGCGTATGGAAAAACCGCCTCACTTCCTGATCCCACGGCAGCGGCTCCGAATCCTTCCACGCCGTCTTGCCCTGCGCCATCAAAAGCGCCCAGTCAAACAAATCCCCAACGTGCGCTACAAGTTTTACAGGCGCACGCGTCGCATCCCCGACTCGAAACATAGCGAACGATTCCGGCGCCCCGCGCAGCGCCTTTCCCCCGCGATAAGCAATCGTAGCCACCGCATGCCGCAATAATTCACGTCCCGTACCCGCACTCTGATTCACCGTTTCCTCCCCAGGATGTCCGCCCCGTTCGAACAAAGTTCTACCACACCGCAGCGGCACGGTATGCCGTGCCCATCTTTAAACCGGACCAAGCCAAATCGCGATATTTCGCGTTCGAATTGCGAATTACCAATTGACAAACCGTACACTTCGCGGTATCATTTCCAATGTCGCGCTCCTTCGTGTTCGAACTGCCTGCCAAAATCGCGTTTAGCGCCCCCCGCAATCCGCCTGTTTTCAGCAACTTGCACACTCTTAGAAATACCCCCACCGCAACTCATTCGCCGCAAACGACTTGCGCACTCTTTGAAAAACATGGGGGGTATGGGTATACCGCTGTTCTTCCCATTTCGGAACTCGGTTGTAGGGAATGCGAAAGGCGGGTCGCTGCTAGTCCTGTTTTTTCCGCGAGGTCAGCAGGCTCGCGACCACCGTCGCCACAAACGCCGTGCACCACAGCCAAGGCAGGCTTACGTAGAATTTGCCAAAAACCGGATTCAGGTAGACCGTTGCGCCGAGCCGGTCGTGAACTGGATAGGAATGCGTTCCCGTGGGGAAGTACGTCGAGAAGTGGTGGATTCGCCACGCCAGTACCGGCCACACGCACACGACCGCGAGGAAGAACACCAGCGCGAGCAAAAAGAGCACGTCGCCCAGCGAAATCATATCCGGCGAACCGGACGACCTGGAGCTGGCGGACATAACCGTATTGTAACCAGACGGTAACCGGAGTGTCTAGACGCCCCATTTGACGGCTGGGCGGCTCAGGGGTAGCGTAAATCGGCGGGTGCTCACGCGGTGACGGGCGATACAGCCAAGGGACAAGCTTCCAAATGGACCTGTTTGAAGAAATCGTGAGGATGCGGCGAGCCGGCGAGCGTGGCGCGCTTGCCACGATTGTGCACACCAACGGGTCGATTCCCAGCTACGAAAGCTCCCGCATGCTCGTGCGTGAAGATGGTTCCCTTTTGGGAACGATCGGTGGCGGTTGTGTCGAGGCCGAGGTTTGGGCGGCGGCAAAAGAAGTCATGGAAAAAGAAGCGCCCCGCAAGATGGTCTTCAATCTCAATAACGAGGCCACCTACGACAACGGCCTCATTTGCGGTGGCACCGTCGAAGTGTTCGTCGAACCGATTCTCCCTCAGCCGACCCTTTACCTTTTCGGCGGAGGCCACGTTTCCATAGCCGTTGCGAAAGCGGCGAGCCCCGCCGGATTCGCGATCGGCGTCATCGACGACCGCGAAGCGTTTGCAAATCCCGAGCGCTTTCCGATGGCCAGCCACGTCTTCACCACCTATGAAGACGCGTTTGAAAAGATCTCACCCAACGCATCGACTTACCTCGTCATTGTGACGCGCGGCCACAAAGAAGACATGCGTGTCCTAGCTTGGGCGGTCCGCACCAACGCCCGCTACATCGGCATGATTGGCAGCAAGCGCAAGGTCATCTCGGTCTATAAAGCATTGGAAAAGGAAGGCTTCCGCACGGAGGAACTGGAGCGAGTGTTCGCCCCGATGGGCCTCGAAATCGGGGCGCTATCGCCGGAAGAAATCGCCGTCAGCATTGTCGCCGAACTCATCGCCGTGCGGCGCAACGCCGATCACCCAGCTCACAAAAAATTGCGCATCGAAACGCGCCCTGTAGCCGAAGCGAGCTGATGCCGCACATTTCCGAGTCGCGACGCCCGAATGCACTAGATTCATCGCGCCCGATACCGCAGAGCCCACCGAAAGTAACCGTCTGGGAAGACGCGGGAGCAGCGAACACATGTTAGCCGCAGTGATTTTGTCCGGTGGCGCGTCGCAACGCATGGGCTCGCCGAAGGCGCTGCTTCCTTATCGCGGCAAAACATTTCTGGAGCACTTGCTCGAAGTTTCGACGCATCCTAAGATCACCGAACGCCGCGTCGTGCTGGGTCCGGATGCCGAAACAATCCGTGCAGACGTTCCTTTGCCGGACTCTGAAATCGTTGTGAACGCGGAGTGGGAGAAAGGACAACTCAGCTCCATCCATGCTGCGATTCGGTCGCTGCCCGGCAGCGACGAAGTCGACGGCATGATTTTATTTTTGATTGATCATCCCGCGATCAGTTCGACGCTCGTCGACAAACTCATTGCGCGTTTTTACGACACCACTCCGCGGCCGCGCATCGTGCTACCTAAATTCAAAGACAGGCGCGGTCATCCGGTGATTTTTTCTTCGCAGACTTTCTTGTCCCTGTTGGATGCTCCACTTGAAACCGGAGCGCGGGCCGTGGTGCTGCAAAATGTCGATCATCTCGCCGCAATCGAAACCGACGAAGAAGGTTGCGTCCTGAACGTGAACGACGCTGCCTCACTGGAACGATTGAAAGAGCTTTGAATCGGATTCGACAAATTGCGGAACCGCGCGTCAGTCTTCGCTAAGCACCAAGATGTCGCTCCAGGGCGCGGAGTGCGTCGGCAGCAAGCTGAGCGCCGTGCCGCGTCGCCGGCGGCAATTCGCCAAGTTCTCGTGAAATCGAATCGGCAGACACGTTCTTCCACTCGGCAACTTGAAGTGCCAACAACTGTTCGGTCAGGTAGGAAGCGCACGCAATCGCTGTCGTGCAGCCGCGGCAAAGAAAGCGAACTTCGACAATGCGATTCCCTTCGCGGCGAATCGCCAGCTTCAAAATGTCACCGCAAACCGGATTCGTAACTTCCACCGTCGCATCTGCAGTGGGCAAGTTGCCGGCGTTACGCGGGTTTTGAAAATGGTCGAGAACGGCTTCGCTGAACATGCGTCTTCCGAACTTATTTCTTCGGCGGTAGGTATTTCTTCTCGACCGAAGCGACCACAACATAGTTCGGGTCGACCATCTCGGTGAGGTGAACCTTGCCGACTTTCGACAAAAGCTCGTACGCGTCGATCTCGCTCAGCCCGTAGTCGGCGTGAATCCACGCAACCAATTCCGTAAACGCAATTCGCAGGGCGTCGTCGACCGGGCGGTAGATTCCGGCGGCCATGATTTCTTTGTCGTTCTCGAAGCGCGGCCAAGCCGTTGCCTTCCCTTTGATGAGGTCGATCTGCAACCGCGCACGCATCGGAACCTCAATCGCGCTACCGTCAATTTCGCCGTCGCCCATGGCGGCGTGTCCATCGCCGAAGTACAGCAGACCGCCCGCGACGTTCACCGGAAAATAGATCGTATTGCCCGCCGAGGCTTCCGGCGCGTCCATATTTCCGCCGAACGCTTCGGGCACGATCGAACTGCGCGCTTCGCCCCCAGCCGGCGCAACGCCGATACATCCGAGAAATGGATGCAGCGGGATCTTTACCTTGAAGCTCGAGTCGAGCGCTTGAAACGTCGCCGTGCCGTTTGCGTGGTCGATCGGATAGAACCAATATTTCTCAGGCAGCGCCGGATGAATCATCGCCGTGTATTTCGTTCCGTTCAGCGCTCCAAAGTACGGCCCCATTCCACCGATCCCCTGATCACCGTCAACCTTGAGATCAAGAACCTTTACAACGAGCGTGTCGCCAGGCTCCGCACCGTCAATGTAAAACGGTCCCGTCAGGGGGTTGTCGCCCTTCACCAGCGCCATCGTGTCGCCCGGCTTCTTGATCGCGTTGCTGAAACAGTCGAGCGAGTTCGCATCGAGAATGTTCGTCGGCTTCAGATGCGCGACCGGCGGAACCGTCGCATACAGGTACTTCACGTTGTCGATGGTCGCGCGATACGTAACCGTTTGCGGCTCCGCAGACTGCGCGCGCGACACCGCGGGCAACAGAAATGCACAGCACAACAACACCAAAGCGCACACCGCGCGAAAAGACATGCATTCACCCCGAATGGAAAAGACGCGAGTGCATTATACGGACGAAGCGAAGTCAATGTTGTGGATTATTCTTCGCGCAGGGCAGCCATGGGATCGAGCTCCGCCGCTCGATGCGCCGGCAAGAAACTTGCCACGGCAGCGACCACCGTCAACGCGACGACCGCGAGTGTCAATGTCACAGGATCGTGCGGCTTCAGCCCGTACAGCAGCGACGCCGCAGCACTCTCGACCACTAGCGTCAACACCACGCCCACAGCAAGACCGATGGCGAGCATCGTGCCGGCTTCGCGCATGATCATGCCGACGACGTCACGGCGCTGCGCGCCGAGCGCGACCCGAAGACCGATCTCGCTGGTGCGGCGTGCGACGGTGTACGAAATCACGCCATATAACCCAATCGTCGCGAGCACGACTGCAAGGAGGCCGAAGAATCCGGAGAGTGTTGCCATCAGTCGTTCGCGCAGCAACGAATCGCGAATCTGCGTCTGCATCATGCTGAAATCGATGATCGCCTCGGGCGCCGACTGCATGATTGCTTCCTTGATTCCGGGCATAACCGATGCCGGGGGCATGCTCGAATGAATCACAAACTGCGGATCATTGTCGGGCCGGTCGTCTTGCATCTGCGCGACGTATACGATCGCGCGCGGCTCTTCGCGCAGGTCTTCATACTTTGCATCTTTCACGAAGCCAACGATCTGGTACATCGGCGAAGACGCGCCGACCCAGGCATCGATCCGGAACGTTTTGCCGATCGGGTTTTCGCCGTTAAGGAATTTGCGGGCGAAGGTTTCATTCACGATGGCGACTTTGGGCGAAGTAGCCGTGTCATGACTATCGAAGTCACGACCGTCCAAGAACCCGGTCTTCATCGTCGCGAAATATCCGGGCGACACACGATCGAACCGGGAAACCGCTTGGCGCTTTTCGTCGCCGGCAATCCAGATACCCTCGTTCCAGCCGAACCCGCTGAGCGGCACGACACTGGCGTCCGCGGCGGCATCGACGCCCGACACAGCGCGGACCCGTTCCAGCAAATTGCGCTTAAATTCCTGCCGCTGAGGTACAGGAATGGTGTCGCGACTCAGATCGAGCGACGCCACAATCGTGTTGTCCTGACGGAAACCGGGGTCGAGCGTCAGCAGGTTTCGGAGAGTACGTACAAAGAGCAGCGACCCGACGAGCAGGACGAGCGAAAGCGCGACCTGCGAGACCACGAGAATGCGCCCCAATCCAAAGCGATCTCGCCCGGCGGTCATTCCGCGGGAAGCCGTTTTAAGCACTGCTGCCGGAGCGACGCGCGTGGCACGCAGCGCCGGCGTCAAGCCGAAGAGCACGCAAGTGAATACGGCAAGAAGCGCAGTGAAACCGAACACACGCCAGTCGGACTGCAAGTTCATAAAGAGCGGATTATCTTGCGTGCTGATAAATGCCACCATGAACTCGCTGAGCAGCGTTGCCAGCGCCGCGCCCAAAGCCGCGCCAATCCCGGCGAGCAGCAGACTCTCGACGAACATCTGGCGCAGCAATCGCAATCGCGACGCGCCCATTGCCAGGCGAACCGCGACTTCCCTTCCGCGCGAACGCGCTCGAGCGAGCATCAAGTTCGCAAGGTTGGCACAGGCGATCAGCAGAACAAGCGCTGCAATGGCGAGCAAGATCCAGAGCGGGTTTTCGTATTCCTGGCGGAGCTGCGAAAAGCCATTGCTGGCCGGGAACGCGGCGAATCGATACTCCATGTACTTCTTTGCGTTATCCGGTTTGTAGATCTCTGGGACCGTCGCTTCCAGAATCGCGGGCGAAACCGCTTTAAGTTGCGCGGTGGCGCGCTCCATCGTCCATCCAGGCTTCAGTCGACCCATCGAGGCGAGCCAATAGCCGTGGCGCAAGTTGAGCAGGGCGTCTTCCCCACGAATCAGCGGCTCCGAGCAAATTGTGACCGCGAGGTCGAACATGCGACCAATTTCTACGCCGTAGAAACTGGGTGGAGTGACACCAACGACGGGAAATGGGTTGCCGTCGAGCGTGATCTTGCGCCCGATGATGCTTGGATCGCCGTTGAACTCGTGTTGCCAGAATGCGTAGCTGATGACTGCGGCTTGCGGACCGCACCCGCGCCGATCGTCGTCTGCGGTGAGCAAACGGCCGATGAGCGGTCGAACTTCGAGCACTTTGAAAAAGTCGCCGCTGACGAACATTCCGTGCGCGTAGCGGGCTTCGCCGCTCGTGGCGAGGTTAAAGTCGCTTTCGGCCCACGCGAAGATGCTGGAGAAGCCTTCCTGCCGGTCGCGGATCTGTTCCCATTGCGCATTGGTGATCTGGGAGTAGCGGCCGTGGATGCGACCCGAGGCCCAACTGCGGTCCTGGATGCGAACGATCGCGAGTTGTTGGGGATCTTTGACGGGGAGAGTGCGAAGGCGCACAGCGTCGAGGAGTTGGAAGATGGCGGTGTTCGCGCCGATGCCGAGAGCCAGCGAGAGAATGGCGACGGTCGTGAATCCGGGATTGAGGCGAAGCAGACGGAGGGAATGGCGGACGTCTTGCCAGAGCGTTTCCATCGCTACAGACCTCCACTCGCTGTCGTCGACCTAGATCATAGACGAGATTGGAGGGCGGTTGGTCTCGCTGGCTGGCGATTGTTGTCGGCGACCGCTCCGCGCTACACCTAGTTGGAGGCGATGTCGGCGTGGGCCTTGGTCACTGGGAATAGGGCGCGGGCTGGAGTTTTGGCGTCGAAGACGAGGTTGAAGAAGCCGACCATCATTTCGTCCCAGCTTTGCTGGCCCCAGATGACCGTTTTTGTTGGATCGGGATTTTCGGGGTTGTCAGCGGAATTGTCGAAATGCGCGGTGCACTCAATTTTGGTGCCCTTCGGCAGGTCGAGCGGAGTGGCGAGGTTGTACCAGAGTTGCCAGCGCCAGTTGTACTTCGGGACGCTGAGCAGCGTTTCGGTGCGGCCGTCGGGATAGACGACGCGATATTCAAAATCTTTACCCCGCGTGTGCATGTGCGGATGCAGACCGGTGAGTTTTACGTCGGTCAGGACGTCGAAGGTGGCGTCTACTTTGTAGTTAGGATCGTTAGGCGGAATTTTGAAGGTGCCGTTCACGGCGGAAAGCGTGAGGACGCGTTCTTTCGGCGGCTCTTTGGCGAAGACGAGGCCGATTTTCGTCTGGTCCGTCGTGGCGTGGCCCATGGCCATGTAGTGGACTTCGATCACGAGGTCGGAGCCGGCTTTGATGAGTTTGCCTTGTCCTGGTGCGAGAATTTCGGCGGGCTGGCCGGGCGCATAGCCGATCAGAAAATCGCTAGGTAGAGCGCTGGTGTCGGCCTTCTCGTCTTCTTTGGCGGGCGGCGCGACGAAAAATTCGCCGGCCTTGTGCCCCGCGAAGTAGCTCGAACCCGGTTCGCGAACGTACGCGATGATGTGATGCACCATCGGCCGATTCGTCGGACGCGCTTCGGCCATTTGCACCCACTTGTCTTCTTTGAAGCCGGTGGGAACGATCATGTACTGATAGTCGATCGTGCCGCTGGCGGGAATGTTGAAAGGCTTCGCGAGTTGGAAGACGACGTCAGGTTTCGGAATGCCCCAGCCGTCCTGAAATTCGGCGGGAGGCGGCATGTCCTTCGGGTCGCCTTCCTGCGCGCCGCCGTTCACCCACTGGACGAGCGTCGCGATATCTTTTTGCGGGAGCGAACGGTCGTTCATGAAGTGGCCGTATTTCGGGTCAGCGAACCACGGCGGCATGATTTTTTGGCTGACGACGCGCTTGATGCTCGGCGCCATCGGGCGCACTTGCTCGTAAGTGATCAGCGGGAACGGGCCGCCTTCGCCGGGGCGATGGCAGGTCTGGCAATTTTTCTGGAGGATCGGCTCGACGTCTTTCGTGAAGGTCGGAGGAGCGGGCGGACCGCTGGATTGGGCGTGGATGGATGCCGCGGCAAAAGCGAACTGGAGACCGAACGCGATACAGTAGGTGCCGAAACGGGGCATGACATCTCCTTACTTCGTACGGCTTGCGGGGCCCGGGCACGGGCCGATTACTGGAGTGGAAGTTAGCACGGTGAATGAGCGGCGTAAAGAATTTCTGCGGGGGATGTTTTGGCTCAGAAGCGGGAGTTAAATCGATTGAAGGGTCGGTCTAAGGCAAGGGCGCGGATTGTGTCGCTGGCGCCGAGCGCGACTTCGATTTTGTGCAAGGTTGGTGCTCGCCGGCTGTTGGTTGGTGTGACGAAATGGTGTTGCGATGTCGCGAACGTTCGCGGACTGCCGCAGGTGGGTGACTGCTGGCACATGGGCGACGTCGCGGAAATCATGAAGCTGCGGCCGACGCTGGTGATCGGGTCGGTGCCCTATAAGCAGGAGACGGTGGCGAAGATATTGGCGGAGCCGGTGAATTTTTTGGCGATGAATCCCCGGTCGCTGGCGGATGTGGAGAACGATATTCGATTGCTGGCAGGGATTGTGGGTCGCGGCGCAGCGGGAGAACAGCTAATTCGGAAAATGCGGACAGGGTTTGCTGGGGTTGAGCGCAAAGCTAAGGCTCTTCGGCGCGGCACGAGGCGCGTTCGGGTGTACTGCGAGGCGTGGCCGAACCCGCGGATCAGTTCGCCGCCTTGGGTGGCGGAATTGGTTCGGATTGCGGGTGGCGAGATGGTTGTTCCGGCGGGCGAGCGCGTTTCAGATGAGCAGGTCGCCGCGGGTCAGCCGGACGTGATCGTGCTCGCTTGGGCGGCGACGGGTACGCGCGCGAAGGTTGGTGAAGCGTACGAAGTTGGCGCGTGGAAAGATGTGCCGGCGATTCGCAATCGGCGCGTTTCTGTCATCGCGGACGAATTGTTGAACACGCCGGGTCCTCCGCTACTGCGCGGCATCAAAGAACTAGCGCGCGTGATGTATTCGTATTAATGCGGTCGCGTTTTTCTGTGCGCTGATGTGGAGGAAGAGCCCTGGTGATAGTCGTGGCAGCCGTGATCGAACGGAGTGATCGCCGGATTTTGATCGGACAACGGCGCCGGGACGACACGTCTCCGTTGAAGTGGGAGTTCCCTGGTGGCAAGGTGGAGCAAGGCGAGACCGACGAAGCTGCGCTAGGTCGCGAGTTGCGCGAGGAGTTGGGCGTGACGCTCGTGAAATCGGCGCCAATTGGGCACGTTACACATCGCTATGCGGAGACGGCGACGCCGCTGGAAATTCGATTCTATGCGGCTGGATTGGAATCGAATGAAGTGCACGCGGCCGCGTTTGAGCAGATCGCGTGGGTGCTGCCGCGCGAATTGGGCGACTACGATTTTCTGGCAGCGAATCGAGAGTTGGTCGCGAATCTGGCGACAGGCCGGATAAAGCCGGGCGAAGTATTGGCCGGGGCTTAATGAGTGGACCTCCCATCGATGTTCGTGGGGCTTGAGTCGAGCCAAGGTCCCTCCACTTCGTGAGCCGACGCGTTCGCAGGAAGCGAACGCGAAGAAAAGACGTCGGCTCACTTCGGTCGGGATGACAGCTTGGGTGGTTGGCGGGATTTCCGGATTCGCTGCGCGAAAAGATTTGCCGCGCGGTTGACGATGTGCCGATCGGATCGAGGGCGGACTGAAGCCCGCCCCTACATGAACTTGCCGAGTTTTCGCGTGCTTGCCTATGAAACGACTGGGTTTGGTTTTTCGGGGTTGATGCCGAGTTCCTTGATGGCTTTGTCGAGGACTTTGGTCTCGAGTTTGCCGTCGAGGTGAAGCTCGTACAATGTGGCGAGCGCGATGCTTCGCGCGTCGACTTCAAAGAAGGTGCGCAGTGACTGGCGGCCTTCGCTGCGGCCGAAGCCGTCGGTGCCGAGCGATGCGAGACGGCGCGGCAGCCACTTGCTGATCATGTTGGGAAGCGTCTTGAGATAGTCGGATGCCGCGACGAGCACGCCGGGCGCTTCGCCGAGCGTCTTGGTGACGTAGGGGACGCGCTTCTTCGAACCGGGATGCAGGCGGTTCCAGCGTTCGGTTTCGATGCCGTCGGTGTAGAGCGCTTTGTAGCTGGTGATGCTCCAGACGTCGGCGGCGACGTTGAATTTCGTTTCGAGAATTTCCTGCGCCTGCAACGCTTCGCGCAAGATCGAACCGCTTCCGAAAAGTTGAGCTTTCAGTTTGGCCTTTTTGTTTTTCGAGGCGCGGAAGCGATACATGCCCTTGAGAATGCCGTCCTTCACGTCACCCGGCATCGGCGGCATCGCGTACGGCTCGTTCATCAACGTGATGTAGTAGAAGATGTCCTCGCCGTCTTTATACATGCGGCGAATACCATCCTGAATGATGACGGCGATTTCGTAGGCGAACGCGGGATCGTAGGCACGCAGGTTGGGGACGGAGAGCGCGAGAACGTGGCTGTTGCCGTCCTGGTGCTGCAGGCCTTCGCCGGAGAGCGTGGTTCGGCCGGCGGTGCCACCGAGCAAGAAGCCGCGCGTGCGCATATCCGCCGCGGCCCAGATGAAGTCGGCGATGCGCTGGAATCCGAACATCGAGTAGTAAATGAAGAATGGAATCGTGTTGATGCCGTAGGACGCGTACGCGGAACCAGCGGCGATAAACGATCCCATTGAGCCGGCCTCGGTAATTCCCTCTTCGAGGATTTGGCCGTCGGTGGCTTCCTTGTAATACATCAAGGTGCTGGCATCGACCGGGTCGTATTTCTGGCCGACGCTGGAATAAATGCCGACGGTGCGGAAGAGCGACTCCATACCGAAGGTGCGCGCTTCGTCGGGAACGATCGGGACGATAAATTTTCCGATCTCGGTGTCCTTCAGCATTTTGCGGAGCATGCTGACGAACGCCATCGTCGTGGATACTTCGCGGCCATCGCTGCCGTCGTTAAATTCCTTGAAGAGTTCGTTGTGGCCTGCCGCCGAAATCGGCGTGGCACGGACTTTGCGCGCGGGCGTGTAGCCGCCCAACGCGACGCGGCGCTCGGTGAGGTACTTAATCTCCGGGCTGTCTTCGGACGGGCGATAGAACGGAACTTCGATGCAATCCTGATCGGTGAGAGGAATGTCGAAGCGAGTACGGAAGATGCGGAGCTCTTCTTCGTTGAGCTTTTTCTGCTGGTGCGTGACGTTTTTGCCTTCGCCCGCTTCGCCGAGGCCGTAGCCCTTGATGGTGCGCGCGAGGATGACGGTTGGGCCGCCCTTGTGTTCGGTGGCAGCTTTGTAAGCGGCGTAAACTTTGCGCGGGTCGTGACCGCCGAGACGCAGGCGGCGGAGTTCGTCGTCAGAGAGTGGCTCGACGAGTTTGAGCAAGCGCGGGTCGGTGCCAAAGAAATGCTGGCGCACGTACGCGCCGGACGAGACGACGAGTTTCTGATATTCGCCGTCGACGAGTTCGCCCATGCGCTTGACGAGCAAGCCTTCGGTGTCGCGCGCGAGGATCTGATCCCACTCGGTGCCCCACAGAACCTTGATGACGTTCCAGCGAGCGCCGCGGAAGGCGGATTCGAGTTCCTGAATAATTTGACCGTTGCCGCGGACGGGGCCGTCGAGACGCTGCAAGTTGCAGTTGATGACGAAGATGAGGTTGTCGAGTTTTTCGCGCGACGCGAGAGTGATTGCGCCGAGCGATTCGGGCTCGTCGGTTTCGCCGTCGCCGAGGAACGCCCAGACCTTTGCGTCGGTCTTTGGCTTGAGGCCGCGATTTTCGAGATAGCGGGCGTAGCGCGCTTGATAGATCGCCATCAACGGGCTGAGGCCCATCGAAACGGTTGGATATTCCCAGAAATCGGGCATCAGCCACGGGTGTGGATACGAACAGAGGCCGCCGCCAGGTTTTAGTTCGCGGCGGAAATTTTCGAGTTTTTTCGTGGAGAGACGACCCTCAAGGAACGCGCGCGAGTAAATGCCGGGCGAGGCGTGTCCCTGGAAGTAGATGGTGTCGCCTTCGAATGAGTCGCTGCGGGCGCGGAAGAAATGGTTGAAGCCGACTTCGTAGAGCGTCGCGGCGGAGGCGTAGGTGGAAATGTGGCCGCCGATGTTGTGCTCGACGCGGTTGGCGCGGACGACCATGGCGATCGCGTTCCAGCGGATGAGGCTCTTGATGCGGCGCTCAAGTTCCTGATCGCCGGGGAATGCAGGCTCGTGGCGCGCGGGAATCGTGTTGACGTACGGGGTATTGGCCGTGAACGGGAGGTTGAGGCCGGCAACTTTCGCGTGAACGCGCAGGCGCTCGAGAATTTCGACGGCGACTTCGGGGCCGCTCGATTCGAGGACCGAATCGAGGGATTCGAGCCACTCAGCAACCTCGTATTCATCCATATTGTGGGGCATTACGTGCGTGTCGTGTTCCATAACTCTCGGCGGGTCCCTTTCGTCGTTCTGGTGGCGCGCAGACATGGCGCGCAAAATTTATGCTCGCTATAAGGACAATAGAATACACCGGGGCGAGCAAGTGTGCACCCCGCGATCGAATGTTGGATTTCCAAAACGTTCGCGGGATGTTGCTGCGGCGTTACAGCACGCGGCCGCCGTCGACGACGAGCGTGTGGCCGGTGACGAATTTGGCGGTGGCGAGATAGACGACTGCTTGCACGATATCTGGCGGGCGTCCGCTGCGCTTCAGCGGAGCCTGTTTGATGAAGTTAGCTTCGATTTCCGGGGCGTCGTCGGGCATCGTGATCGTACCGGGCGCGATGGCGTTGACGCGGACTTCGGGGGCTAGCTCTTTCGCGAGGCACTTGGTCAACATGACTACGCCGGCTTTGGAGATCGAATGCGGGATGTAGCCGGTCCAACCGAGGATGCCGCCGACGTCGGCGAAATTGATGATGCAGCCGTTGGTTTTCTTGAGGAGTGGCGCGGCGGCTTGTGAGCAGAAGAACGGAGCCTTTACGTTGGTGTCGAGGGATTCGCTCCAATCTTTTTCGGTGGTCTTGGCGAATTCGGTCTGGACGAAGCTGGCGGCGCTGTTGACGAGGATGTCGAGGCGTCCGAACTGGGCCGCTGTCTTTTCAAACAAGGCGCGGATTTGCGAAATGTCTTCGAGGTCGGCTTTCAGCGTGATTGCGCGACGGCCGAGTTTCTCGACTTCTGCCGCGGCTTTGCGCGCGTCATCTTCTGACGAGCGATAGTGAATCACGATGTCGGCGCCGTGTTTTGCGAGACCGAGCGCGACTTCGCGGCCCAAGCGCTTCGACGAGCCGGTAACTAGCGCTACTTGGTTTAGGAGAGGTTGATCCACGGTTTGAGTTCACCTGAGAGCGCGATGGTTAGTTTCTTCGCCGCGAAAAACGTTAGCACAACTTGCAGCGGCAGCCGACAATTCGCCGCGACTTCGCGTTGCTGCTAAAATTCTCTCGCGACATAAGAATAGAGGAGTCCCGATGAATTTAGATGTCCTGGCGATCGCTGCGCATCCTGATGACGTCGAACTCACGTGCGGCGGCACGCTGATCAAGATGGCCAAATGCGGATACAAAACTGGCGTGCTTGATCTCAC
>DASXPD010000100.1:0-2194 GCA_036493835.1 Candidatus Acidiferrum sp. | reverse complement strand
AAAATGTTGTTCATCGCCCAGGCCCGTTTCGGGCGCGTGACGGAAGAGAACATCCTTGAAAAGTGTGATCGTGATCGGCGGCGGCCTGGCGGGGCTCGCGGCCGGCGTCGCGCTAGCTGAATCCGGTTGGCGCGTTCGTCTATTCGAACAGCGACCTTTCCTCGGCGGCCGCGCAACCTCCTACGTTTTGCCAGACGGCGAACACGTCGACAATTGCCAGCACGTCACGCTCGGCTGCTGCACCAATCTCGACGACTTCTATCGCCGCGTCGGCTCCGCCAACAAAGTTAAGTTTTTCGATCGCCTGCTCTTCCTCGATCCGCAAGGCCGCCAGGGCGCGATGCAAGCCGGCATTCTTCCCGCGCCATTCCACATGACCGGCTCGTTCGCCAAATTCGCGCCGCTCTCGCTCGGCGACAAACTTTCCATCGCCCGCGCGATGCTCACCATTCTCCGCACCAGCGGCCATCCGTCCGGCCCCGCTGGCCTGAACTCGCCCGAAGGCATCTCCATGCTCGAATGGCTGCGCAGCCAGGGCCAGACCCAGCGCGCCATCGATCGCTTCTGGCGCGTCGTTCTCGTCAGCGCACTCGACGAAGAGCTCGACCAGACCGACGCGCGCTTCGGCATCGACGTCTTTTGGAAAGCGTTCCTCTGCCACAGCCGCGGCTACCGCATGGGAGTTCCCGTCGTGCCGCTCGCCGAACTCTACGACGGCTGCCGCGCCTTCATCGAGAAAAAGGGAGGGGAAGTGACGCTGCGCTCTCCCGTCCGCGGCATCAAGATCGAAAACAACGCCGTCGCCGCCATTCAATTCGACAACAATCGCGAAGAGTCAGCCGACGCCTACGTCTTCGCCGTCCCCCACGACACCTTCGCCGAACTCCTCCCGCCCGAGATCGCGCAGTCCGATCCCGCCTTCCACAATCTCGACAAAATCAAAGACGCCCCGATCACCGGCGTCCACTTCTGGTTCGATCGCGAAGTCACCAGCGAGCCGTTCATCACGCTCCTCGACACCAACGTCCAGTGGGTCTTCAACAAGACGGCCCTCTACGGCCCGGCTCCGGCAGCCGCCCCAGCAACAGGCAATGCCACAGGCGAAGCCGCAAACTCAAAACCCTCCGCCGCCAAGCAATACCTCCAACTCGTCATCAGCGCCTCCTACGCCCTCCTCCAAAAGCCGCGCCAGGAAATCATCGACCTCTGCCTCGCCGAAGTCCGCCAGGCGCTCCCGGCCGCCCGCGAAGCGAACCTTGTGAAGGCCACCGTCATCAAAGAAGCTGCTGCCACGTTTTCCCCGCAACCTGGCATCGATCGGTGGCGTCCAAAGCATGAAACCAGCGTAAATAGGCTCTTTTTAGCAGGGGATTGGACGGCAACCGGCTGGCCCGCAACGATGGAAGGCGCGGTGCGCAGCGGCTACCTCGCCGCCGAAGCCGTCACGCGAGTTGCCTGCGAGCCGAAACAGTTTCTGCAACACGATCTCGGCGCGAATGGATTGGTTTCACTCTGGGCGAAGAAGTAGTTCCGCTTTGAGCGAACAAATAAAAGGAAACACATTCGCTCATCTTGGCGTCAAATGTTGGGTAGGGGAAATGTTCCGGCCGTCTCGTACGACCCCACGTGACGCTCGGCAGTAGTCAATTCTTCCGCTTCAGCGTCGATGCGTTTGTACTCCGCCTCTTCGCGCTGCAAAAAATCTTTGTACGCAGTTTGCGTTACCCAGTAATCGGCAGTGAGGTACACCCGCGGTTTTGCCAGGTCTCGGAACAAGTACGTTCCCGCATGGTTCGAATCGCGACGAAACAGGGAATCCCAGTCGCCGCCCGCTCCGTAGACTCTTTGAAAGCGATCTTCGCAGCCGGGCTTGACTTCGAACTCCCAGAGGACTAAAAACATAGGTGTCCCATCTCCTGCTCGAACGTCGGTAATCCTTTAACGTAACCTCTGGGGAAGATAACGCAGGGCGGTCGAGTGTAGCAATTCGGCGAATTCGCCGGGTTCGGTGTTGTTTGCCGGTTTTGCATTCAATGCCGAAGCAGAGATCCGGTCGTTGTCTTCCGATTGGATAAAAGTCAAGTTGGAGTGCGGAGTATCCTGTGACGTTCCGCGTCGACCTGAACCATTTCAGGGACTTCGCGCCAGGGTTTTCGTGTGGCACAGGCACCGTTGTTTACCCAGTGTGCCGAAG
>DASXPD010000099.1:0-14815 GCA_036493835.1 Candidatus Acidiferrum sp. | reverse complement strand
GCTGTGGATGTTCTTGAGCCAAACGTCCAGATCCGTCCAGTTGTAGTTTCCGCGGCTGGTTTCGATCTGCGCCCATGTGGTGTTAGTATCCCATAGCCGCACGCTGCCAAACGGCACGGATGGATAGTGCGAAGCGGCGATAGAGGTATACGTTAAGCTGAAGAACCCTTCTGCCAATCCGTTGCTTGGTGTTGAAGTCGGCGGCGGGGGATTCGAGGGCGGCGGGGGCGGCGGTGCTATCGTGACCTTGACAGACACGGAGTCCGACTTGGTCGGGTCTGCAACGCTGGTCGCAGTCACCGTGTCGGTTCCCGCGGTCGTCGGCGCCTTATACATACCGGACGCGCTGACGGTGCCGAGCGCGGCCTTCCAAGCAACCGTCTTATTCGTCGTCGTGCCCGCAACGCTCGCCGTGAACGGCAGCGTACCGGAAGTGATCGAAGATGCTGTTTCCGGTGATACCGATACCGAAGTTACCGTCGGTGAGGCCGGAGCTGTCGGCGTGACGGACGCTTGCGCCGAGTTCGTACTCTCGCCTGCTGAAGTGACCACCGAAACGACGAAATAGTACGTGGTGCCGTTCTTCACGCCAACATCTGTATAGCCGTACCAAGTGGGAGCCGCGATCTCAGCGTACGGACCGCCACTGACAGTTGACCGCTTGAGGTGGTAAACCGTTGCGCCAGTCGTCGGCGTCCAGCGGAGACCGACCTGAGCATTGCCCGACGACGCTGTTAGGCCCGTAGGAGCGGGCAGGTTCGAGGGTGTGGCGCTGACCTGTGCAGAATTCGTACCTTCGACGGAGCCGTTCACGGCAGAGACTACATAATAGTATGTAGTACCGTTCTGACGGCTGACGTCTGTATACCCCGCAAACGTCGGAGCAGCGACTTGGGCGTACGGGCCACCTGATGTCGTGGACCGCTTTAAATTATAGCTAGTCGCTCCCGATACGGCTGACCACGTGAGGGTCACCTTCGCGTTGCCTGGTGTGGCTATAACTGAACTTGGAGATATCGGGGCGCTGCTTACTGTATTCGTGTTGCTGGTCTGGCCTGCACAGCCGATCGCGAATAACAAGCTCAGGAACAGTGCCGATCCGGACTTCCAACTGGAACTAGCCTTCATTTTGGTTGACTCCTGGTCGCGATACAGGACTTCCCGTATGTGCGGTCACGAGTAAGGCTACGGGGGTGATTTGTTGGGAACAACTGCACATGGGTCTAGTCTTCGGACTACCGCCTGCCGGTGAGGCAAACCTGTTCGAGGTGGCAGGTCTGCCGCCGGAAGTACAGGCTTCACTGTAAATACGGATTGCCACGTAATTGGTCCGTCAGATGTCATAGAGTCAAGACATTCCCCGAAATAGTTACAAACAAGTTGCGAATCGGCACGTTGGCTCCGCCATGAATCCTGTGAGGGGTTGGTCAGAATGAGTAGATACCTTGATTGGGTTGGGCTTGGGCTTGCGGACATTCGCGATTAGTCATTTTCACTCCCTCCGAACGCGACTATTTCGTCTCTTCCTTTGCCATTTATTCGAATCGATGATCGTTAGAAAGGCGGGAAACCTTCAAGCAAGTTGGCGGGAAGAGCAGTTACGAAACTTGTCCCGGAAAGGACCACTTGCGGTAATCGCCTCACCCAGGAACACAAAGTGTCCGGTACCAACGGTCCGATTTTCCAATGGCAATCATCCAGAGAACGAGCGTCTCTATGCGTGGACGCAAACTGAAGAACCGTGACGGAATCGACGGACAAAACAGTTCTCTCTCGCTGAACGCAATGATGAAAAGTTTGCTCCCCGGCTCAGAAACTAGACGCTAAATCAGCAGCTGGCATTTATTCGGCTTTTCGTAAAGAGCTTCTTCTACGGGGAAGGTCTCTGAAAAGGACTAAATGGCCAGCCGGTGTGCAGGGGAGGGAACTTGCCGCCTATGCAGCGCCGCTCCCTCGCCAAACCGCCAGAAGAGTTCGAAATGTGCACAACCTGGTCATTCGTCATCCACGAAGCCGACAGCCTGCATCCTCAATTCAGGACGCTTTCGGATGGGGATTGGCAGACGAGCCCGACGGGCTGCTCTCCGGTCGCACAGCCGTTTACTACGGCAAAGTCTCGTATTCGCTCTACATGACCCACGGCATATCCGAAATAGTGCTCGGCAAGGTTCTGCCTGTCGCCTGCTTTGAGTCTGCCGGGTTGGGCGTGCCTCTGGCGATCACCGTTGCTTGCCTCGTCGTGATCGCGCTCGCATCGGTCGCAACCTTCCATCTGGTGGAAGAGCCGGCTCGGAAGCAGCTCCGAACGCGCTCCGCTGCCAACCCTCCCCCAACGAGAAACGCTTGGTCGCGCTTACGGAACGCGCCACGAAGCCTGCTGAGGCATAATTCGCCAAAGGTTTCCCCTGTTCTTCGTTGTTTCTTACGACAAACATAAGGTCCGTTACAGCTATCACCTGATCGTAGTGCTTCGTAAGGAATGGAATGCTGACGCATCTTCAGCGGAGTTACAGATGACGTTCGTCAAACTTCTACACGCGTTGCCACTGGGTTCCGCAATCATCGCCGGCGCAGGAATTCTCGCGTACTTGATCTATCTGAGCAGCGAGTATCATCCGTCATCTCGCCCGCGGCGCACCCCGCGCGAATAGGTCGCCCGCGGCCCAGCAGTCTCCGTTGCGCCGGCACCACCGCGACTCATTAACTCGTCGAAACAACTAAAACTATACGGTGAGCTGCCGCACCAGTTCTTGCGCTTCGCTGTTCGCGCTCTCAAAATCCTCAGCGACGCCCCGGCCGAGTACCTGCTTTGGCCGGCGATCCTGCACTACGTAGTAGTAGTTCGGATGACCCGCGACCTTATCTGCCACGATTTCGGTCGCATAGCCTCCGTGGCCGATCTGAATGCTCGCGAAGCGGGAAGTCGCATCCGGCTCGATCAGATGCATCCGATGCGTTTCAAGCAGCGCTTCGAGCACCGCTGCACGAAACGCGCTCATTCGATATTGGCACAGGCCAACCGCCCGTTTTCCTGGGTAGCATTGCTCAACCTTTTTTTCGTAGCCGATCACTTGCTTGCAATGAGTTTCGGCTGACGCCCAGGACAGTTCGCCCGCGCTTCGAAATCCAGTGAATCCAGCTTTGACCGAGTCTTCCACCGCGCGCATGAGGCGCCGGATCATCGCCTCTCCATCGAATGAGCCATTCTCGAAATAGACTTCGTTTTCTGTGTGAAACTCCAGCGCCCCGCGCTCAGCTTCCCGTTCAACGTTCACTCCAATAAATTGCAAGTCGAGGGTCAAGCGTCGTATGACTTCGTTCGTCTGGACGCAAAAGCAACGCTCGCCTTTGCGAAGCCCTTCGGCAACGTAAGGAGTGAGAATTTCAAGCAGTGCGGTCTCGGTGCCGTAAAAGACGCAAATGTGGTCGCCGTGCTGGAATTGAAAAAGGGGAGCTTGGGGTAACATGGCGCGCGCAGTCCGTCGTTCCGTAGCACCGATAATAACATCGGAAAATTGTGCGTTCATGAGACACCGGAACCGAGGAGCTGAAGAAGTTAACTGGAAGGATGCCTTCCAGTACGGTTTTGATACAGGTGGCAGCTCGGCGCTCCGCGAATAGCTTTACGCAAGCGAGGCGTCTAACCCACGCGCCACCCCCAGCTTGCCGGCCCGACTCTTGGTGCTGGAATCCATCGCAATATTGCAGCAATATTGCTAACACAAATTGCGATTTATCCGCGCTGCCACACGCGATTTCGCATCGCTATCTGAAACATCCGCGGCCATTGACACGTACTTACTCACGGCCTACATTCTTTGTCCATCGGCCGGCTCGTCCGCCCCAATCGAGCCCGAAAAACAGAAAGAGAGCTCCATGAGTCTGCGCGACTTCATTTCCAAACAATTTATCGATGTCATTGACTGGGTTGAGCCCGAAGACGGCATCCTCGCGTACCGCTATCCGATGCAGGATCGCGAAATCCAGAACGGCGGCAAACTCACCGTCCGCGATTCTCAGTTCGCGCTCTTCGTGAACGAGGGCAAAGCCGCCGACGCGTTTCCTGCTGGCCTCTACACGCTGAACACGCAAACGCTGCCCATCCTCACCTACTTGATGAACTGGGACAAAGCGTTCAAGTCGCCGTTCAAATCCGACGTCTACTTTTTCTCGGCTCGCACCCAGACCGACCAGCACTGGGGCACGCCGAATCCAATCACCATTCGCGACAAGGAATTCGGCGCCATTCGTTTGCGTGGCTTCGGAATTTATTCGTACCACTTGATCGACGCGAAAAAGTTCTACACAAAAATCAGCGGCACGCGCGACCTGTATCGCGTCGCCGATCTCGAAGGCCAGCTGCGCAACACGATCATCTCCAAAATGACCGACGCTTTCGCGCAAAGCCAGGTGCCTTTCCTCGACATGGCCGCCAATCAAGGCGTTCTTGCACAGAAAATCACGGAGCAGCTTTCGCCGGCATTCAGCGAATACGGCCTCTCGCTCGACACGTTCAACGTCGAAAATCTCTCGCTGCCCGACGAGCTGCAAAAGGTCCTCGATCAGCGCATCAGCATGAACATGATTGGAGACATGAACAAATTCACCCAGTACGAAGTCGCTCAATCGATCCCGATCGCCGCGGCAAACGAAGGCGGCGGAGCGGTTGGAATCGGTGCTGGTCTCGGTGCCGGCATGGCCATCGGCCAGACGATGGCGAACGCCGTGCAAAATGCGGCGGCCGCCGCGCAGCAACCCCAAGCCCTTCCGCCTCAACAGCCGCCGCCGGCGACCGGCGGAGCCGGCAGCGCCACGACAAAATTCTGCTCCGAGTGCGGCAAACAGATTCCGCGCCCGTCAAAGTTCTGCCCCGAATGCGGCAAACCCCAAGCGTGATCGAACTGCAACTGCTAATATCTTGGGCCATCTCCCTGGCAGGGTGTCACTCATGAACGGCGTTGAGTGGGTCATCGAAGCATTTGGCTGTTCGTCCGAAGCTCTGCAAAATACGCAGACGCTTCGCTCGCTCTTCGACGAAATCATCGCCGAGATGAAGCTGCATCCGGTCAGCGAAACGCAGTGGCATCAATTCCCGCGCACCGGTGGCATCACCGGCTTGTGTTTACTCGCCGAATCGCATCTCGCGTGTCACACATTCCCTGAACACGGTTCGCTGTGCCTCAACCTCTTCTGCTGCGTGCCGCGCCCCGAATGGAATTTCGAAGCTGCATTGCAAAAGCGTTTCGCAGCGCGTAGCGTGGCCATTCGCCGGCTCATCCGTTCTTACGAAATGCCCCGCGAACAGGCGGCGAGCGACTGATGCCGCCAACTTCGAGTGTCCTCCGATGACACAGCCCATCGCGAATTGCCCCAACTGTGGCGCCAAAGTTGTTTTCCAATGGCCGAGCAGCGTGCAAACCGTCTGCACCTACTGTCAGAGCATCCTCGTTCGCTCCGACGTCGACGTGAAAAAAGTGGGCCAGGTCGCCGACTTGCCGCCCGATAGCTCACCGATCCAGCTCAATACCGAAGGCATCTACAAGAACAAAGCTTTCGTCGTCGCCGGCCGCATCCTGTATGAATACGAGCAAGGTGGCTGGAACGAATGGCACATCGTGATGAATGATGGCACCAGCGCGTGGCTCTCCGACGCGCAAAACGAATTCGCGGTTTCGTTCGCCGCGAAGGTTCCCCCCCAGTCGTTGCCGAATGCGTCTCAAGTCCAAGTCGAGCAGCAGTATGTTTGGAACGGCGAAACGTATATCGTCACAGCCATCACGATTGCGCACTACAAGGGCGTCCAAGGCGAGTTGCCGTTTCAATATTGGGATAAGACCGACGTGAAGTTCGCCGATTGCCGCACGCACACCGGAAAATTCGCCACGCTCGATTACAGCGATGAGCAGCCCACTTTGTATCTCGGTGAATTTGTCGAGTTCGATGATTTGAAGTTCAAAAATCTCCGCCAGTTCGAGGGTTGGTAATGGGCGCCGGCCAGCCGCCAATTCCTCCGCAACCGCCACGGCCGCCTCAGCCGCCGGGCCCACCCGCCGGCCCGGCCAAGCCGCAGGTCAAATCGCTGAATTGTCCGCAGTGTGGCGCCGCGATCACGCTGCGTTCGTTTCAGCAAGCTGTGACCGTAGTCTGCGAAAGCTGTCACTCGATTCTCGACGCGAAAGATCCGAACCTCACCGTCCTTCAACAATTCAAGGCGGCCACCGGCGAATTAAAACCGATGATCCCGCTCGGCACACGCGGCAAACTGCGCGGCACCGACTACGAAGTCATCGGCTTCCAGCGTCGCACCATATTTTCCGACGGCGAGCAGTTCGACTGGCACGAGTATCTGCTCTTCAATCCGTACAAAGGCTTTCGCTATCTCAGCGAATATCAGGGCCACTGGAACGACATCTCCGTCTGCAAGTCCGAACCTGGCATCGAGCATCGCATCGTGGATCGCGCGAATTATCTCGGCGAATATTACCGTCACTTCCAGACCGCGGAAGCCACCACGAGCTTCGTACTCGGCGAATTTCCCTGGCAGGTTCGCGTCGGCGATCCCGTCATCGTAATGGACTTCGTAAAACCGCCGCACATTCTCTCCTACGAAAAAGACAAGCAATCGGGCGAAGTGACTTGGTCCGTCGGCGAATACCTCTACGGAAAAGAAGTCTGGCAGGCATTCAAGCTGCAGGGTCAACCGCCCGAACCAATCGGCGTTTTCGAAAATCAACCGTCGCCAAACACCGTCAACCTCAAGCAGCTTTGGGGCAGGTTCTTGCTCCTTTGTGCTTGTCTTCTCGGTCTGCTGGTGATGTCCGACCTCTTCTCTAGCAATAAAGTCGTCTTCAGCGCCACCTACCAGTTGGCGTCCGGCGCGCCCAAAGGCGAAGCATCCTTCGTCACCGACGTTTTCGAGTTGAAAGGCCGCGAGTCCAACGTCGAGATCCTCACCGAAGCAAACGTCGCGAACAACTGGATCTACCTCAACTACGCGCTCATCGATCAAGACACCGGCCGCGCCTGGGATTTCGGCCGCGAGGTCAGCTACTACTCCGGCTCCGACAGCGACGGCTCATGGACCGAAGGCGGCCGCAACGATAAAGTGATCGTTCCCAGTGTTCCGCCTGGACATTATTACTTGCGGATCGAACCGGAAGCCGACGCCCGTCATCCCGCGATCAGTTATAAGGTCGAAGTGCATCGCGACGTCGCCGTGTTCGGGTTCTATGGTTGGGGATTGCTGATCCTCTTCGTTCCCGTCGCGCTCCTGACGTTCAAAGCCATCAGCTTCGAACGCGCGCGCTGGGCCGAAAGCGATCACCCGATCTTGAAATCGGAGAGTGACTAATGTTCGCGAAACTCTACTTGCTCTACGGATTCATGGTGTTGGGCGGCATCGCCACCGCGCAATACCGTGGCTGGAGCCTCGACCGCATCAGCCAGGTCAAAAATGTCCCGCGCTCCATCCGCGACAATCCGGGTGCCTATCGCTCCATCTACAGCAGCTACCACCACTACACTGGAGGCAAATAACATGAACCTCGTCCCGCTTGGCAACATCATCAGCGCTCTCGCCTACGCAGCAATAGGCATCCTGATTTTCATTTTGTCGTTCGTCATCATCGACAAAGCGACGCCCTATCATCTTTGGAAAGAGATCGTCCAAGAGCACAACATGGCGCTCGCGATCCTGATCGGCGCCATGTCCATCGGCATCTGCATCATCATCGCTGCCGCCATCCACTGATTTTCCCTCGTGTGCCGCTAAATCCCCCGCCTCGGCGAGCACATATACGGGCGCAGCGCTGCTGCGCCCCATCTCGGCACGATGTAAGCATTTAGCGGTTCTTATTTCTTCGATCTGAACTCATGGGCATCCTCCTCTTCATCTCCGTCCTCCTTATCGCCGCCTGCGGTCTGATCTACGAACTCGTCGCCGGCACTCTCGCCAGCTATCTCCTCGGCGACAGCATCCTCCAATTCTCCACCGTCATCGGCACATACCTCTTCGCCATGGGCATCGGCAGCGCCCTCTCCCGCTATCTCAACCGCGGCCTCGTCTACCGCTTCATCTGGATCGAACTTCTCCTCGGCGTAATCGGCGGCTTCTCCTCCGCCGCGCTAATGCTCGCGTTCGCATTCACGCAAGGCTTCAGCATCATCCTCTACGCCCTCGTCATCGTTATGGGCGTTCTCGTCGGCCTCGAAATCCCACTCCTCATGCGCATCGTGAAAGACCGCTACAATTTCCGCGACGTCATCGCCCACGTCCTCACCTTCGACTATCTCGGTGCCCTCGCCGCATCCTTAATTTTCCCGATCATCCTCGTCCCTCGCCTCGGACTCGTCCGCTCCGCCATGCTCTTCGGCCTCATCAACGTCGCCGTCGCGCTCTGGAGCACCTTCATCTTCGCTAACCAGCTCGCCACCACGCGCCTCATCCGCGGCGCCTGCCTGCTCGTCCTCATCGCCCTCGGCGTCGGCATCGCCCAAGCCAAAAAAATCACCGCCACCGCCGAAGACAACATCTACGCCGACGAAATCATCTTCGCGAAAGACACCCGCTACCAACATCTCGTCCTGACGAAATTCAAAGACGACATCCGCCTCTTCCTCAACAGCCACTTGCAATTCAGTTCGCGTGACGAATATCGCTACCACGAAGCTCTGATCCATCCCGGACTCGCCAGCATTCCCACTCCGCGCCGCGTTCTCGTCCTTGGCGGCGGCGATGGCCTCGCTGTCCGCGAAATCCTCAAATATCCTCAACTCGAAAGCATCACCCTCGTCGATCTCGATCCTGAGATGACAAAAATTTTCTCCAGCCACGCAATGCTCACGCAGCTGAATCAAAACTCCTTACTCTCTCCCAAACTCCACGTCATCAACGCCGACGCCTTCCCCTGGATCGATTCCAACACCGACAGTTTCGATTTCATCGTCATCGATTTCCCCGACCCCACAAATTATTCCCTCGGCAAGCTCTACACCACCGCGTTCTATCGCGCCGTCGCTCGTCATCTCAGCGCGCAAGGCGTGATCGTCGTGCAAAGCACGTCGCCAATGTTCGCCCGCGATTCCTTCTGGTGCATCGCCAACACGCTCAAGCAAGCCGGCCTGAAAACATTTCCGTATCATGTTTACGTCCCCTCCTTCGGCGAATGGGGTTTCGTCCTCGCCTCGCAACACGATTACGTTCCGCCAACAACCACGCTCCCCGCCGGCCTCCGCTTCATCGACGCCAAGGGCATCCCCGCCCTCTTCCAATTCCCGCCAGACATGGCCCCGCTCGCCATCCCGCCCAACCAACTCAATGACCAAGTTTTGGTCCGCCTCTACGATCAAGACTGGAAAGACATCAGCCATTAAGCGCCGCGACTTCCTAACCACCACCAGCGCCGCCATCATCGGCCTCTCCCTAAAATCCGATCGCCAAATCTCCGGCTCTTTCGTCAACGAATCCGCCCAACTCGGTCATCAACTCCGCGATCACGCCTCTTTCCCAACGCCAACCAAACGCGAAAAATTCCAAGTCGTGATCGTCGGCGCCGGAATTGCCGGCCTTAGCGCCGCATGGCGCTTCCGCAAACGTGGCTTCACCGATTTCGTCCTCCTCGAAATGAACGACACCGCCGGCGGCAACGCCCGCTGGGGAGAAAACGAAATCACTGCCTACCCGTGGGCCGCGCACTACATCCCCGTTCCCGGCCCCAAAGCAATCTACGTCCGCGAACTCTTCGAAGATCTCGGCGTCCTGCAAAACGGAGTCTGGAACGAGCGCTACCTCTGCTTCTCCCCGCAAGAGCGCCTCTTCCTCTACGGCCGCTGGCAAGATGGCATTGAGCCCGCCGTCGGTCTCAAGCCCCGCGACCGCGAACAGTTCCAGCGCCTCGAAGAAATCTTCACCACTCATCGTAAATCCGGCGAATTCACCATCCCGCTCGAACTGGGCCGCTCACAAAAATCCGCAGACCTCGACAAAATTTCTTTCGCCGACTGGCTCCGCAACCAAAATTTCGACTCGCCTCTCGTAAATTGGTACATGAATTACGCCTGCCGCGACGACTACGGCGCCCTCGCCAAAGACACTTCCGCCTGGGCCGGCATCCACTATTTCTCTTCGCGCGAACAAGACGAAAAAGGCCCGCTCACCTGGCCCGAAGGCAACGGTTGGATCACCCGCCGCCTCCTCGAACGTGTCGGCGAAAACGTCCGCACAAATCAAATGGTCCGCCGCATCGCTCCCTCCGCGACAAAAACTTCCGCCTCATCCAAACGCGCCTTCACCGTCACCACCGCCGAAACCCAATTCGAATCCGAATTCGTAATCTTCGCCGCCCCAACTTTCCTCGCCCCCTACCTCATCGAAAATTTCTCCACGCAGCCTCGACCCCTCCGCGACTTCACCTACTCCCCCTGGCTCACCGCCAATCTCACACTCGACCGCCTCCCCGATTCACGCGGCGCCGAACCTGCCTGGGACTCCGTCTTTCTCGACTCGCCCACCCTCGGCTACGTCGACGCCACACACCAATCCATCCGCTCCCACATCGAAAAAACCGTCTGGACGTTTTACTGGGCGCTCGCCGACGGCGAACCCGCGCAAAATCGCCGCCTGCTCTTGGAAAAAGATTGGCGCTACTGGAGTGAAGCCATCCTCCACGACCTCGAGCGCGTCCACGCCGACATTCGCCAGTGCGTCTCGCGCATCGACATCATGCGCATGGGCCACGCGATGATCCGCCCAACTCCCGGCTCGATCTTCTCCGCCGAACGCGCCCACATCGCCGCTCAGCAAAAATCCCCCGACGCGGGTCTTTACTTCGCGAACTCCGACTTAAGCGGCATCTCCATCTTCGAAGAAGCCCAATATCACGGCATTACCGCCGCCGAATCCATCCTCAAAAAAATAAGCCGCCGATAGCGAAACGCCATCAGCGGCTTCTCAAATCCCAAACAATCAATTTTTTAAGAACGCTACGAGCAAAATCTCAAGCCGTGCGTGTTCCGCCCGAGAATAAATGGATGACCAACGAGATCACCGCAAAAATCAGCAGCAAATGAATCAAAAATCCCGCTACGTGGAAAAACACAAAGCCGCCCGCCCACAAAATCACCAGGAGTATCGCCAACCCCAAAAACGGTCCAAATCGCATGTCGACGCCTCCTCAAAGTTTCAGTCTTCGAATCGACAGTCAAGTTTCCGTTACCCGTCTCGCCCAGGGAATACAAGGAAAGATGTACCCAGCCGAATTAAACTCCGCACCTATTTCGTTGCGCCCTCACGCCCGCATCTCACCCAACAACTTCTCCGCATGCACCGCCCCCTCCGGCGTGTCTTCATGCTTGAAATAAACAAACACATCACCGCCCGCCGCCATCTTCGACACTCGGGCCTTCACAGCCGCGGCAGCCTTCGCCGAATAATCCTCTTTCCTCAATCTCAAATAGCTAAAATCCGCCGTCTGCACATCCGGCGTCTCCAATTTCTCACTCTCCGCCAAACACAGCGCCACATTCGCTCCGCGCATCACGTCATACACCTCATCGCAGAACCACGAAACATGCCGAAACTCAAACGTGCTCTTCAACCCGCGCGGCACACTCGCCAAAAACTCCTTCAGCAACCCCGCATCGCACTTCAAATAAGGTGGCAGCTGAAACAGCACCGGCCCCAACTTGCTCACCGAACCCATCGGCTGCAACGCCGTCGCAAATTCCGCCGTAAACTCCGCCACATCCTTCAGCCTCTTGATGTGCGTAATCTTCTGATTCGCCTTGAACGCAAACTTGAAATCCTCCGGCACCGTCTCCATCCACCCGCGCAGCAATTTCTCCGTAGGAAATCGCCGAAACGTGTAATTCACCTCCACCGTATTCAGCCGCGAAGCGTAGTGCCCCAAAAATTTCGCCGACGCCAATTTCGCCGGATAAAAATCCGGCTTCCACGTCGCGTAAGCCCACCCCGAAGTCCCCGCGTAAACTTTTCCCACTTCAACCTCACCAATCCCACTTCATCGCGACAGTCGGGTGCCCCACCCTCGGGTTACAGAGGGTGGGGATTTAGACTCAACTGCACCCAACTCGATCCGCCGTCTCATGTACGGGCGCAGCATTGCTGCGCCCCATGTCCCCACGACGTAAACCCCATCTCCGCTTCTTCTTCTCTTTCGACTTTCAACTGTCGACTGTAAACCTCTTCATCGTTACATCTTTACTTCATTACTTCTTTACGTCAGCTTTTACTTTCCCATCAAACTCTTCCACCTCACCCAACTCTCATCCCGCGCCTTCTTATTCCCCGCACTCGCATCCGGCGCCTCGCCAGCCCGCATAAACCCATGCCCCGCGCCGTCGTAAGTCACGGGCTCATACTTCTTCCCAGCCGCTTTCATCGCTTCAATCGCACCCGGCACCATAGCGCCGATCCGCGCATCGTCCCCGGCATAAAATCCGTAGACCGGCGCATTGATCTTCGCCATCGCGTCCTTATCTGGCGGCGGCCCATAAAACACAAACGCTGCCGACAAATCCGGCCGGTTCGTCGCAAACCGAAAAGACTGCCCGCCTCCCCAGCAAAATCCCGCCACATACAATTTCCCGTTCGCCGCCGGAATCTTCTTCGCGTAGTCCGCCGCCGCATTCAAATCCGCCGTCACCTGATCCGGCGGCAACTTGCTCACCGCCTCCATGGTCTTGCCTTCCGCAAACGACGAGCTTCGTCCGCCGTTCGGTCCCATTCCCGACAACAAGTCCGGCGCCACCGCGATATATCCCGCCGCCGCGACTTCGTCCGCCAATTCCTGCACCCAGTCCGACATCCCGAAAATCTCGTGAATCACGATCACCACCGGCGCCTTATCCTTCACTTCCGGATAGACCACAAACGTATCCACGCTTCGCCCATCGTGTTTCAGCGTCACCCATTCCCCATGCCTCGGTGACTTCCCCAGCGCCGCCTTCGCCCAATCTTGCGCGCTCGCCGTTTCCGCCGCGGACGCCATCAACGCTCCAGCTACCACCACACCGCAAAATATCCCCAGCAATCTCTTCATCTTTCGGCTCCTATGCGATCCAGCAAATTTTGTTTTCACCCGCAATATCCTCAGGCATAGTAATGGCAGCTGTGCCCGAAATCATAAGCGCCATATCGTTCTCGGGCAAGGTTCACCTGACGTCTCCCAGGGCGCTTTTGTACCAGGTCAAAATTGGGCATCCACACCAGGCAATTTGCCGCGCCCGGTTTCGCGCGCTCGCGTTCTTCCGCTCGATTCACCGACGCCGCTCGGCAAAAAATCAGTCCCCGCACCGCCGCCAATTTCCCCGGTACATGAATCGGCACATCGATCGTTTCGCGGAACTACTTGCGATTCGTTGCAGCCACCCTCTGAAAGGATGACGATCACATGGCGAACCGCTCTCGGTTCCCCTGGCGACTCAAAATCGCTGCCAAAATCATTCTTTCTCGGGCTCCGGTCGGTCATCGACTGCTCAAGCGTGTAGGTGTTTTTCACGTCGGTGGAATGGAACGCCCGAAATATGCCGTCGGCGTTTTCCAGCGCCATTTCAAAAACGCGGTCTTCGCGCTCAAAGATTTGCCTTTTGTCGTCCTTGAGTTAGGCCCCGGCTTCTCGGCCTTCTCCGCGGTGATCGCGCGTACCGTCGGCGCTTCCGCAAGTTACCTAGTCGACTCCTCGCCCCTCGCTACCGGCGACATCCAGCCCTATCGCGAACTCGAAACCTACTTACGTGAAAACGGCTTCCATCCTCCATCGCTCGAAAATTGCAAAACGATCGACGAAATTCTCACCGCTTGCGGCGGCGCCTATTTCACACACGGCGTCGAATCTCTCAAAACCATCCCAACCGCGTCGGTCGATTTCGTCTTTTCCCACGCCGTTCTCGAACACGTTCGCCGCAAAGACTTCGTCCCGCTTCTCGCTGAACTCCGCCGCATCCAGCGCCCCGACGGCGTCGGCTCGCACACCGTCTCCCTCGCCGACATCCTCGGCGGCAACCTCAACGATCTCCGTTTCAGTCAGAAAACGTGGGAGTCCGACCTGATGGCCAATTCCGGCTTCTACACCAACCGCATCCGCTACGCCGAATACCAAACCCTATTCCGCGAAGCCGGCTTCGTCCCCCAAATCTACCGCACCGCCCAATGGGACACTCTCCCCACCCCCCGCGAAAAAATGTCCCCCGAATTCGCCGCCCTCCCCGACTCCGACCTCCAAATCTCCGGCTTCGACGTCTACCTCCACTAATTTGGAGTGCGGCGGCACGGCGCCCCCTTGCCCGCCGCCAACAACGCCACTACAGCTGACTCGGGCTAACCGTGTATTGCCCGGCCAACCACGGCGGACTAGCTTTTTAGGGTATTTGAGGAGCGGCCAATGAAAACAACGACCTGCAGGGAATTAGGTGGGACGTGCGACCAAAAGCTCTCCGCCGAAACTTGGGACGAGATGGTGAAAACCATGACCAAGCACGTCATGGATAAACATCCCGACGTCGCCAAACAAATGGAAAAGATGCACAACGAAGACCCCAAGAAGTGGGCCCAACAAACCAAGCCCAAGTGGGACGCCGCCCCCGAACAAACCGCGGCCAAACATTAACTCGAGCGATTGCTGAAAAAAACCGGGTGCCCCACCCTCGGAGTTTGAGTTGTTCAGGCCCATGACATCCTTTACACGGTGTCCCAAGACATCCTTTACACTCCGGCGCGTTTTGCGCGCCGGGAGGTGGAGGGATGCCGTGGAGGACGATGGATGTACAACAGCAACGGGTGGAGTTTGTAACCGCGGCC
>DASXPD010000098.1:0-41279 GCA_036493835.1 Candidatus Acidiferrum sp. | reverse complement strand
GTCGATTTTGGCTTCGGCCAAACGCTCGATGCAGATTGGACCGAGCGAATCGCTGCCGATGCTGGAGCTGAAACCGACTGTGCTGCCGAGGCGCGCGAGATTGTGCGCGAAAATCGCGGAGGAGCTGCCGAGCGTGAGGCTGAGGTTGGTGGCGAGGTGTTCGCGGTCGAGTTCCAACTTCGAGGGTAAGCCGTAAAAAATCAGATCGAGATTGAGTTCACCGATGACGCTGACGTCGAATTTGGGCACTGCTGAATTCTCCTTCGGATCGAAGTGCTCTCGCGCGTTCTTCTTGATCGTCGAATTTCCACGACGATGAATTCTGTAACGCCAGTTGGCAAAACGCCGGCAAGGGTGCCGGCGCTACACTAATTTCACTTCGACGTCGGCTTCACGCAGAACCTTCAGATCTTTCCGCGGAATGCGCTTGTCGGTGATCGTTTCGTGCACGGCACTGGTCGGCATGATGAGCGACATGCTGCGTTGACCGAATTTGCTCGAGTCGCACACGACGACGACGCGGCGCGCGGATTCGGCCATGACGCGATTGACGCGCGCTTCGAGTACGTTCGGTGTCGTCAAACCGTAGCGAACGTCGAATCCGTCGACGGCGAGGAATAACAAATCGGCGCTCAGCTTTTTCAGCGATTCCTCGGCAAGCGGACCGACCAATGAAAACGAATTCTTGCGCAGCACGCCGCCGGTCAAAATCACTTCGACCGAAGTATCCGCAAGTTCTGCAGCGATGTTCGTGGCATTCGTGATGACGGTGAGGCTTTTAAAATTTCGGACCGAGCGTGCGATCGCGGTCGTCGTTGTACCGGAGTCGAGAATGATGACTTGGCCCTGGCGAATCATGTGACCGGCGGCTTCGGCGATGCGCAGCTTTTCGCGGCGGTTCATCTGCTCTTTTTCCTGAATCGACCGGTCACGCAGCGCGCCGGTTTTTACCGGGAGCGCGCCGCCGTGCGTGCGTTCAAGCTGGCCTTCGTGCTGCAAGAATTCAAGATCTTTGCGAATCGTAATCTGCGATGTACGAAACTTGCTGGCAAGCGCGCCGACCAGCACGCGCCCTTCGGATTGCAGCATTTCGAGAATTTCGCGGCGGCGTTCTTCGCTAAGCATGGTTGGGAGTGAATCTCTCCTGTGTTGTCGTGCTCGTCGTCTTCCTGCTCATCATCGTTCTGCTCGTCGTCGTTCTACTCATCGAAGGGCCTGAACCTGAACTTGATCGCGGAGACGCTCGACGTCGTGCAGCCGAACGCGTCCGGGAAGATCTGCCAGGCAATTCGCTGCGCCGCATGCTACCGCAAGGCGCAACGTATCTGCTGGCTCGAGATTCTGGCTCGCGGCGAACGCGAAGCCAGCGATAGTAGCATCGCCGCTGCCCACTGCGGATGCGGCTTCCAACTTTGGTGGGACGGCGAGGAAGGCGCCCGCGTTACTGTTGCCGGAGGACGGACCGCGCCATACCAAGCCGTTGGCGCCGAGACTGATGGCGGCCGCGTGCGGCCCATCCTGGACGAACTTTTCCAGCGCCGCAGCGGCGGAGGCAGCGCCGTCGATCGTGCGGCCGATGAGCCACTCGGCTTCTTCCTGATTGGGCTTGGCAAAATCGGGCCGCTGCTGCAAACCGAGTTTGAGAGGCTCGCCGCTGGTGTCGAGAAAAAGGCGCGCACCGCGCCGCCGGCCGATTTTCACCAGGGTTGCAAATTCGTCTTTCAAGAGTCCGGGAGGCAAGCTGCCGGACATGACGACGATCGCGTTCGGATTGAGTTCGAGAGCGGTTTCGAAAGCGCGCAGGAGCGATTCCCTTTCCGCGGGAGTGACGCGAGCGCCGGGTTCGAGGATTTCGGTGACGCTCCCACTCTCTTCCAAAATTTCCAGATTCATGCGCGTTTCCGCTGCCGTTGGAACGCCTTCGGCGCGAATCGAGAGAGCACGCAAACCTTGCAACAAAGAATCGCCGTTGGGGCCGCCGCTGAAGCCGAGCCAGAGCGGATCGGCGCCGAGCGCGCGCAGAACCATGGCAACGTGTGCGGCTTTGCCTCCAGGCGCGGGGATCGCTTCGGTTGCGCGATTTACGCGGCCAGGCTTCAGCGCGTCGAGCCGCAACCGCTTGTCGATCGCGGGATTCAGGCTCACGCAGATAAATGATGCCTGCGCGCGATTCCCGCTGCCGGTCATTTCGCTTGCGCGCTGGATTTCAGCGCCGGATGAATGGTGTGCCACGGCGTCGCGGCTTGCAGACGCGCGTTGACGTTCTCGATGTTTTGCGTGCCCACAGTGCGCAGCCATTCGTCGAGTGCGGCAGGACCTTTCTCGACAAAAACGGCGACGCCGTCTTTCCACGTCGCGCGGCCGCAGAGAACACCGGAGAACTTCGCACCGGATTCGGCGGCAAGCTCGAGGCCGAATTGAAATGTCTCGTTGCTGACGCCTTCGGACAAATAAATGAACGGCAAAGTGGATTGCTGGGCAGCGTGCAGGAAGTGTTCCTGCGCTTCCTTGCGCGAATAGACGATTTCCGAAGCAGGCGCTGGCGCGCCTTCGACCGACGCTAAATTCACGGGCATGCCGACCTTCAAAATGTCGATGCGATATTGCGGCTTCGAGAATTCGGCCATCCCTTTCGAAACCAATTCCGGTTTTTTGCGCGCAAACTCGGGCGAGCCGGATTCGACTCCGTCGGCGTAACTGACGAGTTCGAGAAAAAACGGAATATCGGCCTCGGCGCACTCGGCGCCGAGGCGTTCGACAAAGGCGAACTTGATGTCGTTGATTTCCGGTTCGCTGAACGAGGAGTAATAGAGCAAGAGCTTGATGCTGTCGGCACCTTCGCGGGCAAGGCGCTGGACTGACCAATGATCGAGCAAGCGCGGCAGCCTGCCCTTCACCGCTTTGTCGTACCCGGTAATTTCGTACGCCAGTAACAGGCCGGCGTCCTTGGCGCGCTCGCGCGATGCGGGCAGACCGAACTCGGGGTCGAGCAGAATCGCACTCGCATGCGGCGTCAGGATGCGGCTGACGGCTTTTTTGTACTCGACGAGCATCTCGCCCGGAACGCTGGCGGGATCCTTGCCCATCGGCTTCGAAAAAAGGGCGCGCATAGCGCCGCGTTGATCGATGGCGAGAGCGGCGATCACGCCGCGTCCATCGGATACTGCGTCCAGGCCGCGCTTTTTGCCCGGCGTAAGTTCTGCTGTCATGTTTTCTGTCTTCCCTACAATCTAGTGGGCAGTTGTCCAGGCGATCGCACCACGCTCGACCGGAGGCAGCGTGAACTCCACTTGTCCGCCGTGATGCGTGCCGTGCAACGTCTGAGTTTGGCCCAGAAACGGCAAATATGCGAGCGTGTCGCCGTCGGAGGCGGGCACGCGTATTCGGATGCCGCTCATGGGCGTCTGGATGGCAGTTTTGCCGGGGACGAGGCCGGTAAAGTTGGCGATGAAGAGGTGAGGCGTGCCGTCGACCCGGGAAATGTTCGTGGCGACGGTTGCCGGGGCGTCGACTTCAATCCTGGCCTTCACATCGGTGGCGGCAAGCAAGTCAGTTGGCGGCTTCTGGGAAGCTGACGGGAAGTCCTTTTCGATGGCGTCGAAGAAGGCTTTCGCCGGGCAGTCTTTGAAGCGGACGACGGAGTCGGACTGCGGCAAGCCGGTAACATCGGCACCGGTGACGACGAGGCGGCCACCGTTGTGCGAATAGGCTGCGAGTTGGCCTTTCTCGGTGTCGTTGAGCGTAGTGACGTTGGGCAGAACGAGGCTCTTGCCCTTGAACTCGCCCAGTGTGCGCGGCGTGACGACCTGGAATTCGCGATGAGCCTGGAGCAGAGCGACGAGCGTGCCTCGATACGACGGCAGGAACTCCGCAACGTCGTAGTCGCGGCTCTTGGGCGAGAAATAGACGCCGACCGGTTCGATCGGCGTTCGCGTCGAATACAAAGTTTTTTCGTTCGCGGCTATCCAATCAAAGATCACTTTGCGCGTGGGCAAATCGTTCGAACCGCCCATGCTGTGGCCGGGCGCGTCCCAGAAGTTCGAACCGGTGACGACCTGCGACATCGCAAGATTCTTCATAGCGTCGCGCTTATCGACGACTTTATCGCCGTCCCACGAATAGTTGAGAATCCAGGTCGCCTTGCCCTGCCCGAATGCGCGGAAGGTCAGCATCCCGGCTTGATACAGGAACCAGTCGATCTGCGAGCGGCCTGACGCCATGTGCTCGCCCTCGCCGAATTCATATTCGTGCGCAATGGCATCGGTGACTGCGTACATCTCATAAACGTCGGCGCCGACGCGCGTGGCTTCCTGCTCGATGCCGGGATAGATCTCGGGAATGACCATGATGTCGGGCTTCACGGAGCGGGCGTTGGAGCGAATCTCGGCCATGAAGTCAGTGAGCGTGTCGATCCGGAAATCGACCCACTTGCGGAAATTTTTGTCGGAGAAATCGCCAATCTTCAGATCTTTTTTGGCGTCGAGACCGGTTTTCTTTTTGAATTCGGCGACGGTGAAGTCATCGAAGCTGGCCCAGGTTTTCTCCCAGCCATCGAAGTGCGTCATCCAATACGGAATGTCGACGTAGATTCCATCGATGCCGGTTGCCGCGATCTGGCGGACGCGTTCCATGTAGGTTTTGCGCCAGGGCTCAGCGTAGGGACTAATCCAGACATCTTCGTCGCCCTTGCGAATCCAGAACGCGGCGCCGCCGGTGAAGGATGCCGGCTCGCCGGTCATTTTGCGCTGGACCCAGTCGGGATGATCTTTCATCACGGAGTGCGGCGCTTTGTCGGCATTGGCGGTGATGCATTCGGTTCCGGCAATATAAACGAAGGCGCGGTTGCCGACTTTATGTGCGGCTTCGGCAACAGCGTGGATGGCTTTGAGCTTGGCCGTGGGATCGAGAAAGCTCTCGTAGCGGCCGGGGATGTCGTTGTCGACCTCGATGCCGAAGACGTTGCTTTCCGTCGCTTTGCGGACGATGTCGTCGGCTTGCGCGTCAGAGCGCAGTCCGAAGGCGCCGATGCGAACCCAATGCGTCCAGTCGGTGGAATGTTCCGGCTCTTTCGTTGGAGCCTGCGAGGGCGCGGGCGTTTGAGCCATCACAGCCTGCGGCGGCATGCCGACCGCCGCGAGGCACACAAGTAGAGCCGGTAGCAGAGTCTTCTTCATTTTTGGCGGCCGCCCGTCCGCCGTTCGTTAGAACTGGAAGCGCAAACCAAACTGCATGATGCGCGGCGTACTGCCCGGCGCGGTCGAAGTGACGTCGCCGAAGGTGCTGTCGCCGAAGTTCAAGTCGGGGAAGCCGAAGCGCGGCGTGTTGGTGAAGTTGAAGAATTCGCCGCGAAGCTGGAGCTTCATCTCTTCGCGAATGGTGAATTCCTTGCTGAATGAGAGATCGACGTTGTGGATACCGTCGGAGCGCAGGTTGGAGAAGTAGCGCGGCGCGTTGCCAGGAGTCTGGTCGCCAGGATCGGCGAAGCAAGCGGCGTTGAAGAGCGACGCATTGCCGGTGCCGTTGAGGAAGTTGGAGGCGGCGGCGTGATAACCGATGCCACTGGAAACCTGCGGGCAAATGACGTTGGGCCGCTGATTGCCATCTTCGAGACGCGGCTCGGCCATCGCGATCGCGAGGGGCTGACCGCTCTGGAACGTGAGGATGGTGGAGATGGACCATCCGCCAACGACGCCGTCCACGAAGCGGTTCATGTTGCGACCGATCCAGCGATCGCGCCCGACGGGCACGTCGATGATGGAAGCGAGGACGAAGCGGTGCGTCGCATCGTTCGCGCTGATGGCGTGCTCGAGATTGAGGCGATCGAGCTGTTGCGGATTGCCGAGGTTGAGGCCACCGACGAACGCGTTGAAGCCGACTGAGGAATCGTCGGTCGATTTCGAAAGAGTGTAGTTTCCTTCGAAGCTGATGTAGTGGTTGGCTCGTTTCTGAAAGCGGACCTGCAACGAGTGATACCAGGAGTTGGCGCCGAAGTTCGGTAGACCCTGGAACGAACCGTCGAACTGTGGGAACGGACGCAGCAAGTTGACGAGCGGGACGGTGGGCAAATTATAGGCCGACGCCGGCTCGTTGAAGATCGCGGTCGGTCCCTGGAAGAACGGCTGGAACGGATTGGCGACCGGGCTGAAAAGCAGGTTGCTGACGTCGTTGTTGCCGGGATCGTGCGACGGATTCATCGTCGATACAAAGTTAGCCAAGACGTCGGATGGGACGAAGTTGCGATTGCGCGTGCTGGAGTAGCCGCCCCACGGCAGATGCGTGCTGCGATTGGCGGAGTAGTCGACGCCGATGGTGATTTGCGCAGGGAGCAGACGCTGAACGCCAAGGTTCCATTGAAAGATGTCGGCGTTGTGCGCTTCTTCGGTGCCGAGGTTGTTGCCGTTGTCATAGCCCCATTCGGCGAGCGCACCATACTTGTTGCCTTGCGGCTGTCCGATGCCCAACGGAAATGGATTCGCGAGCGTCGCGAATTGTGTGGCGAAATTGTCGGTGGTGAAGAGCACCGGGTCAGTCGTGCTGAATGCAGTGCCTGTGTATTGGAAGTTGGTAGCCGGGCTGAGGCCATAGTAAACGCCGGCGCCGCCGCGAATGACGGTTTTCTGATCGAACGACCACGCAAAGCCGACGCGCGGAGCCCAGTTGTTGCGATCGGTGGGAACGCTGCGGCCGAGTCCACCTTGATTCACGAAGAGAGTGGTGCCGTTGATCGGAGTTGCCGGTTGGCCGGGAAGGAGGACGACAGACTGGCCGGTGCTGCCCGAGAAATCGCTGAACTGCTGATCGTTGTTGCGATTGGTGTAGGGCGAACTCCACTCGTAGCGCATGCCGAGGTTGACGGTCAGCTTTGGCGTGATCTTCCAATCGTCCTGCACATAGAAAGCGGTTTCCATCGATTTATTGGCAACGCTCGGGGAAATGCCGAGACTGCCGGAATCGCCATAGCCCATGAGCAGGCTGGCGAACGAGTTCCCTTGCGTCGAGTCGCCGCTCTGAGGAGCTTGCGCGGTGACATTTTGCGCGAAGTGGAAAGTGCCTGTCGGGTCCGATGGCTGATCGAAGTTGTTGAAGAATACGCGCTGCTCGAACCCGACTTTAAAGGTGTGGCGATTTTTAATGAAAGAGACGGCGGACGAGTAGCTGTAAAGAGTGTGAGCAAAGTTGGTGTCGGTGCAGCACTGCGTGTACATCGACAGCTCGTCATTGTTCGAATCGACGTTGATTGCGGGCATGCGCGTAAAGCCGTTCACGTTCAGGCTCGCCGGGAAACCGACGCTCGAGAGATCGGGCAACGCAGAGTGGACGGGAGAGTTGACGCGATCCAGGGAGAAGCGGCTGGTGACGAGCGTGGTCGGGGTTAGCGTGTAGTTCATTTCAACGCCGACGTTGTGGACGTCAGTGAACGACGTCTGGCCGTCGCCGAACTCGTCGCTGCCCAGGATGAAGGGGACGTTAAATTCGGAGTGAAGCTGGCTGTAGCGAACACCGACACGGAGTTTGTCGCTGAAATGGTGATCGATCTTGACGTCGAACTGATAGCCAGGGGCAACAGAGAGAGTCGATGTGCGGAAATTGTCGGCGCCAGTGACGGGATCGCCCGGCTGGTTTGGCTCGGGATAGAGCTTGAGGAGCGCCTGGCCAATCGGATTGATGAGACCTGCCGTGGCGATGTTGTTGCCGGCGACCGCAGAACGATTGCAGCCATCGGCAGGATTTCCGCTGACCGGCACGCAATTGAACGGGTTGAAGATTTGCTGGAGCGAGCCGTCGGGATTGAACGTTTGCGAGAAGTCGCCGTTGCGCTGCGCATCGGTGGGAACAGTGCCGGAAAGATTGACGGGATCGTTTTGACGCGTTTTTTCGAAGTCGACGAAGAAAAATGTTTTCTGCTTTTTGATCGGTCCACCGAGCGAAAATCCGTATTGGTCGCGGACGTGATCGGGCTTGGGAACGCCGCCGGCGTTGTTGAAGAAGTCGTTGGCGTCGAGCGCGGAGCGTTGGCCATACCACCAGCCGCTGCCGTGATAATTGTTGGTGCCTTCCTTAAGCACGATGTTGACGACGGTGCCGCCGTTGTTGCCGTACTCGGAGGAGAAGCTGTTGTTCTCGACCTTGAATTCCTGAACGATTTCGACCGACGGCTGATAGTAAACGTTGGTGGTGCCGCCTTCGCCCTGTTCGGGGGCGCTGGTGAGCGCGCCATCAAGACGAACTTCCGCAGTGGAGTTGCGCTGGCCGTTGGAGACGAAGTTCGTGCCGGATGGGTAGGAGTCTTGCGTGCCGGAGCCGGACGTTTCGGTGACACCGCCCGCGAGGAAGACGAGGCCGAAGAAGCTGCGATTGATGAGCGGAATGTCGCGGACGTATTCGTTGGTGACGTCAGTGCCGAGCGAGGCGTTGCCAGTGTCGAGCAGCGGAGCCTGGTCGGTGACGTTGATGGTTTCGGTGGTGCTGCCGGGCGTGAGTGTGAAGTCGAGGTTGGCTTGCTGGCTGACGGCGAGGACGACGCCTTTGCGCTCTTGCGAGTTCAGTCCGTCGGCCGAGGCCTTAATCGTGTAGGTGGACGGACGAATGCCGGTGAAGACGAAGATGCCGCGCTCGTCGGTGTTGAGGGTCGACGTGACGCCGGTGCCCTCGTCGGTCAGCGTGACCTTGGCGCCGGGGATGACGCCGCCGCTGGAGTCGGAGACGACGCCGGAGAGTTGCGCGGTGTAGCTGGATTGCGCCGCGGCGGGCGCGGGACACAGAAGAGCCGCCGTTGTTGCCGCGAGGATCGTCGCTGCGAACATCGGCGCGACGGTTGTGACTGCGAATGCGAGTGTAGTTGCTGCTGCCTTGCGTAGACGCGTAGAGCTGCCGCTCTTACGGAGAATCGAGTCCATACCCACCCCACTTTCCTAAACTGAGCTTCGTTTGCGGATTCCCTGTTTTGGACCGGTGGCCCACTTCGACTCAGGTGATCGTGTTCAAGCACCACTTTCGATTTGTTTCATTTACTTTCCTTTGGTTGTGATTGTCAAGCATTCGTTTTGCGGATGATTTCGAGGAGTGACGCCGGGGACAATACGAAGGATTTTGCGGCGGTGCAGATACGAGTGAGCGGGGCCCGGAATTGATACGAAGAAAGCGCGCGAGCGGCCTGAGTCGGAATCAGTAGACACCGGGAAACAGGCGCCAGGTCCGCGCGAAATAGGCGTCGTATTCGGCGCCGAAATGTTCACGAGAGCAGGCGCTCTCGACACACATCTCTTACGGGAGTTATTCGACTTTCCATGGCGTGAGTTCCGTAGGCATCACTGCGTCGACAGAAGATAAGAATACTGCTATGGCGAATCGTTCCACACTCGCGCGCCGCTTTTTGTCGGTTGATCTACAGAGCCTTGCACTTGCACGATCAATTTGTGAAGCATCTTTGGTCCAGCGTCGCCTGCTTGGGAAAAGGTGCGGTGAGAAGAGACAACTGGATTGTCAGTGTAGTCGTCGTTAGCTAGATCGAATCCATCGAGATTGTAGATGACCTTTACGATCTGTTCGTCGCCATCCGCGTCGATTTGAATGTCGAGGTCGTTGCCGATCAACGCCCGTTGCACGGCAATGTTGAATCTCATTCGCGGCCTCCTTCACTCGACCTAATTCGACGCGCCGTCGCTGAGCTTTTCATGGACCCACTGTCCTGAAAAGTGTCGAAATACCTAGACTAATCGATGCTCGCCAGCATTTGTGAACAGTACTCGCGAAACATTCTGTATTTGTCTTCAAGGTCTAGGAAAAGTGGAGCCGAGAGCGAGAGTTGAACTCGCGACCTGCCGATTACGAATCGGCTGCTCTACCACTGAGCTACCTCGGCTCTGTTGTGAGGCGCCGGAGCGCGGCGCACTAGGACTGAATCGAGCTTCTCTACTGTAGCAGAAGAAAATAAGTCTCGCCAAGTGGCGACGGCGTGAGATTTCGGAGTGCGTGACGGAAAAACAATAGGTTCGTTCAGTCGATCGTGGAATGAATCCGGACAGAAACAGACACAAAAAAATGCGCGCCGTGGCAGCCTTCTCTTCTGCCACAGCGCGCATTGTTGCTCCGCAGGGAGACTTACAGCAGCTTGAGCGAGCTGACCTTGATCGTATCGCCCTCGACGTCGCCAGTGACATCCACGCGCAGGTGGTCTTTCTTGTCCGACGCCTGCAACGCATCGACGACTTTCTTGTTGCCGTCTGCGTCGAACTTCAGGAATTTCTTGTCCGACGTGTAAATGCCGAAGCCGCTCTTTTCACACTTCAGCGCGCATTCTTTGGTGTGAGAGTCGGGATTCGCGGCGGCCTTGGTCGAGCAATTGACATCAATCACCGACGCATCCTTGAACGTTTCGGTGGCCGCCAACGCCGGAAGCGCCGACATGCCGAAAAACAGTGCTAGTGCAGCCAACTTCTTCATCTGATTCCTCCCTTTTATTAGCAAGAGCTTCCCCCTGAGAACAAAATCGACAGATGTGTTACCGGTTCGCGACAAGCGGGCGTGCCTGCTCTCCACGAACGTTTACAACCTGCCCTTCCCGCACGGCGCTCAGTTGGGCGAGCGCGAATGCGCCAAGAGCAATCTCGATGTCGCGCATGGCGAGGTCCCAGAACATTCCGGTGAGCGCGAGATTGGTGGCGATACCGATGAGCCAAAGCATGACGATGTACGCGCCCCAGCGCGTGAACTTGCTGAGAACCACGATGCCGGCGATGACTTCAATCACGCCGACGATATGCATGAAAGTCGTGGCGCTGACCGGCAGCATCTTCGTGGCGAAAGGGCTGAGATACATGCCCCAATCCGCGAGCTTGTTGAAGTATTTGTCGATGCCGGTGATGATCGGGCCGACGCCGAGTCCGATCCGCAGAACCCACCAGGCCGTATTGAGATGTTCGTCGAAGTCCGCCATTTCGCCCTCCACTAGAAGGGAGTGGCGGAGACAACAATCGTTACAAAGTTTTCGGCTTCTTGATTTGAAACGACTTTTCGGCCGGCTTATCCGATCTATGAAGACGCTCGAAGGTCGAAACAGCTTGTAACCGTTCGTCAGCATCCGACTCTTGTAGAGTGAGGGACATGGAAGCGACGAAAGCCATCGCGGCGAATCGCTCCGAAGGATGGAGCGACGAAGAGGTCGTCAACCGGGTCAGGTCCGGCGAGACTGCTCTCTACGAAATTTTGATGCGGCGCTATAACCAGCGCCTGTACCGGGTTGCGCGCGCGATCTTGCGCGACGACACGGAAGCCGAAGATGTGATGCAGGCGGCGTATGTTCGCGCCTATCAGTATCTCGGCCAATTCGAGGGCCGGGCTCCTTTCTCGATTTGGCTCACCCGGATTGCGGTACACGAAGCGCTAGGCCGGCTGCGTCAGCGGAGCCGGAACTTGCAATTCGATGATACCGATCCGGACGGAGACGTTTCCATGAATTTGGTAGACACGTCGCTCGACCCCGAACAAAGCGCAACGCACACCGAGCTAGGGCAGCTGCTGGACGAAGCGGTGCTCTCCCTGCCCGATGCGTATCGCGCCGTGGTGATGATGCGGGACATCGAGGAGATGGACACTTCGGAAACCGCCGCTGCATTGAATTTGACGGAACAGAACGTCAAGGTTCGCCTGCACCGCGGGCACGCAATGATGCGAGGCTGGCTCTTTTCGCGCGTGGGCGTCAAGGCGCGCGCGGCGTTTCCATTTATGGGTGAACGCTGCGATCGGGTCGTGCGCATCGTGCTTGCACGCGTCGCAGGAATCGAAGCAGCCCGGCATTAGCCGCTTCGCCTCTTGTCCGCAGATTCCTCGGACGCCGCGACCTTCTGCTTGTCCTACGTTCGGTTCAGCGCCCGCCTCGAGGCTTTTCGGACTGTTGCGCGCTTGTTGTTTAGCGAGGTCGTGCGCTCTCGCTGGAGGCGGGATGGGGCCAATTTCCCTCAAGGTTCGTAGTTGAATTCGCGTTGTGGTCTCCGCAATATACTAATGTAGGCAATCCTGCAGGGCGGGCAGCGGTATTTGCGGCGGACCTTCGACGACCGGCCAACCCATGACTCTGCGAGTCTCTGCCATCGTGCTCCTCAGGTGCTGGATTGATTCCCTTAGTTCCTGGGATGCCGCCCTCGTTAATGCGCGATTTCGCCGTAGCTCAGCCAGTGAGGCGGCGCTACGCGGATCAGCACCCGAACTGCAGGCGCGAATTTTCGGTTGCCCGCGGCCAGCTTCTCCCTTGTCGTCGGTCCTGTTTTCGAGGCATTCATAGGCTCGAGATGCCCGCTCGCGCTCGAAAACCCGGCCGAGTTGAATCCCGGCATTGGAGATCGCTCGAACAAAGTTATCGTCAAGTGGCGTGACACTTTCCCACGAAAACTCCAAGACCCCGCGGAGAAGATTGTTCTCAAGAATCGAAAACCCGATCGACCGTTTTAGGCCCGCCCTGCGCGCTTCCGTGGCGCGGTGTTCGAGAGCCAGCTTGTTCGAGAGGTCGCGTTCGTATAGCTCTGTTGCGGTTCGGAATGTGCGAAAGCGCGGAACATCGCTGAAGTGCCATACAGGGTTGGGCAAGAATCGGGAAAAAGAGGTTTCATCGGTTAAGAACATTCGACCAACCGGCGAACCAATCTGCGTGCAGATCTCGTCGACGCAGAACTGCCCAGCTTCAAAGACCGAGGTCGATTCGTTTATCTGTACGGTTATGCGATGAACCAACCCGAGCGCCTGACTTTGATTCTCGTTCAACTGTTTGTGCGCAGTGATGTTCTCAAAGGTAAGACCGATGCAGCGCGCCGGCAATGGAAAACACTCCACCCAGAAAACGCCGTCGATGCGCGCATCGCGATACGAGAGTTCCCCCAGAGTTTCCGGCTTTCTGGAGATAGCGACGCGACGAAAGATTTCGGGAGCGCGCGTACCGAGAAGATTCGGAAAGCATTCGGCGATCGGCTTACCGACCGCATACCCAATCTTAGCCCCGAGTTCGCGTTCGGCCGCCAGGTTGGCGCCGATAAAGCGCAGGCTCCTAACATCTTTCGGGTCCAGCAGTTGCCAAACGCCAACGGCCAGAGGCAGATTCTGAAAAACGCGCAGGCTTGTGTTCACATCCACTTCGTTGAGCGTGCATGTCACTTGACGCATCGGGTCATCTCCTCGCAGTAGAGATTTCGTCACCGTGTTTGCGACCTGGCGCACCACTACAAACGCTTTGCGGATGTATCCGCTCCGTGTTTCGCCGCCCGACCGGCGCGTACGTTATCTGTTCCAACGGCAATTCTATCCGTTGATACAGCTACATAATTGGTAACACTTAAGCACAAGACCGTATACAGGTCAATTCAATAGTTACATACTACTCTCGGGAATAAATAACGGATGGTGCTTGCTCGAAATTGAGGTATGCTTCGTCGCTACTGGATTCAACAGGAATCCTTTTCCGGAGGCATTACAGATGATCGTCGCGGACCGCTTGCGCACTCTCAGAGAGAAAAAGAAGCTGTCTCAGGGTGATATCGAAGAACGGACAGGTCTTCTGCGGTGCTATGTCTCGCGGGTGGAAAATGGGCACACGGTGCCGGCGGTCGAGACGCTTGAGAAGTTTGCGCGTGCTCTCGAAGTTCCACTATACGAACTGCTGTACGAAGGTGATGAACCACCCCAAAGACATCCGGCACTCGACGTAAAAGGCTCGGGTGCCGACGCATGGGGATCATCCGGCAAAGACGGACGCTATTTGAAGCAGATCATCCGATTCTTGTCCAAGATGGATGAGAAAGATCGCAAGCTTCTGCTATATGTCACTGCCAAGATGGCGAAAACAAAAGAGAAATAGGTCTTCGCTTCGTTCTCGTCTTTGTCGATCAATTGACGCGTAAATGTTCTTGCGCCCACGCTAGCGCGAGAATGGGTACATCAACCAGCCGATTCCGATTCCAACCAGCGCAAATAGCAAAAACGACCATCCGATATATTTCACGCGCTCTCGCATGGGCCGGCGGCTCAAAAATCCGAATGCGATTGAAACCATAAGCGCGAACAAAATCATCGCTTGAAAGTGGCTGAGCTTGAAAATCATTCGGGGCGGTTCCTCAAATTGATTTTCTGTGAAACAGAATTTTCATGCCGCTGCGATCGACTCAGGCCTTGCGGCCGCGCGCGGCTTCGTACGCGTGCAAAGCGGCGAGCAAATTCAGAACTCCGGCGGCGGCCAGGAAGCGTGTGCCGTAATCGCCGTCCGCTCGCGAAACGTCGGGGCCTTTGACTTCCAGCCATTTCGCCAACCAATAAAAACTGCCGGTGCCAACGTCGGCAATGTATCCGAGCCTTCCGAATGCATCGGAATCTTGCGACTGAAACAAATTCCCGCGCATTCCCGATCCAATGATCACAAGAAATCCCACCGCTAGAAAGCAGGCCGCTGCCCTGCCCCACATTTTCTGCAAGGCATGACCGAGCCCCGGCAAGAGCCATCCGGCAATGCCAATACTTGCCGCGGCGGCTTGCGTTCGACTTACATGGGACTGCACTGGCTGAGACGGATGTGGTTGCGCAGGCTCTGGCGTTGACGCCGCCGATGAAACTTCAAGATCCGGCTGTTGGCTTTGGGACTCGTCGCTCATTCGCAAAACCTATCATCCGTCATAAGCCGCTTCGCGTCGACGGATTTCGTTCGTGCGTGTCTGCGCGTCTTGCGCTCACGCCATCAGTGCGACAATTTCTTTCTGCACGGCGCCAGTGACGTGGGCTTCTTTTTCGCCAATGTAGACGTTCACTTCAGTGCGCATTCCGAACTCGGGGAGATAGATTCCCGGCTCGATCGAGGTGCACGTCTTCGGAATGAGATGGCGGATGTCGTGCGTTTCGAGATTGTCCATGTTGGCGCCGTTGCCGTGGATGGTCTCGCCGATGTTGTGCCCGAGGCGATGAAAGAAACACTTTCCGTAGCCGGCTTTTTCGATGATCGTGCGCGCTGCTTTGTCTACCTGCCAGCCTTGCAGCGGTTTTCCTGCGGCGATGGTTGAACGAATCAGATCTACGGCCTTGTCGCGCGCTTCACGCAACACGCCAAAAACCTTCGCGTGTTTTTCCGGCACTTTTTCGCCGAGATAGCCCATCCAGGTCACGTCGTAGTAGACGCTGCCGGCATCCTTGGTTTTCCCCCAGACATCGAGCAACAGCAAATCGCCTTCGCGAATCGGCGCCGCCTTCCCTTGCACCGGGCCGTAGTGCGGGTCGCTCGCATTCGCATTGACGGCGACGTCGGGGCCGTTTTCCTGCTGAATTCCACTCGCGTCAAATTCTCTGAGAATCCATTGCTGCAAATCGTATTCGGTGAGTGTCTGTTTCGCGCGAACGTGTTTCGCGGCTTCCTCGAAAGCTCCACGAATCACGCGATCGATAATTTTCCCTGCCGCGACATGCGATTCCAATTGTTGCATGCTCCAGCAAGCCTCGTACTTCTGCACCAGATCGGCTGAGCTGACCACCTTCGCTCCAGCGGCCCGCACCAACTCGATCGTTCCAGCGTCAACCATCGCGATATAGGGAACTGCCGCTTTTGGCGAATACTGCATGGCCACAACTTTTGCGCGACCGATCGCCTTCGCAAGATTTTTCCGCAGTTCGTCGTATCCCGCGTAATAAAGCGTTTCGCCGGGGACTGCAGCGAGTGACTCGGTCTCGATCTTGTGCACCAGCTTGCGCGGCGTGCCCTTCGCCGGCACAAAATAAAACCAGCGCCGCGTGCGCATGCCATGCGGAAGCTCGAGAATGCGATGCGCGATCGGATCGCGTCCGCGAAAATCATAAAAAAGCCAACCGTCGAGTTTTGCCGCCCGGATATCGTTCTGAAGTTCTTGAAGTTGGAAGGCCATACGCCTCGTTGGGTGTGACTATGCTTCGTGCGAGAGCAGCGCCAAAACATCGCGTGGCTGAACACCGCAAACTTCCACGCGCTTCACCCGGCTGCGCTCGCCGCCGAGGATTCTAACAGCGGATTTCGGTGTTTTCAAAAGTGATGCGAGATATTCGCAGACGGCTTCGTTGGCTCGATTTTCGACGGCTGGAGCTCGGATTCTTACTTTGAGCGCTCCCTCGATGACTCCCGCTACTTCGTCGCGGCTCGCCCGCGGTTGCACGCGAACCTGAAATACGACGCAGCCATCGCGAGAAGTGATGTCGAGTTGCTGCCCCGCGCCGGAGCCGGACGCGGACGCGGAATCGATCGAATCCATCTATTCGTCACCAAGGATCAACGCCGGTCACCACCAAGCGCCATCACGAGGCGCCATCACCAAGCGCGCTGATATTGCACCGGCGGCTCAAGCTTGAAGTGCAACTCCTGCGCCGCACGCCGCGGCCAATACGGATCGCGCAGAAACTCGCGCGCCAAAAACACGAGATCGGCCTGCCCAGTAGTGAGAATCGTGTCGGCCTGCGCTCCGTCGGTAATCATGCCCACCGCGCCCGTCAAAATATCCGCCTGCTTCCGAATCGCCTCCGCAAACGGAACCTGATACCCAAATCCCACCGCAATTTTCTGATACGGCACAAGCCCAGCGCTCGAAGTGTCAATCAAATCCACACCGAGCGATTTCAGCCGCTTGCTCAACTCCACCGTCTCGTCGATATCCCAGCCACCTTCAGCCCAATCCGATGCCGACACGCGGCAGAACAGCGGCAAATTCGCCGGCCACACTTCGCGCACCGCCTTCGTCACTTCCAGCGCAAACCGAATCCGATTCTCAAAACTGCCACCGTACTGGTCGTCTCGCTGATTGCTGAGCGGCGACAAAAACTCATGAATCAAATATCCGTGCGCCGCATGAATCTCGACAATCTGAAATCCCGCCGCCAACGCCCGCTGCGCCGCCCGCCGAAACGCAGCCACAACATCGCCAATCTCACTCACGCTCAACGCATGCGGCACCGTGTAGCCATCGTCGTAAGCCACCGCGCTCGGCCCCACCGGCTCCCAGCCACCCGCAGCAACGCTAACCGGCTTGCCGCCCAACCACGGCTCTGCCGTACTCGCTTTGCGCCCCGCATGAGCGATCTGCATTCCCACCACAGCGCCCTGCGACTTCACAAATTCTGTAATCGGCCGCCACGACTCAACATGCGAGTCATCGTAAATCCCCGCGTCCGCCGCCGAAATCCGCCCGCGCGCCTCGACCGCGCTCGCCTCCGTCATCACCAGCGCCGCACCACCGACCGCGCGGCTGCCCAAATGCACCATATGCCACGACTGCGGATGCCCATCCTTCGCGGAGTATTCGCACATCGGCGACACCGCGATGCGATTTTTCAGCTCAATACTTTGAATTTTCAGGGGTGTGAACAGCTTCATGCAGAAAGGCTCCCGGCCGAACTAAAATCATCTACCTTTTTTTCGGCGCAGGTCTCGAGCCGAAGAGTGCCGTTCCCACGCGGACTTCCGTTGCGCCTTCTTCGATGGCCACTTCAAAATCGTGCGACATGCCCATCGACAGCACCGGCAACCTCTGTCCGATTTGCTTCTCCAGTTGATCGCGAAGCTCGCGCAGCCGCCGAAAGTACGGCCGCACTTTCTCCGCGTCGTCCAGAAGCGGTGGAACGCACATCAGCCCACTTAGATGTAATGACGCGCACTTTGTTACTGCTTCAGCCAGCGCCGGCAAATCCGAAGGTTCCGCGCCGCTTTTCGCGGCTTCTCCCGCTATGTGAACTTCCAGCAGCACGCGCAACGCGCCCGCAGTTCCCTGCCGCGTGCGATCAAGCCGCTGCGCCAGCGGCGCATCGTCCACCGAATCCATCGAATGAAAAATCGTCGCCGCGCGCGTCGCCTTGTTGCTCTGCAAATGCCCGATCAAATGCCAGCGCGCATCGCTCAGATCCGTCAGCGCCTGCCGCTTCCCTTCCCACTCCTGGACGCGGTTCTCGCCGAAATCGCGCAAGCCGGCTTCATACGCCGCGCGAATCATCTCCGCAGGATGTGTCTTGGAAACTCCAATGAGCGTAACGTCGCCTGGATGGCGATTCACGCGAGCCGCCGCAGCCGCGATACGTTCGCGCACGCGCGCAAGATTCTCGCGTAGAGGATTTAGGCCGGACGTTGGCGCAGAGGACATGGCTGGTGACGTGTCTCGGGCACTGGATTCGAGCCTTACCAAGATACCATGCGCAGCCGCCTCCACCCACGTTGCGGCCATTTTGCGACTTGGGCTACGCTGGGGGTACACTGGTGCCAACGTGTCAACCACCCCTGGCAGACTCATCGCAATCGAAGGAATCGACGGCAGCGGCAAAGGCACGCAACTCGAGTTGCTTCAGAAAGCTCTGCGCGCGCGCGGTGTCGCGGTGCACGCGACCAACTTCCCGCATTACCAGTCCTGGTTCGGCACAATGGTCGGCCAATTCCTCAACGGCAAATTTGGCGCGCTTGAGTCCGTCGATCCTCATTTCGCAGCGCTGCTCTACGCCGGCGATCGCTTCGAAGCCAAGCGCGAACTCACCGACGCGCTCGCGCAAGGCAAGCTCGTGCTCGCCGACCGCTACATCGCCTCAAATCTCGCGCATCAGACCGGCCGTCTTCCCACCGCAGAACGCGCTGACTTCATCGCCTGGCTCGAGCATCTCGAGTACGACATCTACGGCTTGCCGCGCGAAGACCGCGTGATTTATCTGCGTGTCCCGCCGGCTCAGGCGCAGGCGCTCGTCTCGAAAAAAGCCGCGCGCAGCTACACCACCGCCAAACAAGACATCCAGGAAAGCAGCATTCGCCACCTTCATGACGCCGCCGAAATGTACGATGAACTCGCGAAGCGTCCGCATTGGGCGACCATCGAATGCATCGACCGCGCGACGAATGAGATGCGCACTCCGGAAGCGATCAGCGCCGAGTTACTAGAACTCGTCGAATCAACGCTCGCCGTTGGCGCCGCGACCACAGCCGCAACCGCCGCAGCCGCAAAGGAGGCCCGCTAACCATGGGCTTCTCCGACTTTCTCGGCAACACGCGCATCGTCATGGCCCTTCGCGGCGCGATGCGTGCCGAGCGCGTCCCCCACGCGCTGCTCTTCACTGGCCCGCGCGGAGTCGGCAAATTCACTCTCGCGCGCATGTTCGCGCAAGCCTCCAACTGCGAGCGCCTCAAGGACGACTTCTGCGGCGAGTGCGACACCTGCCGCCGCATCGCTCCGCTCGCCGACCCGCAAAAACTTCTTGAACAAGGCCTCACCGAGCGCGGCGAAAGTGCCGACGCCGCCACCGTCGAGCGCATGCCGCTCATCCTACAGTCGCACCCCGATGTTTGGGCGCTGCTGCCTGATCCCGTCCGCCTCAAAACGCCCGTCGTCCGCCCGCTGTTGCGCATCGGACAAATTCGCGCCGTCCAGCGCGCCGCCTATTTCCAGCCAATGGGCAAACGCCGCGTCTTCATCGTCGACGGCGCCGAAACCATGCGCGGCGAAGTCGCCAACGCTTTCCTCAAAATTCTCGAAGAGCCGCCCGGCTCGGCCACACTGATTCTCACCGCGCCGTCGCCCAACATGCTCTTGCCGACGATCGTGTCGCGCTGCCTGCAATTCCATTTCGCGCCGCTCTCGACCACCGAGGTCGAAAAAATTATCGAAGAGAAAACCGATCGCAAGCCCGCCGAGCGCCGTCTCGCCGCCCAGCTTTCCGAAGGCAGTCCCGGCCTCGCCATGGAGATGGACGTCGACCAGGCCGTGCAGCGCCGCCGCGACGCGCTGCGCATTCTCGACCGTTCCGCCAAAGGCGAAGGTTTTACACAGCTATTCGCGGACACTTCCGCGCTGGCGAAAGATCGCGAGACGTCTTTCGACGACCAGTTGCTTATTTTTTACGGTTTGTTGACCGATTTGCTGGAACTCGCTGCCCACGCCAGGCAGCCCCAGCTGCGAAATCCGCATCTTGCAACGGAACTGGAAGCTCTTTCCAAAAGCATTGATATCGATTGGGTCATGCGCGCAATTGAAGGCTTCGACGAGCTGCATGTTGGCTCGCGCCGCAACCTCAATCGTCAACTCGGTCTTGACGCGTTGGCCGCCTCTTTGGCGCCAAATTCACAACGCGAAGTGGGTTCCCATCGGTGATTTCGGCTGTTCTTAAAGGCTAACCGCGCAACGTGCAGATTTCTTTTCCGCACTGTAACCCGGTTCGGGGCGTATGCATCATACGAAAAGAGACCACCCCCACCTTTAAGGAGCAGTCATGGTGAACCGCAGGATGTTCCGCCCTGGTTTTGCGGACATGAAGGAACAATTGCCTCCGAGACAGCAGCATGGCAACGGTAATAGCGGGCCTGCTCCGAGTAAAAAACCTGCACCGCCGGAACTCACGCACGCTGAGAATTTCTATTGGGTGAAGCAGATGCAGGCGCGCACCCAGATGGCGATCGTGCTCGACAATGGCGAAATTCTGCGCGGCACCGTCGAGTGGTACGACCGCGATTGCATCAAACTCACGCGCACCGGCGAGCCGAATTTGCTCGTGTTCAAACGCGTGATCAAGTACGTCCACAAGGACGGCGACGAAGGCTCCGAGGAGTAGGTAGTTCGCTCTTGCTCGACGCGGCATCGAAACCGCGTCTCTGGGAAATTCTCGCTGTTCAGCGTCCGATAAAATCTTGGGGCTAACTCTTTTCCGCTCTCGCTACTTCTCTTTCTCCATTGAATGCCCGCCCGCTCCTCCGTACGTAATCAGCGCCTTCGCCGCCAATTTTCCCGCTGGAGTGAATACGTCACACTCGGTCACCACAAAATTTCGCCCCGCGCGTAGCACCCGCGCCTCGGCTCGCACTCGCCCCGCCGGGACCGGCTCCAGATAATTGATCTTCATCTCGATCGTCGCGATCGCCGTTCCCTTCGGCACCACCGTGTACGACGCCATCGCTCCCACGGTGTCTGCCAGCGCGGCCAGAATCCCGCCGTGTACCACGCCGTGAATCTGCTTGTGCTGCGTCCCCGCCTTCAACTGCATCACCGCCCAACCCTTATCGATCGCCTCCAGCGAAAACCCGAGAAACCGTATCGCATGACTCTGCCGCAGCGCTCGTCGCGCGATCGCAGCCATCTCAACCGAGCCTCTCTTCGCCTTATTCCGAGCCGCTCTGCCTCGTGTCACGTTTTGCCCTCTCTCCGCGTCTAATCCGCTCAGAAGCACGCACCGCCAAGCCAGGCGCCAAGTTCGGTCGAACGGTGCTCAGTCTCGCCGTCATGGCAACGGCGAGTGTCCCGCAGCCGCTTTACGCAGCGGTAACAGTTACAGTCCTCGAACAGTGTAGGATGACGGAACCTATTCTATGCGCATCGGCATAACCTGCTATCCCACCTACGGCGGCTCCGGCGTTGTCGCCACCGAACTCGGCCAGGAACTCGCCGCGCGCGGCCATGATATCCACTTCATCAGCTACGCCCCGCCGATTCGGATGAATGCCAACGATCCGCATATTCATTTTCACGAAGTCGAGGTCGCTTCCTACCCACTCTTCGATCACCCGCCGTACACGCTGGCGCTAGCCACAAAAATGCTCGAAGTCTTCGAGGCCGAATCGCTCGACGTACTGCATGTGCACTACGCGATTCCCCATTCCGTCAGCGCCATGCTCGCCCGTTCGATGGCCGCGCCGCGCCGGCTGCCCTTCGTCACCACGCTGCATGGCACCGATATCACTCTCGTCGGCAGCAATCGCAGCTATCTCCCGATTACGAAATTCTCGATCGAGAAGAGCGACGGCGTCACGGCGATCTCCGACTATTTGCTGAAGCAAACGCTCAAAGACTTCGATATCAAGCGCCCCATCGAGGTCATCCCAAATTTCGTCAACTGCGACCTCTACACTCGCATCCCCAACGAAGAGCAGCGCGCCAAATGGGCTCCCAACGGCGAGCCGATCATCATGCACCTCTCGAATTTCCGCCCCGTCAAGCGCATCACCGACGCTGTCGAAATCTTCGCGATCGTTCGCGCCAAAATGCCCGCCAAGCTTGTGCTCATCGGCGACGGCCCCGACCGCGGCGCCGCGGAATATCTTGTCCGCAAAAAGCGCCTGCAAAAAGACGTCTTCTTCCTCGGCAAACAAAACGCCGTTTACGAAAAGCTCGGTTCGGCAGATCTCTTTTTGCTTCCATCGGAACTCGAATCTTTCGGATTGGCCGCGCTCGAAGCGATGGCCTGCGAAGTCCCCGTCGTCGCCACCAACGTCGGCGGCATCCCCGAAGTCGTCACCCACGGCGTCGACGGCTACCTCGTCGAACCCGGCGACGTAAAGTCCGCCGGCCAATACGCACTCGACATTTTGTCGCGCGCTGACCGCGGCCGCGAAATGGGCCACCTCGCTCGCCAAAATGCCAAATCCCGCTTCTGCGCCAACGACGTCATCCCCCGCTACGAGCGCTACTACGAACGCGTCCTAGCCGAAACCCGCGCCGCCTCCGCGTAGGCCAAATCAAGGCTACCTAGCCAAACTCTGTAGCGATTGACGTTTAACGCTCAACAGTATAAGCTACTCGCGTGATCAAGTCCTTCCGGGACGCCGACACCGACCGGCTATTCCGCCGTGAGCAGGTGAAGCGTTTTCGGGCGATCGAAAGATCAGCTCTGCGGAAGCTCGACATGCTCGATGCCGCCGAAGATCTTCACTCTCTGGCTACGCTTCCCGGAAATCGGTTAGAGCGTCTGAAAGGCGACCGGCAAGGCGAGTACAGCATTCGCATCAACGATCAGTGGCGGCTGTGTTTTGTGTGGCACGACGGTCACGCGCACCGAGTAGAAATCGTCGACTATCACTAGGAAACTGCATGCCAAAGAAAATCAAACCAGTGCATCCCGGAGAAATCCTTCGCGAAGAGTTCATGCTCCCCTTCGGCCTGAGCATGAATCGAATGGCGATGGATCTCCGCGTCCCGGTCACTCGAATCGCCGATATCGTGAATGAGAAACGCGGAATCACCGCCGACACGGCGCTGCGTTTCGCTCGCTACTTCGATAACACGCCGACGTTCTGGATGAACCTCCAAACTCGTTACGACCTCGAAGTCGCCGAAGACGAAATCGCCGCCAAAGTCGAGCGCGACGTCTTGCCGCTCCAATCGTCCTCGCATCGCTGACAGAAGCTTCGTGGTGCCGGCTTGCCCCGAGCTACGAAGGGCATTCTTGCAGGCTATTAGGCGCGCCCTTACTTCCCCGCTTCCGCCTGAAGCTTGATGTGTTGCAACACGCGCATGTGGACGCGGTGAATGATGTAGTCGGACCAGAGCTGCCAATACTGGCCGGGCCAAATTGCGTTGCGATACGACGTCGTTCCTTCCAAGCGCGTTCGGCCTCCCGGCAATTCCGTCAACGCAAATTGTCCTTTCTCCGACACAAAATAGCCGTGCAAATGCTTCGGCTCGATGTGCCCGAAGGGTGTCAGTTCATTAAGAGGCGCAGGTGTCGAAGTCACTCCGAAGCTTAACAGCCGTGGCTCGTCCCAGATCTCGATCGGCTCGACGAACGGCCCGGTTGAAAACACGCAGTGTCGTATCGCGCCCGGCCCATGACCGGTAATCTCCGCGCGGATTGGATACGCAATCCCGGCACGGAACAGCAGTTCCGTAGGCGGCGGAATCTCTGAAAACGCCACCACCTGCTGCCACACCGCTTCCGGTGGCGCGTTGATCTCCAGCGAAGTGCGCACCACAAATCGCGGTGTCTCGAGTTTGGCCGCATGCTCGGCGCCAAAAATCGCCGGCAACACCAGCAGGATCGCGCACAACATGGACGACGAACCTTGCCGTAGCCAATAAGTCGCCTGCATGGTGTAGCCCAGATATCCTCCGAACGCGGCCAACAATAACGCCAGTGGGGCCGCCATCAGGATGCAAATGAGCCCCTCTATTTTTATGAGTATCAAGGCCACACCGACCATTCCGAGCGGCAACAACGCCACACCCATGCACTCACCCAGTTCACGTGCCTCGCGGTAGCTGTAGCAAAGGACCGAAAACAACCCGAGGCAAAATGGAAGCGCGACAAACAGTCCCCAGCCATATCGATCCAGAAACATCGTCCCAAACACTCCCAGGCTCAAACCGATGATCCCCGTGAGCACCAATGCCAGAGCCGCAGCGCTCACTTTGCTTTTCGGAATGATCCGGTCAAACGCTCCGAGCTTTGGCCACGGTGCGGCGTCTTTTTGCCACGAATTCGGCTCATCACTGGCCGGGGCGAAACACATTCCGAGTAAAAACAGCACGTTGGCGACGGGCACAAAGAAGATCGCCGCCAACCACACGGGTCCGCCTGCGTCACGCAGCCGCTTCACGGTCATCGCCAGCCCAAGCCAGATAAACGGAATTGCAGCTGCGAGCAGCGTTGCCAGAAATGTCGCTTGATACTGCGACAACTCTGACAGCTTCACGGGAATTCCCAGCGGCGCCCAGTAGTTGAAAAACAATCCTGAATCGTCGTGCAGGAAGTACCGCGTGATTTGCCAGTCCAGCAGATGTTTGATGGCGAAGCCGACCAGGCCCACCACCGCATAAGTCTGCTTGTCCACACGTCCACGCCAACGCCACAGGTCACTGAAGCGCACGGTCAATCTCCTTTATTTTCGATCGGGCCCAGGGACAACGACTCGGACAACCGCAACTGCGACGAACTACGGGGAATTAAAGATGTGCCGCGTCACAATGTGCCGCGGCGCAATGACGACGCGCTGCGATGCTGTAATACGCGCGGCGCAGCAAATTCATCGCGCCAGGGATTTTTGAGAACCAGACGAGGGGGCGGGCCCACCAGATTTCGCGGGCCAACGCTACGGCGGCGTCGGCTCCGCCGCTGTGCGTGCCGTCGGCCATCAGGACGCGCATTTCGCGCAGTAGATCTGCTTGCGACAGGCCGAGGAGGGCGCCGACGCGGGGGTCCTGTAACGGCGCCATACCGATTTCGCGGTGCGCGAGAATTGGAGCTACCCAGCGGGCGATGCGCGTGCAGAAGCCGCACTCTGCATCGAAGAAAAGCCGGCCGCGGGCGTGGCGCCCTTTTGCGTCCGTAAAATCTGAAGCTAACGAAATCATCGCCGCTCCCTCGTCGCTGCCCTGCTGCCGATTTCTACCCGACCGCTGATTTTCTTTGTCCCAGCAGCGTCACGACTTTGCCGCGCATCTTCATTGCGCCTTTTAGCACTCCGGTGGGCATGCGGACGACTTCTTCAAATAGGCCGGTCATGCCCGTCAGGAATTCGAGCATGCTTTCGAGGCGCTCGCGTGTATACCCATCGCCCTGCGGAGTCGCTTTCAACTCTGATACGCACTCGCTGATCACGCGCAACGTCGGGTCGATCTCGCGGCGCTTGCGCTCCTCCGACACGATGCGGAAAATTTCCACCACATCTTTCGTGGATTCAAAATGGTCGCGGCGGTCGCCAAGTACGTGCACGACGCGCGCGATGCCCCATCCCTGCAGTTCGCGCAGGCTCGTGCTGATGTTCGACCGCGCCACCGCCAGCGTCGTCGCAATCTCGTCGGCCGGCAGTGGATGCGGCGACAAAAACAGCAGCGCGTGCACTTGCGCCACCGTGCGGTTGATTCCCCAGCGCGTGCCCATCTCGCCCCAGTGCAAAATGAATTTTTGCGACACCGGCGTCAGCACAAATTTGTTTCTGTCCGTCATGAGCCTCTCCCTGGAGTGCGGCACCTCGGCGCCGCTTTTGCGGTCAATTCCCGAACTGCCCAAACGCTCGGAAGAACCACCGACCGTCGCGTGCGGGTCGGTAGCACTGGCTTGACCTGCGAGACGTGTTGCGGCTTGAAGGACATTCCTGCCGGCGCCTTTCGTGTCAATCGTCACTTTTCACCCGACCGTACTGCTAGTCTCGACCGTTGTTTCTGTCTGTACAGAACATACTGCACAAACAAGCGTCATGTCAAGGGTCTCGCGTACGTCGTTATAGACTGGGCTAACCGACAATCACGCCTATAGGAGCGAATGCGCATGACCAACGAAACCTGGACCGCCGTAGACGACTACTTCGGCAAACTGCTGCTCTCTCCTGATAAGAGCCTGGAACAGGCGCAGTCTGATAGCGCCGCGGCAGGACTGCCGGCTATCGCTGTATCGCCGCTGCAGGGCAAGCAACTGCTGATGCTGGCGCAGATGCAGAATCCGAAGAAGATTCTTGAGATCGGCACGCTGGGCGGCTACAGCACGATCTGGCTCGCTCGGGCACTGCCCGATGACGGACGTTTGGTGACTTGCGAGTTCAGCCCAAAGCACGCTGATGTGGCGCGCGCCAACATCGCTCGCGCCGGACTGTCGCACCTCGTCGAAGTCCGCGTGGGACCGGCGCTGGACACGCTGCCGCTGCTTGCGGCTGAGAAGCGCGGGCCGTTCGATTTCATCTTTGTGGATGCGGATAAGAGGAGTAATCCGGGCTACTTTGAATGGAGCGTGAAGCTATCGCGGCCTGGGACGGTGATCCTGGTGGACAACGTGGTGCGCGACGGAGCGATCGCCGATCTGAAGAACGCCGATCCCGACCTTGTTGGCACTCGGCGCATGCATGAGCTCATTGCGGCTGAACCGCGGGTGACCGCCACCGCCATTCAGACCGTTGGAGCGAAGGGCTACGACGGGTTTACGCTGATCCGCGTCAACTCGTAGGCGGTCAGCTCGCTTCGTCATCTCGCAGTCCGTCAACTCGGAGTCCGCCAGTTCGGAGTCCATCGATTCGTGATCCGTCAGCCCCTAGTCCATTAGGTCGTAGGCCGTCACGTCGTAGTTCATTAGCCCGGAGTCTTTGTCGTCGGGTTTTGGGGCGAGAGGCGTTTCGCGATTCCCGAATCGGGAAGCAAACCCCTACCCGCCCCCCCGGTTTTTCGTGAGAGTGCGCAAGTCGTTTGGAAACATACACTTCGGCGATTTTGGGTTGACAATCTCATCGAAGAGCGCATAAGGCTTGCAGAATCAGCGGATTGCGAGACGGAAAGTTTCGCTTGGGCTTCGCTGTTTGAGGACTGATCGGGGAAAGGAGGGCGAGGATTTCTACCAAGACAGAGTAGCGCAATTTTGACCTTTTGTCAAGTTATTCTTGGGTTATTCGAATCGCGGTGCCGGGGTGGAGTTCGAATGGCGGCGAATGACCATCGGCGGTTGGTATAACGAAACCGAGCTTCGTTTGCTTATAGCCGGTGATCGGTTGGGTGATCGGGTAGTTCTCCGGTGAGTATCACGGTTAGCGAATCCGGCGCCTCGCCTGAGACGAAAGGATGGCCCATCTTCTCGAGTTCAGCGCGCTCTTCGGGGCTGAACGTCTCGGCGGCCCAACCGGTCATCGATGCCTCGACGCGATACCTTCCCGAGGCGAGATGAAAAATCTTTGGATCCAAACGCAGCGGCCCGGACGCCTGTTCGCCCGGCTTGAGTAGAACAGCCTCTTTGTTCATACGCTCGAGGGTCGTTTGCCTCTTCGGTACGCAATCGCTGGCATTGTGGGGAACAAGATGGTTGCCGGAACTGTCTTCGAACCAAGCCCAGATGTGGGGGACGGTCGGACAGGTCGCTGCCAATTCTCGAGGAACGTACAACGGCGCATTGCTGGTATTCGTGATGTGGTACTGCAGCTGAATTTCTTCGTTCGCGCCGTAGCTCTTTTTCTCGCTGGAAATCCGGAAGGATATCGCCGCGCTGGAGACGAAGGCGTTATTCTGCGAAAAGGCTGACGCCGCGAGCAAAAGACATACAGCGCACAACAATATATTGAGGCTCAGTCGCTTCATGCTGATTCCCCGCCCTGCTGCGAACTTGGCGAATGAATTTCCAATTTCTATTTTTCAATTTCCATTTCTAGCCGATCGTTTGCATCGTCGAAACTAGTTCGGGAATGTTGATGCGAATCAAGGTGCCCTCGCCGGGATGGCTTTGAATCTCGAGGCGGAAATCGGTGCCGTAGAGGACGCGCAGGCGTTCGCGGACGTTGCTCAGGCCGATGCCTTCGACGTAGACGTGGGGCATCTTTTCCTCTGAGATTCCGGCGCCGTTGTCCTCGATTTCGATGTGCAGGCGGCCGTCGGTATTCGTCGTGCGCAAATGAATCCGGCCACCCTCGAGCTTTGACGCGAGGCCATGCTTCAGACAATTTTCGACGATGGGCTGCAACAACATGCTTGGGACGAAGGCTTCGAGCGCGGCGTCTTCTACGTCGCGCACAAATTCGAGATTGTCGCGGCCGAACCGCGCTACTTCGATGTCGAGGTAATCGTCGATGAAGTTCAGCTCTTCTTTGAGCGGGACGAAGGTCTCATGCTTGCGCAGAAGCCGCCGCAAGATATTGCTCAGCTTCAAGACGACGCCGCGCGCCATGTCGGGATCGAAGCGGATCAGGGACGAGACGGTATTCAGCGTGTTGAACAAGAAGTGCGGATTGATCTGGCTCGACAGCGCGTCCATGCGCGCCTTTAAGAGCAACTGCTGGTGGCGCTCGAGATTCATCTCGATGCGCGTGTTGTTCCAGATTTTCAGCGGGACGGCGACGGCCATCACTGTGGCCAGCACCGACAGCACGAGCCACCAGTTCCAGTCTGGATCGATCGCAAAGAGCCACTTCGGCTTCGTCGCCAGCACTAGGGCTACGCGGCCTAGTTCCAGGCCCACGCAGGCCAGGAGCGGCAGCAATTCCCACGAAGTTTTTACGCGCCGGGCGAGGCGCACCATATCGCGCGGGATGTTCAAAAATGTGAAGGGACCGAAATTCCAGAGATCTTCTTTTGTTGGAATGATCTGGCGAATCAATCCGCCGAGCAGCCCCGCGGTTGCGGCTGCCGGCATTCCGAGCCATTCGTGCGCCATTAAAGCGGGGATCGTGATGATTGCGCCGCCCACCGGTCCAACGACGCGTCCGGCCAGCAATCCCATCAAAAACGCGCCTTCGAGCGACAAATCCGCGAACCGATACGGGAAGCCAACGAGCCGCAGCGCCACGCCAACAATCAGTGGCGGCGTCATGAACAACATTAATTTCAGTTTTTGGTCGGGGTCGCGCTCTTCGGTGAACAGCACGCGGCGAAACGTGTTCCAGCGGGCAAGCAGCGCCGCGAATGAGGCGGCGACGCCAACCTTGAGCAGCAACGTGAAGAGTAAATCGCGCGATGAAATCGGTGGATCGATCATTACTGGAGTAACGCTAGCCAATCCGCAGAGCGTTGTAAACCCTTCCCCTACCGCTGCAACGAATAGGCGTTCGCCGCATCGAATGCAGTTGGCATGGAATGAGTTGGGGATCGGATAGGGAAAGACGATGTCTGTGCTGCTAAACTCGTGGTTGCCGATGGCTCGCCCTTCACGAAGGAAAACTTTGCCAAAGTCGAAAACGAATTCGCGGAACGGCAGTGCGCCTTTGCAAAATGTGGCGCAGGCGGAACTGCCGACGCGCAGCGGCCGCTTCACGATTTACGGATTCAAGGGACAGGGCCCGCAGGACGAAGGCGTCGCGCTGGTTCGCGGCAAGCTCAATGGCAAGACCGCACCGCTCGTGCGGGTGCATTCGCAATGCCTCACCGGCGACGTGCTCGGGTCGCTTCGCTGCGATTGCCGGGCGCAACTCGAACTCTCGATGAAGAAAATCAGCCAGGCACCGTCGGGCATCCTGCTCTATCTGCCGCAGGAAGGGCGTGGTATCGGGCTGATGAACAAGCTCCGCGCTTACGAATTGCAGGACGGCGGCATGGACACGGTCGAAGCGAATCAGGAATTGGGCTTCGCGGCCGATGCGCGCGATTACGATTTTTCGGCACAGATACTGAAACAGCTGGGCGCGAAGAAAATCCGGCTTCTGTCGAACAATCCTGAAAAAGTGCGGCAGCTCGAGAATTCCGGCATTGAGGTTGTGGAGCGAGTTCCCTGCCAGCCGCGGGTGCACAAAATTTCGCACGCGTATCTGCGGACCAAGAAGAAAAAGATGGGTCATTTGCTGGATCGCGTCTAACGACGATCTCTGTTGTCCGTCAAAACATTCTGAGTGCAAGTGGATCGCGTAATTCTGGCGCCTCGCTCGATCACGGGTTGGACGTGTTAAATCTAAACCCCGCGATCTGGGAAGCGATCGCGGGTACAGGGAGTGGAATCGCGGCGAGATGCCGACAGGAAATGTGGGCAAGGTGGAAACTAAACCTGCACTCTCTGAGAGCGGAGCGTGCGGCACCCAAATGCCGCGCCCGTCGGATACTCTGCCGAATGCCGAATCCAATTCCTTTTGATTGCCAGTTTGACTCGTATGCATGAAGATAGGGGCCAAAGGAAACCGCCATGGCACTGGAACTGGCAACCCGCGTATCGGGTGAAGTCACGATCGTTGATCTCCGGGGCAGGTGTACGCTCGGCGACGAAACGGAAGACCTCGGGCGCGAACTGAAGAAGCTGATCGACGGTGGCTGCCGCAAGCTGCTTCTAAATCTCACCGGACTTTCACAAATTGACAGCACCGGCGTCAGCACCATCGTGGCATCGTATGTGACGCTACGCCGATTGAAGGGCGAAGTGAAGTTGCTTCATCCGACGGGACGGGTGCAGACGGTTTTGGAAATCACGCACATGCTGCAGGTGATTCCGAATTTCGAGGAAGAAGCGGCGGCGGTGGCGAGTTTTTCGACGCGGACTTACACCGCCACGCAGTAACGTTTTCGTTTCTGGCGGGCTGCAAGTACAGCCCGCACCCGTTTTTCTGGCGGGCTGCAAGTACAGCCCGCACCCGACGGAGGTCCTTCGATGCCCGCTCCTTGTAGTGCACCTGGCGTCGCGGTGTCTCAGACCGCGCTGGTCATCGACTCTGGAGATGAACTCAACGAATTGCTCAACGGCGTGCTGTCGGGCGACGGGTGGTTCATCGAGCGCGCTGCGAATAACGAAGAGGCGCTGGAACTTGCCAAGCGCGGTGCTTTCGACCTGATCATCACGGGAAGAAAAACGCGCGGACCTGACGATGTGGAGTTGTTGCGAAAAATTCGGGGCACGCGGCCGCATGTGCGGCTGATTATTCTCGCGGACCAATGGACTCCGGGCGACGTGCTCACGGCGATGCGCGAAGGGGCTTTCAGCTATTTTTGCGCGCCGTTTCATCCCGACACGGTCGCTGAGACGGTGCGCGCAGCAATGAACGATCCCTGCTGGGATGACGGCATTGAAGTCTTATCCGCCACGCCGGAGTGGGTACGGCTTATGGCGCGCTGTGACCTTGAGACCGCGAACCGCCTCGTACAGTTTCTACAAAACGTGCGCGATCCCAATATTTCCGAGGACGATCGCTCCGACATCGTTACCGCGTTCCGCGAAATTCTACTGAATGCGATGGAACACGGCGGACATTTCGATCCGAGTCACCATGTGGAGATTTCGTTTGTGAAAGCGCGGCGCGCGGTGATGTGCCGCGTAAAAGATCCGGGCCAAGGATTTTCGCCGGATGAAGTGCGCCATGCGGCAAACGCTAGCACGCCGGAAGATTTCTTTCGCCACGTCGCGGTACGTGAAGAAAAAGGCATGCGACCCGGCGGATTCGGATTGCTGATCGCACGAAAGCTCGTGGATGAGTTGATCTACAGCGAGCAAGGCAATGAAGTGGTGCTGGTGAAATATTTGGACACGCCGACCAAATCCGCGGCGTGAGATTGGGCGAACAGCCTCGCACTATAAAGAAAAACGCCGGCAGGGTGCCCTTCTTTCGCTCAGGACAAGCCGGCGCTACCGTTAGCCGCCGCCGACGAAGTGAACGATTTCGTAGCGATCGCCCGCCACAACTTGCGTCTCGCTCCACTTTTGGCGAGGGAGAATCTTTAGATTGCGTTCGATGGCTACGCGGCCGTCTTCCAAGCCGAGTTCGCGCAAGAGATCGATCACTGTTGCGCCTGTTGTTGCGGGCCTTGATTCACCGTTCACATGGATTGTGGATTCCATTTGATACCTTTTCTTATCACAGATCGATTCGGGTTCATTTTCGTCTAAACCCCGCGATCTGAGAAACGATCGCGGCTACAGGGTGGCTTCGCAACAATTCTCGTTCTCAACTCGTGGCCGGGGCTTTGGGCTTGGCGCGCAGTTGGAACCGCAAGTGCCCCGCGGCGTCGCGCATTGTTGCTTCGATGACTAACGCCGCATCGTCGCCGGTGAGGCGCGGCATGTCGAATTCGAGGCGCGCGTGGCCGTCTTCGCTCGATTGCGCCTCGACGGCGAGGGGCTCGGCTGCGCCGGCGACGCGAGCGATGACTTTCGCGCCGTTAACGGGCGTGCCGCCATCTTTGAATCGCGCGATGAGATAGAGCGTCGCGTGCTTTCCAGTCAGCCACGTTCGCGGATTTAACATCTCGACTGTGATCTCTCTACTCGCTGGATTTGTCAGCGCTGGCGCTGGACTTGATGCCGCACCGGACGCGGGCGCAACCGAAGGAGACGCGACCGGCGCCACAGGCCGCGGCGGAGGCATCGGCGGCGCTTCGACTTTGAGCGCGCCGGTCTTCAATTCTTCAAGCACGCCGAAATGTTGCTCGTCGAGACGAACTTTGAGCGCTCTCTCTTTTTCTGCGTCGAGTGGGAGCAGATCGTGATACTTATTCGTGCGACGGTGGAGCACGCGGCCGCGGCAGTGCACGGTGGTATCGAGCGTGGCGGAGTTCACTCCACGGTCTTCCGTTTGCACGTGGAAAACGGTGCCGTTGAGTGTGACGTTGGTGTTATGACCGAAAAGCATTCCTTAGCACATCCTAATTTGACCGTAGCCGATACATATTGCAGACTTTTTTCAGAGGCCGCATTGACCGAACGCGGCCTGCTCAGTATTATAACTCTTCGCCCATGAGTGAATCAGGTCTCCACGCTTACGCTCCACTTCTCTTACACCTCATCATCGCGGTGGCGCTGGCCAGTATTCTGACGACTTTGTCGGTAGCGATCGGTTGGAGACGGCCAAACCGCGCAAAACAAACCGCGTACGAATGCGGTGTCGAGCCGGTTGGCGATGCCCGCCAACCATTTTCTGTGAAGTTTTATCTCGTCGCGATGGTCTTTATCCTGTTCGACGTCGAGGCGATCTTTTTGTACCCTTGGGCGTACATTTACCGCGACATGTTCAAGATATCGCACGCTTTTGGGATTTTCGGCTACGTAGAGATGCTCATCTACATCGCCATCCTGCTGGTCGGTTATATCTATCTGTGGAAAAAAGGCGCGTTCGACTGGCATTAATAAGTCGAAGCAAGCGGGGATTCGGAACCTGTGACGGACAGTGGTGGTCAAACTACTAATCCTGTAGTCGCGAAGCTTCGCTCGTGGAGCGCCAACGCGATTGAGGAAGTCATTGAATACCGTGGGGATACGACGATCGTCGTGCCTCGGAAAGTGTTGCGGAGCATTGCCGAGCAGTGTCGCGACATCGAAGAGCTCAAGTTTAACCTGCTCACTGACGCTACTTGTGTCGACCGCTATCCTTTGGAACCGCGCTACGAACTGAATTACCAGCTGATTTCGATTCCTCTCAAACAGAAGCTAACCATTCGGGTGAGGCTGGGCGCCGGCGATCCCGTGGTGGATTCGCTCGTCCCTGTGTGGAAGGGCGCGAACTGGCTTGAGCGCGAGATTTTTGACATGTTCGGGATTCAATTCACCGGGCATCCGGATTTGCGGCGGATTTTGCTTCCTGATGATTGGGAAGGCCATCCGCTGCGCAAGGACTATCCCGTCGAGGGCTACCGCGACATTCCGGCAATCGCGACCCGCTATACCAGGAGTCGGCCATGAGCGCGATCGGCACAACGCCGTTTGGTCAAGAGGTCGTCGAAACAGCGGTTGGACCGACAAAGACGATGGTCCTCAATATGGGGCCACAGCATCCGTCGACGCACGGCGTGCTGCGCATTTTGCTCGAGCTTGATGGCGAGACGGTTTTGAAGGCGATTCCGGACCTCGGGTATCTGCATACCGGGATTGAGAAGTCTTGCGAAGACAAGACGTACTCGCAGGCGATTACGCTGACGGACCGTATGGATTATCTCAATCCATTGGGGAACAACCTGGCTTATTGCCTGGCTGTGGAAAAGCTGCTGGGGCTGGTGGTTCCGAAGCGCGCGCAGTATTTCCGGATTTTGATGGTCGAGCTGCAGCGGATTTCGTCGCACCTGGTTTGGCTGGGGACGCATGCGATCGACATGGGCGCGATGTCGGTATTCTTGTACTGCTTCCGCGAGCGTGAAGAGATTTTGAAGATTTTCGAGTTTGTGGCCGGCCAGCGCATGATGACGAGCTATATCCGCATCGGCGGACTGGCGCTGGAGCCGCCCACGGGCTGGGTGGAGCGCGTCGAGAAATTGCTGAAGCTACTGCCCGGGCGCATCGATGAGTATGAAACGCTGCTGACCGGCAATCGCATCTGGATGGGGCGATTGAAGGGCGTGGGCGTTATTTCTGCGGACGAGGCGGTTTCGTACAGCATGACTGGGCCGACGCTGCGCGCGGCGGGGCTGGCGCATGACCTCCGCAAGGCGTTTCCTTATTCGAGCTACGAAGATTTCGAGTTCGACATTCCAACGCGCACGGAAGCGGATTGCTTTGCGCGGTATCTCATCCGCGTCGCGGAAATGCGCGAGAGTTTGAAGATTATTCGGCAGGTGATCGACAAGATTCCGGCGGATGGGCCGGTTCGCACCGACGCGCCGGGCATTGTGCCGCCGGGGCGCGAAAAGATGAAGACGGAGATGGAAGCGCTCATCTACCACTTTAAGATTTTCACTGAAGGATTTGCTCCGCCGGCGGGCGAGGCGTATGCGTCGATCGAATCGCCGCGCGGAGAACTCGGGTGCTTCATCGCTAGTGATGGGTCGCCGAAACCGCTGCGTTGCCATTTCCGGTCGCCGTCGTTCATTAATTTGCAGGCGCTGCCGAGACTGATCCAAGGGCAGTTGATTTCGGATGTGATTGCTTGCATCGGGACGATTGATATCGTGTTGGGAGATGTCGACCGGTAGTCGATCGGCAAAAGTTTTGGTTGTTTGGCTGGTTGGTTGGGAAAGAGGAATCCGCAAAGCATGGAACTTTCACCGCAACTTACGGCGCGGTTCGAACGGCTGCAGAACCTGTATCCGGTCAAGCGCAGCGCGCTGATTCCGATGATGATGTACGCGCAGGACGAGTACGGATTCGTCTCGGACGAGATGATTGCCGAAATCGCGCAGCGGCTCGAAGTTCGAACGGTGTCGGTGGAAGAGACGCTGGAGTATTACTCGATGCTGCGGCGCAAGCCGATGGGCAAACATCATGTGCAGATCTGCACGAACGTGGCGTGCATGCTGCGCGGCGGCGCGGAACTGCTGGAAGCGGCGAAGAAGCGGCTGGAGATCGGGCACAAAGAGACGACGGCCGACGGCGTGTTTTCTTTGGAAGAAGTGGAATGCATCGGCGCTTGTACCGGCGCGCCGGCGTTGCAGGTCAACTACGACTTTTTTGAGAATGTGAATCCGCAGAAATTCGACCGGCTGATCGAAGACCTCGACGCCGGGCGCAAGACGACTCCCGAGCCGGTGACTTCGGGGGCGCTGCATCCCCGCGACAAGAATGAAACTCCGGTGATCAGCCGGCGTTTCGGGATCAAGGATTCGCACACGATCGACGTTTTCCTGGCGAACGACGGCTACAAGGCGCTGGAAAAAGCGCTGAAGGAAATGGAGCCGGCGGCGATTATCGACGAAGTGAAGAAGGCCGGCCTTCGTGGACGCGGCGGCGCGGGATTCCCGACGGGCATGAAGTGGTCGTTTGTGCCGAAGGATTCGCCGAAACCGAAGTATTTGATCTGCAACGCCGACGAATCGGAACCCGGCACCTGCAAAGACCGTCCGCTGATGGAGATGGACCCGCACCAGATGATCGAGGGCATGGTGATCGCGGGCAAAGCGATCAACGCGCATCGCGGCTTCATCTATATTCGCGGAGAGTATCGCTACGTGCTGGACATCGTGCAGGCGGCGCTCGACGAAGCGTACCAGCGCGGCTATCTCGGCCAGAACATTCGCGGCTCCGGATTCGACTTCGACTTGCTGGTCCACACGGGCGCGGGCGCTTACGAGTGCGGCGAAGAGTCGGCGCTGATGGAATCGCTGGAAGGCAAGCGCGGCTATCCGCGCATCAAGCCGCCCTTCCCTGCCGTCGTCGGACTATACGGGTGCCCGACGATCATTAATAACGTCGAGACGCTGAGCAGCGTACCCGCGATCATCCTGGAAGGCGGCGAGAAATACGCCAGCTACGGCCCACCGAAAAATGGCGGCACGCACCTGGTGTGCATCTCCGGGCACATCAACAAGCCGGGCATTTATGAAATTCCGCTCGGGATGAACATGAAGAAGTTCATCTATGAGATGGCGGGTGGCATTCCCGGCGGCAAGAAACTGAAGGCAGTCATCCCAGGCGGCAGTTCATGCCCGCTGATGAAGGCCGACGAGATCGACATCCCACTCGATTACGACAGCGTTGCGAAAGCGGGCTCGATGATGGGCTCCGGCGGCATGGTGATCATGGACGAAGACACCTGCATGGTCGACATGGCGCGGCGCATCATGCATTTTTACGCGCACGAATCCTGCGGCTGGTGCATTCCGTGCCGTGAAGGCACGACGTGGCTGCGCAAGATGCTCGAGCGGTTCCACGCGGGATTTGGGCGGCCGGAAGATATCGATCTGGTCGGTGATCTTGCGAAAAATATGCTGGGGCGCACGTTCTGCCCGCTCGGCGACGCCGCGGCGCTGCCGACGATCAGCATCGTCACCAAGTGGCGCAACGAATTTGAGGATCACCTGAACGGGAAATGCGCCTACAAGTCAGCGGATGCCCTGGTTGGATCACGCTAAATTCGCGGCGGCAAGCCTCGCCCGGATCGAGGGCGGAGCAAGCCCCGCCCCTACAAGAAGTGGGGCAAGGCCGAATAGACTAACGAGATGAGTGAACAAAAGCTGGTAACGCTGAAGATTAACGACCGCGACGTGCAGGTTCCGGCGGGAACGACGGTGATTGAGGCGACGCGTCTCATCGGTACCGAAGTGCCCTCGTTTTGCTATTACCCCGGGCTTTCGCTGCAGGGCGCGTGCCGCATGTGCCTCGTGGAAGTCGAGAAGATGCCGAAAATGCAGACCGCCTGCACGCAGGTGGTGGCCGAAGGCATGGTGGTGCGCACGAACACCGAGCAGGTGCGGCAAGCGCGCAAGTACATGCTGGAGTTTTTGCTGACCAACCATCCGCTCGATTGCCCAGTGTGCGACAAGGGCGGCGAGTGCGAATTGCAGGACATGGTGTTCAGCTACGGCGCGGATACGAGCCGCTTCGTCGAAGAAAAAATTCACCGGCCGGAAGAAAAGTGGTCGGAGCTGGTTTATTACGATGCACCTCGCTGCATCTTGTGCTTCCGCTGCGTGCGCGTTTGTGACGAAGGCATGGATGTGAAGGCGCTCGGCGTCGGAATGCGCGGCGCGAATAGCGTTATCATCCCGAACCGCGAAGATCATCTCGAGTGCGAAGAATGCGGCATGTGCATCGACATCTGCCCGGTCGGCGCGCTCACCAGCGGCACGTATCGCTACAAGACGCGGCCGTGGGAAATGCAGTACGTCTCGACGATCTGCACGCACTGCTCGAACGGCTGCAAGACGACACTGAGCGTGCGCAACCACGAGATTCTGCGCGCCAACAATCGCGATCTTTCGGGCATCAACGGCGACTTCCTCTGCGTCAAGGGCCGCTTCGGATTCGATTTTACGAAGCATCCCGAGCGCTTCAAACAGCCGATGGTGCGCAAGGGCGACAAGCTCTATCCCGTTTCATGGGAAGAAGCGGTACAAGCCGCCGCGACCAAGCTGAAGCAAATCGTGGACGCGAACGGGCCGGATTCGATCGGCTTTATCGGCTCGAATCACACGTCGAACGAAGAGAATTATTTGTTTCAGCGGCTGGCGCGCGCCACGTTTGGCACCAACAACATCGACCATCACCGGACGATCGATTACTCGGGGCTGTTAACCGCGCTGGGCGATCGCGCGGGCGAAGCCTCATTGACGATGAAGCAGCTTTACGACGCGCCGGCGGTCCTGGTCATCGGGAACGATCCGACGGCGCAAAATCCGCTGGCTGCCTGGCAGATTCGCACCGGGATTCGCCAGCACAATCAGCGGCTGTATGTTCTGAATGCGCGCGACATCAAGTTGAATCGCAAGGCGACGCAATTCGTCCAGATACCCGAGGGCCACGAAGCAGCGGCGATTCGCTGGATGGGCAGTGAGCAGGGTCAGCTCGAACCAGCGCTGGTCGAAAAGCTTACGCGGCTCAAGGCGGCGCTCGATGCGGAGCCGGAGGTCGCGATTGTTTTCGGTGCAGAAGTTTCCGGCGCGGCCATCGCGGAGCTGATTATGTTCGGTTCGCGGCTGCAGGGTAAAGTTCGCTACATGGCGCTGGGCGACTACGCGAATTCGCGTGGCGCGGCCGACATGGGCGTTCTGCCCGACCGGCTGCCGGGCTACGCGTACGTGGACAACGCGCAAGCGCGCGAAGCGTTTGAAAAGCTTTGGGGCGGCGTGATTTCGTCGAAGGCCGGCATGACGACGCCGCAGATGGTGGAAGCGGCGCAATCGGGCAAGCTCAAGGCGCTGTATGTGATGGGCGCGAACCCGCTGACGCATTTCGGCACGCTGGGATTTGGCCGCGGCAATTTGAATTTGCTGATCGTGCAGGAACTGTTCCCGACCGACACTTCTCGTCCGGCGGACATCGTCTTCCCTGCTGCATCGGCTTACGAAAAAGACGGCACCGTCACCAACACGGCCGGCGAGATTCAAGCGTTGCGCAAAGCCGCGGAAGTGATGGGCGCGAGGAGCGACTTCGATTTGCTGCGCATCCTGTCGCACCAACTGGCGAAAGCTGGGCTCGGCAAACCGTTTCACTATCGGACGCCGCAGGCGGTCTTTGAGGAAATTCGGAGCGCGGTGCAAGGCTACGACGTGGCACACGCAGGCTTGCTCACCGGCGGCGCCGAACTGACGCACACGCATGTGTCGCGCAACGGGCACGCGCCGTATGACGTGCCGGTCGGCGTGATTCGCCCGGCGCAAGACACGCTCTTTACCAGCGGCACGCTGGGCCGCTTCTGCACGATGATGGATTCTCTGTCGGAGGCCGACGCCAAGCCGTGATCGACTCGCTCACCCAGTTTCTCAACGAGCATTGGGACGTGATCATTTCGCTCGTGAAGATCGCGCTGCTGGTGTTCATCGTGTTGACGGTGAACGCATACCTCACGTGGTTCGAGCGCAAAGTTGTCGCGCACATGCAATCACGATGGGGCCCGCACCGCGTTGGTCCGCACGGACTGTTGCAGCCACTCGCCGATGGCGCAAAATTCTTGCTGAAGGAAGATCCGACACCGGCGGGCGTCGATAAATTCACTTATTACTTGGCACCTCTGATGGCGCTCGCGTTGGCGCTCACTTCGATTGCGATCATTCCCTTCGGACCCGATCCGGTCGTCGTTTTCGGGCACAAGATTTACCTTGGGATCGTCGATCTCAACATTGGATTGCTGGCGTTGTTTGCGATTACCGCGCTTAGCGTTTACGGCGTGGCTTTGGCGGGCTGGTCGTCGAACAGCAAGTACCCGCTGCTGGGCGGGCTGCGCAGTTCGGCGCAGATGGTCAGCTACGAACTTGCGCTCACGATGTCGGTGGTTGGCGTATTGCTGATGGCGGGTAGTTTCAGCCTCCGCGATATCGTCAATGTTCAGGCGCTACACGCCGATCGCGGAATTTTTGCCTGGAACATATTTCCACAGATTCTCGGGTTTCTCTGCTTCTTCATCGCAGCCGTCGCGGAAACCAACCGCGTGCCGTTCGACTTGCCGGAAGCGGAGTCGGAACTGGTCGCGGGCTTCCACACGGAGTATTCGAGCTTCAAGTTCGCGATGTTTTTCATCGCCGAATACACGAGCATGATCACGGTGTCGGCCCTGTGCGCGATCATGTTCTTTGGCGGATGGCTGTCTCCTTTTCCCACGACGTGGACCGTCACGCATTATTTACCGTCCTTGATTCTGATTCCCTTCGGCTTGTGGGTCATCTGGGACGGCATTCGCTACGAGACGATTTTCGGGCGCATCATTCTGCCGGGCGTCGGCACGGTGATCACGCTTATTGGCGCGGTGCTGATCGCGCTTCCGGTCGTCAATGAATTCATCCAGGGACCGTTCTGGCTGCTGTCGAAGATTTTCGTCTTCCTGTTCGTGTACGTGTGGATGCGCGGCACGCTGCCTCGCTTCCGCTATGACCAACTGATGTCGTTCGGTTGGAAGCTGCTGCTGCCGGTTTCGCTGGCGAATGTCGTGATTACCGCGACCATCATCATGTTGAGGGGGCACTAGAATGAACGTGCCTCTGATCGTTTTCTTCGCCCTTGCCTTGATCGCCGTGTTGGGCGCGATCAGCTTGATTTTGCAGAAGCACCCGATTCACAGCGCGTTGTCGCTGATCGTCGTGATGGTCGCTCTTGCAGGCTTGTATCTGCTGATGGGCGCGGAATTCGTCGCCGCGGTGCAGATCATCGTCTACGGCGGCGCCATCATGGTGCTGTTCGTCTTCGTGATCATGCTTTTGAACGCGGGTGCCGAAGAGCGGACAAGCTTTTCTTCGTTGGCGCGATTTGCCGGGTTGCCGCTGGCGATTGCGTTGATGGGCTGCCTCGCAGCGGCCGTCGCCGGATCGAGCGACCGCGTGCAGGTCACAGCGCAAGCTGGCGCGGTGGCGCCGACCAAAGCGCTGTCGGCTCAACTCTTCCAGGAATTTGTTTACCCGTTTGAGCTCACGTCATTCTTGATCCTGGTCGCCATCATTGGCGCGATGGTGCTCGCGCAGCGCGAACGCAAGGAAAGCCATCTATGATCCCCACGAACTACTATCTGATTCTCAGCGCCATTCTGTTTGGATTGGGCGTCGTCGCGTTTATTTTTCGCCGCAACATCATCACGATTTTCATGTCGATCGAACTGATGCTCAACGCGGTGAACCTGGCATTCGTCGCGTTTAGCCAGGCGTGGAATCACTTAAGCGGCCAGGTTTTTGTTTTGTTTGTGATCGTTGTGGCGGCGGCGGAAGCTGCCGTCGGACTCGGCATCATCATTCTCATTCAGCGTAATCGTCAGTCGCTCAACGTCGAGCGCGTGGACCTGCTCAAACTCTAATGCCGATACTCGATAATCTCTGGATCATTCCGCTGCTGCCCTTGCT
>DASXPD010000097.1:0-1524 GCA_036493835.1 Candidatus Acidiferrum sp. | reverse complement strand
TTGCGTGACGCTGCTTTCGGTTTCCAGCAGGCGCGCTAAGCCGAAGTCCGTCAGATGCGGTTCACCGTTTGCGTCGAGCAGAATGTTTCCAGGTTTGATGTCCCGATGCAAAATTCCGTGTTTATGCGCGTAATGCACAATGCGCGCGACTTTCGCGATGAGTTCCACCGCCTGCCGGATCGAGATAGGGGAGCGCCTAACGACTTCGTCAAGCTGCCCACCTTCAACGAATTTCATGCTGAAGTAACAGGAGCCATCCCGTTCGCCTACTTCGTGAATTGGAACGATGCCCGCATAATCGAGACTCGCGGCGGCTTCCGCTTCCCGGCGGAAACGTTTCACGTGCGCTTTGCTCGCCCAGTGGCCCAACGCAATGATCTTTAGCGCGACTGTGCGATTGAGACTTTTCTGACGGGCACGGTAAACCACACCCTGGCTACCCCGGCCAATTTCTTCGAGTAGTTGGTAGTCACCGAACTCGACCGGCGCGCCATCTGCCTTCGCCGAGTCGCCTTCGCGATGCTCCGGCGCGCCACGGGCTACGGCGGACGAGTCGCCCGCGATGGATTGATCTGACCGCCACGGGCTTTTCGTAGAAACTTCTCCCCAACCCGGCTTGAATGGCTCAACATCGTCCTGGTCCAGCACGACGCGTAAGAGACAATTGATGCAAACCTTGTCCGCGCCATCGGTCGAACTTAGGCGCGAGCCGCATTGAGCGCAGACTAATTGTGTCGCGTTCGATTCAATAGCCTGGCTCTCGTTCATGCAGCTTCCGCCAAAATGTTGCAAAGATAGTGTAGCTCTTCGTCGATCTCGTGCGGGGATGAGACCGTGCGAGCGATCTCGCAGCGAACAATTTCGCGATAGCGCTGGCGCAACCGATGAACGTGCGTCTTGACTGTCGCTCGCGGAAGGCCCGTGCGTGCGGCTGCATCGTCATACGAGGGGAGAACGCTGCCGCCGGTAAGAAAGTTCTTCAGTTGTTCGAAAAGTTGCAGCTTACCTTCAGCCTGCAATTCCTTACGCAAAGTATTGAGCGCGCCGCCAGTGAGGGTTTTGGCCCACCGCAGTTCGAATAAATGCTCCGCACTCGAATCGGAGGCGCTTGCCGGGTCGTAAAACACTTCCGCTGTTTCCTGATCGAGGAAAACGAATTGATAGTTGCCGCCGCGTTTGATCGCTTGGTCGCGATCCCTATTGTCTGCCAGAAAATTTTTCACCGACGCGAGTAGGAAAGAGCGAAATTTGCCATGGAGTCGATCCGTGCGCGCGTAAGCTTTGGTCCGCAGAAAAAATGCGAAAAATGATTGGGTCAGATCCTGCGCATCAGCAGGGGAGTAACCGCGCCGTCGGATGAAGCTGTAGATTGGCGGCCAATACGTCTTGCACAATTCCGCAAGCGCGTTTTCCGCCTCAGGTGCATTTGTGAGAGCCGACTGGGCGACGACGCTCCAATGGGTGGTGGCAAAGCTTGCGCCACCGTCCTGGAGTGTCCCGGGAGTTTCTTTCAACCGGGCAAGC
>DASXPD010000096.1:0-3138 GCA_036493835.1 Candidatus Acidiferrum sp. | reverse complement strand
AAGCAAGACGAAATCCGCGCCGGCTGCGGCAAGGAAGGCGTAATGGCAACCGAAACAACACAGGCAACAACCGCGCAACAGCCCGCGGCCGACGAGCGCCACGAACGACAGGTGCTCACGGGCCGCGTGACCAGCGCGAAGATGGAAAAGACCATCGTCGTCGAAGTTCTGCGATTGGTACAGCATCCGAAATATCGGCGCGTTGTGCGGCACTCCAAGAAGTTTTACGCACACGACGAAAAGCGCGAAGCCAAGCCGGGCGACACCGTGAGAATCGTTTCCTCGCGGCCGCTCTCGAAGCTCAAGCGCTGGCGGCTGAAGGAAATCGTTACGCGGAACACGTCGGCGGAATAACGGAAAGCGAGGAGCAGACCAATGATTCAAATGCGAACTTGGCTGACCGTCGCCGACAATTCCGGCGCGCGAAAGCTGATGTGCATTTTGCCGGTGGGTGGCGACGCGGGTTTGAAAGCAGGACTCGGCGACGTCATCACGGCAGCGGTAAAAGAAGCGACGCCTGAGAGCCAGGTGAAAAAGGGCTCGGTCGTAAAGGCAGTGGTCGTTCGGATGCGCAAGGAACGCCGCCGCAAGGATGGCACCTACATTCGCTTCGACGACAACGCCGCGGTGCTGATCAACGATGCGGGTGAGCCGGTGGGAACCCGCGTGTTCGGCCCGGTGGCCAGAGAGTTGCGCGAAAAGAAATTCACCAAGATCGTTTCGCTCGCTCCGGAGGTTTGGTAAGCGATGGCAACAGCATTGAAACATCAACGAGCAGTACGGAACAGGATTCAGATTCGCAAAGGCGATCAGGTGAAGGTGATGGCCGGGCGCGACGCGGGCAAGACCGGACGCGTGCTCTCGATCAACGCCAAATCGAATCGCCTCGTTGTCGAACACGTCGCGATCGTCAAGCGCCACACGCGGCCGAATCCGCAGAAAAACATCAAGGGTGGCATCGTCGAAAGAGAAGCCGCCATCAACATCTCGAACGTCATGGTTGTTTGCAACAGCTGCGGCAAGCACACGCGCATTGGTCACAAGATCGCTGCCGACGGCACCAAGTCCCGGGTTTGCAAGCGCTGCGACGCAACGCTCGACAAGTAAACGCGAAACGCAAGAACACGAGGCTAAGGTAACGAAGCAATGAAGAGTCGATTGCAGGAAAAATACAGAAGCGAGACGGTTCCGGCCCTCATGAAGCATTTCGGCTGGAAGAACGTCATGGCCGTGCCCAAGCTGCAAAAGGTCACGCTCAACATCGGCCTCGGCGAAGCCAGCCAGAACGCGAAGCTGCTCGACACGGCAGCCGTCGAACTCGGCCAGATCAGCGGCCAGAAGCCGGTGATCACCCGCGCGAAGAAATCGATCGCGAACTTCAAAATCCGCAAGGGCATGCCGATCGGCTGCGCGGTCACCCTGCGCGGCGACAAGATGTACGAATTCATCGACCGCCTGTGCAACGTCGTTCTGCCGCGCGTCCGCGACTTCCGCGGATTGCCGTCGAACGCGTTCGATGGCCGCGGCAACTACACGCTCGGTCTCAAGGATCAGCTGGTTTTCCCAGAGATCGACTACACCCGCGTCGACAAAATTAAAGGAATGAACATCACGCTCACCACCAGCGCACGAAACGACGAGGAAGGCCGCGAGCTGCTCAAGGGCCTCGGCTTCCCGCTGAGAGTTCCAGGGAGTCAACAATAAATGGCACGTACCGCAAAGATCGCAAAGACACTCAAGAAGCCCAAGTTCAAAGTTCGCGTGCGTAATCGCTGCCGCGTTTGTGGCCGCGCTCGCGCCTTCATTCGTAAATTCGAGATGTGCAGAATCTGCTTCCGCGGCATGGCGCTCAAGGGCGAAATCCCTGGCGTCGTGAAGGCGAGCTGGTAAAGGAATTCAGGAGAAACATGCAGACGGATCCAATCGGCGATTTTCTGACGCGCATCCGCAACGCCGCGGCTGCCAAGCACCAGCGTGTCGACGTCCCGGTCTCCAAATTGAAGACCGAGATTGCCCGCATCCTCAAGGAAGAGGGCTACATCTCCACGTTTAAGCTCGTCGACGAAAATAAATCGCGCAAGTTGCTGCGCGTTTTCTTGAAGTACACGCCCGATCGCCGCAGCGTCATCACCGGCCTGAAGCGTGTCTCTCGTCCGGGCGCGCGCCGTTACGTTGGCGCGTTGGATATTCGCCCTGTCGTCGGTGGTCTCGGCGTCAGCATCCTCACCACGCCGAAAGGCTTGATGAGCGGTCGCGCCGCACGTAAAGCGAAGACCGGCGGCGAGCTTCTCTGCGAGATTTGGTAGTCCGGTAACAATTTTTAGGGGCGGGCTTCGGCCCGTCATAAGAAACAAGCAGTTCGTATCGAGGAAAACGACAGATGTCACGTATCGGCAAAAAACCAATTCCCGTGCCCAGCGGCGTCAAGCTCGCCATCGCACCGGAGAAGATCGATGTGCAGGGTCCCAAAGGCAAGCTGACCGTCGGCATTCCGCGCGGCATCCGCTTCGAGCAGAAAGACGGTGTGCTCAACGCGCTGCGTGATTCCGACGAACATCGCGCTCTTCACGGCCTCGCGCGCGCTCTCGTCGCCAACGCAGTCACCGGCGTCACCACCGGATTCAAGAAAGATCTCGACATCGTCGGTGTCGGCTACCGCGCTGAACTCAAGGGCAAAGTCGTTGCGTTCGCGCTCGGCAAGTCGCACCCGATCGAGTTCAAGATTCCCGAGGGCATTCAGATCGCCGTCGAAAAGCAGACGCACCTTGTCGTCAGCGGCGCCGACAAAGGTCAAGTCGGGCAAGTCGCTGCCGACATTCGCTCTCTGCGTCCGCCCGATCCGTACAAGCAGAAGGGCGTCCGCATCACCGGCGAACGCTTGAAGAAGAAGGCCGGTAAGGCTGGAGCCAAGGCCGGCGGCGCTTAGTCCGGTCGTAGCAAAAGTTTTGAGGCTGCGTAGCAGCCGCAGTTTGAGGCCGCGGCAAGCGGCCGCAGCTTGAAGGAGATAAGACAGTGGCTTCGCCGAGAGTTCGCAGAATTTCCAAGGATGCTCACCGCCGTCGCATTCACAACCGCGTGCGCACCCGGGTTTCCGGCACCACCGAGCGCCCGCGCCTTTGCGTGTATCGCTCGCTGGGA
>DASXPD010000095.1:0-43210 GCA_036493835.1 Candidatus Acidiferrum sp. | reverse complement strand
GCAATGATCGTGCTAAGCATCGCTCCGGCGCTGCGCGCGCAAGACTCTCTCGAAAAAATCTCCACCGATTTCTGGGCCTGGCGTGCCGAAACCGCCCCCTTCAACGACGACGACATCCCGCGCATGGATCGCCCCGCCAATCTCAAGCAGTCGTGGTCTGCGGCGACCATCACAAAGCAACACGCCGACCTCGCTGCTTTCGAGGCCCGCTACAAGAAGATCGACGCCACCAAATGGCAAGTCCCCCAACAGGTTGACTATCGCCTGATTGGCTCTGCCATCGCGCGCGTCCGCTGGGAACTCGACTACAACAAGCGCTACCAGACCGATCCCACTTTTTATTCCGATCAAGCAATGGGACCGGTCGTGCAAGCGATCCTCCCGGTGCCGCCATTCGACAAAACCCAAAGTAGCGACCTGATCGTGCGCGTGCAAAATATCCCCGCGATCATCGACGACGCCGAAGCAAATCTGCAAAAGCCGTGCGCTCCGTTCGCCAAACTGGCGATCGAATCGCTCTCCGACATTCGCAACCTACTATGGGAGATGGCGCACGACGTCACGCCGCAACTCAAGGGCGACAATTTGCAGGAGCTGTCGCCGGCCGTCGAACGCGCCGCCGCTTCACTCGAAAACTATCGCGAATGGCTCAAGCAGCGCGTCGCAACAATGCCGCCGTGCTCGCCAATCGGCCGCGAAGCCTACACATTCTTCCTGAAAAACGTCGCGCTCTATCCTTACTCGCCCGACCAACTCTTAGAAATGGCGCAGCAGGAATGGGCGCGCTCTGTCTTCGCCGAAGAAATCGAGCATCAGCGAAATATCGAAGTGCCGGTGATGAAATCGTTCGCAACTCTCGACGATCAGCTGCAAACCACCGCGAATCTCGAAAGCGCCGTGCGCCACTTCCTCACGCGCCAAGGCCTCCTCACCGTTCCGCCCGACATGCCGCATTACTCCGCGAAGCCGGTCCCAACGTATTTGCAAGGGATGGAAAATTTTGCGGAGCTCGACGACTTCACCGGCCCGTCGCGCCTGACGCAGGATTCCGTGCGCTGGACCGTGAAGCCCTCCCAAAATCCTGGCTATTTCGAAGGCGCGACGCAGCGCGATCCCCGCCCGCTGATCGTTCATGAAGGCGTGCCCGGTCATTACATGCAGCTCTGGCTGTCCTGGAAAAATCCTGATCCGATCCGTCGCCACTATTACGATTCCGGCTCCGTCGAAGGCCTCGGATTTTACGCCGAAGAAATGATGCTGCTCGCTGGCCTGTTCGACGATTCGCCACACTCGCGCGAAATCATCTACAACTTCATGCGTCTGCGCGCGTTGCGCGTGGAAGTCGACGTCAAGCTCGCACTCGGCCAGATGAATAACGAACAGGCCGCCGCGTACCTGGCCAAGGCCGTCCCCATGAATCCGAAAACCGCCCAAGTCGAAGCCGAGATGTTTTCCACGCAACCCGGCCAGGCGATTTCGTATCAGACAGGGAAGATTCAGATCATGAAATTTCTCGCCGACGCCCGAATCAAAGCTGGCGACCGATTTGACCTGCGCGCGTTTCACGATTTTGTCTGGCGCAATGGAAACGTTCCGATCGAACTGCAGCGAGCTGAATGGTTCGGAGATTCAGCGTTAGCTCCTGCCGCTGCGCTGACCAAAGCGACTTCCGACACCGCGCACGCCCGAAACGATTCGGCTGCGCAGAAGAAAGCCCCGGCTGCAGCTGCTCCAGCCGCAACAGCGCCCTCGCCGAAGCCGAATTGATTTCGCAGCACGCGCGCCAAACGAAACGACACATCGAACCATGGCCCTCGACCCAAAACGCACAGTAGCCGAGCTCAAAGAACTGCGCTCGCTTACCGGCGACGCCAACGGCGCCCAGCGCATCGCCTGGACCGACACTTGGCTCAAAGCGCGCGATTGGTTCGCGGCCAAACTGAAAGACCTGCCGGTCACGCACCACTACGACGCCGCAGGGAACAACTGGGTCACGCTCCAGGGCGCATCCGAAAAATCACTCCTCATCGGCGGCCATCTCGACTCCGTTCCAAACGGCGGCTGGCTCGATGGTTCGCTCAACGTCCTCGCCGGACTCGAAATCCTCCGCCGCATCGCCTCTGAGTACAACGGCAAGCCACCAGTAACAGTAAGACTCGTCGACTGGGCCGATGAAGAAGGCGCGCGCTTCGGCCGCAGCCTCCTCGGTTCTTCCGCCTTCGCCGGCACCGCGAGCATCGCCGCCGACCGCATCCGCACCGATCGCGATGGCGTAAAAATGGAAGATGCCCTCCGCCGCTGCAACGTCGAAATGGACCGCTTCGCCGAAGCGACGCAAGGCAAAAAAAACGCCGCCGCTTACATCGAACTCCACATCGAGCAAGGTCCAGTCCTCGAAAAATTGAATCTCCCGCTCGCCACAGTCCTCGGCACAAAAGGAGTCGAGCGCCACGCGATCACTTTCCACGGCCAGGAAGCGCACTCCGGCTCAACGCCGATGAATGCGCGTCGCGACGCCTTGGCAGCCGCCGCGAAACTAGCTCTCGAAATTCGCACAATCGCCGGCAAACATGCCGACGCCGTTTGCACCATGGGCACCGTAAGAACATTCCCCGGCATCGTCACCGCCGTCGTTGGCCGCTGCGAAACCGCGCTCGATCAGCGCGATCTCGATCCCGCCGTCCTCGCGCAGATGTATCGCGAAGCTCGCGAGGCCAGCGAGCGCTTCGCCCGCGAAGAAAAATGCACCGTCGATTGGTCGCGCATCTGGAGCATCGATCCCATCGCCTTCCATCCTCGCCTGCTCGAGTTATCCGACGCCGCCATCAAAGAAGTCACCGGCGCCCCGACGGCCCATCGCATGCCGTCCGGCCCTCTCCACGACGCCGCGGAAGTCTCACGCGCCGGAATTCCCACCGTAATGATGTTCGTCCAATCTCTCGGCGGCATCAGTCACAACAAAGTCGAAGACACAAAAGAAGAGCATCTCGAATTGTGCGTCACCGCGTTCGATCGGCTCGCATCCAAAGCGATGGATTTCGTCGCGCGCGACGCTTAAAACTTCGACCCGAGTCCGTGGAGGGCGCAGCATTGCGCGCCCCATGTCCGCACGCTTGTTCACGAACGTCGATTCGAATGACACGGTAGAAGCACCAATGGCATCTCCGCCGAGTCTGTATACATCACACTCTGCGTGCGTTAAAATTTCACCTCGTTTTGGTCGGACCACATTGAAGGATTGCTGAGGAGATCTCTATATGGCTAAGTATTTACTCGGAATTTTGTGTGTAGCGGCGCTCGCGATTTTCGCCCTGCCGGTGAGGGCAGCTGACGATGTCGTGTCCGCAGTACACGGCACCGTCACCAAGGTCGACTCAGGCACCAAGACCATCGTCGTGAAATCCAAAGACGGCACCGAGCACTCGATCCACTACATCGGTAAGACTGCCGTACACGGTGCCGACGTGACCGAAGCCGGCGGCAAAGATTCGTACAAAGGCATCAAGGAAGGTTCCGAAGTCGTCGCGCATTACACCGAAAAGGGAACCGAGAAGACCGGCGTCGAGATCGATCGCGTCGGCAAAGACGGCGTAAAGACCGTCGACGGCACCGTTGAAAAAGTCGGCGAAGGCGGCAAGACCGTTGTCGTCAAGGGCGCCGACGGCACCGAACACACCTTCCGCGTCGCCGGGCACGACACCGCCAAATCCGCCGAAGAAATCGGCAAAGGCACCGACAAGGGCGCCAAGGTCACCGTCTATTACACCGATGATGCCGGCAAAAAAGTCGCGCACTTTTTCGAGAAGCTCTGACGCCGGACGAAGCAACACGCGCTACACGCTTTGGCAACTGAACTTAGATTGAAAGCCAGGGCGCGCGCAATTCGCGTTTACACTATTTAGCGTGAAGCGAAATCAACCGCGCCCCGGAATCTAGTGCTTACCACTCCCGTTTCGTCTCCCGAACGAAAACCCCTCATCATTCTCTGCGTGATCGCGGCACTCTTGCTCATGTACGCCACGCTATGGCCGTTCAATCCTTACCCGCCCAACGGCGTCTCATGGCTGCCAAACACCAACGGCATTCGATTCGCGCATAGTGGAGTCGTCTTTACCAGCGAGCCGCTGAAAGCTCCCGCGACGCAACCACCGGAAGACTCGTGTGCTATCGAAATCTACCTCCGTCCTCTGATGCGGCGCGACGCCGGAAACATCCTTACCTTCTCGTCCGACGAAAATCCCGACGCCGTCTTCTTGCGCCAGTGGCGCGAATCGCTCTTGATCTACCGGTCGAGGCCGAAGCACGGTTCTGGTCCCAAGCTTGTCGAGTTCGACGCGGACGACGTGCTTCGCGCCGATCATCGCGTGCTGATCACGATCAGTTCCGGCCCGCACGGCACGGTCGTCTACATCGACGGCAAAACCGCAGCGAGCGCGGCGTATTTTCGAATTCGCCGCGATGAGTTATATCGCCAGATCGTGATCGGAAATTCGCCTTCAAATTTCCAAGTCTGGCACGGAGAGATCAACGGCCTCGCCATCTACGACGACGAAATTTCTCCATCCGACGCCGCAGCGCACTTCGCCGACTGGACGCGGGACTCGCCGTCGCCACCTGGAACGAACGATGCCAGCCACGTCATTGCCCGCTACGATTTTCGCGAACGTTCCGGCTCGATCATCCACAGCGAAGTCGCGTCGGCGCCTCCGCTCATCATCCCTGCGCATTTTTCGGTTTCCCGAAAGCCCCTGCTCGATTCCCCGGCCGACGAATTTGAGTGGACAGTAAGCTATCGCGACGACGTGGTTTCAAACATCCTCGGTTTCATGCCTTTTGGATTCGTGCTCTGTGGGTTATTTGCTTTGTCTCGTCCGAGAGGGAAAGCAATTTTGATCGCCACGCTTGTCGGCGGACTGCTCAGCTTCACCGTCGAGTTTTTGCAATACTATATTCCCCGGCGCGATTCGAGCTGGACCGATGTCATCACAAATACCACGGGAACGTTCCTGGGGGCGCTGCTGGCGCATCCAGAGTTGGTGCGCGGGGCGCTTCGCCTGGTGTTCCTGATTCCGTCGAAACGAAGCACAGAAGCGAACCGCAGTTAGCACATCGAGAGCAGGGAATATGCCCGCACCATTTCGTGCCGATCACGTCGGAAGCCTGCTGCGCCCGGCGGATTTGCTGGCCGCTCGACAAGCCCAAGGCGCCGGAGCAGCACAACGACTGCGCGAACTCGAAGATGCGCACATCCACCGCGTCCTCTCGCGCCAACAGGAACTCGGCTTCGACATTTCCACCGACGGTGAACTTCGCCGCCGCAACTTCATGAGCGACTTCACTGACGCCGTCGACGGATTCGACTTGGGCGACGCCGTCTCTAGAACCTGGAAAGCCGGCGACGCGAAAGCAAAGACGACCGTGGCCAGCAGCGTCGCCGGTATCGTCACAAAAAAGCTGGAGCAAACGCGCCCACTCACCGGACACGAACTTCCATTCCTGAAATCGCACAGCCTCGGCAAAATCAAAATGACGCTGCCGAGCGCGACGCAATTCCCAGCGATCGCCTTCAAATCCGGTATCACCGACGCCGTATATAAAGATCGCTCCGAACTCCTCTGGGCCATCGTCGAAATCATGAAGGCCGATCTCGCGCAGCTCGCCGGCGACGGCGTCAGCTACATCCAGATCGACGCGCCGCGCTACAGCTACTACATGGATCCAAAGTGGCGCGAATGGATTCGCACGGAAATGAAAGTCGATCCCGACGCAGCGCTCGACGACGCCGTGAATGCCGACAACGCCTGCTTTCGCGCCGCCCGCCGCGAAGGCGTCACGCTCGCGATCCATCTTTGTCGAGGCAACAACCGCAGCCATTGGTACGCCGAAGGCGGCTACGACGCGATCGCCGAAAAGTTATTTGGCACGCTCGAGGTCGATCGCTTTCTCCTCGAATACGATGACGACCGCTCGGGAACATTCGAGCCCCTCCGTTTCGTGCCAAAGGGAAAAACCGTAGTCCTCGGATTGATCAGCTCAAAATTGCCGCAACTCGAATCGGCGGGCGATCTCGCTCATCGCGTCGAACAAGCCGCGCGCTTCGTTCCACTCGAAAATCTCGCAGTCAGCCCACAATGCGGCTTTGCTTCTACCGCGGAAGGCAACCTCCTCACCGAAGACCAACAGTGGGACAAGCTGAAGCTCGTTACCGCCACCGCCCGCCAAATCTGGGGCTGACCCGCTCCCCCAATCTCAGCCCAACTTTTCTCCATCCGTCCGATTCAAAACTTTCACCATCGAATACCGCACCCGGACGCTATCCTCGTTGCATCTCGACTCCTCGAGTCGGACGAAAACAATGTCTATACAATCCGCAGCACCTCAAATTGCTTTGGAAGTCCCGCCCGCTTTACCCAGCGCCGCCGCGGTCACTTCGCGTTTCCGCACGCGTTGGGGCGCGGATCTCGCCGTCCACGAAGGCAATCCCGATTTTGTGCTCTCGCTCGCGCGCGGACTGCGCGTCATCGAAGCCTTCGACGGCCGTCAGCAAGGTTTATCGATCGCCGACATCGCGCGTGCCACAGAACTCTCTCGCGCCGCTGTCCGCCGCCTGCTCATCACTCTCGAACTCCTCGGCTACATCGAGTCCAACGGTCGCAAATATCACCTGCGCCATCGCGTGCTGCACTTGGGCATGTCCTATCTCTCGTCGAGCTCGCTCGCCACGGTTTCGCAGCCCGCGGTGCAAAAGCTCACTGACCAGCTGGACGAATCCACCTCGGTCTGCGTGCTCGACGGTGACGATGTTCTTTGCGTCGCAGGCGCAGTCCGCCGCGGTTTGATGTCGCTCGACGTCTCCACCGGCAGCCGCTTGCCCGTGCACTGTACGGCCGCAGGCCGCGTGTTGCTGGCCGCATTGCCCGAAGAACAATTCACCGCGCAATTGGAACGCATCGACCTCAAAGCGCTGACCGCGAAGACCACCGTCTCCCGCGAAGCATTGGCCCGCGACATCCGCCGCGTCCGCGAACAAGGCTTCTCCGTCATCGACGAAGAACTCGAAGCCGGAATCCGCGCCATCGCCGTCCCGATCGTCTCCAAGGAAGGCCACGTAGCCGCGTCACTAGGCGTCGGCGCCCTCGCCCTCCGCATCTCCCTCGACGATCTGCAAACCCGCTTCCTCCCCATCCTCCGCGACCAAGCCCGCGCCATAGGCCAACTCGTCTCCTAGCGCACGCTCGATCCAAGTCTCCTCGCCAACCCGCGGGAAGCCCCGTTGTAGGGACGCAGCGGCTGCGCCACGTGTCCGCAAGAATATCGCTCTGTTTTCTCTCCCCCAACTCCATGAAACCAAACGCCTTACCGAATCGTCCAGTGTACTATGTGAACCTAACCCCCATGAAATCACATTCTTACAACAAGCCCCAAATAACTCCCCCAGAATCACATTCTTACAAAAAACCATGGGGGGAGGGGTCCGCCCACCTCTCCTAAGCTAAAATATCCCGCCGTGTCTTCCGCATCCCAATTCGACCGCGTCCGCGTAGTCCTCGTCGCCACGCGCAATCCCCTCAACATCGGCGCCGTCGCGCGCGCGATGAGCAACTTCGGTTTCTTCCGGCTCTACCTCGTAAATCCCTACGAGCCATCTTTTCTCGAAGCACGCTCCGCCGTCGGTGCCGCCGAACTGCTAGCAAACGCCAAAGTTTTCGGCAGCGTCGGCGAAGCCGTCGCCGACTGCACCCTCGTCGTCGGCACAACCGCAATCGGCACCCGCGAACTTCGCCATCCGATAAAATTTTTGGAAGAAGGCGCGCGCGCAATTCAAAAGCGTTTGCATTCGCGCAAGTCGACGAAGGTCGATAAAAAATCCGAAATCGCGATTCTGTTCGGCTCCGAAAAATTCGGATTGAGCAACGAGGATTTGAGTTATTGCAATTGGCTGCTTCGCATTCCCACGCGCGACGAACACCGCTCGATGAATCTCGGCCAAGCCGTGGCGATCTGTCTCTACGAACTCGCGCGTTCCTCAAAGCGCGCCGCTCCCGTCGACAAAGCAAATCCCGCCACAGCTGGAGATATCGACCGCGTCGCTGATCTCCTGCTCGACGCGCTTCAACTCGCGGGTTCGCTCGAGTCGCGCTCAGCCGCAACGACCGGCCAGAAACTGCGGCGCCTGATGAGACGCCACAATCTCTCGGCCGAAGACGCAAAATTTTGGCTAGGAATGTTCGGACAAATTACCTATAAGTTGCGAGGAGAGAAGCGCGACTCCGAGTAACCCGTGTCGCAGTAACGCGACTTGGTAGCGCCGGCATCCTGCCGGCGCTTTTTAATTCCAGATGCCAAAGAGAATTTCGCTCAGGATTTCGCTGAACAATTTGTCGCTAGCGATCGACGGCAGGATCAGGCAGAACTTCGTTGGGTTTGGCGCCTGAATCGCCGTTGAGCGACTGCTCGGCTTCGTCGCGCGTGGTGCGCAGTGCTCGGCTTCGCGGACTGTCAGGTTCGATCCTCAAATACGCATCCAGATCTTCCACCATCGCCGCCGAGTTATTCTGGCGCCGGTGAATCTGCGCGAGCAGCAGATGCGCCATCGCAAAATTAGGATTGCGACGCACCGCTTCGCCCGCCGCCTTTTCCGCTTCCGCAATCCGTTGCGCCGAGTACAAAACCCACGCGAGCGCAAAATGTCCCGGCGCGCTCGTCGGCTCAATATTTAATCCCGCGCGAATGAAAGATTCGGCATCGTCGTATTCTTTCTCGTTGCCCAGCGTCAATCCCAAACCAAACAGCGGAGGCGCATATTTGGACTCGCTCAGCTCGATCGATTTGCGAAACGCAGTCTCCGCCGCTTCGTTCATCTGTAGTTGCAGATTGGCGATGCCGAGTTTGTAGTAAGCCTCATAAAACTCGTCGTACGCCGCGACCGCCTTTTGAAATTCGGCGATGCTGCCTGCGAAATCCTTGACGACGAGGCGTTGCGTCCCTTTGTTGAAGGCATTACGCGCTTTCTCTGGGATTTGCAGCTCGTGAACCGACACCGTCGATTTCGACGAGTCGACCGTGCTTCCGCTTGGAGCGGTTTTCGGCTGACTGAAGCTTGCAATCGGGAGGACCAGACACACAAAACAACACGACGCCACAAGGCGGGCCCCGTTCATTTCTGCACCTCAACCGGGCACGCTGGATTCCCCTGAGAATCACGGCGCCCCGTAACTTGGATTCATTCTCTGCAGAAACGGATGGAGCCGCGAAGATGGTTTGAAGCGATGTGTTTGTTGAGGAACTGTACGTCGGGACAGCGGCTGATCCTAGATGTCGAAGAAGACCGTCTCGCTGGGACCTTGCAGCACGATGTCCCACTCGAGTTTGGACGCGGCGCCTGTGGAACGTTTCGCGATCAGTGTCGAGCGACGCGTTGGATCGACTTGCGACAGCGCAAAGTCGGTTGCGTTCGCTGCTTCGTCAGGAAAATAAATCCTCGTGACGAGTCGCCTCAACAATCCGCGCGTGCAGATCGAAACGTTGATGTGCGGCGCTTGCAACGGGGCCAACGCAGCGCCGCCATTGCCCGACGCCTCCGGCGCAGGCACTTGTCCCGGCTTCACCGTCGTGAATCGAAACCGTCCCTGATCGTCAGTAGCGATTCGGCCGAAGCCTGAGAATCCTGCATCAAGCGGTTTGTTCTGTTCGTCTTCGGGGTGCGCGTACTTGCCGTGTGAATTCGCCTGCCACAATTCGAGAACTGCATCGGGCACCGTGTTTCCGTCGGCATCGAGTACGCGTCCAGTGATCTCGATGCGCTCGCCCGGAACGCCTGCGCCTGCGAGATCTTCGCGATACAGCCATGCGAGGCCGATCTTGAAAAACGGCCCGACGGTTTGCCATGTCGTCGCGCGCAGTGTCATTTGTGCGCTCCGTGATGTTCTTCAAACGGAGTCGCATCGCGTCCGCTCATCACGATGTCGAACTGATAGCCGAGCGCGTGCAACGGCATCGTCGTCTTCAAATCGAAAAGGGAAATCAGGCGATTGCGTGCGTCCTCATCTGCCGTGCACTTGAAGATCGGATCGTTCTCCATCAGCGGATCGCCGGGGAAATACATCTGCGTGATCAATCGCGTCGCGAACGCCGGACCAAACACCGAAATGTGAATATGCGCGGCGCGCCAGGCGTTGTAGTGGTTCTGCCAGGGATACGCGCCCGGCTTGATCGTCACGAAGCGATAGCGGCCTTCGGCGTCGGTGATCGTATGACCGCATCCTGTGAAGTTCGGATCGAGCGGCGCGTCGTGTTGATCGATGGCGTGCGCATAGCGCCCCGCCGAGTTCGCTTGCCAGATTTCAACGAGCGTGCGCGGCAGCGTTCTTCCATCTTCGTCGATCACGCGGCCCGACACGATGATGCGCTCGCCGATTGGCTCGGCTGAATGCTGCTTCGTCAGATCGAACGCCTTTACATCGATGAGTTCGTCGCCGAAAACCGGACCGGTAACCTCGGAAATCGTATGCGGCAAATGCACGAGCCGCTGCGACGGCGCGCGCTTCTGCGACGAAACGTAGGGCGAATGCAAATAGTCAGGCTGCGTGCCGGAGTGATAGCGGCGATAAGGTCGGAGAGGTGCCATTGGCTTCGAAACTCGAAATTGGAAAAATCGAAACTTGCAACTACAAGTTTGAGACGGGTCCATAGTATCCGAACTTGTTTGGATCGTCGCGGGAGGGGCAGCAAATTGGTTTTGTGCGCCTCCAGGCCATGCCGTCTCCATCATTCCTACCGTTTTTGCGAAACGATTCTTTGCATTTGACCGTGTACGTTCACGGCGCTAACGTTTGCCGATGAGCGAATTCCTTTTGAGCATCGAAGACCCCGCGATTGGTTTTCTTCATCAGATCGGGCGCCAGATGGCAGCGGCGGACCCTTTCAACGAAGTGTTGGGAAAGATCGTCGAGTTCGTCTCGGCAGTAGTGAAGTGCGATTCGTGCTTCGTCTATGTGCTTGAGAATAAGCAGCTTGTACTACGCGCGTCCAAGAATCCTCATCCCGAAGTCGTAAACCGATTAAAGCTGCCGGTCGGGCAGGGCATTACCGGTTGGGTCGCCGAGCACCGCCAGCCTGTGGCCGTCGCCTCCCACGCCTTTCAGGATCCGCGCTTTCAATCGTTCAACGAACTTCCCGAGGATCACTACGAAGCATTTCTATCGGTACCGATTTTGTGCCGCAAAAAGCTAGTCGGCGTGATCAACCTCCAGCACAAAAGGCCGCACACGCATACCGAGAGCGAGATTCAACTGATTTCAACAATCGGGTTTCTGGTGGGCGCGGAAGTCGAGCGCGCACGGTTGGAAGAAGAAAATTCGCAACTATCGGAAGAACTCGAATCGCGCAAGATCATCGAGCGCGGGAAGGGCATTTTGCAGCGCGATCTCCGAATCAGCGAAGAGGAAGCTTACTTGATGTTGCAGAAGCAGAGCCGCCAGCGGCGCCTCTCGATGCGCGAAGTCGCGGAAGCGATCATCCTGAGCGAGGAAATCAAGCGCGCGCAAGCCAAGGGTGCGTCCGCCTAGCTTCCCGATCCGTCGTTCTGTTTTTTGCGAAGCGCCTCGCGAAACCGTTCGTAGAATTCCCGGCTGGCCAGTTCGTGCAGGATTTCTTTTCGATCTTCCGCGCTCAGATCGCGCGTCGCGAGTTCGGCGCGCGTTTCGCCGATGGCCGCGACCCACGCTTCGTATTCCGGGCCGAACTGTTTCTCCAATTCCTTGCGCAGGCGCTGCGATAACGCGGGGCTTTCTCCCGCGGTTGAGATCGCGATTTGCAGCGAGCCGCGACGCACGATCGCCGGATAGAAAAAATCGCAAAGGTGCGGGACGTCCACGATGTTGCAGAGAACGCCGAGTCGTCGAGCCTCCGCGTAAATCTCTTCGTGCAGCGCGGTTGAAGAAGTTGAGGCGACCACGAGAAATGCGCCTTGCAGGTCGGAAGCCTGAAACTTGCGCCGCTCCCAGTCGATTTTCGCTTCGCCGGCCCAGGCTTGCACTTGCGCAGTGGCTTCGGGCGCCACGACGCGAATCTGCGCATCGGTCGCGATTAACCCGCCGATTTTTCCTTCGGCGATCGTTCCCGCGCCGACAACGAGGCATCGCCGGCCCTCGAGCTTGAGAAACATCGGAAAAACTTTCGGCGGCGGGTTTCGTATGGTCACGGCAAATCCAGAGAAACGCGATGCGCTCGCCGAGCGTCCGAAAATAAGCCGCTCAAATACGACGGAGACGCAGTCACACGCGCGCATGAAAATTTTCTTAACATTTCTTCAAATCTCGACGAACCCGCGCTCAAATCTTCCGCGCTTTGTGGCAAAGTAAATTCAATGGCCGCTACTCAGACTACCACCGCCGCAGCGCGAGTGGCATTCGACTATCCCAGTTTCGGTTTGTACCAGATCGCGCGATTTTGCATCGTGCTTGCGACCGAAATGCAGTCGGTAGCCGTGGGCTGGCAGGTTTACGAAATAACGAAGCGCCCGCTCGATCTCGGGTTGGTCGGTCTTGCACAATTCCTTCCGGGCATTTTGTTGTTTCTCGTCTCGGGGCATGTTGCCGACCGATACGATCGCCGCAAGCTGGTTGTCGCGTGCTACGCCCTGTTTGCCGGATGTTCCGCGCTGTTGTTGTTCGCGGCGATTCACCACACGCATTCGGTCTATCCGATTTACGCGGTGCTGATTCTGATTGGCGTTGTGCGCGCGTTCAACGGCCCAGTCAGCCGCGCGCTACTCCCGCAACTTGTGCCGGAAGAACACTTTCCTAACGCGGTTGCCTGGGCGTCCGGAGTATTTCAGACTGCCACGATTCTCGGTCCTTCAATCGGCGGCCTCGTCTACGCTGCGTTTCGCGGGCCATCAGCGGTGTATGGGTTGGCGATGGTGTCCTCAATCGTAGCGACGTTTTGCTCGATCAAAATCCAAGTGGAGTCGAAAGCACGCTCCCGCGAACCGATGAGTGTGTCCACAATCCTCGCCGGATTCCATTACATCTGGCGGCAAAAGCTGATCCTGGGTTCGATTTCGCTTGATCTATTCGCAGTGCTGCTCGGCGGTGCTGTCGCTCTTCTCCCGGTGTACGCCAGCGAGATCTTGCGCACTGGCCCGTGGGGACTCGGCGTGCTGCGCAGCGCACCCGGCGTTGGCGCTGCAGCCATGGCGATTTATCTCGCGCACAAGCCGTTGCGCGGCAAAGTCGGCTTGAAGATGCTGGCATGCGTGAGCGCCTTCGGCGTCTGCACGATTCTCTTCGGCATCTCGCGCAGCCTGACGCTCTCGATCATCGCTTTGGTGCTGGTCGGCGCGACGGACATGGTCAGCGTGATCGTCCGCGGCACTTTGATTCAAATCGCAACGCCCGACGAAATGCGCGGCCGCGTCAACGCCGTCGACATGGTTTTCATCGGCGCCTCGAACGAACTCGGTCAATTTGAATCAGGTTTAACCGCGCATTGGTTCGGAACGGTTCCCGCGGTCGTGCTGGGAGGAATCGGCACGATCCTAGTTACGATCGGATGGGCGTGGCTGTTCCCCGCTCTAAGGAACGCCGACAAACTCACAACCGTGCAGGACGGAGCGGACTAACTGAACTGCATACGCGTTGTGCCGACAAAGTCGGCTACTTCGTGGGAACGACCGGATTGGACGTCGGCGCACTAGCAGGCGCTGCCGGAACCGCCGAGACACCCAACGGCGCAGCAAGCGCCGCCTTCACCGCCGGCGAAACCTTATCCGCATTCGCCAGCAACTGACTCACCTGCCACAACTGGAAATCGTTCAGCCGCCCTTTGAATCCCGGCATGCCCGTCAGGCGAATCCCGTTCGCCGCCTTCCAATACGTCTCCCATGCCGGATCATCCGTCACACCCGTGCCGTCAAACAATTGCGGCGGCTTCGGAAACATTCCCTGCGAAATCGCCGTTGGTGCGACATCCGGCAGCCCGTGGCAAACGGCGCAGTGCTGCTTGTACACGTCGGCGCCCGCCATGAAATTTTTCTCGTCCGCCGGCACCGCCGGCTCCGACTTTGTCTGCCGATCAAGGTGCGCGTCCAGAGACGCATGTGCCAGCTTGCGCTCAAAGGGCAGCGGTGGATCGCTCGTCGCCACCGGCGCTCGCCCCGACGAAAAAAACCACCACAAACCGCCCAGCGTCAAAATCACTCCAAAAATCAATCCGACGACCAGCGCTTTCAACATGAGTCGTTTCGCTCCCGTATCCGTCAAAGGCTGCTAAGGACACACGTGGCGAGGGTGCCGTGTGTTTTCAGCGACGCTCTCGCTACCGTTACCGCGTGTCCGAAATTCGTGACGCGTCCCGTCCAAAGGACGCCAAAGCCGCCGATAGTGTACGAGTTTTGCGAGCCCGGCGCATGCGTCAAAATGTGAATTCCCGGTCGCCGCTCGGTCCGTTCCCGAGCATTGCCAAGAAGTGCCAAGAAGATTGTTACAACCGTGAAACAATCGTTCCGTTTCCTTTCGTTTTGTAACTCGTCGTCTCGTAACCTCTGCCGCTCCAAATTCGTCCAATACATGACCAACATCAGGCTAGGAACAGGTCGCGGTTTCCGTTACGCTTATAGTGAGCAATTTCTACGGCAATATGCCCGCGAAGACGCCTTTGTCGAGGCCAGATCGACCCCTCGCTTAGCCATGAGTGCCACAGGAGAGATGGAATGGGCCATTTGAAATCCACGGAGCTGCCGGAGTCCCTTGTCCACCCGGCGGGGTATGACCGTGAGCCGCGCGGGTCGGGCGGCCGCGCGTGGATCTGGATTCTGAGCATCGTTATCGTTCTTAGCCTGACCTATTGGTATTTCCACAGTTCCGCCGGTGGCAGAGGCGTCGAGGCGCTAGGCGGAGCGGCAGGCGGCGGCCACGGTCGCCCCGGCGAAAACAACCCCGACCAGATCGTCCCCGTAGTCGTTTCCACCGCCACGCGCGGCGACTTGCCTGTTTTCTACAACGGCTTGGGCACCGTCACCGCCTACAACACCGTCACCGTCCGCAGCCGCGTCGACGGCCAGATCGTCAAAATCAATTTCACCGAAGGCCAAATGGTGCATGAGGGCGAGTCGCTGGTCGAGATCGATCCGCGCCCGTACCAAGTGCAGCTCGAACAAGCCGAAGGTCAGCTCGCCAAGGATCAGGCGCAGTTGCGCGACGCGCAGGTCGACTTCGACCGCTATCAGCAGCTCTTTAAGGCTGGCGTCATCCCGAAGCAGCAAGTCGACACGCAAACCGCGCAGGTAGGTCAAGTCACCGGCTCGATCAAAGCCGATCAGGCCTCCATCGACAACGCGAAATTGCAAATCACCTACTCGCACGTCACCGCGCCGATTTCGGGCCGCGTCGGCCTGCGGCTCGTCGACATCGGCAACATCATTCACGCCACCGACACGACCGGCTTGCTCGTCATCACGCAACTTCAGCCGATTGCCGTGATCTTCAGTCTGCCGCAGGATCAGCTTTCCCAAGTGATCGGCAAAGTGCGCGGTACGGCTGCACCGCTTCCTGTCGAAGCGTTTGATCGCGATAACACCACCAAGATCGCAACGGGCAAATTGCTGACCATCGACAATCAAATCGACACGACGACCGGCACCTACAAATTGAAAGCCGTCTTCAGCAATGACAAAGACACGCTGTTTCCGAATCAGTTCGTGAACATTCATCTGCTCGTCGACACGAAGCACAACGTCACCATCGTTCCCGCGACGGCCATCGCGCGCGGACCGCAGGGCACCTACGTGTATCTGACGCAGAAAGACAGCCGCGTCAAGATTCAGCCGGTCACCGTGACATTGAGTTCCGGCAATTCCGTCGCGGTCGGCAAGGGATTGCGCGCCGGCGACACCGTCGTCATCGACGGACAGGACAAGTTGCAGGACGGCAGCCGCATCGATGCGCGGATGCCGAACGGAGATGCGGCGAATCTCGACGCTCAGGCCGATGGCAATAATTCCGACGCGAATTCGGGCGCGGGTTCGTCCAGTCCCACCGAGTCCAACTCCACAGAACAACCTTCCAAAAGTCAGGCGGCGCACAAGGGCGCCGAGCGATGAGTCCATCGCGGCCGTTTATTCTGCGGCCGGTCGCAACAACGCTGTTGATGATCGGCATTCTGTTGGTCGGCTTCGTCGCGTATCGCGAGCTGCCGATCTCGGCGCTCCCGCAAGTCGATTACCCCACAATCCAGGTGCTGACGTTTTATCCGGGCGCCAGTCCGGACGTGATGACGTCGTCGGTGACCGCGCCGCTCGAGCGCCAGTTCGGCCAAATCCCCGGCTTGAACCAGATGACGTCGACGAGCTCGTTCGGAAGCTCGATCGTCACGCTGCAATTCGTTCTCGATCTCAACATCGATGTTGCCGAGCAGGAAGTGCAGGCGGCGATCAACGCGGCGTCGAATTTGTTGCCGCAGGATCTGCCGAATCCGCCGATCTACAGCAAGATCAATCCGGCGGATTCGCCGGTGCTCACCGTCGCTTTGACGTCGGCGAGTTTGCCGCTTTCTAAAGTCGAAGATCTCGCCGAGACGACACTTTCGCAAAAAATCTCGCAGCTCCCCGGTGTCGGCATGGTCAGCATCGGCGGCGGCCAGCGCCCGGCGGTTCGGATTCAGGCGAATCCCACGCAGCTCGCGTCGTACGGATTGAGCCTGGAAGATTTGCGCATCGCGTTGGGGCAAGCCAACGTCGATCAGGCGAAAGGGAATTTTGACGGGCCGCATCAGGCGTTCACGATCGGCGCCAACGATCAGCTTCTGACGAGCGACGGCTACCGCCCGCTGATCATCGCGTACCGCAACGGGGCTCCCGTGCGGCTCAGCGATGTCGCCACCGTTTTCGACGGCGCGGAAAACGCCAAGCAGGCCGCGTGGGCCAACGACCATCCCGCGGTCATCTTGAACATTCAGCGCCAGCCTGGCGCAAATATCATCGCGGTCGTCGATCGCATCAAGAAGCTGCTGCCGCAATTGCAAGCATCGCTGCCCGGCGCAATTCAAGTGCAGATTCTCACCGATCGCACGTCGACGATTCGCGCGTCGGTCGACGACGTGCAATTTTCGCTGGTGCTGACGATTGCGCTCGTCGTCATGGTGATCTTCCTCTTCTTGCGCAGCGCGCGCGCGACGATCATCCCCGCGCTGGCAGTGCCGTTATCGATCGTCGGCACATTCGGCGTGATGTATCTGCTCGGCTACAGCCTCAACAACCTCTCGCTGATGGCGCTCACCATTTCCACCGGCTTCGTCGTCGACGACGCCATCGTCATGATCGAAAATATCAGCCGCTTCATCGAGGAAGGCGAAACGCCGCTGCAAGCCGCGCTGAAAGGCTCCGAACAGATCGGCTTCACCATTTTGTCGCTGACGGTGTCACTGATCGCGGTGCTGATCCCGCTGCTCTTCATGGGGGACATCGTCGGTCGCCTCTTCCGCGAATTCGCGATCACGCTCGCTGTGACCATCATCGTTTCGGCGTTCGTCTCGCTCACGCTGACGCCGATGATGGCGGCGAAATTACTCAAGCACCAGCGCGAGGATGAGCAGGGTTGGTTTTATCGCGTGTCCGAGCGCGGCTTCAACGCGGTCATCGCGTTCTACGGCAAGACGCTGCAATTCGTCTTGCGTTATCGCACGACGACACTGCTGGTCACCGTGGCCACGCTGGTTGGCACGATTCTTCTCTACGTTTACGTGCCAAAAGGATTCTTCCCGGTGCAGGACACTGGCCTGATCCTCGGCATTTCCGAAGCCCCGCAAAATATTTCGTTCACTGCGATGGAGCAGCGGCAGCAATCGCTCGCGACCGTGATCCTCAAAGATCCCGCGGTCGAGAGTCTCACTTCCTTCATCGGCATCGACGGCACCAACGCCACCATCAACAGCGGCCGCGTGCAGATCAACCTAAAGCCGCTCAAGGAACGTGGCAAAAATATTTCCGCGTCCGGCGTGATTCGGCGCCTGCAGCCGCAGGTCGCGAAAGTCGACGGCATCACCTTATTCATGCAGCCGGTGCAGGACCTCACCGTGGAAGACCGCGTGAGCCGCACCGAATTTCAGTACAGCCTCGAAGACGTCGATCAGAAAGAGCTGTCGTACTGGACGCCGAAATTCATCGACAAGCTGAAGTCGTTGCCCGAGCTTCGCGACGTCGCCAGCGACCAGCTCAATTCCGGCTTGCTCGCCGATCTCACCATCGATCGCGACACTGCATCACGCCTCGGCATTCTGCCCGCCACCATCGACAACACGCTCTACGACGCCTTCGGCCAGCGCCAGGTCTCGACGATGTTCACGCAGCTCAATCAATATCACGTGATCCTCGAAGTGAATCCGCAGTTTCAGCAAGATCCCGAGCAGCTCAAAAATATTTATGTGAAGTCATCGACCGGCCAGCAGGTGCCGCTCAGCGCCTTCACGCATTTCGAGCCTGGCGCCGGTTCGCTCGCGATCAATCACCAGGGACAATTTCCCGTCGTCACGCTTTCCTTCAATCTCGCGCCCGGCGTTTCACTGGGCGACGCCGTCAATGCCATCGATCAGGCCAAGGAAGACCTCGGCCTCCCGCAAAGCATCCAGGCCACGTATCAGGGCACCGCTGCGGCGTTTTTGCACTCGCTCTCGAACGAGCCCATCCTCATTCTCGCCGCGATCATCACTGTGTACATCGTGCTCGGCGTTTTGTATGAGAGCTACATCCATCCCATCACCATCATCTCGACGCTGCCGTCGGCCGGTGTCGGCGCAATTCTCGCCCTGTTGCTGTGCCGCGAGGAATTCAGCGTTATCGCGCTCATCGGCATCATCCTCTTAATAGGCATCGTCAAGAAAAACGCGATCATGATGATCGACTTTGCGCTCGAAGCCGAGCGCAAGGAAGGGAAGACGCCGCTCGAAGCGATTTACGAAGCGTGCCTCCTGCGTTTCCGCCCAATCATGATGACCACGATGGCCGCGTTACTCGGCGGATTGCCGCTCGCACTCGGCACCGGCGTCGGTTCCGAGTTGCGCCGCCCGCTCGGCATCACCATCGTCGGCGGATTGCTTCTGAGCCAGCTTCTAACGCTATACACCACGCCCGTCGTGTATCTCTTCTTCGATCAACTGGCGCGGCGAGCGCGACAGCGCTTCCACATCACGAACGCCGCCGAAGCACCGGCGGAAGCGGACTAGGCGAGCGATAAATGCAGTTCACTTCCAATTTCTCCGCGCCCTTCATTCGCCGCCCCGTCGCGACGTCGCTGATTTCTCTCGCCATCTTGCTGGCGGGTGCGATTGCGTTTCGTTTCTTACCCGTCGCGCCGCTGCCCCAAGTCGACTTCCCGACGATCAGCGTCTACGCAAACCTTCCCGGTGCCAGTCCCGAGACCATGGCGAGCGCCGTGGCGACGCCTCTCGAGCGCCAATTCACACGCATCGCCAGCGTCACTCAGATGGTCTCCACCAGCCAGTTGGGCAACACCAACATCACGCTGCAATTCGATCTCAATCGCAACATCGACGCCGCTGCGCGCGACGTGCAGGCCGCAATCAACGCGGCACGCGGCCAGCTTCCAACCGATCTCCCGGGCCAGCCGGGCTACTGGAAAGTGAATCCTGCGGACTCGCCGATCATGCTGTTGGCGATGACTTCCGACAATGTCTTGCAGCCGGAAATTTACGACGCCGCGGATTCCGTCATCGCCCAGAAGCTTCGCCAGATCTCCGGAATCGGCGAGGTTTTCATCGGAGGCGGCGCCAAACCGGCTGTGCGTGTTCAAGTAAACCCCGGCCAGCTCAATACCTACGGCATCAGTCTTGAAAATGTTCGAACCGCTCTGAGCGCCGCGAACTCCAACCGGCCCAAAGGCGAGCTTTCCAACCTGCGCAACTCATGGGGCATTACCGATACCGATCAGCTCTTCAAGGCGCGTGAGTATCGTCCGCTCATCGTGACGTGGCGCAATGGCGCGCCGGTTCGGCTGGCCGACGTTGGTTCGGTTACCGATTCGGTCGAAGACATACACAACGCCGGATTCATCAACGGCAGAACCGGCATCATCCTCGTCATTTTCCGCCAGCCCGGCGCCAACATGATCGAAACCGTCGATCGTGTGCGCGCCATGATGGCCGAGCTGCAAGCCTCGATTAATCCGTCCATCCACCTCAGCGTGATCATCGATCGCACAACCACGATCCGCGCCGCGATTCACGATGTCGAGCTGACGCTGATCGTCTCGGTCATCCTCGTCATTCTCGTCGTGTTCGTTTTCCTGCGAAATTATTGGGCGACGCTCATTCCCAGCGTCGCCGTCCCGCTCTCTCTCGTCGGCACATTTGGCGTGATGTATTTATGTGGCTATAGCCTCGACAATTTGTCGTTGATGGCCCTCACCGTGTCGACCGGTTTCGTCGTCGACGATGCCATCGTCGTCATCGAAAACATCACCCGGCATCTCGAAGAGGGCATTCCTCCTTTCCGCGCCGCCATGATGGGCGCTCGCGAAATCGGATTCACCGTGATTTCGATGAGCACCTCGCTCGTCGCCGTTTTCATTCCGATTTTGTTGATGGGCGGCATCGTCGGCCGCCTCTTCCGTGAATTTGCCATCACGCTCAGCGTTGCGGTCGGCATTTCGCTGCTGGTTTCGCTCTCCACCACTCCCATGATGTGCGCGCTCTTTTTGCGACGCGACGAAGGCAAACACGGCCGTCTCCACGGCATCGCCGAGCGCGCATTCAACGGGATGCTGGGCATCTACGACACTGGGTTGCGCTGGGTACTCCGCCATCAGTTCTTTGTGCTGTGCGTCACGATCCTCACCATGTTTGTCAGCGTCGGGCTCTACATCTACACGCCCAAAGGCTTTTTCCCCCAGCAGGATGTCGGGCGCATCCACGGATTTATCCAGGCGGACCAGGACGTTTCGTTCGCCTCGATGCGCGAAAAAGTGAAAGTGCTCTCCGACATCGTTCGCGCCGACCCCGACGTCGATACCGTCACCGCGTTCACTGGCGGGGGCGGCGGCAACAATAGCGGCCGCATTTTCGGCCAGCTTAAGCCGCTCGGCGAGCGCAAGATCTCCGCCGATGAAGTGATCGAACGCCTGCGCCCCAAACTCGAAAAGATACCCGGCGCTTCGCTCTTTCTGCAGGCGGTACAGGACATCAACGTCGGCGGCCGGTTCTCTGGCGGCCAGTATCAATACACCTTGCAGGCAGACAATCTGACCGATCTCGTCCGATGGGCGCCGCGCCTGATGGACCGAATGAAAACGATTCCGAATCTGCGCGACGTCAACACCGACCAGCAGCTCAACGGCTTACAGGCCCGGCTCGTTATCGATCGCGATACCGCGGCACGCCTGGGCGTCTCCGTCGCCGAAATCGACAACACGCTGAACGACGCTTTTGGCCAGCGCCAGGTCTCCAACATCTATAAAGGCATCAATCAGTACCACGTTGTTCTTGAGGTCGAGCCGCAATACCTCCGCGATCCCGAAACGCTTAAAAATATCTACGCTGCGTCCAACACCGGCAAACTCATCCCGCTCAGTTCGTTCTCGCATTTTGATCCGGCAAAAAGCGCGCTCACGGTAAACCATCAGGGCATCTTCCCGGCGATTACGCTTTCGTTCAACCTCGCTCCCGGCGCATCCCTCGGACCCGCGGTCGAGCAGATCGAACAGGTCAAGAGCGAGATGCGCATTCCGCCGACGGTCCACGGAACGTTCCAGGGAACTGCGCAGGCGTTTCAGGACTCGCTGTCTTCGGAAGGATTGTTGATCTTGTCGGCTCTCGCGGCGGTTTACATCGTCCTCGGCATTCTCTACGAGAGCTACATCCATCCGATCACGATTTTATCGACACTCCCTTCGGCCGGCATCGGAGCACTGCTCGCCATTCGCCTCATCAACGCCGACCTCAGCATCATCGCGCTCATCGGCATCATTTTGTTGATCGGCCTTGTGAAGAAAAACGCCATCTTGATGATCGACTTCGCCGTCCAGGCCGAACGCGAGCGCGGCAAGTCGAGCGTCGAAGCGATTTACGAAGCATGCATTCTGCGGTTCCGTCCGATCATGATGACCACCGCCGCCGCGCTCTTGGGCGCCCTGCCGCTGGCACTCGGCGCCGGCACCGGTGCCGAAATGCGCCGCCCCCTCGGCATCACCATCGTCGGCGGCCTCATCTTCAGCCAAGCACTCACGCTCTTCACCACCCCAGTCGTTTACCTCTACCTCGACCGCCTCCAAACCCGAATCCAGCGCCGCCGCCACCATTCCGCCGCCCCAGCTCCAGCCACCGCCCACGACTGATTCCGTCAGATCGCCCTTGACAAAACGTAATCCTGTGGTAATATATCTTTCGTATAAACTTGCGTCTGGTTGCGCCGGCATCCTGCCGGCGTTTTTCATTTGGAGCAGGCAAGACTGTCGAAACATAAGCGAATAGAACCGCTCAATAAACTCAACCAAATCAGCGCGTTCCACACTCTTCAAAATCGCGCCCCTGTAACCCAAGTCCGCTCAATGCTTTCCACACTCTTCGCAAAACAATCCGGGGGGGTGTACCCCGTTTATCCCAAAACGGAACTCGCCTCTTTGCGCGCCCGATCCCCGCCACCCTGTAGCCGCGGTCGCCTTCCAGACCGCGGGCTTTTCTCCCACTGCAAGCTTGATCAAAACAAAGGAGCCACTCCTCAACCTCCAAATCTCCTCTCGTCGGCCAATCCAAATGTAAACACCAGCGTCCTCAACGCCTTCCCACTTGCCACCAACCACAAAATGCTCTATACCGTTGCGCACAGGCGTGTGCGAGACGGTCAACCTCGAACTGGCTACAAAACGTCCTGCAGGTCTCCGGGCTCCCCGCCGTCTTTCGAGACATTTCTGTGACCGTGTAGAGACATAAAATGTCTTGGTTTCATTACATCGATGCACTATCTTCTGTCGCAATTCCAGGCCAGCGATGGGAGAACCAGCCGATCGAACCGGTGCGACTCGAGGCTCCAAAAATTCAGCGAGAAATTCGCACGGTCGCTCGAGCGGGCTTGACCTTCGTCTGTCTGCGCCACCCGCGTTAAGCGCGATCGACGCACGACAGCAAAATCGCGGCGCGCCGGGGTGACATGACTTAGTGGCATGCATCAGTGGCGTGACTTCGATGGCCGCGAGAGTTTTTGGTGGTGGTTTCGTCTTTCGGAACTGGAATTTGCAGTGTCTCTCGAAAGTACGGAGAGGGTTCCCATGAACCGGTTTGTTCGCCTTCCGCTCGTTGCAGTTCTCATCTTCACGGGTCTGTTCGCTCCGTCGCTTCAAAAAATCCGCGCGCAAGAAGTCGCGACCACGACAACTCCACCGGCCGCGGCATCGTCGGCAACCGCGACAGCGACGACCGCGAACAGTGCAGCAAACGCGCCTCATCCGCAATCGGCGCCGGCGCCAGCCACGAGCGTCATTTCGATTCCAGGACCGCTGCGCTCATTCCTGCGCATGGCCGCGATCAGTCAGAAAGTTTCGCCCAACGAAATCGCGCCACTCATGGCGCGCAACATTTTCCTGCTCGGCTACGAAGGCCCGCAAAATCAGGCGCGCGAAACCGAATATCTTGTCCTGTTGAATCGCTACGTCCTTCAGGCCAGGGAATTGGTCACGCTCGCCGGCCCGACCGGCATCGTCCACGTCTCGAATTGCGAAGACGCCAAGCCGTTGCTGCAAATTCTCGGCTATCGCGAGCGCCCCGACTGCGGACAAAAATCCACCTTCGTCGAGACCGTCGATCCGCAGCGCGCATTCTTGACCATCGATTCCGGCTTCCCGCTCCCCGACCTCGAAAGAGTTCTGCAGGAAGGGAAGCCCTTCGCGTATTCCGTCCCCACTTCACGCGTCCCGGTCGTCTTCACCGAAGCCGATTGGATTTCCACCTCGCGCCGCAACAAACCCGCCGAAAACAAAGATCTGATCGACACTCTGCTCCACGATCCAATTCTCGCTCGCCTGTACTGGGCGATGGGCCGCATGGATCGAGACACGCAGGAATCCCTGCGCCAATCTCCCGGCCTGAAAAAACTCTACCCGCTCGCCGCCGTCCTCGATTTCTACGGCAGCCACATTCAGATTCAATCCGGTCGCGTCATCTTGCCGGGCGGCGCTTCCGCCGAATCCGGATGGAAAGATCTCGTCGGCGTCAACCCCGACAATCCCGGCGAATTCGTCTTCCGCTTGCTCTCGAAAGACAACGGCTGGCTCGCCGCGTATTTCGATTCGCTCTCGCGCGCAAGCCAGGTCCAACAAGCCAAATTTACTGAGTCGAAGCGCTTGCGCCGTGACTACGAAGCTCTCCGCGGCAAAGAAAATACCGCCGACGCCGCCCGCGGAGTCTTCCGCTCCGATCCGCGATTGCTCCTCCTGATGACCCGCATGCAGTGGGATGCAAACGGCGAACCGCACGTCCCTGGAAATATCGACGCGTGGCGCCACATCCTCGCGCAGAAAAACGATTCGCCCGTCGTGCGCGAATGGGGCCGCCGCTCGCGCCACTGGGAAACGCCCGAACAAATGCTCGAAGGCATGTTCGCGCTCTCCCGCGTGCAATCCGAGTCCGGCCCGCTCCAGGCCTACCTATTAATGTGCGATCTCGATAGCCGCCGCGCCCCCGGCCAAAAACTTTCCGCCGACACCGTGCTACTCATTGCCTCGAAATTCTCCGAGTTCAGCGACCAATATCTGCTCTTCGCCGAATTTCCCGAGCTCGACGACTCCTCGATCGTCGCATTCGCCAACACCACCGCGGCGCTCGACGGAATCCACAACCAGGCGCTCCGCGGCAACGCGATGGGCACGTTCCAGTCCACTGTGAGCATCTGGCAAATCCTCGCGCGCCAAAACGAAATCCGCCGCGAAGACTTGAACGCCTCGTTCCAGAAAATCCTCAAGCCGTGGGGCAAAGTCAGCGCATCAGTCCAGGCGTTCGATGCCGGCCGCGCTTCGCTGAAAGAAATCGCGATCGCCGCCACGGGCAAGCCCGAAGTCTCGCAAGACCAGATCATCGAGCTGCTCGCCGGCCCGATGCAGGTCAGCGCCGAAGGCCAGCGCATGCATCAAGTCGTCGGCAATCGCATGCGTGCCGTGCTCGATGCGCAGCGCCTGATCTCGCTCGACACGATCGTCAATCTCGGCGACGGCCTGCACGACGTCAATTTCGTCAAAGCGCAACAAGCTTCGCTGCTCCCGCTTGCGCAAGAACTCCGCGCGTTCGAGATGCCGCAGCCCATCTTCAAAAATAGCGAACGCGATCAGTGGGCCGCCGGCATCTACAACAATCACCACACTGAAAATCAGATGAAGACCGACCTCACCAAAGTGGTGAAGTCGCCGAATTCGCCCGAACAGCTCGCCGAAGCGCGCGGTCAGCTCACTTCATTGTTCCGCGACACGCTCGTCGGCCTCAACTACGCCTACTACGAGCCGCCCGGCGCGCAAATTCTCCACAACAATCCGCTCTTCGTTCGCTCACACGATTTTTCGGGCGACACCGTGACCGGCGTCGAAAAGCAAGCCTGGCAAGCCTCGCAGCTTTTCGGCGCGGGCTCCCCCGCCGGCGGTGGAGCGCGTCTCGTCGGTTCGCTCGCCGATCTTCCGTTCGTTCTCGCCGACGCCGAGCAAGATTTCATCGCTCCCGAAAATGTGCAAGCGCTGATCTGGCGCCAAGTCGTCCCCGGCTTGCTGACCAGCGCCGTCGTTCCGCGTTGGTGGGGAGTGAGCCGCGCCGAATTGCATGCCGTAGCGCTCTACCAGCGAGCCGGCGAAGAACTTCTCGTCGTCGCGCAAGATGACAACGACACGCGCGCCGCTGTGCTCGCGATTCTTTCCGACCGCATGGCGCCGCAGCGCCTCACCTTTGTCTCCGATTCGTTACGCGACAAACGCGCCGAGCAACTCGCTGCGCAATTGATGCCCGCCGACACTTTTTATCTCGCCGCCGAATATCGCCACCGTTTCCCCGACGCGAAAATTTCCATCGGCGCAAATTATTCCGAGCTCGACGCCCTTGCGAAATCGCATCCCGACGACGCCAGTCTCGACCACATCTCGCGCGATTTCGGTGTGCCGCACCCCGCGCTACAGCAAACCTACAGCCGCGCCCTGCTCAACCTGCAGCCGTTCCCCGCGTTCATGGGCTACTCCAGCCGCTTCCTCGCCGAATCGTGGGACTCCAACAATCTCTACTGGGCGCGCCTCGCCGACGAAAAAGGATATTCGCCGGTCACGCTGAACCAACTCGTCCCCGAACTCACCCGCCGCATGGTCGAAAAAATCTTCGCCACCGATCTGGAAGACTGGCCGGCGTTGCTGCGCGCCGCTCACGAAACCGGCGACGAATTTCGCCTCGGCAAGCTGACGCCAGGAGCTGAGCGTGCCGCCAACGGCGGAGGATCGAACCGCTAGTTTCGGAAAGTAGTTCGGAACGCGAGTCACAAATTTGCGGGGCAACACGAAGCAGAGATTTCCAGGTTCGCGTCGTGAAGCCGCAAGAGCCGTAAAGGGGGATTCCGTCGCTCGAAAACGATGCGACGTAAGTCCTCGAAAGAAAAATCGGATCGGGACAGACATCCATGGCCAAACGTTACTTCGCACTTCTAGCGGTCGCAGTCGCCACGCTCGCCGCCGCGGCGGTACATCTTTCCGCGCAGCAAGACGGCACTCGTTTTCGCATCTCCGTCGATCTCGTCCAGCTCAACGTCGCCGTGACCGACAACAAAGGCAATTACGTGACGGGACTCAAGCCGAGCGACTTCGTCATTTCCGAAGACGGCATCAGCGAAAAAATCTCGACCTTTGAAGAAGGCAACGGGCCGACCCGACGCCTCCTTGGCGCCCCGCCGACGGTACCGAAACCCGCTGGCGACGCACAGAATCCCTCGGGCGATCCCAACGAAACGCTCGCCGAAGCCATCGCAGGCTCTAACGTCTTCATTCTCTTCGACACGAGCAATTACATGTATCGCGGTTTCGTCTTCGCGCAGGATGCGATCTCTGATTTCGTCCGCTCGCTCGAGACCGCCGACAAAATTGCGTTCTATTCCTACAGCCGCGATTTGTATCGCTCCGCGCCGCTGACGGCCGATCGCTCTGAAGTCGTTCGTGGCGTGCGCACCACCGTCGCCGGGGACGACGCGGCGCTCTACAACGCTTTACTGCTGACCCTCAAAGATGCCGCCACGCAGACCGGCAGAAAAGTCGTCGTCGTCTTCTCCAACGGACCCGACAACGCGAGCCTGGTGCCGCCGGAAGACGTAGCCGAGTTGGCGCAATCCCTCGGCGTGCCGATCTATATGATCAGCACGCGCGAGGCGCGCCTCGAACCGGTTTCGACCGTTGTGTTTGAGCGCATGACCGCCGCGACCGGCGGCAAAGCCTACTTTGCCAACAGCTGGCGCGACGAGAAAAAAGCCTTCGCTTCGATTCGCGACGACCTCGGCCACCTTTATTCGTTCAGCTACTATCCCGAGCCGAACGCCAATCGCGGCTGGCGCGCCATCAACGTAAAACTCGTCGGCGAACACGCGAAGCAATATCACGTGCGCACACGCAACGGTTATCGCCCGCAGCCAAACCGCTTCAACAGCGAGCCGGCGCCAGCGTCCGCCGTTTCACAAATCACTGACAGCGCCCAGTAACGCAGAGTAGCGCCGAGTAGCTTACTGAGTGGCACAGACACTCCTGCTCAGCGATCTTCTCCAATTGCGCGTGTCCTCGCGTCGTGAAACAATGCCGCGCATGTTCACGCAAAATCTAAATTCTTCGCGCACGATCATCGCGCTCGCATCGTTATTTCTTTTCGCAGGCGTCACCGTCTCGACGGCTCAAGCCCAATCCACGCGCCCCGAATCCGAAAAGCAACTCGCGCACGACATCTACAAAGAATTCATCGAGATTCGCTCCGGCTACAACACCGGCGAAACCACGCCCGTGGCCGCCGCCGCCGCTGCACGCCTCAAAGCGGCCGGATTTCCCGATTCCGACATCGCTCTCGGCGGCGCCAGCGACAAAAAGGGAAATATCGTCGTCCGCTATCACGGCACCGGAGCGCACAAGCCGTTGTTGCTCCTGGCGCATACCGATGTCGTCGAAGCCAAGCGCGAAGACTGGACGATGGATCCGTTTCAGCTCATTGAAAAGGACGGCTACTTCTACGGTCGCGGCACCGGCGACGACAAAGCGCAGGCCGCTGTCTGGATCGCCAATCTCATCCAGTATAAAAAGGAAGGCTTCAGGCCTGATCGCGACATCATCGTCGCCCTCACCGCCGACGAAGAAGGCGGCGGCCCGTACAGCGGAATCAACTGGCTCATCAAGAATCACCGCGACTGGATCGACGCCGAATACGCGCTCAACGAAGGTGGCTGGGGAGAATCTGTCGACGGCAAGAAAATTTCCAACGACGTGCAGGTCAGCGAAAAATACGTCATCAATTTTCGCTTCGAAGTGCACAACAAGGGCGGCCACAGTTCGCTGCCGGTTCCCGACAATGCGATTTATCACCTGGCTGCCGCGCTCGACAAACTCTCGAAATTTGGATTCCCGCTGAAGTTGAACGACGTGACGAAGGCGTATTTCACCGCGATGGCGAAGATCGAAACTGGGGCGAGTAAAGACGATCTCGCAAAAGTCGCCGCCGGCGATCAGGCCGCCATGGAACGCATCGCGTCAAAATCGCCGCAGTTCAACGCAACGCTCCGCACGACCTGCGTCGCAACCCAACTCGAAGGCGGCCACGCCGCCAACGCGCTGCCTCAACTGGCCGCCGCGACCGTGAATTGCCGCGTGCTGCCTGAAGATTCCGCCGAATACGTCGAGAGCACGCTCAAGCAAATCGTCGGCGACGATGCCGTCAGTATCAAGACGACCGAGGAGCCGAAGGCCGGCCCCGCGTCGCCGATCCGCCCCGATCTTTTCAAAGCGATCGCCGACTCGACCAACAAAGTTTGGCCCGGCGTCCCTGTTGTTCCGATGATGGTGATGGGCGCGACCGACGGAAAATATCTGCGCATGGTGGGAATCGCCACCTACGGCGTGCAAGGATTTTTCTTCGATCGCGGCGACATTCGCTTCCACGGCCGCGACGAACGCATGCCGGTCGCGTCGTTCTACGAAGGCCAAGCCTTCCTCTACGACCTCGTCAAACAACTCAGCAAATAATCTCGATCATGTAGGGGCGCAGCACGCTGCGCCCCAAACGCCCAGCCTCAAACTCTGTCTCAATTGGGTTTTTCTTCGTAGTTTGCCGCGTCATCAAAACTCACGAACTCCCAATCAAATACCCCGTCAAAAATACCAACACGCCGCCCACAATCACCAAAAACGCTGCCTGTAAGAACGGCGTATCCATATATCGGTGCCGGATATAGGCGATCACTCCCAACTCAATCGCCACCACAAAAATCGCCACTATGGTCGCGACATGAAAATCCGAAATCAAAAACGGCAACGTGTGCCCGATGCCACCCGCGGTCGTCATCGACCCGATCACAATCCCGCGAATCCACGGTGACCCTCGTCCAGTCAGCGATCCGTCATCGGACAGCCCCTCTGTAAATCCCATCGAAATCCCTGCGCCGACCGACGCGGCGAGTCCCACGACAAAGGCATCCCAGCTCTTGTGCGTGGCAAACGCCGCAGCAAACAACGGCGCCAATGTCGACATCGAGCCGTCTATCAGTCCCGCGAGTCCCGGCTGGACGACCTGCAACAGGAACAACTTCTTATGCGAAGCATCTTCAGATTGCTTCGCATCCGTAGTGAGATGCTTCTCCTCCAAATTGCCGGCCGTTTGAATATGCTTGCGCTCTTCGTCGGCAAGCGTGTTGAGCAGCGCCCTAGTCGGCGCGTCGGTCGTCCGCGCGATCGCCCGCTCATAAAATCGCTGCGCTTCCAATTCCATCAACTCGGCCTGCTTGCGCGCGACATTCACGCCAAGCGGCCGAATCAGCCAGTTTGGACGCCGCGCCAGAAACCCTTTCACGTTTTCGCGACGGATCAGCGGAATATGATCGCCAAACCGTTGCCGAAACATTTCCAGCAATCGGTCGCGGTGCTGCGCCTCTTCCTCGCGCATTTCCTCGAACATCGTCGCTGTCGAAGGGTAGGTCTCGCGCAAAGCGTCCGCGAATTCACCGTAAATGCGCCCGTCCTCTTCCTCCGACGAAATCGCCAGCGCCAGGATTTCCTTCTCGCTCAGATCCTTGAATTTCTTCCACATCGGCCTGTATTCCCTCGCTTCCGGGAGCAGCATCGCACAAAGCTAAAGCGCAAGTCATCTTGGCCGCCTGCTGCATCCAATCCTCGAACCAACGGTGTTACTATCGCCTTCCAATTTCGACAGGAGACGCTCCATGGCCGACAAGAAGCCCGCAGGAAACGAAAACTCAGAAGCTATCAGCCGCGACAAGCTCGCGGAATTGTTGAACGAAGATCTTTCGCGCGAATATCAAGCGATCATCGGATATGTTGTGTATTCGCAGGTGCTCAAGGGCGCCGAATACATGAACATCGCCGATCAGCTCGCGCTGCACGCAAAGCAGGAACTCGACCACGCGCTGACGCTTTCGCGCCAGATCGATTACCTCGGAAAAATGCCGACGGTGACGCCGAAGCCTGTAAAGACATCAGACAAGGCCAAAGACATGCTCCGTTTCGATCTCGATAACGAAAACGAAACGGTGCGCAATTATCGCGAACGCATCCGCCAGTGCGAAACCCTCGGCGAATTCGCCATGGCCGAACAGATCCGCCAAATCCTCGTGCAGGAGCAAGATCATCAGATCGACCTCGCCACCGCTCTCGGCGAAGACGTGCCCGACATGAGCAAGCCGCGGTAACCTCCGCGAGGCGAATCGACGTCAGCGATCAACTGGTGTAGCGATCAACTGGATTGAATAAAAAGGCGCGGCCTCAAGCCGCGCCTTTTTGCTTGTGTAATTCGTCATCCTGAGCGGAGCGAAGGGTCTCAGTACGAGCCTGTTCGCAAAAACATCCGGCACCGCTCGGACGGCGATGGGCGTGAACCAAAACTAAAGCAGTAATCCGTGATGTCGAAATTTCTGGACGATGCTCAGGCGGTCTTCGGCGCCGATTTTGTGTTTCATTCGGTAGACGTGGTTTTTCACGGTCTGTTCGGATAGGCAGAAGTGATTCGCGATTTCTTTGTTGGTGAAGCCTTTGGCAATGAGGGGAACGATCTGCTGCTCGCGACGTGTAAGCCCGAGGCGTTGGGTCGGACTCCCGAAGGGCAGGCGCGGTTCCGAATTCTCTAAGAATCGAAACAGCGCGGCGCAGAGTTCGCCGGGACAGACGGCTTTTCCTGAACGCACATTCTCGATAGCCAGCGCTATGTCGTCGGCCGAAGCGTCTCGCATTAGATAGCCGCTGATGCCGCCTCGAACATATTGGAGAAATTCGGCGTCATCCCGAGCCGGTCCGATCACCAGGATTTTCAGCTCCGGCGCGTGTGCGCGCATTGCGTGAAGGGCGGCGATGTCCGCTTCCATGCGCTCGCGCGAGACCAGCAGCAGGACGTCAAAAGGGTCTTTCGCGAGCCGGGCAGCGTCAAAAGTTTCGTCTGGTGCTACGGCGACCACCTGGATGTTTTCGCGCTTGCTCAGGATGCGGCAGAGAGCCTCGCGGACTAGTTGATTTTGGGCGGAAACGCAGAGGCGAATCCTCGAATTTGGAGGCGAGGCACGTGGCGGTGGCGCTTGGGAAGGCTGGAGCTGAGAGGACGATGTTACGTTGCGCGAAGGCGCGGAGTTTTGCCTCGAGCGCTCGAGTCCTAAAGCGTTGCGTCGCGCGTTTCCGATTGCGGTAGGGCACATCGATTTTTCCGTTGCTAACATTTGCTGGCCGGCGCGGTGGGGAAGGAAAAGGCGCGGCAAGGATGGGTACCTGATAGCACTGGGAGCAATTGCAAGTCCGCGAAGGCTTCCGCGAGAAGTGGGGTAGGTTCTTGTAAAATGCTGAAAATGAGCATCTTGTAGGCGAAGTGAATATTGAACGGGCCTCCGCACCGTCCCAATTTGGTGCCAAGCCGAGATTCGGGAGGCCACATCGGAACCCGCCCCCCCCGCCCCAGAGGTCTTAAGTCCCTCAAGAGGAGTCTCGCCAACCCTTAGCGCCGATTTTGGACTCCAGGGACTCCAGAGTACTTCGGTACCACCGGGACCCAACTCAGCCCTACCTTTTTCCGGGTACGGTCCCGCTATAGGTTTAATCTCGGCCAGGGCCTAAACTTTTCCTATCGATGGCGAGCCGCGCAGTTGAGGCGGCTACCAGGGAGTAAGTCATGGCCACACAAGACCTTATTAGCAAGACAATGGGCTCCGTTGCCCCGGCCCGCATTACATCGGCCAACGAACGCCGCTCGACGCGCCGCTGCAAGATCACCCAGCTGATGCGCATCCGCCCCTCAGACCCCGAACGCGATAACTTCGAGGATCTGCGCGGCAGCATGAGCGTCTCGCGCGCTGGCGTCTATTTCCAGACCAGCGAAGGCGCCTACGAGCTCGGCATGCGGCTATTCGTCACGATGCCGTACACGCAGGGCGCGATGGGGATGAGCCACGAGTATCTAGCGGAAGTCGTGCGCGTCGAACCGATGTCCAACGGCATGATCGGCATCGGATTCAAGTACCTGATGGAGATGGGTTCGGTCACGAACCACTCCTACGGAATCTCCGTCTCGCGCAAGTAACTGCGCGGCTCGGACCGCGATCCAGCGGCGGCCTCGGCTCGGTTTGTGGCCTCGCGCCAGGGCATCCGCGTGTTGATAGCGCTCCGTCGCGTTGTGACGAAAACACGTAATCGAAGTAGCGGAATCGAAGCAGTAAAAAGAAAGGGCGTCCGAAGAACTCGGACGCCCTTCTCGCGTTGTGGGGGGGTGGAACAAACTCTGCCAGCCGTAAGCTCGCCGACCGCGAGCCTGGTTCCAACAAGCTGGCCGAGGAAACTACCTGCTGAAGCCGCCGACCGCGGCTCGATGCAGTGCTATTCGTCCTTATTCAACATTTGCAATGCGCGGTGCCGGATCAGACCCAGCTGGCGATTCACTGGATGCGTGCGGGTCAGGAATGACAGCACGGGTTCGCGGCGGCGCGTCAGGCGATTCATCGCGATGCTGAGGCGCACGTCGCGGCGCGCATATTTCAGTCCGGCCTGCAACGCGTCGACGGCGTCGTCTTTGCGGCCTGCGGTGGCGTAAACTTCGGCGAGATTGAGATAGAGCTGGGCTTGGTTCCGCTTCATGCGGACCGCTGCGTCGCACAGCCTCTCGGCTTCGCCCCACTTTTGCTCGGAGCGCGCGAGCACCACTCCAAGGTAAGACATGTAGTAGGGATTATTCCGGTCGAGTTCCATCGCTCGCTGCATGTGCGGCAGCGCGCGTCCGGCGTAGTTATCCCGCAAAAGATTCAGACCCGCTTTGAATTCGCGAAAAGCTTCTGTATCGAGCATCGTTTCACCTCAATGACCGTTCTGCGGTCGTCGAGCCTACGTTGTTGGAAGGGAGGAAATCCAAATACGCGACGCAACTAGAGAGAGAAATGCGGTACCCGAAGTGTCCCAAGGAATTTGAGTCCGGGTGCCAATCGCCAAGGCCGGCGTTCGGCCGTGCGATGGGAGCAGAGAGCAGCGTTGTGCTAAGGGTTCCCATCCCAGTGGTGTTGAAATTACGCAAGCGAAGAACAAAACGCTACTGAACCGTGGGACAGCTTTGGGACAGCGACTTTTGGGAGAGTGCCTTAGCTCCTGATAGCGGCAAAAAGGCTTGATTTATTGAGATTTTTTTAGGTTTTGCGCTGTACGCGTCTTATATCGCGGATTTTTGAAATCGGAAGAAAATGTGCGTCTCAAGCGTTGTGAGACTCAACTATTTTTAGTCTGCCCTGGTCGAGGGCAAGGTTCGCGCCTTTGTTTTCCAGTGGCGGCGCCACTCTTCCCAATCTTCCATCGTAATTTTGAGCATGGCTTTGGCGGACTTGTGCAGCCACCGGCCTTTTCTGGCTGCGAGATCGCGCTTGATTTTCGGGATCGCGCGCGGCGTGCCGAAGTGCATGTTCGCGGCTTCCCAGCCCATGTCGTAGAGCAGCTGCGATTCGTCTTTCGGGATCATCAGTGAGGCGAGTTCTATGCGCGAGCAGTCGGGGGCGAGGCGGCGAACGACCCAGTGGCCACGGAATCGGACGGTCGGATCCTGGACGCGAATCGCGGTGTTCACTAGCTTCAGGCCATAGACCACGTCGGAATTGCTGTTCTTGTACCAGACCCATGCGGAAGTGCGGATGCCTTTGGCTTCGCGGGCGATGAGCGCGCCTTGCGAGGACGAGAGCGCGAGAATGCGCGGATGGCCGAGACTGCCAAGGCCGGCGATACGGCGGCGCAACTGGTACGGTCGCTTGGGCAAGGGCAGCGATTCCTCGATGAGCTGGCGCGCTTCGTCGGGAAGCTTGGTGGTGTAGGTCGGACACTTTTGCAGCTTGTCCCAGAAGCTGACGGGATCGCGCAGCCGGCTGGTGGCGAGCAGTCGCAGGCGCTGGTGATGCTCGGCGAGGATGAAGGCTTGGCCGCCGTCGGCGATGGAATCACGGTAACCCTCTTCGATGGCTTCGGCGGCTTCGCGGCGCGTCATCTTGAGGTGGTCGCTGTCGATCGCGAGATAGGCGCTGGTGGCGAGGCGGACGAGGTCGAGCGTGTAGGGAGCGGGGAAGGCTTCGTCGAGATCGTTGACGCCCCAGATCAGGCGACCTTCGGTGTCGCGCCAGGTGCCGAAGTTCTCGATGTGGAGATCGCCGACGCCGAGGACTATGGGAGCTTTCGCGGGCTTTTCACAATTGTCGTGCCAGTGTTGGAGCCAACGGTAGAAGGTGGCGCGGAAGAAGGAGAACGGATTTTGCGCCATCAGTGCGTGCTTGAGAGCGACGTCCTGGCGGACGATGGGGAGGCGCTTGGCTAGCCACTGCTCGAAGTCTTCGGTGGCTTTGAAGATGTTCATGGCGTTCGTTGTGAATTCGGCTGCTGCTCGCTGACTGCGAAAAAATCTCTCGTGGTTTACATCTTGCTGAAATGGGGCGCAGCCGTGCTGCGCCCCTACACGATCTTGCTTGCGCTAGACGTTGGCGTTTGCGACGCGCGGGGACTTTGATTTTAGGCGCGATTCGTAGATTGGAAACTTCGCGGCGAGCTCGGCTACTTCGGCGCGGACGCGTTGTTCTACGGCGGCGTCGCCCATGTGCGTGAGAACGTCGGCGATCCAGACGCCGATTTTTTCCATATCGGGTTCTTTCATCCCGCGCGTGGTGACGGATGGGGTGCCGAGTCGGATGCCACCGGCTTTCATGGGCGGTAGTGGATCGAAGGGAATCGCGTTTTTGTTGACGGTGAGGCCGGCGCGGTCGAGTGCTTTTTCGGCGTCGGCTCCGGTGATTCCGCGGGGGTGGACTTCGATCAGCAAAAGATGATTGTCGGTGCCGCCGCTGACGATGCGGAAGCCTTGCTTCGCGATTGAGGCTGCGAGCGCTTTGGCGTTTGCCGCGACTTGCTGTTGATAGGTTTTGAAAGACGGCTCCATCGCTTCCTTCAGGCAGACGGCTTTGCCGGCGATGGTGTGAACGAGCGGGCCGCCTTGCGTGCCGGGAAAGGTGAGCTTGTCGAGTTCTTTCGCGAACGCCGATTTGCAGAGAACCATGCCGCCGCGCGGTCCGCGCAAAGTTTTGTGCGTGGTGGTGGAGACGATGTCGGCGTGAGGGATTGGACTCGGGTGGACGCCGGCGGCAACGAGTCCGGCGATGTGGGCCATGTCGACGAAGAAGAGTGCGTCGACGGCTTTCGCGACTTTCGCGATGCGCTCGAACTCGATGATGCGGGAATAGGCGCTGGCGCCGGCGACGATCATTTTGGGTTTGTGTTCGTGCGCGAGCTTTTCGATTTCGTCGTAGTCGATGCGCTCGTCGTCTTTGCGGACGCCGTAGGCGACGAACTTGTACATGCGGCCGGAGAAATTCAGCGGGTGGCCGTGCGTGAGGTGACCGCCGTGGGCGAGGTTCATGCCGAGCACGGTGTCGCCGGGCTTCAGCGTGGACATATAGACCGTGACGTTGGCGGAGGTGCCGGAGTGGGCTTGCACGTTGGCGTGTTCGGCGCCGAAGAGTTCCTTGGCGCGATCGATCGCGAGTTGCTCGACTTTGTCGGCAACTTCGCAGCCACCGTAGTAGCGCTTGCCGGGATAACCTTCGGCGTATTTGTTGGTGAAGACCGAGCCCATGGCTTCGAGCACGGCTTCGGAGACGAGATTTTCGCTGGGGATTAGTTCGAGGCCGGTGGCTTCGCGCTTGGCTTCATCGAGCAGGAGATCGGCGATGGCCGGGTCGACGGAGTCGAGCGGGCGCTGCATGCGGTGGTTGGCTTCGGTGGTGGTCATGGACGTCCTTGGATTTGCGAGATGAGACATCTTACATCGGACGTCGGATAGAGGAAATGTAGGAGGAGGGGACCCGCCCACCCCCCATGGTTTTTTGCAAGAATGTGATTCTGAAGGAGTTGCTCGTGCGCTGTACGCAAGAATGTGAATCTAAGGGAGTTATGGGAGTTTGGGTTTTGTTGCGAGGAAGTGCGTTCCGTTTTGGGACAAGGCGAGATGGAGGCGCGCGCGGTCGACATAGGCGCCCGAAAGGGAAGACAGGTTAACCTGAGATTGAATATTTGTCAAGTGGTAAATACTAAATGCTGCGTTGTGAGGGAGATGCGAGATCGTTCGAATGCGTGATTGCTATCTCGAAAGAGGGTTTGACCGAGGGGTTAATCCGGAACTCACGGAAACGTCCCGTCTGTCCCCGAGTTTCCCCAACGTAACGCCGCTCACGGATAAGCCTCGCCGGTGTTCCACTCTGTCGCAGATGAAGACGGCCCGATGCGCAGGGATAAGGTCCTGACGCGATGCTCTAAGGGATGCTCTGCCTTGAGATCAATTCCGGCCCAGTCCGCTTTGCCGTCAGTTCATGCCCTCGCGCAGATTGACCAGCAGTTGGTCGCTGGTTTCGATGCGGATTAAGCCCGCACGTGGGTACTCGATGTCGAGCATGACGTAAACGATGATGACCGTAAGGACCGTAAAGCCAAGGATGTAGAGCCAATTCCTGCGCTGGCCGCTCGACATCCGATAACCGGCAAGAAGTGAACAGATGAGTCCCAATCCGAACAGAAGCGCATAGATGATTCTCGGGGGATGAAGTTGTAGCCACATCGTGCGGGTGGTGGTGATGTCGATCATACTGTTTAATGCGGGAAGCAGCAGCATGGCAGCGGCGGGGTGAGAGTCTGGGAGGCGAGAGGCGACAACCGCCTCGCTCCAGATCTCTTCCTGGAGTTTCGTCGATTTGCTCATCTCCAGTTCGGCCGCTTTCATATTCGGCAACTTGCGATACGTCTCCAGGCGTAAGTCCACATACCGACGGAATAGCTCACGAAGAGCGGGCTGCGCCTCCCGGGAAACTAAATGGAGTCGCAGATACGCAGTCCCGATGGTGTTCACTTCCTCGGCGACCAACATCCGCTTCTCGTTAAACCGAGATGCGGCTCCCGAGAAGGAGAAAGCAATCATCAACCCAAACAGAGCGAATACCGCGCCCTCGACAGTACCTAGGCTGCCGAGTTCGCCTTCCGACTCTTCCGGGCGGTGCCTAACACCGAGACGACGACCGACTTCCAGTAGGATCAGCATGCCTACGAACAGAAGCACGGCAAAAAGCGAAGCGGAAATGGGAGGTTCCATGAAACCCACTCCTTTTGCGGATTTCCGGTGGAGTAACTGGAAAATTGGACATATGGAACTAGTTCGAGGAGGCTTTTTTAGGTAGCAGCCCGTCTCTCTCCATCTGCTTGGGGAGTTCCTTGGCAAGGCCGTCGGCGAACTTCTTCGCTGACTTCGGGTTGAACGACTTACTGACGCCATTCCACATCAAGTCGCCTTCTGGCTTACTCGTAGCGTAAACGTTGGTCTCGACGCTGACTGTCGTATCTTCTCGCGTGTAGCCCGGATCGTACATTAGGGGATATACAGAGTTCAGGTAACCGTAAACAGAATAGTAGTAGGGATACGGCGCAACGTAGGTCGAACTCGGAAAATGTGTCACTTTCTTGTCGACTTTCAGCAGACGGGTGACGACTACGGCGTCGATATGATTGTCGTGGACCTGCCCACGAAGGTAATCGAGATCAAGTTTTTCATTAGGGTCCGGGCGCAATAGAATGTGGTTGCCGGGAATGGTCTCAACGCCTGGACGAGCCATCTGGGCCGCCAGTTCATCCTCGAAGTCGGCACGCACCTCCAGGTTTTGCGCAACGCCGATGACCAGAATCTTGTGGAACGTCTGTCCTTTGTAACTTGGATTGAACCAACTTGTGAGCATCTTGACAGACTTGCCGCTGCTGACAGCGAGAATGGCCAGCAAAGAGAAGATCAGAAGGAATGAGCGAAAGATCAGACCTGTTAAGAATTCATCTTGTCGAATTGAAATGTGCTTCCTAACGGAGTCTGCAGGTCGCGGCATGTCCCTTCCCTTAACACCAGTTTGTGAGGTGGAAGTGTGGATCGATATACTGCTCTAGCGCATGTCTGCTCCTGTGTCCAAGCCGCGCGGGTTGTGGCGAGAATAAGGGCCATAATCATCGTGGCGCAAATCTTTGAGCTCAGTTCTCCGGAGACTTAGCGGTCCTCATATTCTCTTCATCCGCTCGTCCTCGGGAACTGGTATTAATGCCAGTAAAGTTGCCAAGTGCCTGGTGATTTTCCACAAGACTGCGCGTGCCAGATAAACGGTGCCGGCTCAGGCGGTCGACGCAACACTGGCCTGAAGTTTATCCGCAAGCAAGTTGTGACAAGCAAGTGGTGACAGACGGGACGTTTTCCCATTTCTCGTCATGTGCGAAGTCCTTTGCGCTCTTCGTGCCGACAACGAACGTGCCGTGTAACCTGGATCTTTTGATCCTCCGCACCGGCCGAGCGATCGGCGGAAACATCCCGTCTGTCACCGTCTGTCGCGAGGCAGTCGAAAACGAGGAAGCGTTCCGTCTGTCGCGGGTTCCTCCCCAAGGTTAGATCCGGTGAATTTCTTCGACGCATTGACTCGATGCGGCGTGAAAGAAAACGCGGTCAAAGCCGAACGGATGTGTCCATTCACCGATTCCGCTCGGCATGGGGACGCTGCGCGAAACTTCCCACCCACTGTAAAGGAGCAACCAAATCTGCGCGTTTTGCAGATTCGAACGGTATGTCGATAACGAGGCATCTTTGTCTGCGATCCGATCCGCGAGTTGGGCGTAGATTCCGTCGAAAGTGACGCCGACCGATTGCCCGGCATACCACGAACCGGAGCCTGCACGGATGCTGACGACGCCAAATCCGTCCGGTATCCCGTGCAGTCTGGTGAACAGTTTCTCGGGCGCAGCTTCGTGGCAGTGCGCTCTTACAAAGCTGGCGAGTTCATCTCCCATCTCTCGCTTTGTATTCCTAGTTCGCTCGACGTTCCAAGGGTACGTCGTGACCTTGACCTGCACCGCATCCTTGCTCTCGTAGTAGGTCCGTTCGGCAAGGCGAACGCTGCCCTCGTGATTTGCAGCTTCGGCTACGGACGAGTTGAAGGTGTGATTTCGCGGCAGAGGAAGTACTTCGCTTAATTCAATTCCTATGAGCCCTTGCGAGGTCAAAACCCGCACGTCTGGCTTGTCGCCCATCGCAACATTTAAGGGAGTGATTGGCAGTCCCGCTCTACAAGCGGCCTCAAAGGCACTCTTCTCCTTTTCCATCTTTTCAACGTTGATGTTCACGCACCAAATTCTAGCATTCGCGTGGACTCGTCACTGGGTCGGTGCCTCTGAACAGTCGGCCAACTGACAGTTTGAATGTATTCATCGCCAGTCAATTACTAATCTATTGAACAAGTACTATAGTGCAGAAATTGTTGCGACCTCTACGCTAGTCCCCGCACGGCCCATTTCATAACGATTCCTGAAAAGTGCATACGCAGCACGATTGAAGAGGAGAGACTTGCATGAGACGCATCGCCGCATCCGTGGCTTCTTTGAGCCTTGTTCTAGCGCTACCAAGCGCGGCTCAGAACCAAAAATCTCAAGACCCACAACCCATGATGGTCGAGTGTCGTGACCTGTCTTCTTCCGACAATTTCATCGGGCCGAACGAGTCCCTCATCAACGGAAAAGCTTGCCGCCCTGCTGGCAGCCCGCTGACAGTCAATCTCACGAATTCATCAGCCTCCCAACCAGCGGCCCAGCCAGTGACTCCTGCAAAACTGCTGAGTGCACAGCCAGTCGCAGTTGCCACGAAGGATGATCCGCAGCCTGTTGTTCCGGCCGGCCCAGCGGGTCAGTTCATCCTCGAGGATGGGACGCCAATCAAATTGGTGCTCAGCGAAAACTTGTCTTCAGCGGACGCGCAAGTCGGCCAAGAAGTCAGTTTCGAAGTGGTGGAGGATGTCCTCATACAAGGGGTCGTCGTAATCCCCAAAGGAGCGACGGCATGGGCAACGATCACTGCAGCAGAGCACAAGCGGAGGCTCGGAAGAGCCGGAAAGCTGGACCTGAATCTCGACAAAGTCAGGCTCTCGGATGGCGAAAAGGCTCTCATCAAGGCGACTAAGGATGCACAAGGCGGAGGTCACACCGGCGCAATGGTTGGCGCGATGGCGGCGACCGCAATCTTTACCTTGGGCGGTTCAGCATTGTTCCTACTGATGCATGGCAAAGACATCACGATTCCGAAGGGCACGGGTGTCACTGCATTCGTTCAGGGCGATGACGTTCTGGATCGATCGAAATTCGAAAAATTCGCTAGAGCCAACTAGCGATTTCCAGAGACCTCGGAATCGAAAGGGCGCAATGCGGTCTTGGCCGGAGTGGCACAGTCGATGGGCTTAATTGCGATCGTGGGCGCCGGCCACGAACGGTAGCAGATTGAGAAGTAGCTAAAATCAGAGAAACGTTCCGTCTGTCCCCGGGTTTCCTGATCGGCTTCCCCGATTACGGTTGGATCAGCGGGAGTGAACTCGCTAGTTGCAGGTCAATCATCATTTGCACGCGCCGGTCAATCTGAAAGAACATCGCCGTGCCTTTGGCCGAGAGTCCCTTCCGAAAGATGGGAATGTATTTCAGCCTGAGCTGGACAACGGATTCATCCACCGCGAGCCACCTCTTTGAGATGCCGTCTACCTGTTCATCGGTCATGTTTGTGTTCTGCAGATACTCTTTGACGAGATCGTATTTCGCACCGTTAATCTTCACCAATTCTGCGACGTATTGATCGTAAGTCGGCCAGAATTTCTCCGCCTCGGTGTCGGTCAGCGCCATATTTGCGGCGACAATTTTCTTTCGAGTAGAACGCACATCTAACCTCATCATGGCGATCTCTTGATCGATGGAGGAGCCGTTTTCGCGACCGGCCACGGGTTGCGCGGATTGCGCCACGTCGTTCTGTGCGAGGCCCACGCCGGCGAAGAAAAACCCGTTCAGTAGCAGAGCGATCGCAATGCTCTTTGTGCTCATCTGACCTCCGTTTCCGCGAATCGACGAACCACGACGCGGCCTGACCCAGTTTCCAAACTCGTGCGGCAGATACGTAGCGACTGCTTATGGAATCGCACCCACAGACGATAGAGATCGCTGATGGACTGCCCAGCTACGACGTCCGCTCACACGATATCCGCTGTCCAGATGCACAACACTGTTAGTATTTACAGGGATTCATGCTCGCGGACTGCAGTTGCATGGAATCACAACTATGAACGAACCCTCGTGTGACTACTGACAGTCTGCGAACCCAACCGATCCCAGGTCCTGGGAGGGTTCCTCGAGACCTCCGACTGAGTCGGATCTGTAGGGTGTTGAGCGGACCCATTTCGGTCCTCACGCTCAGCCAATAGAATTCGGGCCGTGCCAATGCCATTGAGTGTAGGGAGACGCCCGCCTAGAGTTCCGAGTCAGTTCTCAACGGGTCTGGTCTTGGCGGCTGCCGAGCACGAAGATGACGCTCGGATCGCCGAATCGCTGTCGGGTGACGGCCAACCGGAAGTAATCCGTTGGCGGACGACGTCAACTACTGGTAAGGCGGACAACTGGACCTTTGCCGCACCAGGACTCCACTTCTCCGGTAACGGCGTTTATCGGGATTTCGGGACCAGAGAACCATATTTGGTCTTGTCCAAGTAATTCATTCGACGGCAAACTATCAGTGATGCTCCGGATTCGCGTTTCGCTTCTCATTGCGCTAATCGTACCCGCGCTTTCGATCGCACTATCCGCACACCCTCACGCAACTCATCCCGAGCCCCTTTCAGCCCTCACCGGGCAGATAGTCGTGAATACCCCTTACTCGGCTGACCGCCTCTTCGTCGGCGCCACAAAGTCCGCCGATGGCACAACCCATCGCACCGAGTCGCACGGAAGTGAGGCCCGTGACTCAAAAGGGCGGACCTACAGTGCGGGCGAGCGCAGGTGGATTTATTCAGGGAAAGAGCAGAGCGAGATATTGTACCGAATCCATGATCCGGTAGCCAGCACGGACACGGAGTGGGATTCAAGCTCGAAGGAAGTGAAGGTAATTCACTGGCGTGCAAGCGCGCCAGACGCGGAAGTCCCAAAGGCAATCGACGCCTGGACGAAACCGTACTCCAGGGCTGAGAAGCTCGGCGTGAGGAAGTTCGGAAGCTTCGTCGCCGAGGGCAGGCGAGCCAGTTATACGGTTCCGGTTGGGCGAGATCACAACGATAAGCCAATTGTTGTCATCCATGAGAGGTGGTACTGTCCGGAACTCAAAATCGAAATTTTAGAAACCAATGATGACCCGCGGCACGGAGCAACGAGAAAGGAGCTGGTGAACATTGTTCGCGGAGAACCAGACGTGACGAAATATCGCCCCCCGGCAGATTACATTGTCCACGACGTTCAAGCACCGTAGCCGACAAAGGCGAATTGGGCTAGGTCCCGATAAGTTTGAATGTATAGGTCGAAGGAGGAGCGGTTGGTGTAGAAAAGCTGAACTCAGCGAACGCTGATTCAGAAACACCAAGGAGGCTCCCCCATGCAACCTATGTATTACATCGGCCTGGATGTTCACAAGCGGAAGA
>DASXPD010000094.1:0-3171 GCA_036493835.1 Candidatus Acidiferrum sp. | reverse complement strand
GAAGAACGCTGTTGCCAGAAAGAAATAGTTCATCGGGTGCAGATCGATACCGCGCAAGGTTGTGATGATGAAGATCAGGAAGAAAAAAAAGAACAGCGATACCGGGGCAAAGTAACTGATCTCGCCTGCGAGAGGGCCGGGTTGCAGCTTTTCGGGCATCGCCATCCCGATTTCATATCCTGAGACCAGATCCTTATAGTTCCAGGTCAGGTCCCAGCCCCTCCCTGTTTCTCGTTTCGTGGTAGGGGATATTGTGTTTTCAGGGAAATCGATGTCTTTGAAATTTGTGTGCAGGTCCAGCGCGAAATTGCGAATTTGGGAGACGCCTTCACCAAATTTATACCGCCACTCGTCGAGGCCCTGCGATCGGTAGCCGGTGTGCAATATGGCTGTTTTTCCGGCTGCGATGCGCATCGTTCCATTGGCACCCGCGCCCGCGTTCCTTACTGCGAGCGGTTGATTGTCCACCGACATGACGAGGTCATCGTAGACTGCCTGTTGCGAAGGGAAACTAAGATAAAAAGTTACGTCCTGATCCTGGGAGCTTGGATTGATGAAGCTGTAGTCCGCATGGAATGTAACTGCGTACGTGCTGTACCACAAGAGCCCTTTTTGCCTGTGCGCCAGGTCGAGCGTCACGTCGATCTTGCTCACGTCCAATGTCAGCGGAACACTTTCTGTAGTCTTAATTTCTTTTCTGACTTTTCCTTCTTGCGTGACGTGCGTGACCTCATGCTGATAGGTAGCTGTTGGAGGCGCTTGCTGCTGCGCTGTGCCCCAACTCGAGGCTACCCTCGACTTTAGTTCACCTGACATAGGAGAATAGGTCCGCGTCATGATCGTGCCGCCGAGAATGGCCCACGCAATTGAAGTGCAGACGAAAATGAACACGACAGCGCCAATGCGCTTAATCATTATTTCCTCCCTAATCTAGTTCGCTGTTGTGGAAGTGCAAACCGATTGCCAAAGATTTTTTGCTGAGGGTGAGCGCAGGCACAAGGAAATAAGCCGCTTACGGTATATCCAATCCTGGGTGCCGTGTCCGCTCCCACACGATCGCGGCAACCATGACACTCGACTGTTTCATTTGGGTTGTACTAACGCAAAGGTCACCGCCTCTGTGCAACCGTTGTCCTGACAGGTTACTCTAATCACTGAGGGTAATGGTTCATGTTTCGTGGATGGATGCTGTATTTGGGGACGTTTGTCGCTATTGTGGCGCTGGCGCTTGCATTTCTGTCGCAGCGGTACTGGTTTGCCCAGGCCTGGAGGTTTGCGGGACGCGTTCATGATCCGGCCTGGCGTAAGGGGCTGCGTAGCGCGATGCTCGCCTTGCTGGCGGTAGTCGCGCTCGTGGCAATTACGGACGTTGTGGCGAACTTGCGCGGCACGATTTCCCGCGGGTCTTGGTGGTCGGCGTTTCTCGGGTTTTGGCTTTCGAGTTCGATCCTTTCCTACCTGCTGATCAAAATTATTTCCGCTGTGGACTGGGCATGGACGAAGCTGCGTCCAGCGTTTTCTGCCCGGCCGCAAGTTTCGGCCGCTTCGCCTGTTGCGGCTGGAGCTGGCGCGAGAAGCGCCAGCGTCGATCACTCCCGGCGGCACTTCTTTCATTCCGCTGGATTGCTTGCCGGCGCGATTCCATTCGCGAGTTTCGCGTATGGTTTCGTCGCGGAGCGTTTCCGGTTCGAGGTGCGCGAAATACAGATTCCGATCGCGAATCTGCCGTCCGCGCTCGACGGCATGCGCATTACGCAGCTGAGCGATATTCACGCCAGTTCTTTCATGCCGCTTGCGGAGGTGCGCCGCGCCGTGGGCATGGCCAATGAATTGGGAAGCGCACTGACGGTAGTTACCGGAGATTTTCTGACCACCAGGACCGATCCGCTTGCGGATTGCATCGCCGAACTTTCGCGGCTGCGCGCTCCGCTAGGCGTTTGGGGATGCAACGGAAACCATGAAGTCTATGCAAGAGTCGAAACTGCAGCCGCCAATCTGTTCCACAGGCACGGCATGCATCTTCTTCGCGCTGAAAATGCCGAGCTTCGCTGGAACGGAAGCGCACTCAACCTGATCGGAGTGGATTATCAGGCCCAGCGCGACGCGGAGGGAAATCGCGCGGCGATGCTGGTAGGTGTCGAGCGGCTGGTCCGGCGTGACGTTCCCAACATTCTGCTCTCGCACAATCCGAATTCATTTCCGCGCGCAGCCGAATTGGGAATTGAGTTGTCGCTCGCAGGCCATACTCACGGTGGCCAAGTAAGCGTCGAAATCCTGAATGAAGGTTGGAGCCCGGCAAGATTTCTGACGCCCTACGTCGCGGGACTTTACCAGCGGCCACTGCTTGCGCCAGAGCATCTGACGGAGGAGGAATTCGATTCTTCGATGCTCTCCGCGAGATCGTCGAACATTTATGTGAACCGTGGCCTGGGCACTATCGGCGCGCCGGTACGTTTGGGAGTGCCTCCGGAAATTACGTTGATCACGCTTCGTCGAGCTTAAGAAGCTTGAGTAGGACAGGCTTCAGCCTGTCGCAATTAAATTCCAAAACAAAATGCAGAGACTCTGAAAGCCAGTCTTACCAAATCCGCCGGTTGCTGTGCGCGTACCGCGGTGCGATAATTCGTCATCGCGAAAGACATTTCGCGAGCGCAGTGTGGCCAGGGGGAAAATATGGGAGTTCGAGACGCTTGGATCGAGAAGCGATTGGCGGAGACGACTGCGGCGAACGGAACCCGCAACCTGTCGCAGATGCATTACGCGCGCAAGGGCGTGGTCACCGAAGAGATGTCCTTTGTCGCGGGCCGCGAGAAGATCGATCCCGAGCTGGTGCGCAGCGAAGTCGCTCGCGGCCGCGCCATCATTCCCGCCAACATTCATCACAAAGCGCTCGAGCCCATGGGCATCGGCATCGCCTTCAAGTGCAAGATCAATTCCAACATCGGCAATTCCGCGACCACTTCCGACATTGACGAAGAGCTGAAAAAGCTGCATCACTCCGTGCATTACGGCGCCGACACGGTGATGGACCTTTCCACCGGCGGCGACATTCCCACGATTCGCAAAGCGATTATCGACGCTTCGCCCGTACCGATCGGCACCGTGCCGATTTACGAAGCGCTCTCGCGCGTAAAGCGCAACGAAGACTTGAGCATCGGCGTGATGCTGGAA
>DASXPD010000093.1:0-2433 GCA_036493835.1 Candidatus Acidiferrum sp. | reverse complement strand
TTGGGCAACGTAAGTGTCCCCTCGCCATGATTCTTGCCATCTTTCCACTCGCCGACGTACTGGTCGCCGTCTACAGTCCGAGTGCCAACGCACTCGTTCCAAACGCCGGTTGCAGGACACGCCGGTAGAGCCGACTCGGCCCATGCCACGCATGTCCAGGCGACCCCGCTCGCGAGAGCAATAGCCGCAATACAAACAGGTATTGTGCGAATTTTGATCAGAAGTTCCCCAGGACCGGTATCAACCAAACCTTTAATTGGACCGCCTCTTTGAAAATCTGATGTCGGCTGTTGCAGGGATAGAACTGGACTTCCGGAAATGACGGCTCAGACCCAACTGCGGGAACAAGATCGACTCTGGCTCCTAGTGTCCTGATTCCTAAATCCGCTTCATTCTACGTATTTGCCGCGAGAGTGCGGAGGCAGAAGCGTTGGATGCTTGCCAAGATGTCGTTAGCGGTTTTGGTCCAGCGAAAGGGTTTCGGGTTGGCATTAGTGGCCTCGATGTAAGCTTTGATGGCCTTTTCGAGATCGGCAACCGAGCGGAATACCCCTCGCTTGAGGGCGCGTTCGCTCAGTAGCGCGAAGAAGCGTTCGACCTGGTTGATCCATGAGGCTGATGTCGGCGTGAAGTGCACGTGCCAGCGCGGGCGCTTGGCGAACCAATTGCGAATGAGCTTGGTCTTGTGCGTGCCGTAGTTGTCCATGATGACATGAATGTCGAGATCGGTGGGCACGTTGCGCTCGACCTCGTCAAGGAACTTGCGGAACTCCGTGGCGCGGTGCCGCGACATGCATTTGCCGACAACCGTTCCGGCCTTCACGTCGAGCGCCGCAAACAGAGACGTCGTTCCGTGCCGCTTGTAGTCGTGCGTGCGCCGTTCGACTTGACCGGGCCGCATCGGCAGCAGCGGCTGCGTGCGGTCGAGCGCCTGCACCTGGGATTTCTCGTCGACACACAGCACAACGGCTCGCTCCGGCGGCGACAGGTAGAGCCCGACGATGTCCCGCACCTTCTCCACGAACAACGGATCGGACGAAAGCTTGAAGGTTTCAACCCGGTGCGGTTGCAGCCCGAAGGCGCGCCAGATGCGATGTACGGTCGAAGGCGCGTGGCCGATCTCCTTCCCCATGGCCCGCAGGCTCCAGTGCGTCGCGCCTTTCGGACGCGTTTCCAATGTCTTGCGGATCGTGGCTGCGATCTCATCGTCGCCGATCTCGCGCGGCGCGCCGGGGCGCGGCTCGTCGTAGAGACCATTCATTCGGCTCTCCGCAAAGCGACTGCGCCAAGTGCCGGCCGTTGCAGCACAGACACCCACTTTGGCAGCGATCTCCTTGTTGTTGAGCCCGGCGGCTGCCGCGAGAACGATGCGCGCCCGTTCCGCCAACGCCTGCGGCGCGCCGTGCTTGCGCGTCAGCGCCGTCAACTCGCTCTTCTCGTCCGATTCAAGTACGATCGCCACCGCTCGGCCTCTCGCCATTCTCGCGCTCCCTTGCTCAAGATCGCGCGAATGTAAATGATTTGTCGATCAGGACACTAGCAAATCTATGATTCTAGTGTGGCTTTTGGTTCAGAAGTCCGCATGACGAACTCGCGGGAACAATGATGCGGACTTCTGAACCGCCACACTAGCAAATGTAAGATTCTAGTGTGGTTTTGGATTTGACATTCGCTTTGACGACTCGCGGCGATACCGAATCGAATGTCAAATCCACCACACTAGCGATGCGCGCCTTGCGCGCGGGAAGGCGCGGACTATAAGGAGCACGCGAATTCATTCAAGCACGGCGTTTATGACCGGTATTTCGGCCAACCAAATCTTTTACGATCGCCTCGTCCGCGGATGGCTCATCGCCATCGCCGCGTTGATCGCGATCATGGTGCTGGTTGGTGGGGCCACGCGCCTGACCGAATCGGGGCTTTCGATCGTGGAATGGAAACCGGTCACGGGTGCCTTGCCGCCGCTCGATCAGGAACATTGGATACGGGCTTTCGAGGCTTACAAAACCATTCCCCAATATCGTCAATTCAACGCCGGCATGAGTCTCGATGAGTTCAAGACAATCTTCTGGTGGGAGTGGAGCCACAGACTTCTCGGGCGGGCCATCGGCCTCGCCTATCTGCTGCCGTTCCTCTGGTTCCTGTGGCGCGGAGTTCTGGATTCGGAACTGCGACGGCGGTTATGGCTGATCTTTGGCCTCGGCGCACTGCAAGGCGCCGTCGGCTGGTGGATGGTGGCATCAGGACTTTCGCAGCGGGTCGAGGTATCGCAATATCGGCTCGCCACCCATCTTTTGCTGGCGCTTTTTATCTTCGCAGCGATCGTTTGGACGCTGCGTCGGCTCCGAGAGAACTCGCCGGCCGCTTCGTCACCGCGCTTCAAGATCACGGCGGTTGCCATGCTGGCGCTGACATTCGTGCAGCTTTATCTCG
>DASXPD010000092.1:0-3285 GCA_036493835.1 Candidatus Acidiferrum sp. | reverse complement strand
CGAACATTCAGTTTGGCGTGCATCCTCATACCGGACGCATGGTCGTGATCGAGATGAATCCCCGGGTTTCGCGGTCATCGGCGCTGGCCTCGAAAGCGACGGGTTTCCCGATTGCGAAAATTGCGGCCAAACTCGCCGTCGGATACACGCTCGACGAAATTCCCAACGACATCACCCGCAAGACCCCGGCGTGTTTTGAGCCGACACTCGATTACGTGGTCGTGAAAATTCCCAAATGGCAGTTCGAAAAGTTTCCCGGCGCCGACGAAAATCTTGGGCCGCAGATGAAGTCAGTCGGCGAAGTCATGGCTATCGGCCGAACGTTTAAAGAGGCCCTGATGAAAGGCGTGCGCGCGCTCGATACCGGCAAGCGCATCGGCGGCGAAAAAATCGAGCCTAAGATTCTTACCCAGCGCCTGGTAACGCCGCATCCAGAGCGGCTTTCATATGTTCGTTACGCCATTCGACAGGGGCACACGGTCAAGCAACTCGCGAAGATGACGGGCATCGATCCGTGGTTCCTGTATCAGCTCAAAGAAATTAACGACATGCAGCTGGAGGTCGAGAAGCATCCGCTCGAATCGGTTCCTACCGAAGTGCTGCGCGAAGCCAAGCGCATGGGATTCTCCGACGGACGCCTCGCTGGAACGTGGCGACTGAGCGGTAAAGGCGATCAAGAGAAGATTCGCCACTTGCGCAAGAAACATAAAGTCCAGCCGGTGTATAAGCGCGTCGACACCTGCGCCGCCGAATTTGAAAGCTTCACGCCATATCTTTACTCGACGTACGAGGACGAAGACGAAGCCACGCCGACGGCGAACAAGAAGGTCATGATTCTGGGCAGCGGGCCCAACCGCATCGGGCAGGGAATTGAGTTTGATTACTGCTGCTGCCACGCCAGCTTTGCGCTGCGCGAAGACGGCTACGAGACCATCATGGTCAACTGCAATCCGGAGACGGTTTCTACCGACTACGACACCAGCGATCGCCTCTACTTCGAGCCGCTGACCTTCGAAGATGTCTGGGCAATTTACGAACATGAGACTGCAGCGGGCGCCGATGTTGGCGTCATAGTCCAATTTGGCGGGCAGACGCCACTCAATCTTGCCCTGCCCCTCAAGAACTCGGGCGTGAAGATCATCGGGACGTCACCCGAGTACATTGATCTCGCCGAGGACCGCAAGCGTTTCAACAAACTGCTCGAAGAGCTCGATATTCCGCAGGCGCCAGGCGCCATGGCAGCATCGCTTGAAGAAGCCGTCGCGGGCGCAGCAAAAATTGGGTATCCCGTGCTGGTGCGTCCGTCGTATGTGCTGGGCGGTCGAGCCATGGTCATCGCGTACGACGAAGAAACGGTCGTTCGTTACATGAAAGAGGCGGTCGAATATTCACAAGACCGCCCGGTGCTGATTGATCACTTCCTCGAAGACGCAATCGAAGTTGACGTGGACGCGCTCTCCGACGGCGAAGACGTCGTCATCGGCGGGATTATGCAGCACATCGAAGAGGCGGGAATACACTCCGGCGATTCGTCGTGCGTGCTGCCGGCCGTCGATATTCCTGAACACCTGCTCGATCGCATGCGCGAATACACATTTAAGTTGGCGCGTGCGTTGAAAGTCGTTGGTCTGATGAACGTGCAGTTTGCAATACCGAGAACTGATAATGCGAACGGCTCCGGCGGAACCGTTTACGTGCTCGAAGTGAACCCGCGGGCTTCACGCACTGTGCCTTACGTATCAAAAGCCACCGGTGTGCCGATGGCGAAGATTGCTTCACGCCTGATGACCGGCCGTAAGCTGCGCGAATTTTTGCCGGAGAACATCGAGCAGAAAAAAGATCTCGATACCGGATCGCATTACTACGTTAAGTCTCCGGTATTCCCGTGGAACAAGTTTCCTGGCGTGGACACCGTCCTCGGCCCCGAGATGAAATCCACCGGCGAAGTTATGGGCGTGGCCGACAATTTTGGCGAGGCCTTTGCCAAAGCGCAAATCGCCGCCGGACAAAAGTTACCCACGCAAGGCTGCGTATTTGTCAGCGTCACCGACCACGACAAGCCGCACGTCGCCGTCGTCGCCCGCAAGTTCGTGGACATGGGATTCAAACTCGTCGCCACTGCCGGTACCGCCGACGTGATCGAAGAAGCCGGTATGGCCTGCGAGCGCGTGTACAAAGTCAAGGAGGGGCGGCCGAACGTCGTTGATCTGATCAAAGGCGATCGTATCCAGCTGATTGTGAATACGCCGGAAGGGGCTGACCCATTCTTCGACGAAAAAGCCATTCGTCGCGCAGCCGTCACCGCGCGCATCCCGACGATCACTACTCTCGCCGCCGCCCGCGCCGCAGCGGAAGGGATTGCCGCATTGCAGCGTGGGGAAGTGAATGTGAAGGCGTTGCAGCATCTGCACGCGGAGAGAGCCGCCAAAGCACTGACCTGAGCGAAATGTTCGATGCGCGAACGCGCATCGGATGCGCAGTCGAAGGAGGCAGGCAGCCCCAGCGCCCACTGCGATCCCGCAAGACATTCTCTCCGGAGTGGTGCACTTCATCGTGAGAATGCCTTGATGCGTCTGGAATAGCGCCCAGCGACCACGGGGGTCCTTCGACTCCGTAGATGCTTCGCTTCGCGAAGCATCTACTCTGCTCAGGATGACAGTGCTAGGCGAAACCGTGCTTTATCGTTCCCTTCGCAAGACATTCGACAGGGGCACAGACGTCGTTCCGGAAGTCTGCTGCCCTCGTTCTAAAATGTTCCTGTGTACTCCCCCGAACTCCTCGACCACTTCGAGCACCCTCGCAATGCCGGCGTTCTCGATTCGCCCGACGCGGTCGCGCAGCTTGAAAATCCGGTTTGCGGCGATGTGCTCGCGCTTTCGGCGCGAATTAATGGCGGTCGAATCGCGGACATCCGGTTCAAAGCCAAGGGATGCGTTCCCGCGATGGCTTGCGGATCAGCCCTGACAACGCTGGCATCCGGTCGCACGATGTCGGAAGCGGCTGAGATTGATGCAGATGCCATCGTCGCCGTTCTCGGCGGATTACCACCCGCATCGAGTCATGCTGCGCATTTGGCGATTGACGCCCTCACATTGCTGCTGCGCAATGTCCGGCATGTCGAAAAGTCATGAAGACGCGGTCCCTGGGAAACCCTCTCGTTGACATTTCCACATTAGAGAGGCAAACTACCCAATCTGCTGAAAAGTGCCCGGCGGCAGATGTTTTTCGCGGACAATTGCTTTTGCGGATTCATTAAACCCCTTGATTATGACTCCAGAGCGGCGC
>DASXPD010000091.1:0-9312 GCA_036493835.1 Candidatus Acidiferrum sp. | reverse complement strand
GGGTTTTCAAGAAACGTGCGTTGGAAACTGCAACAGAGGAGATCGTCTGAGAAGGAAGAGCTTCTTTTGGGGGCTCATCATCAACTAAAGCTCGGCCGTCAGGTTCGATACAAGCCTGTCTCAGCGACTCAAACGTGAGATCACCTTTGATCCAGCAAAATCGATTTAGGTCGGGACTTCCTACTCTCTCCGATCGGTGAGCGTCCGAACCGTGTAAACAGGGCTTACATCCCCGCCACTTTAACCTGAGCTCATCGACGGTAACGGCGCCGCGTCCGAGCCAAAATTCTCGTTGTTGAGCGTGGCTCGAAAAAATAATATCGGCGAATGCTTCAATCTCGCGGCGTAGTGCGGCAAAAGAATTGTCGTCTTTGAGGCCTGACGTGCCGTCCGTGCTCCCGCCAGCGACGGCCACCAAGGCATTCTGCTGAACCCAAGCGCTGCCCTTCCAAACATTTCTCAACTCATCAAAATTTACTTTGAACTGCGTTGCCCCCTCTTGAAGCGCCTTCCGTTCGTCTTTGATTGTCTTGTCGAAAGCATGTCCGAGACGAGTCAAATCGTAGGAGTTGCAATGGTAAGTCTCGTGCTGAAATTTGAACGTGAGTTCGGATAGAAAGCGCCGGATCAGATTCGGGTGGTCGGGGTCGTCAGGCGAAAAGAGCAAATGCACGTTAATTCCAGCCCCTTTTGCAGTTTCAATCCCAAACCTCATTTCGACGTTTGGGAAGACTAACTCAACACGGCCAATGCGTCCCTTACCCCGAAAACGTAGGACCTGCTCATAGGCATCGATACTGTAATAGTCGGTTATCCCAAGTGCCCGAATGGGCGGATCAGAATTTTCAACGCGAGATAGAAACTCATCCCAAGGGTTGGGTCCCTTGAACTGATCACTCAGCGTGGTCCCTGGCGTGTGAATGTGGGGATCCCATCGGTTCCAGAGCGAACCTCGACGTTCACGTGCATGGGCTGGAAAAACCATATGGATATGTTATACGGCCAGAAGACTTATACAAAGAGATACAGCCACCATGAGTTACGAAGGGGATTATTGACTGCGAGGGAATCTTTGGGCCGTTTTTTGGCGGCCTTAGGATGACGAGGCATTTTTGTTGAGCGTTGAGTGTTTGAAGTTGTGATGTGGGTGGAGTGGCGTCTAAATCCCGCGATCTGGGAAGCGATCGCGGCTACAGGGTGGAGGCGAAGGTTTGGGAGTTGGGGATTCAAAGTTGTGGGGCGATGGATTTAAATTTTCCGGGATGGAAGGAGGGAGCGGGCGGAAATTTCCGTGGCAGGATGTGTGGCGATGGATGGAACTTGGCGGCTTTCGCACGGAGATTTCGGAGAATGAACTGGAGCGATGCGGAGGCGGTGTTTTGGGATGTGGATACGCAGGTGGACTTTCTGCATCCTACGGGCACGCTTTATCTGAAGGGGGTCGAAGCGATCCTCTCGAATTTAGAGGCGCTGACCGCGTTTGCGTTGCGCGAACGGATTCCGGTGGTCGCGTCGGTTTGCGCGCATGAGGAGAATGATGCGGAGTTTGAGGAATTCGGCGCTCACTGCCTCGTGGGAACGATGGGGCAAAAGAAAATCGCGGAGACGCAACTTGAGGACTATCGGATTATTCCCGCGCATCGCGTCGATTTTGCGGGCGACCATGCGAGCGTGAGTCAACTGGTGGTGGAAAAGCGGGATTTCGACGTATTCACTAATCCCAATGCGGAGTCGGTTCTCGAATGCTTCTCGCGTCGGGCGCAGTATTTTGTCTACGGCGTGGTGTCGGAAATCTGCGTTTCGGCGGCGGCGATGGGACTGCTGGCGCGAGGATGTAGGGTGAGCATCGTGGAAGATGCGATTTATGAAATTGATCGGGCGTGCGCGGATCGGGCGCTCGCGAGTTTTCGGAGCGAGGGCGGGACGGTTGTGCGGACTCGAGATGTTGTTGGTGGTACTTCAGGAGCGGTAGTTCCCTTTCCATTGCGGGCATAGTGTCGCGACTGAACGCGCGCCTCACAAAAACATTCGTGTCCGGTCGACTGCAGCGGAGTCCTTCGTTGAATTAGAGATCGAAGAGATTGGATTGGGTGGCGGGCTTTGGCACGTCGGGATTCGATGGGTTGGCGGGATTTGTGGCGGGGGCGGAGGGTTCGGGTAGCGGCGGGTGGCCTTTTTGTTTCCATAGGGTGCGGAACTGGTCGATGGTGTGAGGGGAGAAGCCGGTGTAGTGGTTGTTGGCGTAGGCGTAGATGGTGACGCCGCGGTGCCGGATCTTGAAGCAGAAATCGATCCAGCGCATGAGTTGGGGCGTGCGGTCGACGACGGGCTTGTCGAATTTTACGGTGACGCCTTCGATCCATTTGCGGTCGCCAAGCCAGCGGATGTAGGTCCAGTCGGTGGTGATGGGATCGAATTTGCGTTCGAGTTCGTGGGCCGGGGGCATGGTGGAAAGGTCCTGGAGGACGAGCGCGACTTTGTGGCGGCGTAGGACGTCGGCGAAGGTGGCGTCGAGCCAGGATTTGTTGCGGATTTCGACGGCGAACTTTTTTTCGGGCGGGAGCTTGGCGAGGAATGGTTCGAGGAGGTCGAGAAAATCGCACTGGGCAGCGAATTTTGCGCGGTCGAAGAATGGGAATTGGAAGACAAGCGGGCCGAGTTTTTCTTTGAGGATGCTCGCGGTGTCGAGAAATTCGGCGAGGTCGGCGTCGGTGTCTTCGAGGAGTTTGTCGTGGGTGATGATGTTGGGAACTTTCAACGAGAAAAGAAAATTGGGCGGAGTCTGGTCGTACCAATTTTGGACGGTCTTGGGGCTGGGAGTGCCGTAGAAGGTGGAATCGATTTCGACGGTGTCGAAGCGGGTTGAGTAGAAGGAGAGGCGGTCGGAGGATTTTAGATTTTTGGGGTAGAAGGGGCCTTGCCAGCCGTCGGCGGTGAAAGAGGAGGAGCCGAGATGGATGGGAGGGGCGGGCATGGGCGATATAGTGTTCGAGTATAACTGGGGAGCTTGGGACTTTCAGCGCCTTGGAATCGACGGGCTTGCGCGGTGGCGAAGAGGAGAACGGAATTGCTGCGATTTGACGAGGCGGTGGAGCGGGATCCGGCAATTGAGCGGTGGATGAAGCAACATCGCGGGGAGCTAGGGGAGATGGCGCGTCGGTGGTTTGAGGTGATGCGCGGGTGCGGGGATGAGGTGAGGGAGCTTTTGCATGATGGGTATCCGACGGCGTGTTTGGGGGATGCGGCGTTTGGGTATGTGGGTGTGTTCACGGCGCACGTGAATGTGGGATTTTTTCATGGGGCGAAGCTGGCGGATCCGGCGAGGTTGTTGCAAGGGGGCGGGAAGTTTATGCGGCATGTGAAGTTGAGGGCGGGGGCGGCGATTGATGATGCGGCGCTGCGGTCGCTGATTGAGGCGGCGTATTCGGATATTAAGGCGCGCGTTGAGAACGGCTGACGACGCGGCGGATGCGCAGGACATCGACCGGGATGATTTTGGGCTGGCGATTAGTGCCAGAGGTAGATGATGGCGGCGCCGGTGACGATGAATGCGCCACCGAGCAGGACGGCGGGAGTTGGAGTTGTGCGGAAAAAGAAGAAATTGACGAACTGAAACGAGACGAATAGCGAGGCCATGTAAACGCCCGTGGCTTCGGCGAATTCGACGGGGGCAAGATTGAGGAGAGCGCCATACATGGCGAGGAGGGCCGTGGCACCGGCGAACAGGGCTAGGCGGCCCGGCAACGAGTGGTAGTGCAAGGCGATTCTCATGAGCGCGTCGCCGATGGCTTCAAAGATCGTGGCGGCGATGATGAATGCGAAGACTTTCATATTGAAAAAATGTTGGCAGAGCTGCCCGTGGGAATCAACCATTTCCGGATGGATTCGGATGGAAGAGGTTGGAAGATACCTTGATTGACTGCGGTGGGCCTGTCATTATTTCGGCGACGAATTTCATGGCGGAATGGAATTGTCGTCGTTCCCTACTCTGACGGCCTCAAGGACCTCAAAATGAACTCCCAGCGAAAAGCAAAATCTCAGCGGACGATTGTGTGTTTGTTTTCGGCGTGTGTGTTGGCGGCACTGGTATTGGTGACGCAGAAAGGCGCGAGCGCGTTCGCCTCGGACGCGGACCGATGGCAGGACGTGGGCGGTCAGGAGCCGACGGCGGGAAATACGCGAACTCCTAACGGAGAGAAGCCAAAGGTCATAACGGACGCGCAGATTCCGGATGAGGACGCGGACGAGGGCGAGCTCGAGCCGGCGGCAGTGAATCTAGATCAGTCGGCAACGACGCCGTTGATTCAGGAGTTGTATCAGGCAACGCGGCTGACGAAAGAGAAAGAGATTCTGGAACATTTGAACAAGGCGCAGCAATTGATCACGAACGGAACGGACCTGAAGGGCGTGGACGCGCAGGGGCGCACGGCACTGCACTGGACGGTGTTCGGAGCGAGCTACAGCACGAAGCCGTCAACGCTGATCAAGTATGAAGAAATTGCGGACGCGCTGGTGGCGGGCGGAGTCGAAATCAACAAAGAGGATATTTATCAGGATACGGCGCTGGATTATTCGCTGTATGCGCCGACGTTTGAGATTCAGACGCTACTGATCGAACACGGAGCGAGCAGCGGATTTCTGGCGGCGTATTTTCAATTTTTTAACGACCGCGGAGATGGACCACCAAAGACCCCTGAGCTTTTGATGCAGGCTTCGCGGAAGGCGGATCTTGTGCCGGGGCACACGCTGAGCTTGCGGCTGGATACGCCGGTGTATAGCGACCGGTCGCGGACCGGCGATCCGATCACGGCGACGGTGACGTATCCGCTGTGCAAGCCGGGCGAGAACATCGCGTGCGCGAATGGAGAGTTGGTCGTGCCACCGGGCTCGAAGGTGAATGGGACGGTGCTGTTTGCGGCGAAAGCGCCGGATAAATATTCGAGGCCCAGGCTGGTGCTGGATTTTTCGAACATTGTGCACAAGGACGGAACGAAGTCGCCGCTGTACGCGCGGGTGATCGATGTGGACAACGCGCGGGAGACGGTGCGGAACAACGAAATTTTGGGGATTGTCCAGCCACACGCGGGGAAAAAAGTTGGACTCGCGATGATGGCGGTGAGCGCGGCGAATCCGATTGCGGGATACACGATCAAGGGAGTGCAGACGGTGTACGGGCTATCGATCCGGCGGGAAATCATGTTCCCTGCTGGCACGGATTTGCAGGTGCAAATTGTGCGGCCGTCGATGCTGCGGCAGAAGGCGACATGGACAGGCTGGAAGCAGATTCCGGTGGACGCCGATCTGACAAAATTGGCGACGACGGCACCAATGCGGACGGCGACGCCGGGAAATGTGCCGTCGGATCCGACGAATCTGATGTTTTTGGGGAATGAGAAGCAGATGATTGCGGCATTTGGCGAAGCAGGATGGTTTGAGGCGGATAGCTTGACGGCGAAGTCGGCGCTGAAAGTGGCGCAGGCGACGATGCGGCAGACAGGTTATGGAAGCGCGCCGATGTCGACGCTGACGATTGGCGGACGGCCGCCGGATTTGATGTTCCAGAAGTCGCTGGACACGTTTGCGAAGCGGCACCACGTGCGCGTGTGGAAGTTGCCGAAAATGTATGAGGGGCAGCAAGTGTGGGTGGGTGCGGCGACGCACGACATCGCAACACAAAACAGCGCTGGGGGCACGAAGTGGACGCATCGCATCGATCCGCACGTGGATCGCGAGCGCGAGTGGGTTCAGACCGATTTGCTATTTGTGGGAACGGCGGTGGCCTATGCGTACATCGAGCGCCCGACGGCGCCGAAGAAACTCGGCAACGCGACGGGCGATCAGATCGTCACGGACGGAAGGATCGCGGTGGTGCAGATGGTGAAGGTGAAGAGCGATGTGGCGGGTGCGAGCGGGAATTGAAGAAAAGACGAAGCAATGAAAGTAAAGAAGTAACGATTTTTCGGAAGCGTGTGTTCACGCGGCTTGGCACGGGAGATTTTGATCGATGAGTGTGGAGGATAGCGGCGGCGATTATGCGCTGTTCGCCGCGGATATCGCGGGGACGTTGATTTTCGCGATCGAAGGCGCGGTCGCGGCGGTGCGCGGGAATCTGGATTTGATGGGACTGCTGGTGCTGGCGTTCGCGACGGCACTGGGCGGCGGAATCATTCGCGATTTGTTGATTGGCGATGCGCCTCCAGCATCGCTGAAGGACTGGCGATATGCAGCGACGGCGTTCGCGGGCGCGGCGATGGTTTTCTTTGTGCACCGACCCGTCGAGCAGCATGTGGATGGCGTGATCGTGATTCTCGACGCGGCGGGATTGTCGCTGTTCGCGATTGTGGGAACGCGAAAGGCGCTGGTGTTCGGGCTGAATCCATTGGTGGCGGTGTTGCTGGGTACGATAAGCGGAGTCGGCGGCGGAACGATACGAGATGTTTTGCTGGCGCAGGTACCGACAGTGTTGCGATCGGATGTGTACGCGACGGCGGCGCTGGCGGGCGCGATTGTGATGGCGGCGACGTATCACGTGGGAATGTCGCGCGTGTGGGCCGGGGCGGTTGGCGGAACGATTTGTTTTTGTTTACGCGTGGCGAGTGTTTGGGAGCATTGGAATTTGCCGCGGGTGTTGGGGAGATAAGGGCAGATCGGGCGACTGGGTTCGTCGCGGCAGCTTGTGGCAAGACGCAAGGGCCGGGCGGAGCCCTTCGAGGCTCAGGGTTTTCAATAAACCCCGCCCCTACAAGATCTCCACAAAGTTTGATTTTGCCGAGATGGGGCGCAGCGGTGCTGTGCCCGTACATGAAGTATCGCCAAGTACATTCCTTTTACTTCAGCCAGACAAACGGAACGGATTGAGCACGCAAGCTGCGGACATCGGACGGAGCTTGCCAACCCACCCACGGCGAGACTTGCGTCAACCGGCATTGCCGGACGCGGCGGGGTCCTTCGAAAATCCGACGGAAAGATCTCACCGCAAATTCAGAAGCAGGAGAGACGCAATGCGAAGAGTGAGTCTATTGGTGTTGGCAGCGTGTGTGATGGTGGGAATGTTTGCGATCGGGACGTCGGCGGATGAGCTGGTATTTCTCGCGCCGGTAGTGGGATCGAATCCAGGCGCGACGATCGCAGGCGTGGGAAGCGGCGGAGCACCGTGGGTCGTGCGGCACGGGCTCGCAGTGTTGACGGACGACGGGCGGCTTCGCGTGGATGTGCGTGGGCTGGTGCTGCCAAGCGTGAATAACACGCCGGGACCGATCACAGGAGTAGCGGCGAGCATTGTTTGCGCAAACGTTGTGGTGGCGACAACCAACTCGTTCAACCTGACGGCGACCGGCGATGCGGAAATTCACGCGAAGTTGTCGGTGCCGCTGCCTTGCGTGGGTGCGGTGGTGCTCATTCGCGTGTCGGCGGTTAACGGGGCGCCATTGCCCGCGCCGACGGCGTTTATCGCGGCGACAGGATTGGCTGCCGGGCGAGATGACGACGACCGGGATCACGACAAGAATGATGATCACGGGAACGATCGATAGGTCGCGACGGTTTGGTGACCGGGGAAAAGGGGCGCGATGGTGCGCGTCCCTTTTTGTTTTTGCGGGAGGCAAGGAGCAACGCCGGCAAGGTGCCCTTCGAGATGCTGGTAGGAACGAGTAGCGAATCGGGATGACCTCGGTCTTGTTGGATCTAAACCCCGCGATCTGAGAAGCGATCGCGGCTACTGGGTGTCCAATCGTCAATCTAGCTGCGTTTGGCCTTGCGGGGATTTCGGAGTGCGGGCTTGGGCTTGCGGATGATGGCAGTGCGGGTGGCGAGGCGGCGTTTTTCTTTGGCGACGGATTTGGGGTCGATCAGCCACTGACCGTTGCCGGGACGGCCTGGCTGCTTCTCTTTTGAGCCGGAGAGGCGACCGAGGCTGAGCAGGCGGCAAACTTCGGCGCTGGTCGTATTCATCACGCCTGCGGTTTGCTGTGCGGTGAGCCAGTTGGTGAGGCGCTTCGGCATGGCTAAATTACTCTAACGGTAAGTATGTGTCACTGCAATAGTACTGACTGAATTGTTCCATTACTTGTTTAGATTCCAATCGATTCGTCGCCGTTGCTTGTATTTGCGAGCAACGGTCCATCGATTGGTCGCTTGGGGCCGGGCCGGGACGTTCGATAAAGAAAAACCACGCGGCGATGGGCGTTGAGCCCAAACGGTTGGGGCGCAGCGCCCCTTCGGGGAATGCCCTCAGTGTAAAGCTGCGCCCCTACACATTCGTGGTCGTTGATTCGATCGGCGACGATCTCGGAATTGCAGGTCGTCGAATGCCTGGAGAGAGGAGTCGGGTCGGGCGGGTTTGCTACGGCTTGACGTGAAATTTCTCTGGCGGAATGCCTTGGGCGGCAACGTGTGAGCGTTACTGTTTGGAGGCTGCTACTTGTGAGCTACTTCTTGAAGAGGTCTTCGAAGGCCTGCCGGGCGTCGTTGTGGCGCGGCGGTGCAGACGGCAGGGTCCCGCCAGCAGCAGGCGTTTTCTGCGCGTAAGACGTGGGCGCGGTGTCTTTTTCAACGGTGGTCCGGAATTCGTAGAACTTGCAGTTGTTGCGGACGTCCTTGGGAGTGATGCGTTCGGGGACTGGCTGCGTGCACTCGAACTGCGCGGCGGAGTCGAAGAAACGGCACTGCTTGCAACAGTGGAGTTCGAGACTGCACTTGGGGCATTTTCCGTTGGGGTCGAAGCCGGAGTTGAGGACGGTACCGCAGTTGGAGCAGCGTGCGCGGGTGACAGTGCCGACCATGCGCGGGGTGCGCGGGCCGAACTGATCGGCGTTACGCGGGCCGCCGGATGGAGGCCGGCGGTCGTGATGTTGGCCGCCGTGTGATTTGTCTTTCTTTTCGTTGCGCTCGGCATCGCGATAGCCGCGATGACTGTATTTGCGATCCACTGAACGACCTCCGTCCGTGTGACCTGGCGGACTGAAACAAGATGAAGAAAACCGGCGGATGCCTGCCAGCATCGGCCACTACGTCAACTGCAAAAGGGCAGCTGTAAAGAAGGCGCGCTGAAATTCGGGCAGCTGAAAATCAGACGATGACGAAATTGGTCAAGACGGGCATGGCGGCTCGACGCCCCTCGCGGCAACGCTGCCGTACACGACGATCCTGGCGCGAAGACCGGAAACGGGTCAGGTCATCGCGGAACGACACAGGATGATCCGCACTCCAACTTGACGTTTTATCCAATCGGGTTACAACGACCGGATCTTGCTCGGTGAAAGAGACCGAAACCGGGAAATGCGCCGAAATCGGCAAAAAACACCGAATTGCTAC
>DASXPD010000090.1:0-36570 GCA_036493835.1 Candidatus Acidiferrum sp. | reverse complement strand
GCAAGGACGGAGTGGTTTACACGCCGGTGGCGAACGGAACGTTTTTGGCGGGGATTACGCGGATGCGGACGATTTCGTTGCTACGCGAAGCCGGGGTGAAAGTCGTCGAAAAGAGCGTGAAGTATTCGGAGCTTGAATCGGCGGATGAGATTTTTTCGACGGGAAATTATTCGAAAGTTGTGCCGATTACGAAAGTCGGCGAGCGGAAGCTGGAGTTTGGGCCGCTGTATACGAAGGCCAGGGAGTTGTATTGGGAGTACGCGCACTCGAAAGGCAAGATTTCGTAGAGTGGGCGTTGCCAGTTGAAAGAAAGACTGGCGAGACCGTCTCCGCTCGCGATTCGCGTTGTTGAACTTCAAACTTCAGATGGAGTTGAGTTGGCCCTGCCCACCCGCATTGCGACGATGGAACGCCTGAAGCCTATTTGGGCGCGGGTATTTCATGGTGCGGCAGAGGCTGACGATAATTTTTTTGCGTTGGGTGGAACTCCCGAGAAAGCGCGAGAGCTGTTTGATGTGGTTGAAAAAGAGTGCGGGCGCAAGTTGCCAGTTTTTACGGTGATGCAGGCGCCGACGCTGCGTGAACTTGCGGACTTGCTTGAAACGCCAGATACGCCAGAATTTCCGACCGTTACATTGCTGCGAGAGGGGCGCGAGGAGCCGGCGATTTTTATTACGCACGGGCTTGGCAGCAACGTGCTTGAGCTTTACCAGACGGTGAAGCATCTCGACATTTCGAATCCGGTGTACGGCATACAGGCGAAGGGTTCCGATTTGAAATCGGAGCCGTTGCGCAAAGTGGCGGACATGGCGGATTTTTTCATGGCGGAGATTCAGAAGACGAGGCCGCACGGGCCGTATTTTTTAGCCGGGTATTCGTTTGGCGGCGTGGTGATGTTTGAAACGGCGCGGCGGCTGACTGCGAAGGGTGAACGCGTCGCGTTTCTCGGAATGATCGAGAGCTACCCTTACCGAGATTTTTTGTCGGGCGGACAGAAATTGCGGATTCGCGGGCAATTGTTGAAGCGGCATGCGACGATCCTTTCGCGCATTCCGATGCGAGAGAAAATCGTTTACCTGAAGAACGGAACCGAGCGCGAGGCATATACGAGCTGGGACGATCGGGGAAATCCGGGGCGCCGCCCGCCGAATGTGAAGTTTGCCGACGCCGATCGCAGGCGGCAGGGCGAGGAGCTTGCGCTGAAATCTTACAAGCCGGAATTTTTTGACGGCAAAGTTTATTTTGTGCGCGCGGAAGATGGAATTGCGTCGTTTCCGGCGTCGCCGCGCGGCGCTTGGGGGCCGTGGGTGCGCGAAATTGCGACGGATGTTACGCCGGGCGATCATTTTCGGATTCTGTCGCACGAGTACAAAGGATTGGCGGCGATTTTGTCGCGGCGATTGAATGAAGCGTTGAGCGAGACTTCGTTCAGCGAAAACCGGCGGAGGCCACAGTGAACGGGGCGGAGAGTCTAGTTCGGTCGCTGTTGGCGGGGGGAATCGATACGTGTTTTACGAATCCGGGCACGTCGGAAATGCATATGGTGGCGGCGCTGGAACGCACGCCGGAGATCCGTTGTTTGCTCACGCTATTTGAAGGGGTCGCGACTGGAGCGGCGGACGGCTACGCGCGAATGATGGGCAAGCCTGCGTGTACGCTGCTGCATCTTGGGCCGGGGCTGGCGAACGGCGTGGCGAATTTGCATAACGCGCGACGCGCGCAAGTGCCGATCGTAAATGTGATCGGAGATCACGCGACATTTCATTTGCAATACGACGCGCCGCTGACTTCGGACATTGAGGGGATCGCGAAACCGGTGTCGGCGTGGATGCGAACTTCGCGGAGCGCGGCGGATGTTGGGCGCGATGCGATCGAGGCGATTGTGGCGGCGCGGGCGGCTCCGGGGCGAATCGCGACGCACATCGTGGCTTCGGATGCGGCGTGGAGCGATGGCGGAGTGGTTGGCGCTGCACCGAATTTTGCGCGGGCGGCGATGCCTGCGAGTGCGACGATCGAACGAGCGGCGGCGTTGTTGCGATCGGGCGATCGGACGGCGATTTTGCTGGCGCACGATGCGTCGTACGGAGCGGGATTGGCTGCGGCAGGGCGGATTGCGGCGGCGACTGGCGCGAAATTGCTGGTGCCTTATCCGTTTACGCGGCTGGAGCGCGGAGCGGGACGAGCGACGGTCGAGCGGATTCCATATATTTTTGAGCAAGCGGTGGAGTTGCTGAAAGAATTTCGGCGATTGATTCTGGTTGGCGCGCGCGTGCCGTATTCGTATTTTGCGCATCCGCAGAAGAAGGCTTCGCCGGTTGCGGATGGGTGCGAAGTTTTTACGTTGGCGCGCGAAGATGAAAATTGCGCGGGAGCGCTGGATGAGTTGGCAGAGGCGCTGGGATCTCGAAACGCTACGGATGCGGGATTTGCGGTGGCGTCGCGGCCTGCGCTGCCAAGCGGCGCGATTACGCCGGCGAATATTTCGCAAGCGATTGGCGCACTGTTGCCTGAAGGCGCGATTGTGATTGAGGAGTCGATGACTTCGGGGCGCGGGCTGTTGCCGGCGACGCTCGGTTGTCCGCCGCACGATTTTCTGGCGAACACGGGCGGATCGATTGGAATTGCGATGCCGCTGGCGGTGGGCGCAGCGACGGCGTGTCCTTCGCGGCGCGTGCTGTGTTTGTCGGCTGATGGCAGCGGGATGTATACGTCGCAAGCGCTGTGGACGATGGCGCGCGCGGGATTGAATGTGACGACGGTGATTTTTGCGAATCGCGAATATGGCGTGCTGAAGCGCGAGTATGGGAGTTTTGGATTGGGCGAGCCGGGGCCGCGCGTGCGCGACATGTTTGAGATTGGTCGACCGGACATCGACTGGGTGGCGCTGGCGAAGGGGATGGGAGTGCCGGGATCGCGGCCGGAGTCGATGGAGGAATTTGCGAAGGCGCTGCGCGAGGGATTTGCGGGTGATGGGCCGAGGTTGATTGAGGCGCGGATTTAGGTGGCGGGTGGCGGCGCGGGGCTGTAGTCCCAGAGTTTGAGATTGAGGTTTTGGCCTTCTGCGGTTAACGCGGCGGCATACCCGTGGCGCGGGTGGAGCGAGACAAGCGTCCAGTTCGAGGCGTCGGCAGCAGTGAGGCGCTCGGGAGCGCCAGGCGTCAGCGTCACATCGAAACTATCCAGCGGCACCTGCAGGCCTTGGCCGCTGGCCTTTACGTAGGATTCCTTGCGAGTCCAGCAGGTGTAGAAACCTTCGTCGCGCTGTTCGGGCGGGAGAGTGTGGAGCTCTGCGAGTTCGTTTTGGGAAAAGAAGCGGCGGGCGATGTCTTCCCAGTTTTCGATGGGGCGGATGAGTTCGACGTCGACGCCGAGGCGGCGGTCGGAGGAGAAGGCGAGAAGGGCAAGGCCGCGAGAGTGGGAGACGTTGAAATGGATGGGCGGATCGCCGGCGGTGGGACCGGGTTGGGAGAGGCCGGGTTTGCCGCGGTCGGCGTAGTGGAACTGGATGTCTTTGGGCGGCGTGGAGAGGTATTGGCCGAGGAGATCGCGGAGGGCGGCACGGGTAGTGATGTAGGCGTTGCGGTCGCGGTGGAAGGCGAAGCGTTTGGCGCGGGCATGCTCGTCGGGGGAGAGGCTGGACTCCCAAGCGACGGAAGGCAGGCATTGGGGATTGTGGGCGAGGCGCCAGACGTGGATTTCACCCTGAGCCATGCCCGGGATCGGGTGGGGCGGAGACGGCCAGGGGAGTGGGGTGGGCGTCGGCACGGCGGCATTCTATGCCAAATCGGGGTTGCGAGGCTGAGGGAAAAGCATTTCCCTAATGCTGCTACCGGGCATGGGTTTTGCACTGTGGCGGACAGTTAAGTCGTCTATTATCAGCGTGATAGGTTCTGAATGGTTGGACTCTGGCTTGCACCTGTAATGGGTGGAGGTGTCTCGTCCGCGGGACTCCCCGATTGGCAATCTTGTAAGATATTGAAAATAGAGCGCTTATTTTGAGCGCGAGGGCTTCGGTTTATGGCAGAGATGGCAATTTCGAGCGTTGTCGCCGGCGGCGTTCCCGCCGGGGACGAAACGACCCAGCGGCTGACGGCGATGTGGCGCGAGCTGCTTGGGCTGGATACGGTCGGTCCGGACGACAACTATTTTGATTTGGGCGGCGATTCGGCGCTGGCAGTTCATTTGTTCGCGCGGATCGAGAAGGAATTTGGCGTCAAGCTGCCGCTGGCGACGTTGTTTGAGGCGCAGACGGTTACGGAGCTGACGGAAGTCTTGCGCAGCAAGGCGCAGCCGGCGGGATGGTCGCCGTTGGTTACGGTGCAGGCGAACGGATCGCGCGCGAATTTCTTTTGCGTGCATGGAGCGGGCGGAAACGTTTTTATTTATCGCGATCTGGCGAAATTGCTGGGACCGGATCAGCCGTTTTACGGATTGCAGAGCCGCGGGCTCGACGGGAAAGAAGAGTTGCAGCAGAGCGTTCCGGACATGGCGCGAATTTATGTGGATGCAGTACAGCGCTTGCAGCCGCGCGGGCCGTATTTTCTTGGCGGATATTGCATGGGCGGCACCGTGGCGTACGAAATGGCGCAGCAACTGAGCGCGAAGGGCGAACAGGTCGGGCTCGTGGCGATGTTCGATACCGCGGACTGGTCGCAAGTGAACATGTATTCGAAAGTGGCGCGCGCGGGATACCAGGCGCAGCGGCTGTGGTTTCACCTGAGAAATTTCATGCTGCTGGGTGCCGCGGACAAGACGAAATTTTTCCGTGAGAAATGGAAAGTGCTGGAGAGTCGCACGACGATCTGGAAGGGCGCGATCTCTGGAATATTCAAGAGCGAAGGGAAGAAGGAATCGGAGTCGGCGTTGCTGGCGCGGGTTTGGGAGAACAACGACCGGTGCTCGGCGGACTATGCGCCGCAGCCTTTGAACGCGCCGATCGTGCATTTCCGGCCGAAGGAACAATATTTTGTGTTTCGCAAGTCGGATGCGAGCTGGACGAAACTCGCGCAGAGGGGCGAGAAAGTTGTCGGGTTGCAGGTTTATCCGGCGGGCATGTTGCTCGAGCCGTTTGTGCAGGATTTGGCGAAGTCGTTGCGACGGTCGTTGGATGATGCGGGCGCGGATCGCGGATAGCGTTTCTGTTTTGCGCGCGCGTGTTGCATGAGCTTCGAGTTGGATGAGCTTCGAGTCGTTCCGGTTCAATCCGGGGATTGGAATTCAGGCGCCAATCTGAAGATGCGGTGAGATGTCGCCGGCGAGACGCAGCGGGAGAAATCCCGAATCGCGAAGCGACCTAGGTGTTGTTTGTCGGGAAAGACGCGAGCGAAGATTCCTCAGCTTGATGCGTTGCGCGGGATCGCGATTCTGCTGGTCATCGCGCATAACGCGACGCTGCACTACGGCACGACGTCGTATCTGCATCCGCTGTTCGATCGCGGGTGGATGGGCGTCGATTTGTTTTTTGTGCTGTCGGGATTTTTGATCAGCGGGATTTTGTTGGACACGAAGGAATCTCCCAACTATTTCAAGAATTTCTATGCGCGGCGTATTTTGCGCATCTGGCCGCTGTATTACTGCTTGCTGGCGTTCATGTTTCTGGTGCTGCCCCGGGTGAGCGCCGCGGAAGGCGTCACAATTTTTGCGAAGTCATCGCCGTGGTGGGCGTATCCGCTGTTTTTGCAGAATTTCTTGTTGCCGCTTTCGACCGATGCGGCGGGGCCGCTCGGAGTGACTTGGTCGCTGGCGATCGAAGAGCAGTTTTATCTGGTGTGGCCGATCATCGTGAGATTTTTGTCGCGGCGGCAGGTGGCGATTGTGGCTCTGGTGGGGATCGCGGCGTCGCCGGTGCTGCGCTACTTTTTGGCGGCGCATCACGTTCATATTTACGCGAATTTCTTTTGCCGGCTCGATGGACTGATGCTGGGAGCGTTTCTGGCGGCGCTGGTGCGGTCGAAGGATTTTGTGCGCGAGCGTTTTGTGGGTGTTGCGTTGGCGGTTCTGGTTGTAGCGGCGCCGCTTGCGGTTGTCATGGATTTGCGGCACGCGGAGTGGATTGTGTTCTCATTTACGAGTTTGGCGGCGGGAGCGCTGGTTTATCTGGCGATGTTCTGGCGGCAGAAGTGGGTTCAGTGGCCGCTGGCGAACCGGTTTCTGCTATTTACGGGGACGATTAGCTACGGGCTGTTTTTGCTGCATAAGATTGCGTTTGCGGGTGTCGATGGGCTGCATGTGAAATATGTGCAGCATCCGTTTGTGATGCTGGGCGTGATTTTGCTTGGGAGTTATCTGCTGGCGATTACGTCGTGGAATGTGCTGGAGCAGCCGTTTTTGAGATTGAAGCGGTTTTTTGAGTTGCGGCGGCGGACAGCGGCGGTTGTCGGCGGCGCTGGCGCTGGCGTTGGCGGAACAATTGGCGCGGCGGCGCCGGTGTCGCGTTAGGCGGATTGATTTCGGAAACAGAGCGGGAGTTTGTCGGCGCGTGTGAGTGGGTTGTGTCGTAGCATTTTCTTCAAGGCGAAATCTTCAGGAAAACTTCGGATGACGGAACAACAAAATCTTGTTCGTGACATTTCGGATACAGCGCTGTGGGTGGCGTATTTTCGCGCGAAGGAAACGCAGCGGCCCGACGGGCTGTTTCGCGATCCGTATGCTGAGAAGCTGGCTGGTCCCAAGGGATATGAGATCGCGGCGAAGCTGCCGGACGGCGATAAGCATGAGTGGGCGTGGGTCGCGCGGACGTATTTGTTTGACGAATTCATGGCGCGGGAGATTCGCGAAGGCGCGGATCTGGTGATCAATCTCGCGGCGGGGCTGGATTCGCGGCCGTATCGGATGGAGATGTCGCCGGATTTGAGGTGGATTGAAGTCGATCTGCCGCAGCTCGTGGCGTACAAGAACGAAATTCTGGCGAATGACAAGCCGAAGTGTCGGCTGGAGCGGATCTCTTTGGATTTGAGCGACCGGGATGCGCGACGTGCGCTGTTTGCGAAATGGAACAGCGAGGCGAAGAAAATTGCGGTGATGACGGAAGGGCTGCTGATCTATTTTGCGCCGGAGGAAGTGGCGTCGTTTTCGCGCGACCTGGCGGAGGGCGAACACTTTGTCAGCTGGGTGGTCGATCTGGCATCGCCGTTTCAGCTGAAGCTGATGCAGCAGAACATGGGGAAGCAATTGGATCAGGCGGGGGCGCCATTTAAATTTGGGCCGGTGGAGGGCGCGGAATTTTTTCGGCCAAACGGCTGGGTGCCGAAGGATGTGCAGGGATTCTTGAAGACGGCGGCGAAGTTTAATCGCGCGCCGGCGGAGTTGCTGTCGTTGCTGCCGGAGCCGAAGGGGCCGATGACGCGGTATCCGTGGACAGGGATCGCGCGGTTGCAGAAGTAGTAGCGATTTTTTGAGCGAAGAGATTGCTGAGTGGAAATGCGCGGATGTGAGGCTCGATAGCCCTGCGTTCGCGTTTTTATTTTGCGATAGGGCTTAGCGAGCAGCGGGCGAGTTCGAGTTGGCTACAGCGCTAGATGCGTTGCGTTTGCAGATGCCGACGTGGTCGTCGAGACGTGGCCGGTTTTGCCGAGCGCCAGGATGTCGAGCCAGTTGCGATAGAGCGCGACTGCCGCGTCGTGCCAGGTATTCTGCAGCGCATCGCCGACCACGGCTTCTGGAAAAATGTCGATCAAGTCTTCCTGGCGATTCGCTTCGGCGTTCTTGCGAAATTCGTTCAACAATTTTGTGACTTCCGCGTCGAAGTAGCCGCGCGGCTCGTTCGGATAGGTTTCGCGCTCGCGCGTGAGGTAGCGGCGAACGTCGCGGCGATATTCCTTCAGCAGCGTGCGCGTGAAATATTCCGGATGCCCCTGGAAGTGGACGAAGAGGCTTTGGCGCTTGCGCTTGACGAAAAGGTTGACGCCGGCGTCGGGCGACTTGTCGAGCACTTCGTAGCCACGGGCGGTGAGCGAGTACTCGCGCACTTCGTTCCAGCGCGAATGCGGAAAGCGCGCCGGGATGCGAGCGCCCGCGGTCAGCGGGTGGTCGGCATTTTTCTTGTATTCGAACACGCCGAATTGTTTGTCGCCAAGCGGGTTGCGCTCGATGTTGTCGCTGTGAAGGACGCTGGCGTGCGCGGCGAGGCACGAGAGAATCGTGGAGCTGGTGCCGGTCTCGGCCCAGTCGAAAACCTGTGTCAGCGAGCGCCAGTAGGGTTCCTCGCGCATATTGCGATGCTTCGGCTCAGTGCCAGTGATGATGGCGCCATCGAATTTCGCGTTCAAAAGTTTGGAGATTGGAGAGTAGTGGCCCGCGATGTGAACGCGCGCGCGTTCGCCGCGAATCACTTCGGGCAGCGAGAACATCGTCACGAAAACAGGAAGGTCGCCGGAGGCCGCGTCGAGCAAATCGAAAAACTGCACTTCGGTGTCTTCGAGAGCCGGGTCGGGCATGTTGTTGATGAGCGCGATCCGCAGCCCTTCGCTCGCGTCGCCGCAGAAAGCTCCGTCGCACAGCGACGCGCCTTTCTTCTCGGCCCACCGAGGAGGAACTCGATCACCTGTCATCAACAGCGGCATGCAAACTCTCCGAGTAACTAAATTCGCTACTAAACTTCGAGCAGCTGAGACCAACTTCGAGCAGCTAAAACCGATTACGCCTTTGCGGCCACCGCGAGCGCCTGCTCAAGATCCGCGAGAATATCGTCGATGTGTTCAATCCCAACGCTGAGCCGAATCATTTCCGGCTTCACACCGACCTTCACTTGCTCTTCCGGCGTCAGCTGCCGGTGCGTCGTTGAAGCCGGATGGCACGTCAGCGACTTCGAGTCGCCCATATTCACCATGCGCTTGAACAAATGAAACGCGTCGAAGCACTTGCGGCTCGACTCAAATCCGCCTTTGACACCGAACGTGAGCAGCGACACCGCGTTGTTGCCCAAATATTTTTTGGACATCGGATACAGCGGGCTGTCCGCAAATCCCGCATAGCTCACCCAATCAACCATCTTGTGATCGCGCAAGAATTCCGCGACGCGGCGCGCATTGCTGACGTGTCGCTCGACGCGCAGCGCCATCGTCTCAATCCCTTGCAGCAACAAAAACGCGTTGAACGGCGACAGTGACGCGCCCGTATTGCGTTGGCCAACGGTACGGCAGCGCGCGACATACGCCGCTGCTTTGAAATGTTCGGTGTAAACGAGATCGTGGTAGCAGGGCTCGGGCTTGGTCAGCATGTACCAGCGATCCGGATTTTCCGTCCACGGAAACTTGCCGCTATCGACGATCAAACCGCCAATCGTCGTTCCGTGACCGCCCATAAATTTTGTGGCCGAGTGCACGATGATGTCGGCGCCATATTCGATGGGCCGCAGCAAAATCGGCGATGCCACAGTGTTGTCAACGATCAGCGGCACGCCGTGCTTGTGCGCAACGCGCGCCAGGCCTTCGATATCCGCCACGTTGCCCGCGGGATTCCCAACGCTTTCGCAATAAACCGCGCGCGTATTCTCGTCGATCATTTTCTCGACGTCTTCCGGCTTATCACTCGCCGCGAATCGCCCGCCGATTCCGCGTTTCGGTAAAATGTGTTGGATCAGCGTGTAGGAAGCGCCGTAAAGCTGAGGCGTAGCAACGACGTTTGTGCCGGCCTCGGCGATATTCATGATCGAATATTCGATCGCCGCCATTCCGGAGCTGACGCTAAGAGCTTCAACGCCGCCTTCGAGCGCAGCCACGCGCTTTTCGAGCACCGCGTTCGTCGGATTGCCGATGCGCGTGTAAATGTTTCCGACGACGTCGTTGTTGAAGAGCGCCGCGCCGTGCGCCGCGTTGTCGAATTCAAACGCGACGGTTTGATAGATAGGCACCGCCACCGCTTTCGTGGTGGGGTCGCCGTCGTATCCGACATGCAGTGCGATGGTTTCTGGTTTCATCTGTCGATTTTGAGCGGCGCGCGAACCCGTCAGAATCCGCGCGCCATAACCTCGCCCTGGCTAGCCGTGATGCGCAGGGTGTGTTGCTTGGCCATCGTTGCCGCAGCCGCCCGCGTCCTACTTCGCGCGGCGACCGCGAGAATTATTTTTCCGCCGGAACCGCGTTGCGCGCTCCGACCGCGACACGCTTGCCTGCCGTCGCCTTCACCAATCGCTTGGTGAGGTGGCGCGCGGTGAAGCTCGCACCGAATGCGAAACGCATCATCGGCCCGAAGGTGTTTGCGGCGGATACGCCGGCGAAATAAAGCCCCGGCACCGACGATTCGAAGTTGCTGGAGAGAATCGGTGTCCGGTTGAGATCTTTGATCTGGCGACTCAGCTCGGGGCTGAGAAACGTCAGTCGGCCGAGGTCGACGTGATAGCCGGTCGCAGCGATCAAATGATCGGCGGCGTACTCGCGCGTGCCGCCTTCCGCGAGGCGAACGCGCAACTGTACGCGGTCGTTCTTTACTTCGGCGCGCTCGATTGCGGCGCTGAGCTGGATCTGAACTTTGCCAACGACGCGTTCTTTCGTGAGCCACGTCCCCGACGGGCCAAGGTGACGCCGCACGATTTCCAGGCGGAGCGCAGCCGGCAGAAGGCGGAACAGCGTCGGGAAAGTGCAGAATGCCGCCGAGCGCATGCCCGGGCCGAGGCCCGATTTCGGATGGCGAATCCTCTTCCAGAGCGAGCGCTTTTTGCCGATCTGCGGCGCGCTGTGAAAGTTCATTTCTTTCTGACGCGCGATCAACTGAACATTCGCGCCGGCTTCATGCAGTTCTGCGGCAAGGTCGGTGGCCGACGAGCCACCGCCAACCACGATCACCGATTTGCCGTTAAAGTTTTCCGTCTCCACGTGACGGAAGCTGTGGGACACAAATTCAGGAGGCAGAGTAGCGAGAACTTCCGGCATCCATGCATAGTGCGTGATGCCGATTGCGAGGATGACGTGTCGCGCGGCGAGTTCCTCGCCGTCTTCCAGGCGCAGGCGAAAGCCGTCGTTGGTGCGCTCGATGTGCGAGACAAACTTTTCTTCCAGCTCGGGAACCATGCGCTCGCGGAAAGTGAGGCCGTAGGACGTGAACGTGTCGAGCTTCACGGGCATCTGCATGGCGGCATATTCGAGGCCGCGTTCGGCGCAGAACTTTTCGAGTGTGAGCTCCCCTTTGGGGTCCGAAATATTGGAGGCGAAGCCGTCGGACTTCAGGCTCATGGTCTTCGGCATGTGCAACAGCCAGCTCTCCATAGGGCGGCCGAAGATGCGGAACGGAATGCCTTGGCCACGGAGGTGGGCGGCGATAGAAAGGCCGTACGGGCCGGCGCCGACGATAGCGATCTCAGTCATGAGAGGGAACTGCTCCTTTAGCAATAACAACGGGGCCGACAGACACACGAGGCCGGTCCGGTACTAGGGATAAGCACGTAGGATGCCGGATATCAATTAATAAGTGCTTTAGAATGTGTGGCTTAATATGAGACAGGCAGCAAAAAGGGAAGAAGTTGTCCCTTTGGGGCAAGGTCTTACCCTCTCAAGGGAACTTTTGGGGAAACTCGATATCCCGTTCGAACGACTGTTCTTTAAGTCGTTTAAAATAAGATCCTTAGCGACTCGTTTTTCGGTTCCTGGTGCGGTTTTGGGCTAAACGGAGGCCAAGGCGGCTTTTAGTTGGTCGCGCCATTCGGGGAGCTGTACGTGGTAGTTCGCGATCAGGCGCTCGTTTGAGAGGACCGAGTAGGCGGGTCTGCGGGCGGGCGTGGGGTAATCGGCAGTCGAAATCGGGGTAATCCGCTTTGTGATGATTGAGCCGCCGCTTAAGGCACCGCAACGCCATGGATTGGCCGCTGGCAGCTTCGCGGCACCTTCCAGGATAGCGGTGGCGAAGGTGTGCCAGTTTGTCGTGCCGCCGGCGGTTACGTGAAACGTGCCGTTGGCGGGGGAATTTCCCGGTGCTCCTACCTCGTGCTGCCCCAGCATCGAGACCGTCGCACGGGCAATCTCGCGCGCCCAGGTGGGCGCTCCTAGCTGATCGCTCACGATGCGAAGTTCCTCGCGCTGAGCCGCCAGCCGCAAGATCGTCAGCAAGAAATTTTTCCCGCGCGTCGCGTAGACCCATGCGGTGCGCAAGATCAAATGCTGGCAGCCGGAATCGCGAATGGCGACTTCGCCGTCGAGCTTTGTTTGACCATAAACGCTTAGGGGATTTGTTATGTCGTCTTCGACATAGGCTGATTCCTTCGATCCGTCGAAAACATAATCCGTCGAGTAGTGGACGAGAATCGCGCCGAGATTTGCTGCTTCGGCGGCCATCACGGCGGGTGCTTCGGTATTGATCGCGCGCGCTTTCTCCGGTTCTTTTTCAGCGAGATCGACGGCCGTGTACGCAGCGGCGTTTACGATGATTTGTGGATGCACATCGTGGATCGTGCGCACAATGTCGGACGCTCGCGCGAGGTCGAGCGCCGCCCGATCGGGAACGATGATTTCTCCGACGCGAGGCAGCATGGCGGCCAATTCGTGACCGACCTGGCCGGTGCTGCCGATCAACAGGATGCGCGGTTTCATTTTAGGAAGAATAACGGGGAAGCAAGTCGAGTGGCATCTCGGAAAGCTTGGTGTAGCGAGCGTCTTTTTCCGAAACGAGAGGCTTGTCGGTGCCCCATACGATGTTCACATCCGGATCGTTCCATACGATGCCGTGCTCGTCGGCCGGAGTGTAGAAATCCGTGCATTTGTAGACAAATTGCACCGAGTCGGTGAGTGCCAGGAACCCGTGAGCAAATCCGGGCGGCACGTAAATCATGTTGTGATCTTCGTCGTTGAGGACGACGCTGGTCCACTTGCCGAAATACGGCGAGCCGACGCGAATGTCGATAGCGACATCGAGCACTTCGCCTTCGACGACACGGCAGAGTTTCGCTTGAGAATGATGCAACTGATAGTGCATCCCGCGCAGAGTGCCACGGCCCGAGCGCGAGTGATTGTCCTGAACGAATGTGTCGGTGATGCCGAGTTCGGCGAATTTCTCGCGGTGATACGTCTCCATGAAGAAACCACGGAGATCGCGAAAGACTTTGGGGCGTAGTTCGACTACTCCCGGCAGAGCTGTGGCAACTTTTTCCATTTTAGCGGCGAGGTCCGCGGCTCGAATCGGCGATCGCATGCAGCGACGAATCGCGATTTTCGTAATATTTCTGGTAGTAGGTCAGGTAATCGCCGCCGCGCACGCCGGCCATCCATGCGGTGTTCGTGCGATACCAGTCGATCGTCTGGCGGAAACCGTCTTCCAGCGTGATCTGCGGCTTCCAGCCGAGTTCACGTTCGGCCTTGTCGCACTTCAGCGCGTAGCGGCGGTCGTGGCCTGGGCGATCTTTCACGTAAGAAAGCAGCGTTTCCTGCTTGCCGATGAGTCGGAGCAATTGGCGCGCGATCGTGAGGTTCTCGACGATGTCGGAGCCGCCGAGGTTATAGACTTCGCCGATGCGGCCGCGCTCGAGGACTGCGAGGACGCCCTTGCAGTTGTCCTCGACGTGCAACCAGTCGCGTTCTTGCTTGCCGTCGCCGTAAATCGGCAACGCTTTGTTATCGAGCGCGTTGGTGATCATCAGGGGTAGAAATTTTTCGGGAAACTGATACGGGCCGTAGTTATTGGACGAGCGCGTGATCAGAGCAGGGAATCCGTACGTGCGCACGTAGGACTTAACGAGCAGGTCGGACGACGCTTTGGACGATGAGTACGGGCTGCTTGGCTGAATCGGGCTGTTCTCGTCGGCAAATTTGCCGGGCTCGATGTCGCCATAGACTTCATCCGTCGAGATGTGCAGAAAGCGCGAGATGTTCTGCTTGCGCGCGACCTGCAGCAGGATGAACGTGCCTTTGACGTTGGTTTCGATCGAAGCTGCCGGTTCGTAGATGCTGCGGTCGACGTGCGATTCGGCGGCGAAATGCACGACGGCATCGCAACCTTGCATCGCCGCTTCTACCGCGGCTGTATCGCAGATGTCGCCTTTTACGAAGCTGTAGCGCGGATTATCCGCAATCGATTCGAGGTTCGCGAGATTGCCGGCATACGTGAGCTTGTCGAAATTGACGATCGAATAGCCTTTTCCGGAGCCCAGAGCAATCCGAATAAAATTGGAGCCGATAAATCCGGCGCCGCCTGTAACTAGAATTTTCATCGCTTGTTTCCCTGACGTACCGAGGATGTGGACAGCATGTTGTTCGCGCCGGTTTCGGCGACGAGAGTGTTGGCGCGGAGGAGCGACTCGAACTGGCCTGCGTCGGTCCACCAGCCTTCGAGAACTTCAAAGGTCAGCTTGTTTTCTTCGATGTAGAAGTTGTTGACGTCGGTGATTTCGAGTTCGCCGCGGCCCGACGGCTTGAGGCGACGGATCTTCTGGAACACGGTCGCGTCGTAGAGATAAATTCCGACGACGGCGTAATTCGATTTCGGATTCTTGGGCTTTTCCTCGATGCCGAGGACTTTTTCGCCTTTAATTTCGGCGACGCCGAAGCGCTGCGCGTCGGAGACTTCTTTCACCAGGATTTTTGCGCCGTCTTTTTGTTTCTTGAAGTGTTCGACTGCGTCGCAAATATTGTTCTCAATGATGTTGTCGCCCAGGATGACGCAGATCGGTTCACCTGCGGCGAAAAATTCGGCCAAGCCCAGAGCCTCGGCGATGCCGCCTTCGCCTTCCTGATAGGTGTAGTTGATGTGCTTCAGGCCGAATTCGCGGCCGTTGCCGAGCAGGCGCAGGAAGTCGCCAGCGTTTTTGCCGCCCGTGACGAGCAGAATCTCTTCAATACCCGCATTCACCAGGGTCTGGATCGGGTAATACACCATGGGCTTGTCGTAAATCGGCAGGAGATGCTTGTTGGTGACGCGGGTGAGGGGATTGAGTCTGCTACCGGTTCCGCCCGCAAGAACAACGCCTTTCATTTCTCCTCCATTCGGATCAAACCTGGCCACGCGTTAAGTAGACAAAACTCAAGTTCTTGAAATTATTGCGTCGGAGTCGGGGAGTAGCAAGTGGCGAGTTGAGCCGAGATGCCGACCCCGTACCGAGTATCAGAATGGGCACCAAACCGGGCCAAAAGTGGCTATGGACGCGGGCATTCGGCCGCTTGACGCCGGAACGTTCGAGGCCTGGAACAAGGGCCGGATTTTGTGACCGAGGAGCGAAATTCGGTCTGTTATTTTAAGAATTATGACTTCAGGCAGGTCGCCCCAGCTCAGCCTGGTCATCGCCGCTTATAACGACTGGACCGCTTTGGAGAAATGCGTGTCCAGCGTTGCTGGCCAGCAGAACGCTCCCGATTTTGAGGTGCTGATCGTTGATGACGGTAGCGCTACGCAGGCGCCTGCGGCGATCGTCGGTCGGAATGGGCAATTTGAGTTGCGGGTGGTGCGGCAAGCGCATTCGGGGATTGCTGTTGCGCGAAATCGTGGGGTGCAGGAAGCGCGCGGTGGTGTGGTGCTGTTTACGGATTGCGACTGCGTGCTTGATCCAGATTGTTTGCAGGAGTTGGCGCGCGCGGCCGAGCAATTTCCTGGCGATGCAAGTTTTCAGCTACGACTTACCGCGGACACGCGATCGACTGTCGGGCGCGCCGAGGCGCTGCAACACTTTGCGGTGCAGCAAGGGCGGCTCGATGCTGCCGGGCGGCTGATGTATCTCAATACTTCGGGGTTTGCGGTCCGGCGCGATGCTGCGCTTGCGATTGGGCAGTTGTTCGACCCGTTGGCGCGACGGGGGGAAGACACGCTGCTGCTGTCGCAGTTGATGAAGCGCGGGCAAATGCCGCACTACTTGCCGGATGCTGCGATTCAACATGCGGTGCGTTTGCCGCTGGGGCGTTACATGTGGGTCGGGCTCAGCATTGGCTACAAGGAAGGCTATGCCTACGCGAAGATCGCGACGAATGCGGAGAAATTGGATTCGGGAACTTCGCAGCGGTGGGAGCAGCTCAAGCGGCTGCAGCGGATTGCGAAGGAAAAATCGTTGGGCACCGGTGCGTTTGTGACTGTGTTTGTGCGGCAGGTGCTGCGGCTTGTTGGATTGAAGTTTTATCTCATGTTCCGTTGAGATTGCGTTGCCGTTGTTGTTGCTGCTGCTGGTGAAAACACGTTGGACGGAGATTCATGGCGGAATTGAACGCAACGGAAATTCTGGAAAAGCTGCCGAAGAATATTCGCGGCGTCGTGACCGAGTCGGCGCGTACCAACGGAGATCGCGTCGCGCTGGTCGAAACGTCGGGGAGCTGGACGTATCGCGAACTCGACGCGGTGATCACGGAAACGCAAGCCTGGCTTGCTGGATTGGGTGTGCGCGCGGGCGATCGCGTGATGATCGTTTCGGAAAATTGCCGCTCGTTTGTCGCGGTGCTGCTGGCGGTCGCGGGAATGGACGCGTGGGCTGTTCCGGTGAATGCAAAGCTTTCGCCGCAGGAGATCGATGCGATTCGCGATCACTGCGGAGCGCGGCGGCTGATCTATACGATTACGGTGTCGCGCGCGGCGCGAGATCACGCGAAGCGTCACGACGCGGCGATCGTTGAAGCAGGACGGCTTGGATCGATTGCGGTTGGGCCGCTGAATGAAAATGTTGTGCCAGAGCCGCTCGATCCGAATTTGAACGAACGCGTCGCGGCGATGATTTACACGTCGGGCACGACGGGGCTGCCGAAAGGCGTGATGCTCACGCATCGCAATCTTTTGTATCTCGCCGGCGTGTCGGCGGCGATTCGGTCGCTGACGCCGGACGATCGTTTGTACGGCGTGCTGCCGATGACGCACGCGGTGGGATTGTCGGTGGTGTTGCTCGGCGCGCTGCTGAGCGGCGCACGGCTGTATCTGGTGACGCGATTTGATCCTGTCGCGGCGATCAACTCGATGGAGAAAGATGCGCTGACGATTGTGCTCGGCGTGCCGTCGATGTTTTCGGTGCTGCTTGACTACACGAAGATGAAGGGAATGACGTCGCTGAAATTTCCGGCGTTGCGCGTGATTTCTTCTTCAGGCGCGCCGCTGACGGCGACCGTGAAAGCGGACACGGAAAAACTTTTGGGACTCGTGCTGCACAACGGATACGGCGTGACCGAGTGTTCGCCGACGATCGCGCAGGCGCGGCTGGATGAACCGAGGATCGATTTATCCGTAGGAAAAATTCTGCCGGGGATGGAAATTGCGCTGATCGGTTCCGATGGCAACCCTGTGGTGGCCGGCGAGATTGGCGAACTTCGCGTGAAGGGGCCGAATGTAATGAAGGGCTACTATCACGCGGCGGAAGATACCGCGGCGGTGTTGAGCGCGGATGGTTGGTTCAACACGCGTGATCTGGCGCGGCTTGAGGGCGGTCACCTGTTCATTGTTGGGCGGGCGAAGGAGTTGATTGTGCGGTTCGGGTTCAATGTTTACCCGGCTGAGGTTGAGGCGGTGATGTCGGCGCTGCCGGGGGTGGCGCGAGTCGCGGTCATTGGGCGGCCGATTGAGGCGTCACAGGGTGGCGAGGATGTTATTGCGTTTGTTGAGCTCACGAAGGGTTGGGCGGTTCGGGTGGAGGACCTGAACGAGCATGCCAGTAAGAACCTGTCGCCGTACAAGAGGCCGACGCAGTTTGTGATGCTGGAGTCGATGCCGGTGACGCCTACGGGGAAGCCGATGAAGGGCGAGCTGGCTAAGATGCTCACCGACAAGAGTTAACGCCTGTCCAGTTATCCCACCTCTCTTTCTGTCCGGCTTGTTTGTTTGCCAAGGCGATGTTCTGAGATCCTTCGCTCCGCTCAGGATGACGGCGTATTTTCGCTCGGGATGACGGGGTGTTTCACTCGGGATGTCGGCGTCTTTTTTGGTGATATCAGCGGGGGTGTACCCCCCTATGTTTTGTGAACAGTGGGCAAACCTATGCATGTCATGGAGTTGCGAGCGTCTCGATATTGGGACTGCGCAAGTGGTGCGATTTCAGAGGGTTAGAGTGCCGGACTTTGTACGGGGAGTGGCGCTGTGTTTGGAGTTGAAGTCGCTTTCCTCGGAGCTGGAGCCGGAACTGAGGCCGTGGCCGTTGGAGTTGCGCGACGCGTTCCCATTGCCGTTGCCGTTTTCTGTTCCGCAGTAGGGTGATTTTGCGGGTTGATGCGCGGGCTTGCCTGAGGGGAACGAGATTCTGGGTTTGCCGTTCACGAGGAAGTCGACCAAATCCAGGTAGCCGGCGCGGTTTGTATCCCACGTAAATTTCTTCACGAACTCGAGCGAGTTCTCTACCTGGTGACGGCGGAGCTCGGGATTTTTTGCCATGCGGAGCATGGCTTCTGCGAGGCTCGTTTCGTCGTTGGCTTTGAAGAAGGTGACGAGAGAATCGTCGAAGTAATAGCTGTCGATCGTGGTGTTGGGAACGATGAGAGGAACACCGACGGTCATGAACTCGAGGGTCTTGGTGCTGAACGCTTCGTCGCCGAACGCGTTGCTGCGCTTGGGGACGACTCCGAGGTCGGCGCCGGCGATCACGCTGGAAACTTGCTCGAGAGGAACGATGCCTTTCAGGAAGACACGATCCTGAAGATTGAGTTCGCCAATCAGAGAACCAAGATATTCGAGCTGTTCACCTGCGCCATAGATGTGGAATTCGGCTTCGGGAATTTGATCTTTGATTTGAGAAAAGGCGCGGACGGCGAGATCGAGACCCTGGTGATAGTTGAGTGTGCCGGGGTAGAGCATGACGAATTTGCCGTCGTTACGCTGAACGCCGCTTTTCTGTTGAAAGAGCGATGAATCCGGATAGTTGAGGAACGTCGTGCACTTGGAATCGGGAACAGCGCGGTCAACGAGGCGGTCGCCCCAGATGTGATTCGCGGCAATAACGTGATCGGCGAAGCGCGTGGAAAGACGTTCGATGGTGAGCAGAACTTTGAACGCCAGCGAGTCGCTGGTGCTGTTGAACTTGCTGACGTAAAACTCCGGCATGATGTCGTGAATATCGAGAATGACTTTGGCGCCGCCAAGCTTGGCGAAGAGAGCTGCGAAGACCTCGAAATCGGGAACGGAATGGACGTGGATGAGGTCGTAGCGCTCTTTGAGGTGAGAGCGCGTGAGGAAGGCCATCGAACGGAGGAAGAATCCGATCAGGCGCGTGATGTGGGTGAGCTTGCCCTTTTCGTTTATCTGGCGAGGCTGAACGCGATGGACGCGGACGCCGTTGAGTATCTCGAAAGCCGGGAGACCTTCACGGCGCAGTGAAATGGCTTCGACGGTGTCGCCGCGTTTGGCCAGAGCTTCGGCGTATCGACGGACGCGATTGTCCGTTTCGTAGAACGCGTAGGCCACCATGCAGACTTTCATAGGTTTCCGGAGTAGCTGGGGATTAACCGGTCTCCTCGCGGGCAGAGGGTCGGGATGAATCCTTGGTTCAAAATTATAAGGTGCGGGCACGTTGGGAGAATCCTTTGAGTTGGAGGACCTTGTTCAATGAATACCGATAGAGATTGAGGACACGAGACGGCGAAGTAATGGGGCGGTGATGTAGCCAGGTTGCGATACGGCGTTGATACGAGAGCGTTTAGGTTGATGGATCGCGATTCGGGATTGGACTGTTGAGAGACGGTTGCGGTTACACGGATGTCGTCGTTGTGGCGCTGAGTATGTTGGATCTAAACCCCGCGATCTGGGAAGCGATCGCGGTTACAGGGTGGTCGTCGCTGAGGGCTCTAACGAGTACTTCAGGTTGGGGCCGTCGATGGTGGCGTAGGCGACGCGGGCACGGTCGGCGTTGGGGCCTTCGATGGTCCAGCCGGTCGAGGATTTGACCAGGCGCATGGCGCGGCGGTCGCGCCACCACTGGGCGGCCTGATTGGGAAGCGGGATCCAGAAATTGCGTTCGTGGCGCATGGAGTCGAGGTACGCGAGCAGATCGTTGTAAACCTCTTGCGCACGGTGATCCTGAAGATAGTCGGGGTGGCTGATAAAGGTCATCAGGCCGTTGCGGCCGCCGACGAGATCGATCTGGTGCTTCCAGATGTCGATCGAATACTTCTCCATGATGTGGAATAGCGAATAGTCCTGCGTCATCGTCAACGGAAGCTCGACGATGTCTCCGATGAAATAGGGCATGACGGTACAGCAACCGCCGCGTTGAGGCTCGAGGTGAGCGACGTTGGGAACCGACATGTCGTAGGAGAGATTAAGATCGGACATCCAATCCTGATTGCGATACATGGCGCCGGCGCGGAAACCGAGAGCTTTGAACTCGGAAACGTAGCGATTGATTTTGGCGGCGCGGCGCAGGAATTCTTCGCGCTCTTTGAATAGAGCGCCGTCGTGATTCAGGTCGTGAACATTGACCTCGAAGCCTCGCGAGCGGATGGAATCGAGGAATTCCTGTTCAACGGGATAGCGGACTTCGGGAATGACCTGGAATGACGACTTGATGTGATGCGCATCGTCCATGTCCATCAAGCGCGGGCAGAAAGCCTTGCCGGCGGCGGCTTCGATGTCGTGGGTCATGATGGCGCAAGCGGAAGCGCCTTCGGGCCAGAACCAGATGAAGGGCATTTGCGAAACGCCATTGGCAATCATGCGTTCGCGCAAGAAAACTTCGTGCAGATTGTCGATCGTGAAATCGACGGGCCACTTGGGGAACGGAAGATCCTGCCAGCCGCGAAGATATGCGCGCTGCATATGGCGGCGCACACCAACCGGAAGAATTTCGCGAATCGCGTAGTAGCCGATGCGGGCGATCTTTTTGGGCAACGACAGCTTGCCGTTGCTGTTGGTTTGGACGGCGTAGCGCTCGGAGCGAATGCTGTCGATCAGGTCGGGCGGATTGAAGGGAAAAGGCTGATCGCCGGGTTTGGTCTGGCGGACCGGGACTTCCGGGAGGGGCTGATCGAGCGACGCGGCTGGAGCCTGGCCGGAAATCTTTCCGAAACAAGTGGCGTTCGCAAAGCGGAAGAACCCCGTTCGCCCGTCGCCGTTGGAGTAGGCGAAAGAGAAGCGAGGGTCGTCGGGAAGCCGAAAATATTCCGCGAGTTGTTTGTCCACTTTCGGTGACCTAGTACAGCGAATCTAGTATAGAGATAGCATCTGGCGCTCCAAACCGGGAAAGGAAGCTAACCTATGTGTTTGTAAAGAGTTGCGCCAATGCGGTTGAGGATGGGCTGGGGGAGAATGCCCAAAATGCGATGCTGCCCCGTCACCTTCAAGTCACCGAAGCGGGGACGACGCTCGCGGCGAGCTGGAGACTGAAGGCGCCAATAGGTGAGGCGAGTTGGTTCGCCAGCCCAGTTGGACTTGAAGCGAATGAGGCCGGGATTGTCGATGGCGGAGCGTCCCAAGTCGAGTAGTTGGAAGCCGTCGCGGCAGGCGTCCTGAATGCTGTGCCAGAGCAGGAGGCACGTGGCGTTCATGCTTTTGAAGCGGAGATCGGAACAGCTGTATTTGTAGCAGACGTGGCCGAAGGCTTTGATGTTGAGGAGGGCAGCCACGGGACGAGAGTCTTTGTAAGCGACGCGAATTTCGATGCCGTGCTCGCCCATGCAACGAACGAGGTTTTCAAACCACGCGTAGGGCTGAGGAGGGAGGAACTGGCGGCGGCGCGTGATGGCCATGAGATTGAAAAAGTCGCGAACGAGTTTGGGGGAGCGGCCAGATTCGCAGACGAGGCCAAGGCGTTCGGCGCGGCGGATGCGGTATTGAACGGATGATTTGTGAAATTGGTGGAGAAGCACGTCGGCCGGAGCGTCGAGTTGCAAACGATGGAGAAGATATTCGTCGCAGCGCTGGAAGCCAGCGGCCTGAAGGACGTCATCGAAAGAATTGTCGACGGGGCGAATTTCGATGTAGTTCCACTCTTCTTTGGTGAGGAGCGGTTTTAGATCGGCGAGCAGGGACTGGAGTTCCGCGGGGCCGGAGACGAGCGGCGTGCAGTGATCGGAAAACGGAAGCGAGATGAGGCGCTTGCCGGTGAGCCAACTGCGAACGCGTGCCAAGGTGATGCCAGAGGTGGCAGGGAGCGCCGGGCCACTGTCGGGAAAGACGAAGGATTCGTAGTTGTAGGTGTCGCGAAGAGCCTGCGCCCAGCCCGCGGAATGGAATACCGACGCACGCGGGTGATGAGCCTGCGCGCGAGAATTCTCAGAAATATCGGTGCTGCGACCTGATGAATCGATCGTGTGTTCCGTCGAGGAAGCTTCCTGACTGCATTCTACCGAGATTGGGAGCGCGTCGTTCACGAGAAAATGTAAAACCTCAAGACTGTTACTTCAAGATCGCCGCAGGGGGTGGAGGTACGGCGAAATGGCGTCGCCGAGCGTTGCGATGGCTTTGGTCTGCACCTCGGGAATCACGGTGAGGAGATGGCGACGAGAGCTTTCGCGGTGGTCGAAGGCTTCGCCGATGATCTGCAGGATCTGGTTTTCGTCGAGCTTGCGCGGATCGGCGACGGCTTCGGTCATGCCAATGGTTTCGAGAACGCCGACGAATTTATCGCTGTAGGAGATGGCGACGGCCGGGACGGCTTGCGAGAGCGCGGCGATGCAAGCGTGCATACGCGAGCCGGTAAAGAAGTCGCACTGCGCGATGACGTGCTTCACCTGCGCGGAGGCGAAGTCAGCGCCGGCGAAGAAAATTTGGCCGGGATATTTGGATTCGAGGCTATTGAAGATTTCGCGGCAGACGGTGTCGTCGCCTTCGCCGGGTCCGGCTGAGTTTTTTTCGGATTGCACGTGGGAGACGAGCGCGACCGATGCGGATTTTTCACGGATGAAAAATTCGATCATCTTCTCGACGAGAAGGCGGTAGTCGGCTTTGAGGCCGAATTCGTTTTTGCCGGTGTAGCCGCCGGAGTAGAGGAGGCCGCTGACGTTGATGCCGACGAGCGGGCGGGATTGCGCTTTGGCGGCGGCGATCCAGGAGCTGTCGTAGTTTTGTTTAGGCTCGGGCTTGAGAAGGAAGCCAACGTCGAAGCAGAATTTCACTTTGGAGGTTTGGGAAGCGGGGAGGAGCTTGCGCGCGTCGTCGATGCTCTTTTTGTCGCGGAGATAGACAGACTCGGAATGGGAAATGATGTAGCGCGCGATGCGGCGTGCGAAGGAGCCTTTGAATGGGCCGAAGGTTTGCGGGAAGAGAACTAGTTTTTTGCCGAGCAAGATGATGAGAATTTGCGGCAGGCCGACGTAGAAAAGGCGCGAGAGGCCGTAGATGTCGGCGAAGCTATCGCCGCCGGCGATGGAGCCGAAGACGTCGGTTTCTGAAATGAACTTGAGAGTGGAGTTTTTCGCGATGATGCGCTCGCGAAGCGATTTGACCGGGATCAGGCGGAGAAAGATGGAGAGCGCGATCAGCCAGGCAATGTTGTTGGGGAGAAAGAGGCGCTTGGAGAAGCGGAGATTGACGAAGTCGACGGCGACGTCGCGATCGTTGAAGCGGACCTGGCGCTGAAATGGGTCGTAGCCGTAATCGAGGACGGAAATTTGCGCGTTTGGATAATTGGAGAGGATCGCGGCGATGCAGCCGCCGAGAAGAGCGCCGACGCCGAGGTTGGGGCTGTCGAAGGTGACTCCGAGGAGGGCGACTTTAACGGGAGCCGAACTGAGGGGGCGAGGATTCGAGCTGGATTGCGACGAAGGGATATCCCGAGAATCAGAGCGTTCGGTAGTGGTAGGGGTAGTGGGCATTGTCACTGCACTTCTTAAAATCATCGCAAAACGTAGCGGTGGTATCTATGTGAGTTCGGGGCATTGCACCCTATTTCCAACGTCAAGAGCGTGGGCCGAACGGTGTCTTTCCAGAGCTAAACGACTTCTTCCATGACCGCTACCGCGGTATCTGCGGGATGAGGATCAGGGGCGCGACGCATTTGGATCAGATGGAGCGCGTCGTCGCGAAGGTGGGGGAAGACCAGCAGTAGAGCGAAGACACACACCGAGAGCATCAGGAGGGAAGCTGCTGCGATCGGAAGCACGCCCATGTGAGGGATGCCGAATGCCGCAGTAACGGTGGTCAAAGCCAGAGTGCCAGCGAAGATCGCGAAGGGCTTATAGAAGACAGAGAGATGCACGGTGCCTTTGTGGTTGAGGCGAATTACCGTTGCAGCCAATGCCAGAAGTTCGCCGACCAGACCGGACAGAGCGATCCACCAGAGGCCGCCGCCAAGCGCGGCGGCAATTACCATTCCGACGAGGGCGAGGGAGCGAAGGATGTTCGCATACATCGCATTGCGCGTATCGCCTTTGGCAATGGCAGCAACGGTCGGGGCGACACGGAAGGCGCGCACTCCCCAGGCAATCGCAAGGCAGCCGATGAAATCGCCAACACCGGAGTATTTGTTTCCGTATAAGAAGGAAATCGCCCACTCTCCGCCCAACACCATAGGAACGGTAATCAGCACGCCGAGAAACGCGATCACCTGGAGAGAGAATGAATATTCGCGCTCAAAGCCAACTCGGTCGTCCTGAACTTTGGAAAGGACAGGAAGGAACAGCGAATTGTTGATATTCGAGACGAGGATGGACGGCGCCATGACGATCATGAAGGCGACGGAATAAACGCCGAGATCGGCGAGGGTGAAGACGCTACGGTGAAAGAGGCGATTCGCGGAACCGATGATGAGCCGATCACCTTCGAAAATGCCGAATAGCAAGATGCCGTTGATGAGCAGAGGCCAACCGAAATTCATGATCCGCGTAGCGTTTACCTTGTCCCATTTCCACCCGTACCTTCTGTCGGCAACGAGGTGAGAGGCGACGGCAGAAAACACAGCCTGCATAACGAGCACCCAGAGCATGACCGCGTAATTGCGAAGCCAGAAGGCCAGTGGCAGTGCGGCGATCGTGACTAAAACGCTCGAGCCCGTGTCGACGATGACCGAGGGCCAAAACCGCATCTCGCGCTGGACGCGGTACATGTCGAGGTTGCTGAAGCCCTTGGCGAACGGAAAAATCGCGAGGCATTCAAACGCCCATCGTGCATTGGGCACACCGAAGAGGTGAGCCATCGGACCGCCGATAAGGAGAAGAATGACGGCGTTCAAGGTTCCGCGAAGCGCGCGCATCAACTGCGCGGTTTGCTGAAGGCCCGGATCGTTGCCGTCGGGTGATTGGACGAGCAACATTTCGGCGGCGACATTGCTCAGCATCTCCATGAGAGACAGAGTCATGCCGAAAGTCGCCGCGATACCAAAATCGGCAGGGCTGACCAAGCGAGCGATGATCAGGTTTCGTACGAAGGAGGAAACCTGGTTCGCGATCTGGCCCGCGACAAGCTGCGAACCGCCCTTGAGAATGGAACGAATGGCCACGGAGGAGTCCCTTAGAAATGCTTTCGGAGCGCGAGGATGTCAGCGATGGAGTTTAAAGATGCGCTGGTGGTGCGAAGACGCGACGGCGCGCACGTTGATGCGAGCCAAAGAGGGGAAATCGCGAAAGTGAGAGTTTGCCAAAATCCCCGAAAACTATGAGAGCAATTATTGAACTGAGAGAACGGCGAGCCCGGTTGGGGGAGCCAGCGGAGTCGGCGGCGGATTCGATGACTGGAGCCCAGTCGAATAGGCGCCCAAGTCCCAATTGCCGGATCCGAGCCTGGCGACGGTAGACGCAGATTCGGCTCCTGGACCGACAGTGATTGGCTTGGATTCATCGAGATCTAGGGCAGCGAGAGACGTGAGGTTTACACCGAGGCCGGCGACTGCTGATCCGGCAGGAATCGTATAGTCGGCATTCAGGCCGGGGTTGACGGTGACAGAATTTTTGTCCTGACCGGTTGCGGCTTGCCATGCTTGAAGGGTCTCGTACTCCTGGCCTTGCCAATACCAGCCATTGCTGCCGTGAGTGCCAACGTTGAAGTAGTTGTTGGTGTCCGCAATCAGCGTGGGACCCGCATGAGCATTGTAGATCATGGTCTGAACGTTCTCGCAGATGTTGTTCTTAAAGGTCACGGTGGTCTGCGATCCTTCGATTTCCATGCAGATCATCTGAGAGTTGTTCTTGCCGTCGATGGTGTTGTTGTAGATCTCGAGAGTGTGCTCGCAGTCCTGGGTGAAGATGAAGCCATCGCCGGGGCCGCCGCCGCCGGTAAGGACCATGAGGTTGTTGTAAATTTTTGCGGAGAGCGTGCTGTTGGAGCTGCAGGAGCTCAGGCCCTCGGGAATGAAAATGAAGCTTGTGGCGTCGCCAGTGGAGTTGCCGTGGATGTAGTTGTTGTAGATCAGCTCGCCGACGATATGGTCGTTTGAGTTGGAGCCGCCGTAGTTGAAGGAGCGGATGGACTCAAGGTGAGTGAAGTCGCCGCCACCGGAGTACCAGCCGTCGCCGAAGGTAATGTCGTTGTCGTGGATTTTGCCGGCGGTGTCGGTCACGTTGCTGCCGTCGCCGTTGGAGTAGTCGATGCAGCGGCCGATGGTGCTGGCGCAGTTGTTGTTGTTGATTTCGTTTCCGGACGAGGAAATGTTATTTCCGAGCTGAAACGAGAAGCCTTGATTGGCGTTGTTCAGAATCAGATCGTGAAAATGATTGTTGGTGCCGCCGAAGAGGGAAATGGCGACGGAGTTAAGTCCGTCGGAGCCGCAGCAGGAATATTTGTAGAGCGGGCCGATGGTGCCGTTACGAATTTCGATGTGCGACATCCAGTTGCCGTTGGCGCTGATGCCGACGGCGTTGGTGCCGGAGCCGAGGCCGGTGCCATTGTTCGGGCAAGTGATGGCGGCGGAATTTCCGCCGAGATCGATCGTGAAATAGGATTTGGTCGAGACCTGCAAGGCCGCGGTGGAGTTGCAGACCGACAAACTGGCGCCCTTTTCCCACTGAATCGTGATCGTATTGCCGTTGGCGCCGCTTCCTTGGGCGTTCAGCGCCGAGGTGATCGTGCCGCAGAGGTGCACGGTTGTGCCCGGGCCGATCTGGGTGCCACCGTTGCCCCAGTTGGAGCCGGAGTTGAAGAAGCTCGCGGCTAACTGATTGGCGCACGAGGAGCCGTCGGCCGCGCCGGAAGCGCTTTGGCCGATGTAGACATCGGACTGTGAGGCGGAGGAGGACAGAGCGGTCGCTGCGAGAATCAGGAGCGCGAGCGCGAGTTTCGATAGGAATCGAGCGGCGAGCACCGATTTCGAGTTCGATTTGGCGTAGGTCGCGAAAGATCGTGTCATGGCGTTGTCAGAGATACTCCTCAGCAACCCCAGTCTAGCGTGGGGGTTGTAGGAGGCCGCTACTGCCCTCTCGGACAGTATTGGGCCAGCGACGGGGACAATGCGGGGGTACACCGCTTGTGTGCCGGGAGTTGTCGAGGCGCGACTTGGGGACAGGTCTAGTGAGCCGAGAGTTCGCGGCGCCAGAGTCGCTTCACTTTGGCAAGAAGTTGGAAGCGCGTCAACAGGCGTTTCGCGGTGGAATCGAAGGCTTCGGCCGCACCTCGGGTACGACGGAGAAGCCGGCCCTTTGAGTTTGGCGCAAAGATTGAGAGAGGAGCTTCTTCCCACTCCTGATCGCCGATGATGATTTTCCATTCGGCGTCGCCGAGGCCGAAGTCGGCTTGCTGGAGACGACCGTCGGAGTTGGACTCGCAGAGAAGCTCTAAAGCCTTCAGCAAGAGGTACATGCCGGGGGCGAATTTGGAGGAGGCGGGGTCGTATCCGGTGAAGCCGCTGTAGAAGGTGTCGCCAAAGGCGGTGCCCAGCCAGAAGGCGGCGGGTTGGTCGTTGAGATACAGAACGTAACCGCGAAACCAGCCGCGATCCATTTCATTGCGGAGGCGACGGCGGGCTTCTGGCGTGTTCGAAAAAGCGACGCCGAGAGCTCGCTGATATGTCTTTTGCGCGATCTGGTCGATGTCGGTGACGGCGCGATCGAAATCGGCGGGGTGCTGGTAGCACTGGATCCTGTTGTTCGGGAACTCTTCGGTGATCCTTTTCGCGCGACGCTTTTGGTTGTTACGCTCCTTGGACGTGAGCGTCTTCATGTAGCCCTCGCCGCTTGCTGCGAGCGAAGTGCCGCGGTGCTTACGCTGTGCGAAGCGCGAGATGTAGCCCTGGCGATTGGTGATCTTCAAAAGCTGACCAAAGAGGTCTTCATCCATGCGAAGGTGGTTGAAATAGCAGACGTCCGCTTCACCACTGCGCAGAGATTCGGAAATCGAGTCAACGAGTACGCGGGAAATTTCGGGCGATTTCTCACCCACGAACCCACCGTGCAGGAACGTTAAATTCTTGGCCGCAAAGCCGAAGATTTTCTTGTAGCCGATATTGAAGTCGACGGTTGCCCGGTCAATACGACCGACTAGCATCGTGATTGGGCTTCCACCGCGCGAGATGACAATCACGTGGGGGCGAAGGATCGAATCGGTAGAACTCACAACCCCAGAATAGAAATCGAAATCGCAGTTCGGGTGGCGTTGTAGAGCGACCCACTCCGCTTTTATGCGCTGGAGATCTTTCAAGTCCCTAGAAACCTCGACGGTAAGCGGTTCGCTCCTTTCCTGAAGTTGGGGAGGGGCGCTCACTTCGCTTACCGGCTCTTCCGTTACGTTCGTTTTCATGAGTTGGTTTCCATCCGGCGGATTTGCATCGCTCGGGAATTTGTTCAGTCCAATCGTTTACAGAATGAATTGTCGCTAGGTGCGTAACTGATGTGACGAATGCAATGGCAACGGATCGGAGTCAGCGGCCGGTTGGACGCTCTCCAAAAACTCGTGTCTCTTCAGAACAAGAAAAGGGCCTGTCAGTGTACCGATAATCGCGAGCAGCAGGTACCAATTGACGAAGTTCTGATCAAAGTAGCTGACCGAAATGAAGGTGACGGCGTGAGCGAACAAGGCCGCACCTAGCGCCCATAACATGCGAACGTCGGTTTCAGATTTGAGCCCATCGGAGCCGCGAACGGCGCGTCCGACACCTTTGAACGCGATCGCGACGATCGCGATGAAAAGAATCATGGTGATCAGTCCACCGTCGGCACCATTCAAGATGTAATTGTTGGTGACATCGAAAAGGTGATCGTCCTCGCTGGCCCACTTCCACGTCGACTGAGTTCCGACAAGCCACCAGTCTGAGAGATTGGCGAAAGCACGATCGATCAGAAGCGCGCGGTGATACCCCGTCGAACCATTGAAGACGTCGACCCTGGCCAAGAGAAACCAGACCGGCGCTTTCATGACGACCTGCAAACCCGCGAGAGCGAACACGATGCCCCAACGGATTTTTCTCATCATGAGGCGCAACGGCCACGCGGCAATGGCCATCAGACCCAGGATGCAGGCGAGCAACGGACCGCTGGACGCCGAAGTAACCGTGATGATCCCTGAGGCGATAATTCCGCCCATTGCGATCAGCCTGTATTTTCGCTGCTGCCAAAGGCCAATGAACAAAGGCATGAGAGTCGCGCCGAATGTGCCGGCCAAAATCGGGTGCGCGAAGGGGCCCTGGCAACGTAATGTGCCTTCCCGGATGTATGTGGTCGGGGGGACGCCGCCAAAAATCGAGAAGGAGTCGTGACCGGTCATTTTCTCGAGGATCATGAATCCAGCCAGCGGCACAACCAGAACAGCGTAGATCTTGATGGTTTGAATCAGCTCGTCCATGTCTCGAATCAGAAATCGAAACATGAAATAGAAACCGAGGTCGTTGTAGGCCGCGCCTACTTTGTATTTGAAGGCGTCAGTCGATTGCCAAAGCAGTGTGTAAGTTATGAGCCCGACAAAACACCAAATGATCAGCACCTTGTCGAGTGGGTTTAACTTGAAACCCTTCATCTCGCCGCGCAAGACCAGTCGTGCCCAACCGAAAAGCATCACGATGCGCAGCATCGTAAAGTTCAGGTTGCCGACCATGACGCGCATGCCCATCGTCATGTAACAAGTGAGGGCAATGATCGGAAGAAGAGCGTACCGACGAGGAAGGACGACGAGCAAAATGCCCATGACGATCGTAAAGATCAATCCCGGGGCATTGATGAAGCTCGATCCGTCGGTTACGAATGGGTCTGTGTAGGGAATCATGGTCTAGCAAATCTCTTCTGTCGTGCTACGAAGCGCGGGCTGAGCGGTTCACCCAAGTCTCCAACCCCAAGGACCAACGCAAGACACCCAACCACTTCTGAACCGCGACTCGTACCACCTGAGGCTGATATTTGCCCAAGGTGAGGATAAAGACGCCGAACAAGAGCAAGAGACGGAAGCATGCGGCGATGCCGGTGGCGAGTTGGAAGAGCGCGGCGTAGGTCTTGCCGCGGTGCATGGCCATGAAGGCGTGGAGCGATTCGCGCGTCATTACCGTGGCGAAGTTGCTCTGGGGCTCTTTGCTGGAGCTTTGGCCGCCGTGATGGATCACTTCGGCGCGGCCTTCGTAGAGAATCTTGTGGCCGGCGCGGTGGACTTTGTAGCAAAGGTCCACGTCTTCGGCGTACATGAAGAAATTTTCGGTGAAGAGGCCGACTTGTTCGAAGACGGAGCGGCGAATGAGCAGGCAAGCGCCGGAGACGACTTCGATTTGGGATGGCTCGGTCTGGCCGCTGAACAAGGGCCACGTGCCCCAGAACGAAGATCGGGGGAACTTGTTGCGCAGGAATTCGGTGTCGAGGAACTGATTCAGGACAGTGGGGAAGGCCTGGATGCAGCTGGTCTGAATGGTGAGGTCGGAATTGAAGAGCTTGGCGCCGACGATGCCGACTTCGGGACGCGACTTCATGCAGTCGACGAGAGTTTTGAGCGCGTCACCGATGATTTCGGTGTCGGGATTGAGGAGAAGAACGAACTCGCCTTTAGAATGGCGGAAGCCGAGATTGTTGGCTTTGGCGAAGCCGAGATTGTCGTTGCTCTGAATGTATTGAACGAGCGGGTATTCGCGGCAGACGGCGTCGGCGCCGTCGAAGGATGCGTTGTCGACGACGATCGTCTCGAAAGAGAGATTGGCCGGCTGGGCAAAAAGGGAAGCGAGGCACTTCCGCAAGAACGCCGCGGAGCGCCAGTTGACGATGATGATCGAAAGATCGCAGTCTGCGGACATGATCAAAATCTCGGAGTCAATTTCTCAGGTTTCGAAATCTCAGGAAGAGATGAACTGACGATGCCACAACTCGAACGAGAGTAGAAGGTAGATGTGGCGGCGACGCTGTTCTTGCTGGCCTTCGTGATCGGCGAGCAGCTCGCGGACATATTTGACGTCGAAATATTTCGAAGCAGCGGAATCGCTGCTGAGCAACGATTCGTGAACGAACGGTTTCATGGAGGTGCGGAGCCAATCGCCAACAGGATTCGCGAAGCCCTTCTTTTTGCGGTAGACGATTTCTTTCGGCAGCCACTTTTCCGCGGCCTTTTTGTGCAGGTACTTGCCGTTGAAGCCTTTGAGCTTCATGTTCGGCGGCAGCGTTTCGATAAATTCGACAAGGCGATAGTCGAGGAAGGGAACGCGCAGCTCGAGCGAATTGGCCATGGAGGTTTTGTCGCCGACCATGAGCAAGTCATCGGGGAGATTGGAGCGCGTGTCCATGTAGAGAATCTGTGTGAGCGGGTCGAGACCGGCGACATCGCGTTGCAGCGGTCCAAGCGCGCGTTTCGCTTCCACGCCGTTGGCGGAGATGTGCTGCTTGACCCACGGCTGGAAGAGCTGGCTCTTCATGTCTGTGCTGAAGAACGAGTAGACGTTGACCATGCGGGTCAGAACGTCTTTCTCGTGGAGAGATGAGAGACCGCGCTTGAGGACTTCGTTTTTGACGAAACGCTGGCCGAGCGGGCTGAGAATGTCGCGCGTGAGGAATTGCGGAAGCTGCGCGTAGTATTTCGAATATTTCATGCCGAGGTAGCGGTCGTAGCCAGCCCACGGCTCGTCGGCACCCTGGCCAGCGAGCGCGCACTTGACGTGTTCACTCGTCATTTTGCTGAGGAAGTAGAAGGCGGCGGCGGTTTCGTTGCCGACGGGTTCTTCGATGTCCCACAGGTAGCGCTCGTAATATTTAACGTAATCCTCGTAACTCAGAGTCATCTCGCGATGATCGGAGTTGAACATCTTCGCCATCTTGCGGGCGTCTTCGTTTTCGTTGGTCTTTTCGCCGTCGTTGAAGCCGAGCGTGAAGGTCTGAATCGGATGATTCGAGAGCTTGCTCATGATCGAGAGCAAGGCACCGGAGTCGACACCCGAGCTGAGGAAGAGGCCGACGGGAACGTCGCTGCGCATCTGCAGTTTGACGGCGTCTTCGACGAGCGCCTGATATTCCTCGATGGCGTCGTGTTCGCTGACGTTTTCTCGGATGACCGGCAGCGTGTTCCAGAATCGATTGATTTCGATTTTTCCGTTCTCGATCACCATGCGGTGCGCGGACGGAAGTTTCTGGATGCCCTTGAAGAGCGTGCGATCGGCTGGAACGTAACGCAGCGTAAAGAGCAGGCTCAACGAGGTGAGGTCAACTTCGCGCGGGCATTCGTTGTCGGCGAGAAGTGCTTTCACTTCGGACGAGAAGAGGAGGCGGCTGCCGATTTGCGTGTAATAGAGCGGCTTGACGCCGAGATGATCGCGAGCGATGAGCACGCGATTGCGTCGCGTGTCGTGCAGTGCGAACGCGAAAATGCCGTTAAATTTCTGGGTGCAGTCGTCACCCCACTCTTCGTAACCATGAACGATCACTTCGGTGTCGGACTTGGTCTTGAAGGTGTGGCCTTTTTTCTGAAGCTCTTCGCGAAGCTCGATGAAGTTGTAGATTTCGCCGTTGAAGACGACCTGGATGGTACCGTCTTCGTTGGCCTGGGGCTGCCATCCGCCGGCAAGGTCGATGATGCTGAGACGGCGATTGGCGAGACCGATCGGGCCGTGGAAATAGAAGCCATCGCCATCGGGTCCCCGATGGACGATGCGCTGGTTCATCGCTTCGAGCAAGCCACGGTCGGCCGGCTTGCCGTTCAGCTCAACGATTCCGCAAATTCCGCACATAAGTTTTGTTCCGAGTCCTTAAGTTCGTTCGGCCGCTAGAACAACGGCTTCAAAATTCGTCGGTTCAACATCCGCTGATAAAACCTGGATTCATCGTCGCTGACGAGGCGCTTCTGGCCGGAGAGCGACGCTTTTACGAAACCGTAAAACATGGCGAGGCCGCCGATGAGAAAAGGCGAACCGGAAATCGCGCGGTGCATGGACTTGAAGAGAAAGAAGAAAAGTCCGCCGCCGGTGAGGTAGTAAATTTCGCCGTGGAAGCGGCAAGTGCTGAGGCTGCCGGCTTTCGAGCCTTCGGGCTTGAGGTGGTTGAACTGGATATTGTCGAAGTGGCGCGTCTTCCAGCCTTTGAACTGCGCACGAATTTCGTCGATGGTGTCCCAGCCGCGATCGAGAACGAAACCGTCGATGTCGCGGAAGCACTGGAGGCGGACGACTTTCGTGGCGCCAGCGGCGTGGTACGAAGGCATTTTCACCGGACGCCATTCGCCGGTGGAATTTTCGAGATACAGGCCGGAGACGACGCCGAGTTTTGGATCGGCTTCCATTTCGCGGATGAGACGCTCGAAATAGTCGGCGGGGAGTTCGAGGTCGCAATCCATTTTCACGACGTAGTCGTGGGGGAGATTGCGGATGGACTCGTAGCCGGTGGCGAAGGCGCGAATTTCGGTGACGCCGAGATTGCGAACGGAGTCGCGATCGATGCGAATTGATTTGATCCAGTCGTGGTCGCGTGTGTATTTAGCGATGATCGCGGGAGTCTGGTCGGTGGAACCGTCGTCGACAATGAGCCACTGCACGGGGCGAACGGTCTGCTGCAACATCGATTGGATGGTGCGCTCGATGTAGAGCTCTTCGTCTTTAACCGGGGAGACGACGACGTAGCGCGACGTGAATGCGGCGGATTGCGTCACGAGAATTTCGCCTTGAGCGATTTCGACAAGAGCTGCACGTTGCCGAGCCAGTCGTAGTCGCCGTTGAGTTTGGCGGCGAAGAGAGTCGGGTCGTCCCAGGAATTCGCGGGGAGACGTTTGAGCGCGAAGCGATCTTCGATGCCGTGCGTGGAACCGATCACGGTGGAGACGCCGTTCTGATAGCCAGCGTCAATCAGCACGCTGCGAAGGCGTTGGACGAATTCGCGATCGTGCTGGGGAAAAGCGTACGGGTAAGCGAAAGAGTCGATCGCAAAGCCGAGTTCGTTTTCGATGGTGGACTTGGAGTCGCGAAGCTCGGCTTCGAGCTGATCGTGGGCGACTTGCTTGAGAATCGGGTGCGTGACGGTATGCGAGCCGAAGAGCACGCCGGCGCGCGAGAGTTCGCGGACTTCGTTCCAGGTCATGCAGTCGATGCCCTTGAAGGGCGACGGAGTTTTCTGGATGTACGCGGTCGGGAGATAGACGATCGCGGTGAAACCGAATTTCGCGAGGATGGGCTGCGCGTGGGTGTAGAAATCGCGGAAGCCATCGTCGAAGGTGATGATAACGGGTTTGCGGACGAGGCGAACGCTGGTTTCGCCGTTGGCGAAAACGTCGGCAGGAGAGATCGTCTGAAAGCCGTTGTCGTGCAGGAAGCGCATCTGCTGCTCGAAGACGGCGGGAGATGTGATCGTGCCGAAGTACGGATGGCGCGAATCGGCGCCAGGTTCGGAAATGCTGTGGTACATCAAAATCGGAATGCGCAAAGCCGCGGGCGACGAACTGATGCGGCGCAGCGGGCGCACGACTCGCAGGCTGACGAGGCGGTCAACGCGCAGGGCGGAGGATTGCGTCGAGGATGATTCGGTGGCTGGCATTCGTGCTGGGTTCGTTGAAAGTTAGTGAAATAAAGACGCAGGCCGGGCGGCGTTTCGCGTTGCTCGGCCTGCGCGATGAGTGTGTGTGACTCGTTTGGTCGGCGATTAGACCGAGGCAACCGAGGCGAATTCTTCGACGGCTTGCGCGACGCGGGCCTGCTGCGCTTTCTGGAGCTGCGGGTACATCGGCAGCGACAGAATTTCGAGCGCGAGCTTTTCGGTGACCGGGAAGTCGCCGTTTTTGTAGCCGAGCGACTTGTAGGCGTTCTGCAAGTGGAGCGGGATTGGATAGTGGATGCCGGTGTCGATCTTGGCTTCGGCCAGGCGCTTTTGAAGGCCATCGCGATCGGCAACGCGGATCACGTAGAGGTGCCACACCGGGCGCGACCATTCGGGCGCGAAGGGAAGCTTCACGGCAGTGTTACTCGCGAGCAGGCGCTGATATTCGGCGGCGACTGCCTGGCGCTGCTTGTTCCATTCCGCGAGGCGGCGAAGCTTCACGTGGAGCAAGCCGGCCTGGAGCGAGTCGAGACGGCCGTTGTAGCCCTCGATGTCGTGATAATACTTTTTCGCCTGGCCGTGTTCGCGCAGCATTTTCATGATGCGCGCCATGTCGGCGCTGTTGGTGGTGATGGCGCCGCCTTCACCGCAGGCGCCGAGATTCTTGCCTGGGTAGAAGCTGAACGCGGCTGCGTGGCTCATCGAGCCCGCTTTGAGCCACTTGTTTTGTTTCTTGGAGAAGTATTCGGCGCCGTGAGCCTGGCAGGCGTCTTCGACGACGACGAGCTTGTACTTGTTGGCGATCTCGAGGAGCGCGTCCATATCGGCGCACTGTCCGTAGATGTGGACCGGAACGATCGCGGAGACGTGCTTGTGGAGCTTGCGGTGAACGGTCTTGCCGGAGGCGCGGTCGAATTCGCACTCGCGATCGAGGTATTGCTGGAGCTTCGCGGGGCTCATCGTGTAAGTGACGTCGTCAATGTCGACGAATTGCGGGAGAGCGCCGGCCTGGCTGATGGCTTCGGTCGTGGCGATGAAGGTGTGGGGGACGGTGACGACGATGTCGCCCGTCTGAACACCCGCCGCGGTTAGGGCGAAGCGGACAGCGTCCGTGCCGCTGTTGACGCCAACGCAATAGGCGGAGTCGCAGAAAGCGGCGAAGTCTTTCTCAAAATTTTCGACAAGCGGGCCGCCAACGAAGCCGCCGGTGGTGATGACCTGTTGGAATACGGCGGTGAGCTCCTGCTGGAGCTCCTTGTGCGGGGTGACGAGATCGAGAAATGGAATTTTTTCGTTCGCGCTCATTTTAGGCAGTCTTCTCCTCAGTGACGAATCGCAGGAACTTTGCAGGATTCCCGGCAACAATGGCGTTCGGCGGCACATCCTTGGTGACGACGCTACCCGCGCCGATGATGGCACCTTCGCCGATGGTGACGTTGGCCAGGATGGTGCAACCGGAGCCGATCGACGCGCCCTTCTTCACGACGGTCTTGTCGACCTTCCAGTCCGCCTCGGTCTGAAGAGCGCCGCCTGCGGCTGTGGCCCGGGGATACATATCGTTGATAAAAGTCACGCTGTGGCCGATAAACACAGCGTCTTCAATGGTGACACCCTCGCAGATGAAGGTGTGACTGGAAATTTTGCAGTTGTTACCAATCGATGCATTCTTTTGTACTTCGACAAATGCACCAATTTTCACGTCGTCGCCGACCGTGCAACCGTACATGTTGATGAATTTAGACAGTTTAACGTTGCGGCCGAGCTTGACGTCGGGGGCAATGGAGACGTGTTCGTTGAGGACGGTGGTGCTCATAGAGAGATGATTTTGCCTTTCTGTTGAAGGGACTGGTCGGCGGCTTCGAGCATGCGAACGACGTGCAGGCCGGCGTGGCCGTCGTTAAAAGGAGTTTTGTCTTTGAGGATGCAATCG
>DASXPD010000089.1:0-36918 GCA_036493835.1 Candidatus Acidiferrum sp. | reverse complement strand
CCGCATCCAAACCGGCGTCCGCCTCGAAAAACGCCTCCTCAAAGTCCTCAAAGCCCTCGCCGAACTCAAAGACATGACCCTCGGCGACCTCCTCGAAGGCATCGTCCTCCACTCCTTCGAAGGCAAACTCGCCTTCTCCCCCGCCACACTCGACCAAATCGCCCAATTCCGAAAACTCTACGGCCTCACACTACGCGCCGCCGACAGCCACAACCTCAAGGAACGTAAATGACCACTCACCAAATCGCAGTCTTCATGCTCTTCGCGGCATCGCTGGCGTGCGCGGTCACATCGTCAGCGCAACAGCCAACGTCACCACCACCAGAAAACGCGCACGTAGTGAATTCCTTCACCTTCGAAATCGCCGCCCCCATGAAACAAGTCGCCCCCCTCTTCGCCCCCGAGGCCGAACGCTCCTGGGCCGGCGACAACTGGAATCCCGTCTTCGCCCACCCTCAACCCGGCCGCGACATCGAAGGCGCCGTCTTCACCACAAAACACGGCCCCGTCACCACCATCTGGGTAAACACAATCTTCAACGTCGACTCCGGCCGCATGCAATACGTCGCCGTAGTCCCAGACAAATTCGCCATGACCGTCGACGTCCAAGTAACCGCCCTCACCGCAACTCTCACCGCCGTCAAAGTCACCTACACCCGCACAGCCCTCGACCCCTCCGCCAACGCCCACGTGATCCAACTCGGCGACCAAGACAAATCCTCCGCCCCCAACTGGCAACACAGCATCGAATCCGCCCTCGGCCTTTCTCCGAAATCGAACCACTGATCACTCCGTAGCATGGCTCCCCTGTGTCCATCTCCGTGCACTTCTGTTGTAGGGGCGGGGCTCGCTCCGCCCGGCGTAAACACGACTGCGATTCATCCGCCAGCCACCTCGAGCCATCCATTAAAAAATTGTCATCCCGACCGAAGGGGGTCGACGCTTTTTCTTCGCGTTCACTTCCCGTGAACGCGTCGACCCACGCAGTGGAGGGACCTTGGCTAAATCCCAAACCCCGGCACAAACCAAATGCACATCCACCAACCATTCAACGCATCCATTCGAATGTCCTAGTACCACTTGACAAACCTTAATAATCTGGTATACTCGCCTCCAGCGAGCACAATAGCAAAAAGCGCCGGCAACCCCCGGCGCTTTTCCCATTTTGGAACCAACATGCGATCCCCCAACCCCAACCAAATCAACACCTTCCACACTCTCTACTTTCGCCCCTCCGCTATCTTCCACAATCCAATCGACTTATTCACTCTTAGGCGAAACACCCGGGGTATACCCCCAAAAGCGAACCCCAAGCGAAACTACCCCTCCACAATCGCGTCCGCCTCAATCTCCACCAGCATCTCCGGCGAAATCAGCTTGGAAATTTCCACCATGCTCGTCGCCGGCCGGATCGTCCCGAAAAACTCCCCATGCGCCCGCCCGATCTTTTCCCAATCCCCAATGTTCGTCACAAAAACCCGCGTCCGTACCACATCCTTCAGTCCGGCGCCCGCCTTCGTCAGCGCCGCCTCGATGTTCCGGATCGTCTGCACCGTCTGCGCATACACATCGCCGACACCGACAATCTTTCCGTCCGGCCCTGTCGCCGTCGTCCCCGATACACTCACCCAATTTCCGATTCGGACCGCTCGCGAATACCCAACGATCGGTTCCCACTGCGTCCCGCTCGAAATGTTCTGCCGTGGCACAAGCATCTCCTTCGTCGCCCTTGCGTCTCGCAAGCGCATGCTAAACTGGATGAATTGTGGCACGCCGTGCACGCTGACGGTAGCGCGGACCTGCCCATCAAGTTTGACGCCGCTGCGGCGCAAGTCGGTAGCGCCACCCTTACCGGCAAATTTCTCTGTGAAGCTGTGCCAAACACCGAGCGCGAGTTGAAAGAAATCGAAAATGAAATGTAACAACATCCTCGAAGCCATCGGACGCACGCCGCTGGTCCGTCTCAATCGCATCAACCAGGGATTAAAGCCGCAGATTTACGTCAAGGCCGACTACATCAACCCCGGCGGCTCCGTAAAAGATCGCATCGGCGTCACCATGATCGACGAAGCCGAGAAAAAAGGCCTCCTTAAGCCCGGCGGCACCATCATCGAAGGCACGTCCGGCAACACCGGCATGGGACTCGCTCTCGTCGCCGCCGTTCGCGGCTACAAGATGGTCTTCACCATCACCGACAAACAGTCGAAAGAAAAAGTCGATCTCCTGAAAGCGCTCGGTGCCGAAGTCATCGTCTGCCCCACCGCGGTCGAGCCCGAAGATCCGCGCAGCTACTATTCGGTCGCGCGAAAACTCGCCAAAGAAATTCCGAATTCCTACTATCCCAATCAGTACGACAATCCGATGAATCCGGAGGCGCATTACCAGACCACCGGACCGGAAATCTGGGACGACTCCGAAGGAAAAATCACGCACTTCGTTTGCGGCATGGGCACCGGCGGCACCATCAGCGGCGTCGGCAAATATCTCAAGGAAAAAAATCCCAAGGTTCAAATCATCGGCGTCGATCCGATCGGCTCGCTCTACTACGATTTTGTGAAGACCGGCGAAACCGTCAAAGCGAAAAGCTACGTCGTCGAAGGCATCGGCGAAGATTTCTTTCCCGCGTCAATGAACTTGAAAATTCTCGACGATGTAATTCAGGTCAACGACGAAGAGTGCTTCGTCATCGCGCGCCGTCTCGTGAAAATGGAAGGTCTCTTCACCGGCGGTTCCGGCGGCGGATGCATTTCGGCCACGCTCCGCTTGGCCGCCGATCTCGGCCCCGAAGCGTTTGTCGTCGCGTTCTTGCCCGACACAGGCATGCGCTACCTCAGCAAGGTTTACAACGACGAGTGGATGCGCGAACGCAATTACGGTGACTCCGCCGTGAAAATCACCGCGGGTGAAGTCGTCCACGCCAAACATCAATCGGGAAAAGGCCGCGATCTAATCATCGCGCGTCCCTACCAGACCGTTTATCACGCGCTGAAAACCATGCAGCAACAGGACATTTCGCAGATTCCCGTTTTTGAGGAAAAGACTCCGATCGGCACGATCTACGAAGATCAGATTTTGACCCTCGCGCTGCAGGGAAAAGACCTGCACAAACTTGTCGTGCGCGAAGTGATGAGCAAGCCGCTCCCGCAAGTTCCGCGTACCGCGCCCGTCGATCGCGTCACGCACATTTTGAGTCACGAGAATCCCGCTGTTTTCGTCGAAATGGGCGAAGCGCGTTTCGAGATTCTCACCAAGTACGACCTCATGAGCACCGTCGCCAGCCTCATGGAAACTACCAAACGCTGAGCGAAGGTCCCTCGCGAAAATCAGCAGACAGGATGAACGGGTTTGAAGATCCAGGATTTTAATGAGCGTCTGAAAAATTCGATTTTGATCGCTGACGGCGCGATGGGCTCGTATCTGCACGACTCGGTCGGAACGCATCGCTGCTTCGACGAGTTGAATGCGATCGAACCCGAAGCCGTTTTTCGCGCGCACCAGGCCTACATCCAAGCCGGCGCGCAAATCATCGAGACCAATACGTTCGGAGCGAATCGCTTCAAGCTCGAACCCCTCGGCCTCGGCGACGACGTGCAAAAACTCAACAGCCGCGGCGTGAAAATCGCCCGTGAAGCGCGCGAGTCCGCATCGCGCGAAGTTTTAATCGCAGGTTCCATGGGCCCGCTCGGCATCGGTGTCCAGGCGCGCCATCCCGAACCCGACGAAATTCTGAATATTTTTCACGAGCAGGCGCTCGCGCTCGAAGAACGCGGCGTCGACCTCTTCATCCTCGAAACTTTTACTTACATCGAGGAACTGACGCTCGCGATCGACGCGATCCGTTCGTTCTCTGGCCTTCCGATCATTGCGCAACTCACCTACTCCGAAGAGGGAACTGCGTACGGCGACTTGAGTCCAGCAGACGCCGCCATGCAACTTAAAGCGAAAAATGTTCAGGTGATCGGCGCGAACTGCACACTCGGTCCGCAATCGCTGCTTCCAATTCTTGGCCAACTCGCCGGCGTCGACGACGTCCGCGTCAGCGGCATGCCCAACGCAGGGTTGCCTAAACGCGAAGGCGACCGCATCGTTTATCCAAAATCTTCGCCGGAATATTTCGCGCAATTCGCTCGCGAAGCCGCCGCGCTCGGCGTCCGTATTCTCGGCGGTTGTTGCGGGACCACGCCGGAACACATTCGCGCCATGGCCGACGCCGTCAGGTCGCTCGCGCCGGTGAAAGCAACTGCGAGCGGAATCACTGTCGAAACACCCGCGAAGGCTCCGGTTATTGCCGAGCGCGATCCCGAAAGCAAACTTTTTAAGAAGCTGCAGACGAAAGAATTCGCGATCAGCGTCGAAATCGACCCACCCAAAGGCTTGTCGCTCGATCGCATTTTTGAGCAAGTCGATCGCATCATGGCGTCGGGCAAAGTCGATGTCATCGACGTGAACAGCGGCGCGATGGCGCGCGTCGGCATGGACGCGTTGATGACTTCGGGTGCGCTCGAGGCGCGCGGCATCGAAACGATTCCGCATCTCACCACGCGCGATTACAACATCATTGGCCTGCAAGCGATGCTGCTCGGCGCGTGGACGGTCGGAGGCATTCGCAACATCCTCGCGATCACCGGCGATCCTCCATCGGTCGGCGATTATCCCGAAGCCAGCGGCGTTTACGAAGTCGATTCCGTCGGCCTCGTGAAAATTCTGCATCGCCTGAATCAAGGTACCGACTGGGCGGGAAAAACTTTGGGCGGCGCCACGAATTTTGCGATCGGCGTCGCGGTGAATCCTGTCGCCGACGATCTCGACGCGGAAATTGAACGCTTCCACGCAAAAATCGAAGCTGGTGCGCGCTACGCGATGACGCAGCCCATCTTCGATCCCGAACACTGGTATTCGTTCGTTAAAAAACTCGGCGGCAAGCCTTCGATCCCCGTGATGATCGGCATCTGGCCGCTCAACAGCTATAAGCAGGCGCAGCGCCTCAACAACGAAGTTCCCGGCATCGTGATCCCCGACGCGGTCTTGAAATCGATGGAAGCCGCCGGAGCAAACGCGCGCGAACGCGGCTTCGAGGTCGCCCGCGAAATGTTGCAATGGTCGCGCACCGAACTCGCCGGCGCCTACTTAATCCCCCCGTTCAAACGCTACGAGGAAATCCTCGACATCGTTTGAAGCAACTCGACGGTCGATCGTCGAACCCGAGGTGGAATGCAGACGGAGTTGCTCAGAGCGCAGCGTGATGCAGTCCGATCAACCGAGCATCATGATTTTGCTTCGCTCTTTTTCGGGAACCACGGAACGAACGAACTCGTCGTCCGCTGATATTCGCGATACTCGTCGCCGCGGCTGCGAAGCGCTTGCGCCTCGGTTGCCGGAATCCCGGTGACATCGAGCAAGAAATATAAAATCAGCGCCGGCGAAACCAGCCCGATCCAACCCCACGGCGAACCCAGCGCGAACACTGCGTAGCCAACCCACGTCATCCAGTCGAAAAAATAATTCGGATGGCGCGAATATTTCCAAAGCCCCGCGCGACACGTCTTGCCTGCGTTCGCCGGATTTTTCTTGAAGTTGTAAAGCTGAAGGTCGGCAATCGCTTCGCCGATCATGCTGACAAGCCAGATGCCTGCGCCAAATTTTTCCTGAAAGCCCAGCGGCGCGGCGACATTGAGACACGCGATCAGAAACGGCGTCGACAAAACAACATCGAGCAGCGCCTGAAATTCAAAGAAGAAAAGAAATCGCAGTTCAAGATGGCGTTTCCATTCCTTGCGCAGCTGAACGTAGCGTCCTTCTTCCGGATGTCCGATCACTCGCGAAAATAAAAGATATCCCGCAAGCCGGAATCCCCAGAAGCCGACCATGATCGCGAGTGCGTATTTGCGCGCGGCGTAACCCGGGCCTGCGAGCGCGTAATAAATCGCGAGAACCGCCAGCCCCAGAGCCCAGCCGACGTCGATGATTGCGGCGTTGCGAAGCGGAAGATGCACGAGCCACAACAGGAACATCATGGCGACCATGATGCCGGCGCCCGCTACCCCAAGGTGAATGGCCTGCTGCAAGATCATGCGGTCTCAGAGACAGAAGTAAATTTGTGGCGCGACACACGGCGCAACACGGGAATGAGCAGCAGATACAAAACAATTCCTGCAACGGATGCCAGCAAACTCCAGACGATAATGGCATGCCAGGTCGTGATCCAAAGCGCGCGCACTGCGCCGGTCATGCTCGCGTGAATCATCGCATAAATTTGTGGAACCGAAAGCGGCAGATGCGGCGCGCGGAAAAGTTTTTCGCCGAGACGAAAGAAGGGAATCAGCAGCGCAATCTGAAGCGGGTAGACGAAATAATTCACGAGCTGAATCGCGGGGAGATTCAAACGAAACGCCAGCGCTGCGATCGCGCAGAGCGCCGTGGTGGCACCGAGCACAGGAAAAACTCCGAGCATCACACCGAAAACGATGCTGAGCGCGATTTGTTCCGGCGTCACTCCCTGCCGCAACAAATCGATAACCGGCCGAACCAGACGCCGCTGCAAAAAGTTTTCGTGCGTCTCCACGCTCATCAATTTGATGCCCTCGCAGCCTTATTTTTGTCCGCCGCTTTAGGTTTTGATGTTACGTGGTCAAAGGCTGTCACTCAGTTCGTCACCGCCGGAGACCTTGTGCACACCCATCACGTCTTAGATCTTGCCAAGTACTGACAGCGATTTTTCAGGCTCGTGACTTCAGATGACCCGAGTCGAGCTATTTTTTCGGAGGCACGGCGCTGGTGTGGTCGTGGATGATGCGCCAGCCTTCGGGGAAGCGCAGCCAAACCAAAGAGAAGACGCCGCCGATGTCGCCCTTGTCTTTGTCGCGGGTCAGGTGCCAGTGCCCCAACACGAGCGCGCCGTCGTTGCCGATGAAATGAAAATCGAGGTCCGAGAAATCGAGTTGGCCCATGGTGGAGCGATCGGGATAGACCCTTTTGTAGCGTGCCCGGACTGCTTCGAATCCGCGCTGGATGCCGCTGGTGCCCGAAAAAGTGAGCTCGGGGGAGCGCCAATAAGCCTCCACGAAGGTGTCGATGTCGCCCTTGTTCCAGCTAAGTTGTTGATTGGTAATGAGTTGGGTGATGGCAGCGCGGTCCTTGGCATGAGTATCGGGCGCGGCCTGGGCGTGCAAAAGTTGGGGCACTCCCATTAAGCCAAATGTTATCAATACAATAGACTGCATCATTGAAAGAACGAATCTCGGAAAGGGCATCAGGGGGCTCCCCGGTAGGCAGAATTTGGGCCTGGTGGCGCAGCTTATGGCTCTTGGATCATCGGCGCAAGCCCTTATGTGTGTTGAAGATGGCACTTAATGGCTATAGGTTCTACCCGAGTGGTACGGGGGGGCTATAGGTGTGATACACCTACGCGGCGAAAATGTGAGTAGAAAGAAGGGTCATAGGAAAGAGCCAATGTTCGCCGCAATCCTACTTTCGATCTCGGTCGTAGCGCTCTCGCAGTTCGCGCTCTACTACTGGCGCGCCGTTTTGGCCGCCGTGGCCGGCCAGGCTGTCTCGTACGGCGTTTTGGCCGCCGCGCGTGTGGACAACCGCATGGTGACCGGCGAGGACTTCGACACTTTTGCGACACTGCACGAATTGACGCCGACCCTTGATCCACGCGGCAGCGGACTTGGATTTGTGAAGACATATTATTCGGTGGTCGATAAGCTCTCGGCGCTGGTGGGCGATCGGATGCCGGCATTCGCGAGCTGGTGCGAACAGGAACGCGCGACCTGCGCGCGGTTCGCAGCGGTTCAGATCGATCTGCGGTTGCAGATGAACATGGAAGCGGCCGAAGCATACCGCTCCTGCTAAATTTTCTTCTCTCTCAAAAACGCGGTAAAAGGCAGCAAAAACGAAGAGCTCACGGATTCCTCCCCGTGAGCTTTTTGCTTTTTGCGCGACGCGTAGAATTCCTGCTAATTTGAATTGGCTGTTCCCACACGAACGTTTGGAGACCTCATGGCGACTTTTCCGTTGATCGAATACGGCGACGCGAGCCCGGAAGTACGCGCGGTGTACGACGACATCATGGCGACGAGAAAGACCGACTGGATCAACAATTTCTGGAAGGCGATCGCGCACGATCCCGCTACGCTGAAGCGGACGTGGGAAGACATCAAGCAGGTCATGGCGCCGGGAGCGCTCGATCCGCTGACGAAGGAGCTTTTGTATGTGGCGGTGAGCGTGACCAATAATTGCCACTATTGCATCGCGTCGCACACGGCGTCGGCGCGCAACAAGGGCATGACCGACGCGATGTTTCACGAATTGCAGGCGGTCATCGGGATGGCGAACGAGACGAACAAGCTGGTGACCGGCTATCAGGTGGAGGTCGACGAGAGGTTCCGGCAGCCACTGGGTCCGGTGGGGCCAGCGAGTCCGGCGGCGAAGTAGGCAGCTCGGTAGACGGGCTCTTAGCGCTTTCTAACAAACTACAAATCAGACCTACGGCGATTCGATTTCTGCGCGAAGACGCAAAAATCACGCAGCCCCGTGTGCCTCGACGCCCGATTTAGCCGCCCAGGGCGCGGCGATTTCACCGTTTCGGAGCGAGAACACCTGTACGCAAGGCCAGTATATTTTCGCGTGTTCGAAACCGTAGGATGACAAGCGTCCTCAAGCGGCTTCTCTTGCCCTGGGTCGGTGTGCCTCTAAATCCCGCTTGCGCGACACAAATTTCACAGCCCTAAGTGAGCGGACCGATGTCGCCAACTGCAAAAGATCTCGAAACGAGTAATTCCCAAACGACTGCCCGAACGGCGGGAGCGGAAGAAGCGAACAAGCCGCAGCCCGTACCACTGGAAGTGCCGGTGACGGTAAATGGCGCGCGAACGGTGGAAGGCAGCGACAAGCGCGAGCCGTTTTCGGAATCGACGCAGACGGTGCTGGTGTTTCATAACGGCGCGGTGATCCGGCTGAGCTCGTCGGTCACAGCGGGACAGCTGCTTTTTCTGACCAACGACAAGACGAAGAAAGAAGTCGTCTGCCAGGTTGTGAAGTCGAAAAATTATCGGAACGTCAGCGGATACGTGGAGTTGGAGTTTACCGAAGCAGTCGCGGGATTTTGGGGCATGCGGTTCCCCGGCGAGCGTGCGACGGCGCCGAGCGCGCCTGTTGCGGCAGCGCCTGCGCGGCCGGCAGCGGTTACGCCGATTGCGACGGTTGCGCCAGCGGCTAATGCTGCTCCTCGCGTCGAACCGAAGCCAGCGGCTCCGCGGCCAGCGGCGCCGGTTGCTCCCGTGATTCCGGCGGCATCGCACCCAGCGCAGCCTGCTGCGCCAGCGTCGAGTTCACCGATTTTTGTCGCGCGTCCGGAGACATCGAACGCGCCGGCGTTGCACGCGGAGAATAAACCCGTAGCTTCGTCGAGCCAGGTTCCGACAAGTGCACTGCCGTTGCCGAAGGCTCCTGGATTGACCGACGGATGGGGAAGTGGAATGACTTCGTCGGCGCCGATTGCGATTCAGCCGAAATTGCCGAGCGCTATTCCGTCGCAAGGAATTCCGTCACAGGGCGTTCATTCGCAAGTGCCGCAAGCGCCGGTGTCGAGTGTGGCGCCGCCTCCATCGCAAGTTTCCGCGCATACACATACGACTCCCGATGTGCTGCGCCGCGAAAGCGAAAAACTGCAAGAGCAACTCGCGACGATCCTTGGCGACGACACGAAGAGCGTGCCGGCAGCGCCAGTCGCGTCCGTTTCGAAGGTGGTCGAAATTTCGCGGCAGCAGAACCAATCTCAAGCAGCGAAGCCAGCTGCGCCGGCGAAGAACTCGCACTTGGTTTCAGCAGATCAAGACGAAGTTAAAATCCCGTCGTGGCTCGAGCCGCTCGCGCGCAATGCGGCAACGCATTCGCAGAACGAACTCACGGCAAGAGACGAAGCACGCGACGATCGGGTGCTCGAATTTGAAGTGCAGGATCTTTCGGTACCGGCTCGTTCGGCGGAAGAAGGCGATTCGATATTCGAGACGCATTTGGTCGACGGGCAGATGGATCTGGCAGCGCACGCGCCGAAGAAGAGCGGAAAAGGATTGCTGATTGGCGCGATCGCGGCCGGATTGGTGCTCGCGGTGGCGGGTGGCACGTGGTATTCGCGGAATTCGTCGGGGACGACGTCGCAGAGTTCGTCGACGACGGCGGAGGCGGCGCCTGCTCCAGTTGTGGCGTCGGAAGCTCCGGCGGCGAACGCGAATGCTTCGCAGCCTGCGGCACGACCGACCGAAAAGGTTGCGACGCCGAATCGTTCGAATATCAATTCCGAGCCCGTGCCGGCCACGCAGCCGGCGAGCGCTGCAGCGCAGCAGAATTCGCAGGGCGGGGTGCCTTCAGCTCAGAACGTGAAGGGTGTCGACAAGAATGTTTCGGCGGAGCTTTCCGCGTACAAGAAATTGGCTGAGCCGGTGGCGGTTGCGCCGAAGAAGCCGAGCCTCGGCGAAGTGCACCTTGCAGGACCCAATGCTGCGCGACCGACAGGTGCCGTCGTTGGCGAAGCGGAAGCGCTTGCGTTGAATTCGTCGGGACAAGTCGTGCCGAGCGGAGATGCGCTTGGCGGCGGGTTGATCGGCGGAAACGCAAAGCAGCCGGTGGCTCCTGCGGCGCCGTTGCCGGTTGGCGGCGATGTGAAGGCCGCGCATTTGGTTTCGTCGGTGCCGCCGGTTTATCCCGGGCTGGCGCGAACGCAGCATATCCAAGGCGCCGTGTTGGTTGATGCGCTGATCGATGTGAACGGGCGAGTTTCGTCGATGAAGGTCGTATCGGGGCCAGTGCTGTTACATCAGGCCGCGATGGACGCGTTGCGACAGTGGAAGTATCAGTCGGCGACGCTCGACGGGAAAGCCGTACCGATGCACTTGACAGTGACAATCCAGTTCCGCTTGCAGTAAATCTCGATTTTACGGACTGAACTAATTTGACGCCGCGGCCGAAGTATCGGCCGCGGCCCTTTTTTTCGCGAGGAGTTCAGCGCTGCGTTGCGCGACTTCGTTGACGAGGAAGCCCATCTTTGGATGCGAAGGCTCCATGTCGACGGCGATGCCGTGAGCGCGTAATTCTTCGGATGTGACCGGGCCGATCGAGCCGACGAGGATTTTTGCGAAGGCGGCGACGGTCTCTTTTTCTTTGCCCATTTCTGTGGCGATTTTCAGCAGATGGATGATCTGAATGGAAGTCGTGAAGAGCGCGACGTCGACCTTCGCGCTTGCGAGCGCGGTGACTGCATCGCGAAGCGGCTGCACGTCTTCGGGTAGCGCCCATTCGTAGACGGGAACCTGCGTCACTTTTGCGCCGCGTTCGGCGAGGCCCGCGAGTAGTTCGACGTTGGGTGCGCCGTATTCCTGGACGGCGACTCGTTTGGCGTGCAGCGGGAGCGTCGCGCTGTTTTGATCGAGCGCAGCCAGCAATTCGCGCCAGGTGTTTGGTTCCGGCGCGGTGACGACCGGCGTGATACCGAGTTCTTTCAACGCTGCGACGGGTTTTGGGCCGCGGGTGACGACGGGAATTTTCTTCAGGGCGGCAACAAATTCTTCGCGCGGGCAAACTGTCTCGGCGACACGCGTCAGAGCGCGGGTGCCGACCCCGGTCAACAAAATCACTGAATCGAATTGACCGCTCAGCAGTTTGCGCGTGAAATCTTGAGCGTCGGTATTTGTTTCGAGCGGAACTTCGCGCATCGAAGGCGCGACGATTGCCACGCCGCCATACGTTTCGATGAGTTTCGCCATCTCTGTTGCGCGGCGGCTTTCCAGCGATAGAACGCGGAGTCCGGCGAATCCACCCGGCTTGGTGCGAGATTCCATGTCGACGTATTTTTGCACGATTTACGTGAAGCGGCCACGCAGTTGCACTGTGGCGAAGCCCGCGGTGCTCAGCGCATCGGCAGCGCGTTGAGCTTGCCGTTCACATCGGGTTGAGGCTGGCGGTTGGCACCGTTGCGAACGCCGGCTGTGATTCCGTCGCGAGCGATGCGATCGCGGGCGTTGTGACGTCAGCGCGACTCGCCGCCGACGTCGGATAAGTTGCGTACAGCGCCCCGCCGGTGAAGAAAACTCCCGCAACGATGTTTCCCAGCGTGACCGGCAGCAGATTCCAGAACAGAAACTGTGCCATCGAAATTGGCGCACCCAGCACTATGCCCGACGGAATGACAAACATATTCACCACGGAGTGCTCAAAGCCGAGCGCGAAGAACGTCATGATCGGCAACCACATGGCGGCAATTTTGCCGAGAGTTGAACGCGACGACAAAGCCATCAAAGCGCCAATCGTCACCATCCAGTTGCAGAGAATCGCTTTGACGAACGCAGTGCCCCAGCCGCCGCCGCCAAGCGCGACGTAGGCGACGGTCTTCTTGAGCGCGGCCTGCTTGAGCAGATCGCCGATGGGCCCACCGCTTCCAGTGTGCCAATTCGTGATCGCGAGATAGAACAGTGCAACGTAGAGCAGACTGCCAATCAGATTGCCAAAATAAACCCACATCCAGTTGCGGAGAAGTCGCGAGAGTTTGACCTTGCCGGCGAACAAACCCGCGGGTAGCACCGCAAAATTTCCGGTGGCCAATTCCAGACCGAGCAAAACGAGAATCACGAAGCCGACGGGGAACAGGATCGCGCCCACGATCGGCGGCAGTCCTTGCGAATAGACCGTGAAGACGAGCGAAGTTGCGAAACCGAGGAACGCGCCGGCCATTGCGCCGCGGATCAGCATGTCCTTGATCGAGAGATCGGCTTTTCTCGCTGCGAGCTCGACGGCTTCGCGAACGAGGTCTTTCGGATTGACGTAGTCGGTCATACGATCTCCTTCGATTGTGCGGTTACGGGCCGAACTGCAACTGGCGATCTCAGTCCGCGCCATCGCCGATGGAACTCGCGCTATCGGGGATCAGCGTGCGAATGGGGACCCAACTCGCGACGGCGGGAAGGGCATTGCTGGGCATCCAGTTGTCGACAGGCTCGCTCGGGAAGCGATGCGATCGAATGAGTCCGGCGATGATGTCTGGCAAGTTTTCGTCGCACGGAACGGTCTCGAAAATTTCGCGGCCGGCGACGGCGTTCGGTCCGGTGCGGCCGCCGACGTAAATGGCGACGGCATCGACAATTTTTCCATCGATTTTTGTTTTGAAGCCGCGGAGACCAATGTCGGCAGCCTGATGGTTGCCACACCCTGCGGGACATCCCGACCAGTGGATGCTGAGCGGCGTTCCGTGCACGCCAAGTTTTTCTTTCAACGATTGCGAGAGCGCGACGGCGCGGCTCTTCGTTTCGATGAGCGCCATATTGCAATAGTCGGTGCCGACGCAAGCGACCAGTCCGCGCACAAATGGAGATGGACGCGGCGAAAAATGTTTTACGAGCGGCTCTTCGAGCAAGTCATCGACGCGATCGTTGCGAACATTGGGAATGATCGCGTTTTGGCCGATGGTGAAGCGAATCTCACCGTTGCCGTATTCGTCGGCCAGGCGAGCCAGCTCTTCGAGTTGCTCGGGATTGGCGCGACCAGTGGGAACGCAGAGGCCGACGGCGACGAGTCCGGTCTGGCGCTGGGCGACGACGCCGAGGTGATCGGAGTGGCCGGAGCCGCGCATGTCTTTCCCGCGAAATTCGAGTTCGTGGCCGAGGTGCGCGACGAGTTCGCTGCGCAGACGGCGCACACCCCACTCGGCGATCAGGAATGCGAAGCGGCATTTCGATCGGGCATCACGCGGGCCGTGATCGCGATAGATTTTGGCGAGCCCGGTGACGACGGCGACGGCCTCGAACGGCTCGACAAAAACGTTCAGCGACGACGCGATGGTGAATCCACCGGAACCCATCTTGCCGCCCACAAGCACGTTGAAGCCGAATCGGCCACCCTTACGCGCGGGAACGAGCGCGAGGTCCTGCGACTCGTTGTGCGTGCAGTTGTCGAGGCAACCCGTGACCGTGATGTTGAACTTGCGCGGAAGATTCGTGTATTCGGGATTGCCGTCCGCACCGACGAAAATGCGGTCAAGTTCCTGCACGACATGCGAGGCGTCGAAGAGTTCGTTGGACGCGAGGCCGGCGAGGGCGCAGCCGTTGATGTTGCGAATGTTGTCGATGCCGGTTTGCAGCGAACGAAGATCGACGCCGCGGAGCTTCTCCCAGATTTCAGGGACGCTGTCGAGTGTGAAGCCGCGGAGTTCGATCTGCTGGCGCGTGGTGATGTCGAGCACATTGTTGCCGAGGCGGCGCGAAAGATCGGCGACGGCGCGAAGCTGCGCGCTGGTGGCGAATCCGTTGGGCATTCGGACGCGCATCATGAACTTTCCCGGCGTAGGGCGGCGGAAGAAAACGCCGACCCACTTGAGCAATTCTTTTTCGGCGGGCGCCAGAGCAGCGGCGCCGCGAGCGATGATTCCCGGCAGATCGTCGAGCACGCGCAAGCCATTGCCGTCTTTGGAGGCTTTGTAGCCCTCGATGGCGTTGGGGCTTGGTTTGGCGCTAGCGGCGCTGGCGTCGAGGGGTGGCGTTGGAGCTTCGCTGAGATGGGTGACGCTGGAGTCGCTGAGTCCCGTGAATTCCAAGACGGCCTCCGTAACAGCGCCAGCGTGAAGAGCGCCATGCGCGTGGGATTAGGCTCGTCCTGGAGCGATGTGCCGATTCGGCGGGAGCGACGGGCTCCGCGAACGGCAGTGTTGCTGAAATCTGTGGCGGCGCTCGTTTCGACGGGGAAAGAGGCCGTTTTGGAAGGCCGACGGCGACGCGCCGGGGCCTGTCTTGACGATGCTTACGGTGACAGCCTGCGTCGAAGTGTGCCAACGCAAATTTTCGTTTGCGGCAAACCAAAATTCGACGCGAGGATGGGTATCCAGACTGTTGCATTCCGGCGACCTGAAACTTCCAACTTCGCGCGTCCGACGTTATACTGGCCACCCGGCTAGGTGAGGTCGCGCGGGAAGGGTAGCCCGCGACTTTTGGCCTTTCTTGGCTCCTAAAATGCCGCCCGCGTGTGACTTGCGGGCCGGACCGAGCGACGGCAGTACCCGTCAGAGGAGACGTTTGCATGGCGCATGCCCCAGCACCAGAAGAAATGAATGTCTACCAGAACGCGGAAGCGCGTTTTGAAGTGGCGGCTCAAAAGTTGGGTCTCGAGCAGGGCGTCTATCGGTATCTCAAGTATCCGAGCAAGGAAATCACGCTCTACATCCCGATCGGGATGGACAACGGGCAGCTCGAAGTTTTCACCGGGTATCGCGTGTTGCATTCGACGGTGCGCGGGCCAGGCAAGGGCGGAATTCGCTTTGCTCCCGATGTTTCGTTGGATGAAGTGCGCGCGCTGGCGACGTGGATGACGTGGAAGTGCGCGGTGGTGAATATTCCGTTCGGCGGCGCGAAGGGCGGCATCATTTGCGATCCGCGCAAGATGACGCGCGGCGAATTGGAGCGCATGACGCGGCGCTATACCGCGGAACTGGCGAACTGGCTTGGGCCCGAGCGCGACATTCCGGCGCCCGACGTGGGCACGAACGAGCAGACCATGGCGTGGGTCATGGACACGTATGCGATGCACGTTGGTCAGGCGACGACCGCGGTTGTCACCGGCAAGCCAATCGAACTCGGCGGCTCGGCGGGACGCCGCGAAGCGACTGGGCGCGGCGTAATGATGTGCTGCGACAAGGCGCTGAAGAAGTTGGGAATGAAAACGGATGGCTGCCGCGTCGTGATTCAGGGATTCGGCAACGTTGGCTCTCTGGCCGCGATGCTGATGCAGCAAAAGGGCTACAAAATCGTCGGTCTCGCCGACATTGGCGGAGGTCTTTATAACGAAAAGGGCTTCGATGTTCCGAAGGTCATCGACTGGGTCTACACGCAAAAGAAGGCGCTCCAGGATTTCCCGGACGGCGGACAGAAGATGACCGCGCGCGACGTGTTGTTTCAGCCGTGCGACATCGCGATTCCCGCAGCGATCGAAAATCAGATCACCGAGAAAAACGCCGACCAGGTGCAGGCGCGCATTTTGTGCGAAGGCGCCAATGGCCCCACTACTTGGCAGGCCGACGCGATCATCGACAAAAAGGGAATCTTCACCGTGCCCGACATCCTGGGCAATGCCGGCGGCGTCACGGTCAGCTACTTCGAGTGGGTTCAGGACCGCCAGGGCTTCTTCTGGCGCGAAAGCGAAGTCAACGATAGGTTGCTCTTCGTCATGGAAAACGCCTTCGACCAGGTGGTACGCTACGCTGAACTGCACCACGTGAATAACCGCATCGCGGCTTATATGCTGGCGATCGACCGTGTGGCGAGCGCGCTGAAACTTCGTGGAATTTATGCGTAGCCAGTTGTTATAGGTGCACCGACAGTTAGTCTTTCGGTAATGTAGGACGCGTTCGACCCCGCCGCGCGAGCCGCAATTTCAGCTTGTGTCTCCGCGTGGTTCCGAAGATAATTCCGCGCCAGCAAGGAGTCGTGTCGTGGCGACTGAGTTCCTCTCACCAGGGTCTACTAAAGCTGAACAGCAGCATCGCGCCGATTTGTGTATTGCGGGGCGGTGGATGTACGAGCGCGGCTACATTGTCGCGTGCGAAGGCAATTTATCGGTCAGGCTTGCCGAAGATCGCATCCTGACGACGCCGACGTGCATGAATAAGGGGATGCTCTCGCCCGACGATCTGGTGATCATCGATCTGGAAGGGCGGCACGTCGCGGGTGAGCGCAAGGCGTCGTCGGAACTGGCGATGCATTTGTTGTTTTACCGGATGCGGCCCGATGTGCAGGCGATTTGCCATGCGCATCCGCCCACGGCTACGGGATTCGCGGTTGCGGGGCGCGCGCTGGATCAGGCGCTGCTGCCCGAAGTGATTGTTGGGCTGGGGCAGATTCCGTTGGTGAAGTATGGCACTCCGGGCACGCCGGAGTTGAGCGCGGCGATCGAGCCGTATGTTGCGCACTATGATGCGCTGTTGATGGCGAATCACGGCGCGGTCACTTGCGGGCCTGACACGATTACGGCGTTTTATCGCATGGAGACGATTGAGCATTTCGCCAAGATTACGCTGGCAGCGGAGCTAGCGGGTACGCCGACGCTGCTGTCGAGCCGCGAAGTCGCGAAGCTGATGGCGGCGCGGACGCGATATTTTGTGGTGGCTCCTCCGGGCGGCGGAGCGGAGCTGCCGGTTACGAGCGATTCGGTGGAACACTCCGATGACCCGGTGCGGCTGACGCGCGGTGAACTCGATGCGCTGATCGATGAAGCGGTGCGCAAGGATCGCTCGCGGCGCTGAGCTGGGCTAGGCCCAACGCTGCGTTGGGCTGAACGTCGAGTTTTGCGATTTCAAGTTCGTCATCCAATCCAATTTAAAAAGTAGACCGGTGCGAACGACTCGCGCCAGTGCGTCATCCAACCTTCCGAACTTCAGGAGCTTTGAATGAGCGACGTGCAGGGATTTTTCGCCGCGATTCGCAGTGGTGACGCGGGCAAAGTGCAGTCGATGGTCGCGGAAGATCCGCCGCTAGCCGAATCGAAGAATGAGCAAGGGCAGTCGCCGGTGCTCGCCGCGGTTTACAGCGGGCGGACGGAAGTGCGCGATTTTCTGATCGCACATGGGGCGCATCTTGGGTTTTACGAAGCGGTCGCGGCGGGACAGTTGGAACGCGTCGAGCGTTTTATCGAGAAGGATGCCGATCTCGCTCGCGCGTATTCGCCGGACGGATTTCCGGTGGTTGCGCTCGCGGCGGCGTTTGGGCATTTTCCCATCGTGAAGTATTTGTTCGAAAAGGGTGCAGATTTGACTGCGGTCGCGACGAATGGAACTGGGTACAACGCATTGACGGGCGCCGTCGCCGGCGGGCGCGAGGAGATTGCGATCTGGCTGCTCGAAAATGGCGTGGATGCGAATTACCGTTACGGGCCGGGATACACGCCGCTGCTGACGGCGGCGGCGAATGGGCACCTCAAAATCGTTAAGGATTTGCTGGTTCATGGCGCGGATGTGCACGCGAAGGCGAACGATGGGAAGAATGCGGTTGCGATCGCCGAAGAGAGAAAACATCCGGACGTCGCGGAATTTTTGCGCAGTAAGGGTGGCGCGTAGTTCGCCAGAGCGTCTTCTTTCGACCAAACCCTCGAACTGCTGAGTTCAGCGCTGTCGGTCGAGCTATTCTTCGCGCAAAACTTGCATCGGCTCGACGTGCGATGCGCGGACAGCCGGAATCAGCGACGCAACGAACGCGACGACCAGCACTATCGCTACCACCGCCATCAGCGTGACGGGATCGTACGGCGTGACGCCATAGAGCATCCCCGCCAACGTGCGCGCGAACGCCAACGCTAAAAAACATCCGGCGATGCAACCTAGCGCCGCGACGCCTGCGCCTTCGAGCAACGCTCCCTTCAGGATTTCGCCGCGAGCGGCACCCAGCGCAAGCCGTAATCCCACTTCACGTCGCCGCAGCGTGAGCGAATAGCTCAGCGTTCCGTAGAGACCAACGCAAGCCAGCAAAATCGCCGTCGCGGCGAAAAACGCCAGCAGCACCGTGCGCATCCGATTCTCGGCGAATGCGTCGTCGAGATGATCCGACAATGGAGTGATATCGAAGACCGATCGGCCCGGCTCGATCTCATGAATTTTCTGCCGCAGCGTTTGTGCCATGGTCATCGGCTCGTCGCCGATCGTGCGCACGAGATAATACGGATCGGGCAGCGGCGCGTTCCAGCACCAATAAACGGTCGGCGCCGGCGCACGATTCAAGCCGAGTTCGCGCGCGTCCCCAACTACCCCGCGAATCTCGGCGGATTTCAGAAATGAGTTGCCGAGCACTTCGATGTGTTTGCCGATGCCCGACTGCCCCTGAAGATACGTGTCGGCGAAACCTCGATTCACCATCACTTGCATCGCGTCGTAATTTTCGCGGCACGTCTCGCCGGCGAGCGTCGGAATTTTCATCGTGCCGAAATAGGCGTGCGAGACGAAGCGGCTCTCCGCGACGATTTTGTGGTTGGGATCCTGCTCGCCTTCCTGAAATTTCATGTCGGTGGTGAATTCGCCCGGCACTCCGGGAAGCGTGGCCGCCGTCGCTGCATTCTCCACACCGGGCGTCGCGCGAATCGTGTCGAGAATTCGGTCGATACGCTGGGCGAGTCCTTGCATCTTCGCCGTTTCGCCCCATGACGCGCTGACGTGCAACGTCAAAACGTGAGCAAACTCGAATCCCGGCGCGACGCGGCCGAGCGCTTCAAAACTGCGCAGCAGCAATCCCGCACCGGCGAGAAGTGTTACGGCCAGCGCGACTTGCACGCCGACAAGCATCCACTGCAGCCGGTTGCGGCCTGAGACCTGCGTGCGGCTCGATTGCGCGAGCGAATCAGACAGGCCGCGTTTCGTACCGCGCAGCGCGGGGAACAGTCCGCAGAGCAAAGTCACAACAACGGAGCACGTCAACGCATACAGCACGACTCGCGAATCGAGGTGAATCTCTTCGATGCGCGGCAGGTTGGCTGCCAGCGCGCGGAAAATGTCGGCCGCTGCCCACGCAACCAACAGCCCGAGTGCTGCTCCCGCCAGCGCCAGCACAAATGCTTCGGTCAAAAGCTGCGCGACGATTGCGCCGCGTGAAGCTCCCAGCGAATAGCGCACCGCGATCTCGTGCTGCCGCTGCGTCGCGCGTGCCAGCAGCAACGACACGATGTTTGTGCACGCGATCAGCAACAGCAGCGACACCGAGCCGAACAGAATCCACAGCGATTGGCGAACTCCACCGACGGTCGTCTCTTTCAGCGGCTCGATCAGCACTTCTAGATCGCCGTCGGGTTTCGGAAATTGTTGGCCCAACTGCCCCTGCACCGTCGCTAGATTTGCGCGAGCTTGCTCGATCGTAACTCCGGGCTTCATCCGCCCGACCACGAAATACCAAGTGGCATCGCGAATCTGCGCAACTTTGGCGTCGACCGGAATCGGCGACCACAAATCGACGTCGCGCTCCGGAAAATGAAATGAAGCAGGCATCACGCCGACGATCGAATCGGATTCCGTCCCCATGCGAACTTTTCGGCTCAGAATCTGCGGATCGGCGGCGAAGCGATTACGCCAGTAGCGATCGCTGATGATTACGACGTCGGGTCCGCCAACGTGCTCTTCTTCACTAGTGAAATCGCGCCCGAGCGCCGGCTCGATGCCCCAGACTTGCAGAAAACGCGGCGCGACCAGCGCGCGAGTCACTTTCTCGGGCAACTCTCCGGTCGTTTCCGATTCCTGCTCGGTGTAGTAGCCGGTCATCGCCTGGAACGTCGTGTTCATCCGGTTCCAGTCTTCCAATCGCACCGGCGCGACGAATGTTTGCGGAGTTTTTGTGTTCCGGTGCGTTTGACCGATTTTTACGAGCTGATCGCCTTCGGGGAAGGGGAGTGGTTTCAGCAAGATCGCGTCGATCGCCGAAAATACCGCGCTATTCGCGCCGATTCCCAGAGCAAGCGTGAGAATGACTGCGATCGAAAACGACGGCGACTTTCGCAGAAATCGAAATGCCGCTTTCAAATTTATTGCCGCCGCATCGAGGATTCGCACGCGATAGACGTCGCGCAGCTCTTCTTTGATTTGCTCGCGGCCGCCGAATTCAAGCTGCGCTTGCCGCCGCGCTTCGGCGGGGTTCATTCCCGCGGCGACGTTTTCTTCCGTCAGCGCGTCGATATGAAAGAGGATTTCCGAGTCCAGCTTTGGCTCGCGCTGTTCTCGCTTGCCGAGGAAAAAATTCCACCAGCTCATACAAACTCCATCTCGGCAACGCGCCGCAGCGGTGCCGTCAGAACGATGTCGACGTAAAGTCGCCGCTACAAGAGCGCACGGACGCATTAGGCATTGCGGATCGCGCTACTACGCGGTCCGCATGATTTGCGTTACTGCTTGCGCCAGGCGCTCCCAATTCGATTCTTCGGCCTGCAATTGCTTGCGGCCCTTCGCGGACAATTTGTAAAACTTGGCTTGTCTTCCGTTGTCGGATTCGCCCCACTCGGCGGCGAGCCATCCTCGTTTTTCGAGACGGTGCAGCGCCGGATACAGCGAGCCTTGCTGCACCTGCAGCACTTCTTTCGAGATTTGCCTGATGCGCAACGAGATGCCGTAACCGTGCACCGGGCCGAGCGCGACGATTTTCAGAATCAACATGTCGAGCGTGCCTTGCAGCAGGTCGGACTTGTCGGTGGACATGCGTCTCTCCTAGATAATCTACCTATCTACGCCCCGATATGTAGAATGTCAAGGAGAGACGATATTACGGCGGCTTGGTTAGGTCGGCCGGGGGTACCCCTCCTCTGTTTTGCGTAAGGATGTGATTCCAAAGTGTTTGCACGAAGACATCCTCCAAGGATGTGATTCCATGCGAGTTAGCGGGGGAATTTTACACAGGGAGCGCTCCCCCAACTCGGAGAATGCGCGTCACACTCGGGCGCAAATGCAAGAGCCAGCAGCTAGTTATTCGATCCGGAGAGCCGCTAGCGGATCGACTCGCGTTGCGCGGCGCGCTGGGAGGTAGCAGGCCAGCAGCGCGACTCCCGCGAGAATTCCTGCAACGACCGCGAGCGTAACCGGATCGGTCGCATCGACGCCGAATAGCATCGACTGAAACACGCGGGTCACCGCTACCGCGCCGGCGATCCCCGCGACCAGTCCGATCGCGACGACGAACATCCCTTCGCCGACCGCCATGCGCAAAATGTCGAGCCGCTGCGCTCCCAGCGCAACGCGAATTCCAACTTCATGCGTCCGCTGGCTGAACGAATACGACATCACGCCGTAGATTCCGATCGCCGCCAGCAGCAGCGCCACCAACGCGAAAACTCCCAGCAGTTCCAGCGAGAATCGCCGGTTGGCCATCGAGCGCCTCACGACTTGATCCATCGTGACAATGCTATGCACCGGCACGTTCGGCGTCAGGCTCTCCACTGCGTTTCGCACGGCGTCGCCGAGTTGCGCCGCCGCGACTTTTCGGCTTCGCAAGAACACCACCGCGTTCAATGGCGCGAATTGCCCGAGCGCCACATAAACATGCGGCACGCTTGGCGATTCGTATCCATTCGACTTGATGTCTCCGGCGATGCCGACAATCGTCAAGCCTTGCAAGCCGCGCCCGAAATTAAATTTCAGTTCCTGACCGATCGGATTGGAATCGGGCCAATATTGCCGCGCAAGCCTTTGGTCGATGACTGCGACCCCCCGCGTCTTGTACGTGTCGAGATCGCTGAAGTTGCGCCCCGAAACGACCGGCACTTCCATCGTCTGGAAATAGCGCGTGTCCACGACCGCGATGTCAGCCACAGGCTGATGTGCTGCATCCGCGGGTCGTCCCGTGATTGTGAACAGCGAATAATTTCGCCCTGAATTCATTGGCAGCGTATCGTTGCCCGAGATCGACGATTGCTCCACGCCGGGAATCGCCGCGACGCGCCGTGATACTTCGAGCAAGAAGTCTGCGCGCGTTTCTTCCACGCGGAACGGATCGTTCAGATTATTCGGCTGTGGAATCCAGATCTGCACCGTCGTCAAATGTTCCGGATTGAATCCGGGATTCACTTGCAGCACGTGCCAGAAGCTGCGCAATAACAGACCCGCGCCGGCAAGCAGGACGATCGACAGCGCGACCTCGGCAACCACCAGTACTCGCGACAGCCGCGTGTGTCGCCGCCCAACTCCCGAGCCGCGCCCGCCTTCGCGCAAGTTTTCAATCTGATCCGCCCGTGCCGCTTGAAATGCGGGCACGAGCCCGAACAAGATTCCGGTCACAATCGAAATCAAGAACGCAAAAAACAGCACGCCCGCGCTAATCGAAACCTCATTCAGCCGGGGAATATCCGCCGGTGCGAGGCCTACGATTGCATCCTTCAGCAGCAGCACGGTCACGAGCGCGACGACACCCGAAATCGCCGACAACAACGTGCTTTCGGTCAGCAGTTGCCGCACGAGTCGCGGGCGTCCTGCGCCCATCGCCAGTCGGATCGCAATCTCTCGCCGGCGTGCCGACGATCGTGCCAACAACAGATTCGCGATGTTCACGCACGCGATCAGCAGCACAAAGCCGACTGCGCCCAGCAAAATGAACAGTTCCGTTCGCTGCGGCCCAACCAGATCTTCTTTGATGGGAACCAATCGCAGCGCCCATCCAGCCGCTGTCGGATATTCCTTTGGGAATTCGCGCGTGAGCTGCGCAACGTACGTGTTGAGCTGCGCTTGCGCCTGCTCAAGGGGCATTCCCGGCTTCAGCCGCGCGATCGCGCCGCTGATAAATCTTTGCGAACGGTCGGGTTGTGTCGGAAAGGGCTCCGCGCTGAACCCGGCCGCCAGCCAGACCTCAACGTCTGTACCGAGCGTCGGCCCTGGATGTCGAAATTCGGACGGCATCACGCCAACGATCGTGTACATATCGCCGTCGAGCTGCATTTTTCTCCCGACGATATTCGGGTCCGATCCGTAGTAGCGCCGCCAAAATCCGTCGCTGATCACCAGAGGCTCAAGAAATCCAGGCACGGAGTCTTGCTGGGTGTAGACCCGACCGAGTTCAGGTTTCGCACCGAGCAGCGTGAAGTAGTCCGGGCTCGTCACAACGCTTTCAGCGCGCACAACGCGATCGCCGCCGGCGACCGCTGTATTCAACGAGATAACCGCCGAAACTTCGGCGAACACATTGGAACGCTCCTGCAAATCCCGAAGCTCCGGCACCGACATTCCTATGTCTTTTTCGTTGGAGGCGTTCTGGTCGTCGAAGACGCGCACCACTTGATCGGGTTGCGGGAAAGGCAGCGGCTTCAGCAGCACTCCGTAGACGACGCTGTAGGTCGCGACATTGGCGCCGATGCCGAGTGCGAGCGTCAGCACCGCGACCGTCGTGAATCCAGGATTCTTGATGAGATTGCGAAGTGCGTAGCGCAGGTCTTGGACGAAGGCGAACACAGTCCCTCCCCGGCGTGCATCCGGCGCTTTGAACGAGCACCCCGCAGTTCAGCGAGCACCGTTACAGTATGCCTTGCGCTCTAGGACGCCGGAAGCGCGCCGCGGTGAGCACGCATTCAGCAAAAACAGGGTTCGTCCCAATTTCGCGCGCTCTTCGCGTTCGCGTCCCAGAACCGCACACAAACGACGAGCCACGTTCAAGCGGCGGCGGTCTTCCACGCCATCGCCGCCACATGCCCGCCGCGAAGGAATCCGCGCGCTCGTGACCGTTATCGAACTGAGTCGGTTCGCGGAGCAAGTGGAATTGACAATCTCGAAGTCCGCGTGCGAGCCTCTGTGCAATCGGACCGACCTCTCCGCAAAAGGAAAAATCATGAAGCAAGCAATCGTCGCGCTTCTCGCTCTCGTTCTCTGCGCCCCCGCTGTCATCCCTGCCACCGGAGACGACGCCAGCGCTCCGCTCCGCCAATTCATCGATGGCTTCAATTCGGGCAACGTGCAATCTGCATTCGCCGCGTACTCCAGCGGACCGATCACCATCATCGATGAGTTCGCGCCACACATTTGGACGGGGCCGAATGCCGCTCACGATTGGGCCGATGCGTACGACAAACATGCGCAAGTCACCGGCGTGACCGACGGCAAAGTCACCTACGGCAAGCCCACGCGCACGGAACTCACTGCGGATGTCGCGTATGTCGTGATGCCGACCGTTTATGTCTACAAAGAGAACGGCAAGCCGCTGAAGGAAGAAGGACAAATGACCGCGGTTCTGAATCGCGAATCGGGCACGTGGAAAATTCGCGCCTGGACCTGGTCAGGCGTGAAGCCGCATCCAGCGAAGTAAAGCGCAATGCGGTTGAGCGCGGCGCTATTCTTCGCGCGGCATCGCGCCCGCAAGCAGAAATACGGCGCCGCAAAACATCAGCGTGTCCGCCATATAGTTGAAACCGTTGTCGAGGCTGGCGCGCTGGACGACGGCGATCGGGACGTAAACCCCTAACTCAATCAACAGAACTGTTAGAGCTGCTAGCGTTGCGGCGGGGCGCTTTTTTTTGCCGATCAGCAGCAGGATTCCGGCGATCAGATAGCCGACAGCGCCGATGTATCCCCAAAGGGCGTGGCCGGTGATGTAGGCAGGAGTCAGCGGCTCGAGCGGAACGCCGGGGACGTGATCGGCATGCATAAATTGCTCGAAGCTGTAGATGAGAACGGGGATGCCGACGAAGTAGCGCGCGATGGTTGCGAAGATGCGTGAACCTTTGGCGCCTTCTTGTTGGGCGCGGCTCGCAGCGTATGCCAACGCGCCGCCGCTGAAGGCCAATTCCCGCAGCATGAGAATTGCAGAAAATCGATTGCCTGGTTGCTGTGCCCAACCCGGCGCATCCATCAGCAACACAAAAAGAAAAAACGTCACAGCGACCAGCGTCGCAGATAGACGAGCTTGAATCCGGGTGACAAGGCTGAACGATGCGGCGATGAAGCAGGCGCCGACGAAAAGCGCCCAGAACATGTGGAACGGGATAAATTTTGGGACGATCGATGCGATCCCGGCGGCCTGCGTAAAATGCTCGGCGCCGAAACCGCCAAGAGGTGCGGCGTAAAAGATTGGACCGAAGAGGATGAGCTTGTCGATGCCGCGCGCGTTTTGCCAATAGCCGCGGAGAAAAATTGTGAGTGTTCCGGCGATGCAGACCAGGGCGAAGACGCTGTACGACCAGATCACATCGCTGGGAATCGCGGTCGCAAATATCGCGGTCACCATCGCTGCTGCGGAATTTACAAGCGCGCTCATCGGGCGGTCCTCGTGCTGAACGGAATCCGGTTTGACAAAGTGGTCTTATACCATGAGGGAGAAAACCTGTCTGGAGCAAACCACTCCGGATGCGATTTCCGGCGATGGATATAGCCACTTTGATTGGCGAGTTTCACGCGAAGGAACGTGCGCGCAATCTATAGGTGTTTCGCGGGTGTATGATTCGTGGCACAATCCGGCGCATTAAACCGAATTAACCAAGGAGCATTCCCGTGAGCCAGCCTGGCAAAAGTTCGAGACGCAGTTTTTTTGAACGGATCAATCTTGCGCTGACAGGATTTGCGGTCGCGCGTGTGTTGCCGTTGGAGACGGCGGCCGCCGCGCAAGCGCCCGCAGCTGCGCAGTCAACCGCGCCCGCATCGAACGCCGCGTCCGCGCCCGCCGACTACTACGACAAACTCGGCGTCACCAAACGCATCAACGCCGCCGGCACGTACACCTATCTCACCGGCTGTATCATGCCGCCGTCGGTGCAGGCCGCCGTCGCCGAAGCCGCGAAGCACCCCGTCTTCCTCGAAGATTTGCAGCAAGCCGCGGGAAAATATCTCGCGCAAAAACTTCGCTGCGAATCCGCAATGGTCACCGCCGGCGCGGCGTCCGCGGTCACACTCGGCACCGCCGCCTGCATGACCGCCGCCAACGGGCCGACCGCTGGCCACTTGATTCCGACCGACATGGCCGGCCTCAAAAACGAAGTCATCGTGCAAAAAGCGCATCGCTACGACTACGATCACGCGATGCGCAACTGCGGCATTCGCTTCGTTGAAGTGGAAACGCTGCAGCAGTACGACGCAGCTTTCACGCCAAACACGATGATGTGTTTTTTCTACAACGCCGCCGACGGTGGCCAAATCAGCCGCCAGGACTGGATTCGCGTCGCGCACGCGCACAACGTGCCCTGCCTCAACGACGCAGCCGCCGACGTTCCGCCGATCTCAAATCTCTGGAATTACACGCAGATGGGATTCGATCTCGTCGCGTTCTCCGGCGGCAAAGGAATGCGTGGTCCGCAAAACGCCGGGCTGCTGCTGGGCAAAACGGATCTCATTGCGGCCGCTACGAAAAATAATTGCCCCAACGATGATGTCGTCGGTCGCGGCATGAAAGTCGCCAAGGAGCAAATCGTCGGCATGGTCGCGGCGATCGACTGGTTCACCAGCCAATCCGACGCCGAGTTCGAGGCGGAATTCCGGCGCCGTTGCGATGTGATTGCCGCGGCGCTGAAAGGCATTCCCACGCTGACCGCCGAAGTCTTTATCCCGCCGGTCGCGAACAACGTTCCGCACTTGTTGATTCGCTACGACGAGCAAAAGCTGAAAATCGCTCCGAAAGCGGTCTCGCGACAATTGCGTGCCGGCACTCCGAGCATCGAACTGAATCCCGCGACAGGCTCTAGTCAAGCCAGCGCAGGCATTCCCAAAGACACTAACAAAATTATCGTCGGCGTCTGGATGCTCGAACCCGGCGAAGAGGTGATCGTAGCCAAACGCCTCCGCGAAGTTTTAATGCAAGCGGCAAACAGCTAGTCCGCGCGCACCAACCGAGACAATTTCCAGCTTTCTCAAGCGAAAAGCGGAGCGGTAACGCTCTTCCACTTTGTCGTTTGAAACGTGCTCGAATCTTTGCTTGAATAAGCGCCACGGAGCGTCAACGTGAAGATATACAACTTCTATGGTTACTCGCTCATTTTGGCGTACGCGCTGGCTTGCATGTATTTCGCCCCGGCGCACCTCGGACCTTGGATGGGGCTGTTGATCGGCGCCGCCTACTTTATCGCCTGCTGGTTTCTCGCCGGACTCTATTTGGCCGACGTTCTTCACATGGGAATCGCGCATCGCGCGCTCGATTACAAAGAATGGTTCATCAAAGTCGTAACGGTCGTGAACAACGTCTTCGGCATTTATGTCGACCCGATCGCCTGGGTCAATCGCCATCGCTTGCATCATAAAAATTCAGACCACGAAGGCGATCCCAATAAAATTGCCGGCGACGGATTTTGGCGAACGCTATATCGCTGCATGATGCCGTATCGCTGCGTCGAAAATTTGACCAGCGACAGCATTCTGCACTCGCGGACTTTTCGGGTCGTCGCCAACCCGATCTTCGCGATCGTCGTGCAGACTTTGAGCTTCTATCTCTTGTGGAAGTTGGTCGGAGATTTGCGCTTTACGCTGGCGATGTGGGTTGGAATGCGAATTTTCGCGCTGTGGGTCAACATGATCCAGAACTATTGGACGCACACGCGATCGTTTGGATACCGGCGCTATCACGACGAAGAAGACAACGCCATGAACATCGGCGAGTGGCTACCGGTGACGGCGACGTTCAGCGCCTGCCTGCAGAATAATCATCACCACTATCCCGGACTTTTGCGACTGAGCCACGACGAGTCGGAATACGACTTCGGATTTCTGACCATCAAGGTCATGAAATCTCTCGGCTTGGTAAAGGCGACGATAAGGGGTGAGGAAATCCCCAAAGACGTTCCACTCGCCGCCCTCGACTTCTAGGGCGTCTGTTTCTTTTTGTAAAACGCTTCCACCGTCTGACCAAGAAAGGTGGGCGCAAGCTCCTCGCCTGCCAATCCATACGAATCAGGCCACTTTTCAGGAAAATGATACGTTCCGAAAATCTTGTCGATCCACGGAAAGTGAATCGCGAAATTTTTGTCGATGCCTTCCGGTTGAGAAGTGTGATGCCAATGGTGGTATCGCGGCATCACCAGGAATTTCTCCAGCCATTTCGCGTTCGGGCCGAAGTTGCAGTGCGTCCACGTCGCATGAAGCGTAACGAAAATCAGATACGCGAAGATGATCGACTGCGAAAATCCAAACATCAAAGGCAGAAGTACAAAGGCGCGCACCAGTGTGTCGTCGACAAAGTGCGAACGAGAGCCGGCGATCCAGTCGAGCGCCTTCGAGGAATGATGGATGGCATGAAATCGCCATAGAAACGGGACTTTGTGGAACGCCAAGTGCACGAAATATTCCGCAAGGTCCGCGATCACGATCGCCAGGAAAAATTGCAACAGCCAGGGCATTCGCGCGACGAAGTGTTGCAGCGCCGGTATGCCTAAATATTTAGTGGCTTGCGTGGCGGGCAGCAAAACCAGAAAAGACAAAATCTGCAAAGGGAAATGTGTGGAGATGAAATACACGATGTCCAGCGTCCACTGATTCCGGAACGTTCCTTGCTCCGGGTACTGCGGCCAGAGTCTTTCCAGCGGCACGTAGATCACCGCCATCAAAAGCAAATCCAGCAAAAACCAGTCGAGCCCGATCGCAAATCCGCCGTGCAACGTTTGGTTGATCTCGACGCTCGCCCCGCCCAGCGCGGTTGCGGCGATCGCAAACAGCATTCCGGTGAATGCCAGGACTTTCTTCTTGCGGAGAAGGCAGGATAGGACGCCAAAGACAACTCCCGCCACGATCAGGCATTGAATCAGAATGCGCATCGTCTGCATCGGGTAGTGCGGACGCAGCTCGGGCGAAGTGAGCAGCTGAGGAAAATGCAGGCACAACACCGCGCCGAACGCGAGAAATCCGAAAAATACGGATAGGATGCCGCTCCACCACCCGGTTCCGAAACCCGTGCCTTCGGCATCGCCGAAAAAGTCGTGAATTTTTTGTTCGAGTGCGGTGTATCCCAATGCAGAACCTCTGCTCTCGGTGTCAGATCAGCGTCACGGTGCGACTCGGGCCGAATTCCTCAGCGAGGACGCGAGGATAGAACAAGTATAAAGATGGGGCGGAGCGGCGAACAAGGCCGCGCCTGTCATCGGTAGCTTCCAAGCCACCGGCCTGTCGGTCGCGTTGCGAGCCTATCCCGTCGGACAGACCGTCCGCGGATCGCGAAATCGGAATTGTCTGAGACTGTGTTTAAAACTTGGGCCAATTACTTCGTCGCCGCTTGGACCTTCGTCCCGTAATCGAGGCTGGCATACCACTTGCCCCGCCCTTGCGGCGTTACATCCAGGAAGTGCCACATCGGAGCTAGCAGATCGATGCCGCGCTCCTTAATGTCCAAGCTCATCCGCGGATGCGCTGTGTAGAAATGGCGCACGGTGCCGCGCGCATCGCGCGTAAAAACCGAAAGCGTTGAGTCCTGACCGCCTTCACGATCCTCGCTGCCGAGATCGTATTTGAATGTGCTATTGGCGGCGCTGATGAGTCGCAGCTTGTCCCAGCGGCGCTCACGAGCGAACGCGCGCAGCGTCGGCACATCGGCGGCAGCGACCACAGCAACGTCGAGATTCTGCGCAAGATGATTTGCGACGCCATTCGTACCATCGATCCACGCCGTGCACATCGGGCAAGCCTTGCTGTTCTTTTTGCCAAACATAAAGTGATAAATCACCAGCGCGCGATCCGGTTTGGTGAAAAGTTCGCTGAGCCGAACCTTGCTCACCGGTGAATCCCCCGCGTTCAAATCGCGCGGCCCCTCTTCAAACTCATAGTCCGGCACCGCCGCGCCCTCGGGCAGCCCTCGCCGCATCTCCGCAACGCGTTCCCGCTGCTTCATCAGTTCAATCTCCGCCAGCCGAAGCTCCTCGCGTTTCGCCAAATATTCCGCAGACTCATTCGTCAAATTCGTCTGCCGAAACGTCCCGTCAACCGTCGTATTCACAATTTTGTCGGCCATGATGTTCACGCTCCTTGCACAAATTGTCTCTCTGCCAAAAGCGTTGCCGCAATCGGGGTATCACCTGAAGCGCACCGTTCGTCGAACCTTGGAGTTAGGCGGATCGGAAACATCCATCGTGAGCCAAATTGTGACGGATCAGATCACACTTCTAGACGTGCGTTGCTCGATTCGGTGTAGACTCTGCCGTTATGCGAATGACGATCGGTGCGGCGTTAGAGCTCGGCACTTTGTTCTTCGCCTATTTCGTGCTCGCACCTCTGATTGCGGTAGCGATCGCGTACGCAGCATGGAAAGGAAAACCAAAGAGCTTCGACCGAGAGATGTATTGGACGATGTTCGTCGCTGCCGGCGCAGTCGGCGGATTAAGTCTGGTTTATGTACAGCGCCACACCGACACGTTACCCGGACTGGTCGTTTATGTGGGTCTAATTCTGGGTGCTCTTCTCTTCGGAGTCTCCGCCGGTTTCGGAATTGGTGCGTTGGTACGAAGACGGGACACATTGCCCCCTTTCGTGGAATGACTCGAAGCTGCTTTCCTCAGGCGCCGTAAGCCATGTTTGACGGGATAGGAGATAGGAGATAGGAGGGAACGAAACTGCCCTCGCTTGCTGTAAGAATAAATAAACGATATTTGTGATTTTTGACGCCGAATTTTATTCACTGTTTTTTCACAAATTCCTGTAACGCATCCTTTGAAATGTTGCTCTGTTTGTTTATCCATAAAATGACCGCAAACGCCGCGATGCGGGTGAGAGATCAAGACGCGAATGATTGTGTTGGCGTTTTGCATGCGAGTTGCGTGTGATCTTCCCTTGCGTTCGCAATCTTCACCGAGGCGTCATAATTTATTCAACACCTCCACCTTAGCCTCAACTCCCATACCACGCCGTTCCGTTTTGCGGAGAACCTGGGCCAAAATCGCAACAATGGAAAGAACGGGACGACCATCAGATGCATCACCTCGACCTGGTACTCAGGCGCCGGGCAGTAGAATACGTCCGCATGTCAACCGAACATCAACAATATTCAACCGAAAATCAGGGAGGTGTTATTCGTCAATACGCCGAGCGAAGAGGTATGACGATCGTTCGAACTTACGCAGATGCTGGTAAGAGCGGCCTGCGGATTGACGGTCGAGATGCTTTGAAGCAATTGATTCACGATGTTGAGAACGGCAAAGCCGATTTCAGCGCGATTCTCGTTTATGACGTTAGCCGCTGGGGGCGCTTTCAGGATGCGGACGAGAGTGCCTATTACGAGTACATTTGCCGACGCGCGAAGATCGAGGTGCATTATTGCGCTGAGCAATTTGAAAATGACGGCAGCCCTATTTCCACCATTGTAAAGGGTGTAAAGCGGGCTATGGCAGGTGAGTACAGCCGCGAGCTTTCCGCCAAGGTTTTCATCGGGCAATGTCGGCTTATTGAACTCGGCTTTCGGCAAGGTGGTTCCGCAGGGTATGGGCTTCGTCGGATGCTGCGTGACATGAACGGTTCGCAGAAGGGGGTGCTGGATCGAGGTCAGCAGAAAAGCATACAAACAGACCGCGTCATTCTCGTTCCCGGACCACAGGAGGAGGTTGAGATTGTGCGTTGGATGTATCGCATGTTCGTCGAAGAGAGAATAGTTGAAGCGAAGCTGGCGAAAATGTTGAACGAGCGTGGACTTATCACCGACTTGGGTCGGGCTTGGACTCAAGGTACAGTCCATCAAATTTTGACGAGCGAAAAATACGTGGGCAACAACGTCTATAACCGGATGTCGTTCAAACTCAAGAAGAAGCGCGTTGCAAATCCTCCCGACATGTGGATTCGCGCCGATGCAGCGTTTGAGCCAATTGTTACGTTAGATTTGTTTGCGAAAGCCCAAAACATCATTTGCGAACGCAGTCGAAAATACACAAATGACGAATTGTTGGAGCACCTCCGCGTACTCCTGCAGCGTGAAGGCCACCTATCTGGTTTCTTAATCGACGAACAAGAAGGCATGGCGTCTAGTGCTGTTTATCGGAACCGTTTTAGCAGCTTAATTCAAGCATACAAACTAATAGCCTACAATCCCGACCGTGATTACGAATTCGTCGAAACAAACCGGAAACTGCGCCACATGTATCCTACAGTCGTTGCGGATGTGATTGAGCACATCCGTCAACTAGGGGGCGCCATAAGGATCGACCCAACTACGGATTTATTGACAGTGAACGAAGAATTCAGCGCCTCCCTCGTAATCGCCCGGTGTCGACAAAAGGAGTGCGGCGCGTTTAGCTGGTTAATTCGCATCGACGCTGGGCTCAAGCCAGACATTACTGTCGCGATGCGAATGGACGCTGAGAACCGACATCCACTCGACTATTACCTTCTGCCAAGTCTCGATCTTACGTTTGAGAAGCTAACGCTGGCCGAAGATAATGCGGTCAGCCTAGATACGTATCGCTTCGGCACGCTTGATTTTTTCTTCGGGATGGCTCGACGGACACGAATCCCGGAGGCCGCATGAATGCCGAGACTCCAATCGTTCAAATGATCCCCATTAATCAAATCAATGTCCTGAATCCGCGAAGCCGCAATAAGGTCGTCTTTCAAAGTATAGTCTCGAATATTTCCAGCCTCGGGTTGAAACGGCCCATCACGGTCGCGCCTCGTGCAGAGCCCGTCGACGGTAAACAGTACGACCTCGTCTGCGGCCAGGGTCGACTCGAAGCATTCATCGCGCTGGGCCAAGCCGAGATTCCGGCCATCGTAAAGGAAGCGTCGAAGGAAGACTGTTTTTTGATGAGCTTGGTCGAGAATGTTGCTCGACGCCAAATTCGACCACTGGAATTGATGCGAGAGATCAGCAGCTTGAGGTCACGAGGCTATAGCACAGCAGAGATTGCTAAAAAAATTGACGTTCATAAAACCTATGTTGTGGGAATCACTCATCTATTGAAAAACGGCGAAGAGCGTTTGCTCTACGCCGTCGAGAAGGGCCGAATTCCACTATCAGTCGCTATGCAGATCGCGGATGCTGACGAGGATGGCATTCAGCAAGCACTCTGCCAGGCGTATGAAGAGAAGACGCTGCGGGGGCGCAAATTGCTCACCGTTCGGCGCATCATCGAGCTGCGGAAAGCTAACGGCAAGCGTTCCGCGCAGGGTGCTCGTCGCAAAAACGATCGATTGCATTCCGCCGAGGCGTTGGTCCGCGTTTATCGCCAGGAGGCTGATCGTCAGAGGCTATTCGTGAAGAAATCACAGCTGACGGAACACAAGCTATTAATTATTGTATCCGCGCTAAAAACTCTCCTCCGTGATGAACATTTCATCACGTTGCTGCGAGCTGAAGGACTGGACAATGTGCCAGCGTACCTAGCCGACAGAGTCCAGATCACTGAAAAGACCTAAATATGGCTAACCAGGTTCCAATCGCCTTTGACCCGCAAGGGATGATTGTGCCGATCACAGATATCTTGCCGCTCAAACATCTCAAGTTTGCCTTGAGGTCCACCAAGAAGTACCAACAAGTTCTGTCTTCTGTACGCGAAGTAGGGGTTATCGAACCATTGATCGTATTCCCACAGACCGGCAAGACCGACACCTTTCTGTTGTTAGACGGTCATATCCGCCTTGAAGTCCTGAGGCAAATGGGCGAAACGCACGCATGCTGTTTGATAGCGACTGACGATGAAACTTACACCTACAACAAGCGTGTGAACCGCATGGCGACGATTCAAGAACACGCAATGATTCTCAAGGCTACTCGGAACGGCGTCTCTGAGGAACGAATCGCCAAAGTATTGAAGGTCGATGTCGCAAGTATCCGCCAGAAACGAGATCTGCTAACTGGAATCTGTCCGGAAACTGCAGAGATTCTCAAAAACAAACACATCCCGGTTGGAGCGTTTTCCTTTTTAAAAAAGATGAAACCAATGCGCCAGATTGAGGTCGCCGAGCTCTTGGTGCTCACAGGCAATTACTCAGCTCCGTACACGAAAGCACTGCTCGCGGCCACTCAGCCTGACCTGCTAGTCAATCCCGGCAAGCACAAGGCTGTTGGAGGTCTAACACCAGAGCAAGTGACGAAGATGGAGAAGGAAATGGAAGGTTTGCAGCGAGACTTAAAGCTCATTGAGGATTCGCACGGAACCCAAGTTCTCAACCTGGTTGTCGCCCGTAGCTATCTCGGCAAATTATTCGCCAACGCCCGTGTCACGCGTTACCTCGGCCAGCACCACGCAGATATCTTCGCCGAGTTGCAGACGGCAGCCGAAGGCACCTCGCTGTAAAACTAGAAAATAAAACAAGGCTTAGGCCAACCCCAGTTTCCCGAGAATTGTTACCAGCGCCTCCCGATTCTTGCGATGTGGCCTGCTGCGACCGGCCCGTAAATCAACGATCGCTCTGCGATGAAGAAAACCCGAGCACGCTTTTACGAGGACGCTTAGCGGAACTCTTTTTAAGGCTGGCAGTATCTTCGTTGACCATTCATCGCGGCTCGGATCTGGATATTCGGTATAGACATTCTTCTCTGAGTGAATCAGGCCGGAATCGACCTCCTCCAAGCTGTTCGACTCTTTGCCGATATATTTGATGTAGTCGATTTGGATATGTCGTCGCCGGAGCAAGCCGATTGTCTGTTTGCCGCACGGGTTTCCCTCGGCGTCGGCGGACTTCGACTCAGGGTGAAACTCGTATTCAACGGCAATCTCACCGTGAGTCTTCACACGCGCAACATTTGAGCCCCCATGATGGCCGGCCGTCGTGATGCGATATTGTCGACCGGTGTATTGGTCGATCCAGGCCGCGTCCAGCCACTTGGCCGGCACGGATTCGTAAGGCGCGATCAAGTGAAATCGTTCAGGAGTAGTGTGAAGTGGGTGCCCCAGCGGACTGACATGGCAGGTAATTAAGAAATTGAATGGTTTGATTTGGTCAGCGTACTTCTTGCCTTCGTTAAGTTTCGTGAAGGGTTTCAAGAGTGCCGGACTGCTAATCGTTGTGCGTCCAACGGCGGGCAATTGTTTGAATTCTAGAGTCATCGCTGGGAATCCCAGCGCTTTAACAACAATGTTCAACCATATCTGCGCTATCCATTCTCGATCTTCACTCTCGGGATTCGTCGGGTTGAGAAGATGGCCGAGACCGTGCTCTGACCATCGATCGTCTTTATTAGTGATTCCCGCACGAAGTAGCTCGGGTCTCCCGTTCGTGCCTGTCACGAATAGAGCGTAGCGCTTCGCAGAGATTGCGACGCAGTCGATCCGCCGTTGTTCTCCCATTTTTGGGTCGAAGTTATCGGTCTCGATCTTCAGAATTGAACCTGGCACAGCTTCCGGATCATAAGGGTTAAGGGCAGCAAACTCTCGTGATAAATGGGCTGTGTCCGCCCAGGAAATTGCCTTAATTGCTTCCTGACCGTTCGGTGTTCGGTGCCCCCCTCCACGGCACGGCACCAGAGCTCCCTCCTCAGTGGCTACAATAGCCATTGAATCGGTGTCTTCCATCGCGTACGTGCCACCCAATTCCGATATCCGATGTTCAAGAAGCGCAAGCATCAGGCGCGCACCACCCGTTATGAGGGAAGCAAGCGGAGGGAAACAATACTCTCCAGGCGTGTCGGGGTGTGCGACGTGGGGGCGAAATGGCTTTGTGTCGATACCGTGACACGTCACCCAGATCTTCTCATCCGTTTCCTGTCGCTGCATTTCAGCGTAGATGCCATAGCTCGAAGCGTTCGCAAGTACCTTGAGTGCTTTGTCGAGTCGTTTCTTATCGACCTCAGACAGATCAGTACGTTGCGACGTGCGCTTGCGCTCTTCGATTACAACCTTGAAAAAGTCTTGCCGCTTGGGATCGATTTTTACGACCCCGCCGAGCGCAGTTGGACGAAGCGTGGGCAATACACCGTTTGGCTTGACGCCGAACGCATCCAGAATCGCTGGCACGCGACCCGTTAACAACACCGATGCGGCAACATCCGGCAGCGAAAACCACAGTGCTTTGGTTGGATTCTTGTCACCGTATAGGTGGCTGACAGCGACTTGCCAGTCATTCGTCTGAACGTTGTATTTTCCGCGCGATGGCAGCACGTCGCCGTCAGGGATAATTCGGACAAAGCCATTGAGTTTTTTCCAAGTCTTCGGATCGAACAACGCGCTCGCGGTCAGCTGCCGGAGGAATTTCTCAATCCCCGTTTTGCAGTCGGTGACGATTCTGATTTCGCGGGCGATGACGAGCTGCCACAGACCCATTAGGCTGTTGACCGTCGGATACATTGAAAGGAAGTCTGTATAAACAACCGGAACCGGTTGCTTCCGAATGTGTGCGCTTGTTCGGCCTCCGTAAAAAGCAGATTGTGCATATCCGAGATACTGCTTCGGAAAGTTTGGTTGTCGCTGAAGAATCGGGTCGATTCCCATCGCATGCAAATACGATTTGCCAATGGATGCAGGAGAGTAGGCTTTTGTCGGTTGCAACAGAATCGGATGCTTCGCAAATTCTTCAAGCAGCTTAGTAGCCAGTTCAGATGTTGCCAAAACATCGCGCCG
>DASXPD010000088.1:0-17067 GCA_036493835.1 Candidatus Acidiferrum sp. | reverse complement strand
TGCGGCCGATGATATGATGCTCGCAGTGAAGCTGGAACTACCCTCCAAACCGTTCAAAGAAATACTTCAAGGGATTCGTATCTGCAACGAAAAGCGGCGTTCGAGCCAGCCGCTCGGCCAAAAAAGCGCCGGATGCATCTTCAAGAATCCTCCAGGAAAATCCGCAGGCCGCATGATCGATGAGCTCGGCCTCAAAGGTTTAAATGTCGGCGACGCGCGCATCAGCGACCGCCATGCGAATTTCTTCGTCAACGCAGGCACCGCTTCCGCACACGACATGCTCACCCTCATCGGTGACGTTCGCGAGCGCGTGCAAAAGGCTTTCGACGTCGAACTTGAGCACGAGGTAGTTTTGTGGAACGTGTAAAGGCCATGCCTCGAAACGCAGCCGCAGCCGACGACTCCTACCGCGGAGACACCGTCCACGAGGACGAGCCGCGCTACCTGCGCCGCCAGAAGCCGGTCGAGATTCGCCGCAAGAAATTCGGCGGCAAGAGTGCTTCGTTCTATCGTCGCGCATTTGTATTCGGAGTCATCGCCACCGGGTTGATCACTGCCGCCGCGCTTGCGGGCGATTTTCTGTATCACTCTCCGCACGTTGCGCTGCTCAAGCCCGAGCAGATCGAACTTACCGGCAATCACGTCGTCAGCCGTGACGCTGTCTTGCAGCAATTCGTTCGCGACCGCGGACATAGCGTCATCAGCATCCCGCTCGATTCGCGCCGCAGTGCGCTCGAAGAATTGAGCTGGGTCGAGACCGCCAACGTGCAGCGTATTCTCCCCAATCGCATTCGCGTCGAAATCACCGAGCGCACGCCGATCGCGCTTCTCCGCAACGGCACCGAGCTTGGCCTGATCGACGCCCACGGCGTCATCCTCGATCGCCCTCGCGGCGGAGATTTTCAGTTTCCGATCGTCACCGGCCTCAGCGACAGCACGTCGCGCGAAGAACGCGGCCGCCGCATGGCGACCTATCAGGAATTTCTCAAAGCTGTCGACATGGTCCGCTCCGGCTCCTCCGACCGCGTCAGCGAAATCGATCTCAGCAATCCGAAAGATCTTCGCGCCGTCATGACGGGAATTTCATCCGCGAACGATTCCCAGGCTGTCACCATACAGTTCGGCGCATCCGACTTTGGCGGCAAGTATCGCCTCGTCGTCGACAATTTCGCACAATGGCAAGCGAGCAACGGCCACGTGCGCAACATCGATCTTCAGTATTCGAAGCAGGTGATTTTGAACACCGATTCGAGCAGCGGCGGCACGACGGTGGCAAAATCGCGTTAGCTTGACGTTTTGGAGTGAGTTTGGCGAAGAAAGACAAATTTTTGGTTGGGCTGGATATCGGCAGCACGAAAACGTGCGTGCTGATCGCGGAAATCGACGACGAGCAATTGAAGTTTCTCGCCCTGGGCGCGGCGGAATCGAAGGGTTTGCGCAAGGGCTTGATCGTAAATCTCGACTCTACAGTCAGTTGCATCCGGCGCGCCGTGGAAGAAGCCGAAGCCGTCGCCAACGTGCCGGTCGAATCCGCGCTGGTCGGTGTCGCCGGTGGATTCGTGCGCGGCGTCAACAGCCGCGGCGGCGTTACGCTCGGTCATCGCTCACGCGACATCGAACGCGACGACGTTCGCCGTGCCATCGATGCGGCCCGTAACATCACGCTTCCCGAAGATCGCGAAGTCCTTCATGTTCTCCCGCACGAATTTCTCGTCGACGCGCAAGACGGCATTCGTGACCCCGTCGGCATGATTGGCCAGCGCCTCGAAGCCAACGTGCACGTCGTCACTTCTTCCATCAGCGCCACGCAAAACCTGGTCACCGCCGCGAATCGCGCCGGCATCCTGATTTCCGACACTGTTCTCGAACCGCTCGCCTCCGCCGAATCCTGCCTAACGCAGGACGAGCGCGACCTCGGCGTCTGCCTGCTCGACATCGGCGGCGGCACCACCGAGCTCATCGTTTACGGTGGTGGAGTCGTCCGCCACACCAGCGTGATCGGCGTCGGCGGCGACCACTTCAGCAACGATCTCGCCGTCGGCCTGCGCACCCCTATTCCCGAAGCGGAACGGATCAAGCGCCATCATGGTTGCGCTTCCGCCGCGCTGCTCGCCGAAGACACCGCCATCGAAATCGCCAGCGTCGGCGACCGCCCGCCGCGCATGATTTTTGCGCGCATGGTCACCGATATCATTGAGCCAAGGGCCAACGAATTGCTCGCTCTGATCCGGGATGATCTGCAGCGCGCCGGCCTCGACAAGCAGATTCCAGCCGGCTTCGTGCTCGCCGGCGGAGGTGCCAAGCTTTACGGCCTGCTCGATCTGACCGAAACGACATTCCACCTGCCCGCGCGTATCGCCGAGCCAAAAGGGCTCTTTGATATGCCCGAGCAGGTCTCCCAGCCCGAATATGCGACGGTAGTCGGTCTTGTGATGTATGGCGCGAAGGCACGTCGCGCGTCGCCGCAGCGCGGGGGAAATTTAGTATCCAAATTAAAGTCCATGTTTGCTGGAGCTTCGTAAACCGCCCCGTCGGCGCGCAAAAACGTGCCGCGAAGCGACGCTGCCGGCGAATCTGGGAAAGCTGAGGGAAGCATGACAGGAAAAGATATGGGGATTCGCATGAGCTTCAGCGAAGAGCTGTCGCCGGCGAAGATCAAAGTCATCGGCGTGGGCGGCGGTGGGTGCAACGCCGTCAACCGCATGATTCGCGCGAAGGTCGAAGGCGTGGAGTTCATCACCGCCAACACCGACCTGCAGGCGCTCAAGCTTTCACAGGCGCCGCTGAAGATTCAGCTCGGCGCGAAGCTCACGAAAGGTCTCGGCGCGGGCGCCAATCCGGAGACCGGCCGCAAAGCCGCTCTCGAAGACACTGAAAAAATTATCGAGGCGCTTGAGGGCTCGGACATGATATTCATCACCGCCGGTCTCGGCGGTGGCACCGGCAGCGGTGCCGCTCCTGTCGTCGCGTCGCTCGCCAGCGAACTCGGCGCGCTAAGCGTCGCGGTCGTCACCAAGCCGTTCGCCTTTGAGGGCAAGCGTCGCATGATGCAGGCCGAGCAGGCGCTGCAGGAATTGATTGGCGCGGTCGACACCGTCATCGTGATTCCCAACGAGCGCTTGATGGAAACTGTTGAGCGCGGCACGAGCTTTTTCGACGCGTTCCGCATCGCTGACGACATTCTTCGCCAGGCAGTGCAGGGCATTTCCGACATCATCACGGTTCCCGGCATCATCAACCGCGACTTCGCCGACGTGAAAGCGATCATGCACGGCCAGGGTTACGCCGTCATGGGCACCGCGGTTGGCACCGGCACGAGCCGCGCCGTCGACGCCGCGAATCGCGCGATTGCCAGCCCGCTGCTCGAAGACAATTCGATTCAGGGCGCGCAGGGCATCCTCATCAACATTTCCGGCAGCTCCAGCCTTACGTTGCAGGAAGTTCACGAGGCTTCGTCCGTTATCCAGAAGGCTGCGCACGAAAACGCAAACATCATCTTTGGCGCCGTGCAAGACGACCAGATGAAAGACAGCATCAAGATCACCGTCATCGCCGCCGGTTTCAAGGACGCCAACAAGAAGATGGTCAAGGAAAAGCCGTCCTTCATGCCCAAGACGTGGAAGGTCGAACCGGAAATTGCCGAAGCCGAGCCGGCGCCGCTTCCACCGCAGCCCGCGCCCAACGTCGTGCATCAAGTTCAGGAAAATGTCCGCGAGGTCAGCCGCGAAGCCGCGATGGACGATCTCGACGTGCCGACGTTCCTGCGCCGAGCACAAAAAGCGTAATCAAACTTAAATCTTATGAAGGGCGCGACACTGTCGCGCCCTTTTCTATTTAGTGCTCGGTTTGAACTATTCGGCTGTGGCGGCGTCCAAAATAGTCGCCATTTTCGCGCCAGCCTCCGGCGGCATTCCTGCTCCCGCAACGTACAACGCGGACTCCGAAATTCCGTCGATACCCAGCACTTTTTCGATCTTTGAATCCGCGAACGCCATCGTGCAAAACGGTGCAAGCCCCAGCGACGTCGCCGTCAGGCAAAATGTCTGGCACAAATGTCCCGCTTCGATAAGCACCGCGCGATACGCCCTCGCGTAATCGTACTTCCAGCGCGTGCGCGCGAAGACCGCGGTAAGAAACACCACGAACCCCGCCGAGCCGTACCACCACTGGTTTGCCAGCAGGCGAGTAATGTCGCGCGACGTCGCTCCTTTTTTCAGAAGCTCGAGGCGATGATCCGCGCCGCTGTAGTGATAAAAGCCGGCGGCCAGCCCATCAACCTTACGCGCCAACACATACGCTTCCACCGGATGCATCGACCCGCCGGAAGGCGAAGTTTTCACCGCGACAGATCCGATCTTTGGCAGCTTGATCCAATGCCGGACGCCGAAGGTCAGCCCTAACGATTGTCCCAACGAAGCGAGCGGCACGGGCTCGGCAGAGAATTTGCGCCAGGTCCGCCGCTGCACGAGAACGCGAGCGAACTCGCCTTCAACGGACGGACTCGGCAATGAGATTCGTTTCGCCTCTGTATAGCGCTTGATCGGGAGAGGAATCGGTTTCGACTTCGCCAGCCGCACGAGCGTGCGAAATTCTTCCTGCTCGTCAGCTGCGAACTGCAAATCCTTTGTCGCTAAGTGAAAAAATCCCGCCGCCGGGTTCCACTCGCTCCACGCCTCTAGCGCAGCATGTCCCGCCGGAAGCGGTCGGTCTTCCTTCCGTAGCAACGAGTGGTGTACAAGCTGTGTTACTGCTCGTTTGAGTGACGCAGGCGCGTACTGCGGCAACTCCGCGGACAAAGCCGCGAACGATTTCCATCGATCGAAAAAATGTAGCAGGGAAGCGGTCAGCGGCTGTGAGGTTACCTGCCGCCGGGTGAGAAAATTCTCGAACACGAGGCGCGTGTCGCGCCAATAAATGATCACGAAAGGCGAGCGAAGGTAACGCGGTTGTCGTGTCAGCTGGGATGTGCGGCGGGAAGTCCGCGGCTCTGACGCCGACGGGCGTTTCGCGTGGCTCTGTTTCCGGCGACTCACAAGTTAGCGGCCGTCTGGCAGCGCCTTCTCACTCAGGCGCGAAGCCCGCGGTCATCTTGCCGTTCTTGCAAGTTTGTTTCAGATCCTTGATCGCGTTGTTCAGGCATCCGATCTTCAGATCGATTGCTGCTTTGTCTGCAGCTGACACTTTGCTCTTGAACCCGCGCAGCGCCTTGATCTTTTTCTCGATATCTAGCTTGATGGGCTTGAGGTTAACTTTCAGGCTTTTCGTCTTCGCCATGGCTATCTCCGTTCGGGGATTTCCGGATGTCGATCCGGGCAGTGGGTATGTTCTTCGATTACGTGGTTTCGCGATCGAGAGCGGCGAGTGTAGCGAACGCGTCATGTCGCGTCAAGAAAACATCCTGTGACGCCGCACGGCGCAACGCACCTCCTAACGCTTCGTCTGTGGTTTTGCCGCAGGTTGCGATGTCACCGCATGGCGCAGATGTGGCGGCACGTTCATTCGCGCGAGCAACTTCTCGAAGCCCGCGTCGCCGCGCAAGAATACGAACACCGGGTGCACCGCGAGGTTCACCATGCGTGCGTTGCGCTCCTCGTATCCTTTTTGAAGCCACTCGATCGTGTCTTCCTTGCGTTCCATGCCGGCATAGAGCGTCGCCCATGCGTACGGAGAAATATAGGTCCCGCTCGGCGCGAGCAGAAATTCTTGCAGAATTTCGCGCGCCTGTTCCGTTTTTCCCGCTTGCGCGTAGGCGTTGGCGAGTTCCGCCCTTCGATTCATATCACTCGGAGACAGTGAAACCGTGTTCCTGAATTCCGCAATCGCCTGGTAATACAGTCTTTTCTGCAAATACGCCTGGCCTAGGTACCCATGCGCGACGACAAATCCGGGATCGAGGCGCAGGGTCGCTTTTTCCGCTTCGATCGCATGATCGGGATCGCCCGCCAGGTAGTAGCACCAGCCGACATTCGCGTTGATGATCAGTGATCGCGGATCGATGTCGCGCGCCAGCTTGATCTCCGTAATCGACTCCTGCTTGTGTCCCGTCGCAGCCAGAGTCAGCGCATACCAGTGGATCGCCGTCGCGTAGCCGGGATTCAGCGCGATCGCCCGCTGAAATTCGCTTTCCACGCCTTCCCATTCCAGGTGATAAAATCGAATCGCCGCGAGCGAAGCGTGCGCCTCGGCAAGTTGATCGTCGAGCTCGAGCGCTTTCTGCGCTGCCGCTTTCGCCTCCGGAATCACTTCGGCCGGCGGACGAATCTGATACGTATCCGTGTTCAGCAGTCCATCCGCGAGTCCCGCCCAGGCCGCTGCATACGTCGGATCCGCCGCAATCGCCTCGCGATAGAATCTCACCGCCGCCGTGATTCCTTCCGGCGTCCGTTTCTCGATTTCAAATCGCCCTTTGAGGTAGGCCTCGTACGCCTGCGGCACAATCGGCCGATGACTCGCCAGTTGCGCCGCTTCTGGCTCCGACAATTCCACCTGAATCCCGCGCGCAATCGCCGTCGCGACATCGCTCTGCAGCTCGATCACATCGGTGAAATCGCGTTCGTAGCTATCGGCCCACAAGCTGCGCTCAATCGAAGTCTGAATCAGCTTCGCCGAAATGCGCACGCGTCCCGCCGACCGCAAGACCGAGCCTTCCACCACCGCGTCGACATTCAAATCTCGCGCGATATCCGCGAGCGATTTCTTCGTGTTCTTGTACTGCATCATTGAGGTGCGCGAAATCACTCGCAGTTTGCGGATATGCGAAAGCTCGGTGATCAGCGCATCAGTCATTCCGTCGGCGAAATATTCCTGCGATGGATCGCCCGACAAATTCTCCAGCGGAAGCACCGCGACCGACTGAATCGCCCCCGGCTCCATGGCCAAACGTCGCTGTCGCTTTCCGATAAGCCAGAGCCCACCCGCAATCAGAGAAACCACAGCGACGAAAATCCCAACTCCATACCAGAACCGCCCGCGAGCTCTATCCGATTTCTCCTCGGTTTCGGCCAACGCCAGCGTCGCAAACGGAATCCGCTCCGATCGCGACGCCGTCGCCGCAGCTTCCAGCGCCGCGCGCACCTCGCCGCCCGATCGATACCTCTGCGACGGATCCTTATCGAGGCACTTCTCAATCACCGCCTGCAACACCGGCGGCACCGCCGGCACAATCACGGGCATTGGCTCGCGCAAAATTGACGCGCTCAATTCATATGCCGTTGCGCCATGGAACGGACGCTTGCCCGTCGCCATTTCATAAAGCACCGCGCCGAGCGCCCACACATCGCTCCGCGCATCGGCTGCTTGTCCGCGCAATAATTCCGGCGCCATATACGCCAAAGTTCCGGTGACGCCATGCTGATCGTTCCATTCACCATCAAACTTCGTCGTGTCTTCGCTGACTTTCTGATCCACGACGCGCTGCGAAAGCCCAAAATCCAGCAGCTTCAGCCGCCCCGACGGCGTGACCCACACGTTGCCTGATTTCAAATCGCGGTGAACGATCCCGCGTTCGTGCGCGTGCGCCAGCGCATCGGCAAGCTGCGTCCCGTAACGCACCACAACATCCGCCGAAAACGGCCCCGTCAGCACCTCCTGCATCAGCGAATGGCCTTCGACAAACTCCATCGCGATGTACGGCTGACCGTCGTCCTCGCCTACCTCATAAATCGTGCAGATGTTGGGGTGATTCAGTGCGGAGATGGTCTGCGCCTCGCGCAACACTTTTTCGCGAGCCTGCGGATCTTTCTCCAGCCGATCGAGCGTCAAAAATTTCAACGCGACGTCGCGCTTCAACGTCAAGTCATGGGCGCGATAAACGACGCCCATCCCGCCTTCGCCCAATTTTTCCGTGATGGAGTAGTGCGAGATCGCTCGACCAATCATGCGTCACTTCGTGCGCCCGAGTTGAACACAGCCTTAGATTACAGGCAAGAGTGGCCCTAAAGTGAATTTCCGCTTCGTGCTATTCGTGAAATCACAGCGAGCAAGCCGTCATCGGCTTTAACCGGGCCACCGGTGCGCGTCGCCCAAAACGTCCACGTCGGGCGTGTCGCGTCGTCAGTCCTTCCGGTTCCTCACCAGCGCCAGGAACTCGTCGCGCGTCTGCTTGTTGGTCCGAAATTCGCCCAGCATGGCGCTCGTCACGGCCTGACCGTGCTGCTTCTCGACGCCGCGCATCTGCATGCACAAATGCCGCGCCTCGATGATCACGCCAACTCCCTGCGGCGCGATCTTCTCCTGAATCGTCTCGGCAATCTCGCTCGTCATTCGCTCTTGAATTTGCAGTCGCCGCGCAAACATGTTCACGAGCCGCGCCACCTTGCTCAACCCGATCACTTTCTTCGTCGGCAGGTACGCAATGTGCGCTCTTCCAAAAAAGGGAAGCAGATGATGCTCGCACAGGCTAAAAAACTCGATGTCCTTCACCACCACCATCTCGTCATACGCCACGCTGAACGTCGCGCCATTCAACAGATGATCGGCGTTCTGGTGATAACCGCTCGTCAAGAATTTCAGAGCCTTCTCATAGCGCTCCGGCGTCTTGCGCAGCCCTTCGCGGTCCGGATCCTCGCCGATTTCCTTGATGATTTCGCGCACGTGACACGCGATGGTTTTCGCGTCGCGTGGTTTGCCTTCATCGAGTCGGATTTCTTCCGTCGGCTTGCTCATCCCTGATCCTTTCAGCACCTCGCGGTGCTCGCTACGAACCGCTGACCACTCCATCCCCTGCATATTCAAAACTGTTGTTCGACGTTTCTTCTACGCGCACGCGCTCGAGTTTCGCGTTCGGGAACGTCTTCATTCGGCGATAGATCTCGATGCACAAATTCTCCGTCGTCGGCACTTCGGCGCGAAACGCCTCAACCTCGTCGTTCAACGAACGGTGATCGAATGGCTCCAATACTTCTCGCTGCACAAATTGATCGAGATCCGCCAGGTTCGCGATCATCCCCGTCGCCGGATCGACATCGCCCGACACACTGATCTCCACGGTGTAGTTATGCCCGTGCCCGCAAGCGTTGTTGCACTTGCCATAAATCCGCGCGTTCTCCGCATCGCTCAGCTGCGCGCTATGCAGCCGGTGCGACGCCGCAAATCGATACCGCCGCCCCAGCTCAATCTTCAACTCGCTCAGCTGACTAACGTCACCGCTGCTACCGCCGCGCGCCGCCGTCATGCCGCGCTCCCGTTCCGTCCAGCGCCATTCCGATAGCAATCCGCAAACAAATCCGGCGACTCATACAACCGCACGCGATGCAGCCGTCCCTGCGGAATCTTCGGCTCCAGTAAATTCCAGATCACCCGCGCCACGTTCTCACACGTCGGAATCTGTCCCGCAAGTTCCGGCACCTCAAAATTCAAATGCCGGTGATCCATCCGCCGCATCACTTCCTGCTCCAGAATCCTTTTCAGATCGGCGAGATCAACCACCATCCCGGTCACAGGATCCGGCTCACCCGCCACGGTAACTTCGAGCGTGTAGTTATGCCCGTGTCCATGCGGGTTGTTGCACTTCCCAAACACGCGCCGATTCTCCTCCTCAGACATCGCCGGATTGTTGTACCGGTGCGAAGCCGAAAATTCGATTTTGCGTGTCAGCAGAACCATAGTCCGTCGTTTCTCTTATCGAACCGGCTTGGGTGTTCCAACCGAAATCTCGCGTCCCTTCCACGCCACTTTTCCTTTGGAATAAGCGCGATACGACGCAAACAGGACACCGCTATACATCACTACGGCAGGCACATAATAGAGGATGAGGTTCCCCCGGAATTGGTTACTTCGCAAGTCGAACCCATATCCCGCCTGCCGCACAAGCAACAACACCACTCCGGCCATCAGCGCGAACGGCATCCAAATCCCAATTAAAATCAGCAAAAACGGAATCCACGGCACCGCCGACATGATCTCGCGATACGTAGCTCCCGGCGATCCCCCCATCAACAAGTACAAATTCTTCTTCCATCCTTCGCGCATCGCCGCAAACGATCGATACATCCGCGCTTTCACCACGCTTTTGCCCGGACCAAACCAAATCGCATACCCGGCGGATTTCGCATTCTTCGCCAGCGCTACATCCTCCAACACTTCGCCGGCAATCGCCTCGTGCCCGCCAATGGCGTCGTAAACATCGCGCCGAATCATTAGAAATTGCCCATTCGCAGCCGCCGCGCGATTCTTCGGATCATTCACATCCTTGAATGAAAAATGTCGCGCCAGCCGGCAATACACAAACGGAATCAGCGATTTCTCGTACCAGGTCTCCGTCACCTGCTCTGGCGAAAACGAAACTAGCGCCGCATTCGACTCCTGCGCGATTTGCAACGCGCGCGCCGCAGCGCCTGGCAAAAGCTCCGCATCCGCATCCGTAAACAGCAGCCATCGATTTCGCGCTTCTGCCGCGCCGCGCCACACCGCGTTATTTTTCCCGACCCATCCCGCCGGCAGCTTGCCCGTCTCCAACAACTTCAGCTTCGGAATTTCTGCCGCCGCTCGCCGCACCGCGGCGACAGTCCCGTCGCTCGACTGATCGTTCACCACCAAAATTTCCGCGATCTCCGCCTGCTCCGCTAACCCCTTCACGCAAGCGCCGATCACCGCCGCTTCATTCCGCGCCGGCACGATTGCCGAGATGCAAGGCTCGCTCAAAAACTCTCCACCCGCGCCAGAGTTCGACCCGACCTCGGCGCCCAGAGACTCCTCGCCCTCACTCTGTGAATTTGGCTTCGCGCTGGACATGGATAAAATTCTGCGGAGGCTCCCCGAACGCGGCCGGCTCTGACCTCAAAATCCTCAGACCAGCACAATCCGAACCAAGCGTTCCGAACCACCCGGGGATACGTTAGTATAACACTTGATGGGAAGCACCTCACGGGCCTCATGGGATTAAGCCGAAAACTCGCAAATTGGGCCGCAATCGCCGCCGCCGCCGTCGTGATTCTGCTCTTTGCGATGCCCAGCTATCGCCAGGGCGAAGCCTCCATCGTCGGCTCCAAAGCCCGCGACTTCTCACTCACGCTCGACGGAAAATCCACCCATCTCTCCGACCTCCGCGGCAAAGTCGTCGTCCTCAATTTTTGGGGTTCATGGTGCCAGCCGTGCGTTGAAGAGGCTCCCAGCCTCAACCGCCTCCAGCAGCACATCGCATCGCACAACGCATTCGTGCTCGGCGTCGCCGCCGACGAAGACGACTCCGCCTACAAAAAATTCCTGCTCGACCACGCGATCAGCTATCCCACTTATCGCGATCCCGCAACAAGAGAAAATCGTTCCGCCATCGGCGAAACCTACGGCACCGTGATGGTCCCCGAAACCTACATCATCGACCGCAACGGCAAAATCGCCCGCAAAATCATCGGCTACCAACAGTGGGACTCTCCCGAAATGCTCGCCTACTTCGACGCTCTGCTGTCGCAATCCTAGGCGAAGCCTTTACTTGGCAAGCAAGTACGCGACTTCCGCGCTACCGTCGAAAGACTCACTGAACCTGAGCTTCCAAGCCGGTTGCATGCGATACCGGCCCATTTGTCGCGTTTATCGAGATAAAGCCATCCCCCGTGACCGTCAGCGGCACTGTTGCCGAGCGCGACGCCTTTGTGAACGAGTCACCCGTATATTCGGCGTACACCTGATAGATGCCCGTCCCCAGGTTCGGAAGCTGCGATGTCGCCGAGCCGTTGGTCAGCGGAGCCAGAGCGGTTAGAACCGCGAGATAATCTTGCGCAAGAAATTGGACTTGCCCCGTCGGCGTCTTGCTCGATGTAACCGTGGCGGTCGCGTTCACTCTGGCGTTCGGAGTCGTTTTTGAGTCGGCAAGAGTCATGGTCACGGTGGAGTTGACGGGCGGTGATGTGCCCCCGCCGGTCGAACCTCCCGAGTCGCTGGAGCCGCCGCCTCCGCATCCGATTGCCATCAGTAGCAGGGAAGACATTGCAAGGCGCGTGCGGTACGTCCGAGACTTGCGGTTGCCCAGCCACAGTGCAATCGCCAACATCGCCAGTGCCATCGTGGACCAACCGGAAGTCCACTAATCGCTGTGCCACCATAGCGACACAAGACTCTTGCGCTTCGCTTTGGCCTTCGGAGCATTTTGAGGACTGATTCCGCTTCCGTCGTCGGCGAGCGTAACCGTCACGTTCACGGGCTGGCCGCTCACCGTTACGGATGCGGGGGTCACGGTGCACGTACTGTTGAAGAAATTTGGTGCAGTGCACTGTAGTGTGACGGTGCTGGCGATTGAATTTGTCGGAGTCAGAGTCATCGTCGTGCTTGCCGTTTCTTGGTTTGCCGTAACGACCAGTGTGCTCGAGCTGGGCGTTAGCGAAAAATCCGGCAGGTTAACTGTGATCTGTGTGCCGACGTTATTCGAAGCATAGTTGGCGTCTCCTGAGTAAATGACACCGATTCCGCCGTATATGTCGGGAGTAAGCATAAACGTTGCGGAAAGCGTCTGGTTTCCGTTGGCGTCCACGCTGACCGTTCCGGGATATGACTGATTCGCGTCCGGACCCGTGGCGGAACCGGTGAAGGAACCGGTAATGACCGGGGTCTTGCCCGTCGTAGTGACGGTTGCGGTCACTTGGACGCGTTGACCGTAGTCAACGTTGTTAGAGGCGGGCGTAACCGTCAGCGTGGTACGCCACAGAACCTGCCATGTATATCCCGGCGACGTCGAAGTTGCGTAGTTTGCGTCGCCACCATATTTCGCCGTAATGACGTGAGCGCCCGAAGTCTGAAACGTCACGGGTAGGTCTCCGCTCTCGCTGGCGTCGAGACCGCCGGTGCCCCCCGCTCGATAGGAGTAACTCACGGTGCCAGGTATCTGTGCCGCGCCGTCGAAAAATGTAATCGTTCCGCTCGGTGTTGCACCACTCAACAAATTCGTGATCAGGTATGAGGTGATGCTACTTGGCTCCGACACAAACGTGTTCGTACCTACTGGAGGATTCATCTTCGTAGGAGCTGGCGTCACATTTAGCGTGTAAGTTGCAGGAGCCGTGGACGCCGAAAAGCTGCCATCGCCGGAATACGTCGCCGTGATGCTGTTTGATCCGCCTGCGAATTGAACCGGTAGATTCTCTGTGTACCCGCTACCATTCAGCGAGAAAGTTCCGCTGTTCGGCGCACCTTGTGGAACTCCCCCGATGGTGTCGGCGAACGTAATACTGCCGCTCGGGCAGCTAGGCGGTTTGCAAAGCGCACTGAGTGAGCCCGTTGCATTGGTAACATCCCCTCGCAAAATGTAGGGCGATCCGTAGACCACCGACGTCGGCGACGTTCCGGTTTCTTGTCCCGTCGCCGGATTGAACGTCGGCACCGTGATGAACACTTTGCTCGGCTCGGGTGCAACGGCCACCGTCACCGGCGACGAATTGCTCGGCGCATCCGTCCCATTTCCTTCGTAGTGAGCGACCACGCTGTAACTCGTTCCGCCAGGTAATTGCGTAGTTGTTCCTGCTGCCGTTCCGGCAGTCAATGGGAATGGCCCGATGCCTATCGTGTTTCCCATTGGCGTCGCGACTAGCGAGGCGTCGCCGCTGGCCGTCGCAGGCCCGACGGAGACTAGATAGGGAACCGCTTGCCCGTGAGTGATGTTCACCGCCGCGCCACCATTGAGAGTTAACGCGGTTGTGGTCGACGTCGTGTTTATGGACGACCACTTGTTCACGACGTTTTGCACATTCAGCGAACCAAGTCCGGTCGCGAGGTCGAACCCAGCGGTCGTTGTATACGCCGGGGTCGTGGGCGTGGCTGCCGCAACAAGCACTCCCGGCTTTGCCGCAACTTTGCTGCTGCAATTCGTGCTCGCACCGGTGCACGGCACATCGTTGTTGCCTTTCGTCACATCGTTAAAGCTACAGCTCGCGACCGGCGAACTCGAAGAGTTGCAGCTCAGATTCGCCGTGTTCTGCTGCCGCGCCAGCGCATACAAGTAATAGTTTGCGTTTCCTTGTCGAGGCGTCGGATTCGATCCGTTCGCCAGTTTCTGGTTCACCAAAGCCATAATTCCCGCAAACGCTGGAGCTGACGCAGACGTTCCGCCAACTCCCTGAAACGTGACCTGAAAATTGTTCAGATTGCAGGACGATATGCCGGTCACGTCGCTTTCGCAGATGATGTAGAAGCTCCCGTTGAATCCGTTACTCGCGAAGAGCGACACATCTGGCAAATCACGATGTCCATCTGCCGGTACACCCTTGCTCGTCTGCCACGACGGTTTCGAGTACAACGTACTCACCCCGCCACTGCCCGCCGATATTCCGTCGACGTTCGCCGCGGTGCAACCGCTGATTCCCAATTGTGCGCACGTGTCGTTCCACGGAATTTCCGGAATGTAAGATTTCGCCGAGGCAGGTATGGGTGGCGTCGTTGTTGTTGCCGTTGTGCTCCAGTACGTGGATTGCTTGTTCACTTGATCGAAGTCTGTTCCGCCGACGGCCACGTTGAATGGTGTCGAAGCGAATCCGCTCACCGCCAGGCCTTGCGTCACGGTCTGCTCCGTATTGAAGTTGTCGCATCCCGCCGAACCACCGTCCCCCGCCGAAACTACAACCGTAATACCCTCAGCCGACGCTTGCTCCCACAGCGCGTTGAAAAACTGGTTGAACGTCGTGCCTATCGTCTTTTCGCATCCTCCAAAACTTTCACTCATCACGGCATCGAGATTGTGATCGACGATGTACACCGCTGATAGATTGATTCCCGCCGTCGTTTCGGTCGATGCCGACGTCACAAAATCGATTCGCGCTCCCGGCGCCACCGCGCCGGACCATTGCACATCGAGATCGGACTCGCTCTCCTCATCGTTGACTCCCGGATCCTCTCCATTCACGATCACGTTCGTTGCCGAAAAATTCTGCGAGAGCCCGAACATCGTCCGGAAATCCTTTACGTCCTGCACATTGATATTGCTTTCGCCGACGATGGCAATCCCTTGCCCGGTACCGTCAATCTTCGGCGAACCGCTCAGCAGCGGTTGCGAATTGTAGATTTTCGCGAAGTCTGCCGGCCCGACTCCGTAGCAGTTGCTGCCGCACCCCGGAAAGGTGAACAGGGGCCGCGTTTCCCCTGTCTTCAGCGATTTTTGGAATGTCCCCAGCCGGTGCAGGTGCGACTGAATCGGAAAATCGTTGAGCGACACTACCCCCGCCACCACCGGAGCCAGCGCCGCCGGGATCGCCGGATCGCTCGCATTCGCAAAATGCATCTCCCCCTTGACCGCGTATCGCCGAATCTCCGTGTGAAACGCGTTGCGCACTTGACCCGCGTTCCCCGAAAACTCAATCGTTGTCCGCCCTGCGCTCACAAGCACGTCGCTGAACCCTTGCGACCCGAGCCACTGTGTCACCGCCTGAATATCCACGTCCACCGGTCCAAACTGCGCGCCGAATTCTCCCGGCGTCAGCCAACTCCGGTATCGGCCTGACGCCTTGTCCTGCTGATCGCTGAGCAGTTGCTGCAGCGCCGATTCCTGCTCCGGACTCCTCTTCAACAGCAGCAGCATCCGGTGCAGCGTCTGCGCGTCCGCCGCCGCGCCGCGATCAAATTCCGCTCGCGCCAAGGGATGCACGTTCCCGCGCAGCGTCGTCAGGTTCTGGCTGTCGATCGCTGCCGTGATCCGCTGCTCCACCGGCGCCGAAGTCGTCTGCGCCGAAACTCCGTGCGAAAATGTAAGAAGAAAAAGAGCGAGGACACACACCGAACGAACTCTTGCAGCGAGCTTCATGCGATCACCTTGGGTACTTGCCCCGCCGACACAAACCCCCGTTACCTGCATGCGCCCGGACAGGGATTTGCTCGTTATCTCGGAACGTCTTCGTGAATTCAGTTTCGAGCGGCGGTTAGTCGGAGCTTATCACGTACGGCATTTACTAGTTCCGGCTTTGTCCAACCTATAAACGAACAGTTGGCCAACTATCGCAGCCGGACCTTCATGCGGTTCTTCGCAACCGACGCGAATCCAAGCCGACGAATTCGAAACCTTCACACACTCAAATCCATCAAACTTAGTCCATCGCCGATGCCCCCCACCCCTCCTGCCAACGTAGGCACCCACGACCCCATCGAAGCACCTCCATCCGCACCGGCACCGACATCCCTCGCCGAATCCAGTCGCCGCCTCCTCCCCTGGCTCATCGCCGTCGCCTTTTTCATGGAGTCGCTCGACACCACCATTCTCAACACCGGCGTCCCGACCATCGCCGCTGCCCTCCACGTCGCTCCCCTCGCGATGAAGTCCGTGCTCGCGAGTTACACGCTCAGCCTCGCCGTTTTCATTCCCATCAGCGGTTGGATGGCCGACCGCTACGGCACGCGCCGCGTTTTTTCTTCCGCCATCGGCATCTTCGCGCTCGGTTCGCTCCTCTGTGGACTCTCCACCAACATCCACGAACTTGTCGCCTGCCGCATTCTGCAAGGCTGCGGCGGAGCCATGATGGTGCCGGTGGGACGCCTCACCCTGGTGCGGACCTTCGCTAAATCCGATTTGATCCGCACCATGAGTTTCGTTTCGGTCCCGGCGCTTGTCGGTCCCATGCTCGGACCGATCGCCGGCGGCCTGATCGTCGGATACCTCCACTGGCGCTTCATCTTTTTCGTAAACATACCCATCGGCATCGTGGGCCTGCTCATGGTCTACTTCCATCTGCCCAACTACCGCGAAAAACACACGCACCCGCTCGATATCCTCGGACTCATCCTCTTCGGTTCCGGCATTGCCTTGCTCTCGTATGTGCTCGAAGTATTCGGTGAACACACGCTGAGCTCCGGCGAAGTTCTCGGGCTGCTGGCGATCTCTCTGGTACTCATCTTTGGCTACGGACTTCATGCGGCCCGCGCCCCGTTTCCATTGCTGCAACTGAAACTATTCAGCCGCCGTACCTTCCGCGCGGCGGTGAGCGGCAGCTTCTTCACGCGCCTTGGTATTGGCGGCGTGCCATTCCTCCTCCCTCTGCTCTATCAGGTGGGTCTCGGATTTACGCCCGTTCAGTCCGGCTTGCTCATCATGCCGCAGGCGCTAGCCGCAATGACCTCAAAATCTTTCATGCCGCAAATCCTGGCACGCTTTGGCTATCG
>DASXPD010000087.1:0-2369 GCA_036493835.1 Candidatus Acidiferrum sp. | reverse complement strand
TTGGAGCGGATACGATCGGGAGGATCTCCATGCATAACAAAGGCATCGCAGCGTTCACTGATCAATTCCTTCGCCGCTTCCGATTCGCCACCCGCGTAAATCACTGGTCATGGCTGTGAGATTGGCTTTGGTCGCAGGATCGAATCCTCCACCTGATAGTAACTTCCGGAGAAAGAAAAATGATCCCGTTTCCACATCTGGTCGACGACTTCGAGCCATTCCGCCGTGCGCGCGTAACGATCATCATGCTGCTCGAAATGGACACCGTACTTCTTCGCCTCATCCGCCCACCAGGATGAAACAACATTGAGAGAGAGACGGCCCGGGCCAACGATATGATCGATGTTCGCGGCTTGTTTGGCGAGGAGGGCGGGCGAGTGAAATGTGGGACGGGCCGCAACCATCAATTCGAGGCGTTTCGTCACCGCTGCCAAGGCTGCGGCTGTAGACCAGGCGTCCAACGCAGGTGCATCGGCGCCCTTGATGTCGTTAAGGTTTAGTTCAGCGATCAGCGTTAGATCGAATCCGATCTCTTCGCTTCGTCGCGCCAGACGGCTCGCGTATTCCCACGTCGCCTCCATCTGTTCGTCTTCCACGTTTCGGAGCCAGCCGCCGAAGACTGGGAGCCAATAGCCATAGCGCATTAGGCCCCCTCCTTTTCCTTCTCAAGGTAGTCGACCAGCTGCACGTGCGGATCAAAGCCGAGAATCTGAGGCGCGTTCGCAACAAAATTGGAAAGAGCATTAATGTCGTAATAAACGATGCCGCCATCGCGATCGTCGACGAAGTATTCAACGCTGCCCGCTTCGATTTGTGCGGCACCGACGATTTTTTCAACGGCATCAATTATTTCTTGTGGTGGCGTGTAAGCCTCCACTTTCAATCCGGCCTTCGGTGCATCAACAAGGCCCGTCGTGTTCGCGGAAACGCCGTCTTCGATGCTGCAGATCTCGGCGGGACACAGATTAAAATTCTCTCCCGAGGTGTAGACTTTGATCGCATACAGAAATTTTCCACCGAGAGTCTCGACGCGCGTAATGTGTCCGCCGCGGACTGGAACAAACTCCTGAACGAGAGCGGTGCTATCGATCCCCAATTCCAACTTGGTTTTGTCGATGGCGGCGCGGAGTTCCTCGGCCGAATCAAAACGCACGATGCCGGCGCCGCGTCCGCCGATGTTTGGTTTCACCAGGAGCGGAAATCCGAGTTGCAGTGCCGCCGCAAGTATTTCGTCCGTGCAATTGACGACGCGAGTCTTCGGAAACGGTAAGCCCAACGATTTGAGCAGCTGGACTTGCAGCGCCTTGGACGTTTCCACGGCGAAGGCTCGGCTGCCGTTGATTACGCGAACGCGAGACGCTTCTAGATTCGCGAGGTAATTATGCGTAAAAAATATTCCCTTACCGTTCCCGCGTAGATACGCCGATGCGCTCATACGGTTGAAGAATAGCGAGAAATCTACGCCCCCCGCGTCCGGATCGTATGAATGACGGGACGCGTCCAACTTCACGTAATTGATGCGGCGGGCATCGAGCTCCGCGAACAGCGGCCGGAACCAATCCGGGTGTTCGTAGTAAATTGCGATCGGTCTTGAGGTCACGGGCGCGGCGCCGGAAGCTGGGTTTCGCCCACTTTCCCTGCCATTAATAGAAACCGGCTTGGTCTCGTTTTATTCCGCTCTCTCTGAGGAAAAAGCCTCGCTGGTCGACTTCCCTTTCCCGGATGCCACAGCACGTCATAGGAAACAGGGGCACATCATTTGTTGAGGATTGCACTGACCTGATGGGACGCCGAGGATCTAGCGCTCAAGCGCTTGGAAAACTCACTAGGCACGGTTAAGACAGAAAGCCGGTCAGCGGGCTGGTCGCGGCGGCTGCGCCCAATTTTTCCGCCAGTCCGATTTCGCGGGCTTCGCGTCCTGCTTCAATTGCTTTTTTAAATGCCTTGGCCATGCGAACAGGATCCGAAGCAATCGCAATGGCGGTGTTGACGAGCACCGCATCGGCGCCCATCTCCATCGCTTCAGCTGCCTGACTCGGCGCGCCGAGTCCGGCATCGACAACCACCGGCACGGTCGCCTGTTCGATAATGATCTCGATTTGCGGGCGCGTTTCGATTCCGCGGTTACTCCCGATCGGCGAGCCGAGCGGCATCACGGTGGCGGTGCCCACATCCTGCAAGCGTTTCGCCAGCACCGGATCGGCATTGATGTAGGGAAGAACCGTGAATCCCTCCTTCACCAGACTTTCGGCAGCCGCCAACGTCTCGACGGGATCCGGAAGCAAGGAGCGCGGGTCAGGGTGAATTTCGAGCTTGATCCAGGTCGGCAAACCTGCGCTTGCGGCGAGTCGCGCCAGGCGCACCGCCTC
>DASXPD010000086.1:0-14401 GCA_036493835.1 Candidatus Acidiferrum sp. | reverse complement strand
ACGCGGCGTCGCTGCATCAGGCTTTCGCCCATTGTGCAAGATTCCCCACTGCTGCCTCCCGTAGGAGTCTGGACCGTGTCTCAGTTCCAGTGTGGCTGGCCATCCTCTCAGACCAGCTAACGATCATAGCCTTGGTGAGCCATTACCTCACCAACTAGCTAATCGTGCGCGGGCTCCTCCTCCGACGACTTACGCCTTTGAATCCGAAAACGGATGTTCTCGGAATGTTATGCGGAATTAGCTCGCCTTTCGGCGAGTTATTCCCCTTCGAAGGGCAGATTACCCACGTGTTACGCACCCGTGCGCCGTGCGCCACCTGTATTGCTACAGGCGCGCACTCGACTTGCATGTGTTAAGCACGCCGCCAGCGTTCGCTCTGAGCCAGGATCAAACTCTCGTTTGAAACTGGATGCTTGGACGAAAAAAAAATGCTCCGATTTGCATCGGAGCCAGCCTGTCCAAGCGAATTGTTGTCGCTCGATGAAAAACTCAGACCATTCGTGCTCGAAAAGGACGAATGGTTTCGAACGGATTCTGGCACATCGTATCGGTTGTCAAAGAGCAGTCCTCCCTGTCCAGCAGAAAGGCTTACGAATCACTGCGAACAACTTAACGAGAGTACGGGAACAGTTCCAATCTGTCAACACTCATTTCGTGATTTCCACAAGAATCCTCAAAGCGCATATAAGCCACGCAATTGGCGGGGTTTACAGCGATTGAGATGGAAACGCGGAACAAAATGTTAGCATCTGCGCGGGAGTCAAAACGGGCTTCGCGCATGAAAAGACGAAATACCAAATTTTTGAAATCAGGCGGCAAGCGGCGATCGAAGCTCTCCTTGATGGTGCGCGACGCGATGCGCCGCGGCGCGAACGGCCGCGCATTTTTTCAGGCCGGGGAGAAAATTGGAGTCGCAGTCTCAGGCGGCGCGGATTCCGTGGCGCTGCTGCGCCTGTTGCTGGAGCTGCGCGAAGAGTTGGGAATCGTTGTGAGCGCCGTGCATTTGAATCATCAGTTGCGCGGGCGCGCGGCCGATGGAGACGAACGATTCGTCGCCAAGCTGGCGGAGAAATACGGAATCGAGTTCTTTGCGGAGCGAGCGAACGTTGCGGCGAAAGCGAAGCGCGAGAGCCTGAATCTCGAAGATGCAGCGCGGCGGGCACGCTACGAATTCTTCGAAGAATTAGTTCAGGACGAAAAAGTGCGGCGCGTGGCGACGGCGCACACCGCGGACGATCAAGCGGAGACCGTGCTGGCGCACATCTTGCGTGGCTCTGGATTAGCAGGAATTGGCGGCATTCATGCGGTGAGCGGCGACGTCGTGCGCCCATTGCTGGGAATCCGCCGAGCCGCATTGCGCGCATATCTTAAAGACGCGAAACAAACCTGGCGCGAGGACGCCACCAATCGCGACACGACAAAGCTGCGCGCGCGAATCCGGAAAAAATTAATCCCGCTGTTGGAGAAACAATTTCAGCCCGCCACCGTCGATCACCTTGCGACACTTGCGGAGTTTGCGCGTCAGGATGATGGGTTCTTTGAATTCATCGCAAAGGGAACGAACACTGAACTGACGAGAAAAGTCGCCGAAGGTATCGCGATTCAATATAAGGGACTGTCGGGCCCGCCGAGCGTAAGCAGACGAATGATCCGCCGCATCGTCAAAGAAGTGAAGCCGCGCGCGGGCGAGTTGGGCGCGCGGCAGGTCGAAGCGGTGCTCGACCTAGCGAAGTTCGGTGAGAACGGCAAATGGCTCGAGCTACCCGGCGGCGTTGAAGTCCGCAGAGACTACGACGATCTGGTGTTTTGTGCTGCGAATGCGGAATCGCCCACGAAAGAGTTCGAGTACCCGATCGATCTGGCGAAAAAAGAAGCAACCTTCGAAGTGCCGTGCCTGGAACGCTCTTTTCGCTTCACAATGATTGACTGGTCCGAAAAGAGAGTGGAAACTAGCAGCAACGGGTCGGTATTGAATCTCGACACTCTTCGCAATCCGCTCGTGCTACGGAATTGGCGCCCAGGAGACACGTTCCAACCATTGGGACATCGCAAGCCGCACAAGCTGAAACGCCTGTTGAACGAGAAGCGAATCAGCCGATGGGATAGAAACGGATGGCCCGTATTGACCAGTGCGGGTGTCATCGTGTGGGTTCGCGGATTTCCGGTCGGCGCCGCCTTCGTACCGACCGCCCAGACCACGTCCGGGGTACGGGTTGAAGAGTGTGCATCTTAGTGGCATTGACGCCGAGGTTGCTGGCAGAAGCTGCCGCGCGGGCGTACAATATTGGGATGGGTTATCGTAGGGCGGCACCACTCGGCCGAACGTGCTGAGGGGCAGCCAACTGGGATGACTTTGAGGGCGGCGGCGCATCTAAATATATGTAGGTATGCCGCGGTTCCTGGCAGTCCCTGTTTTGAGTTTGAGGAGAGCGGGCAATATCGGCGTCTAATTGAGTGTGGCGTTGCAGGGGTGATTTCGCGACGCAGCCTGGCGCTGAGTTTTGGGGGATCGGGCTTGGGGGCCTGATGCCTGGGCCAGCAAAAAATCTTCCGGGCTCGGGATAGAAGTGAGGGCGACGTGAATTCGAGTTCGACAGTCAAAACGATCCTCTTTTGGATCTCGATCGTGTTCCTGGGCGTGATGCTCTGGAAACTCGTGTCGGCGAACGGGCAGTCCGCAAAGGACCAAGAGCCGAGCTATAGCGAGTTCCTGAAGCAGGTCGATCAGGGCGAAGTCAAAGAAGTGACGATGTATCTGTCGCCGAATAGCTACGAACTGCAGGGCGAATACACCAAGCCGCAGAACGTGAAATTCCACGTGCCCATCTTCAAGGAATCCGCTCCAGAAATTACGAAGGAACTGCGCGATAAGGGCGTCAGCATCAAAGTGAAGGAAGTGCGAAGCGGCGATTGGGTTTTGATTTTGCTGAATGCCGCACCGCTGCTGCTCTTGGTCGGGTTCTGCTTGTTCCTGATGCGGCAGATGCAGGCCGGCGGAAACAAAGCGCTGAGCTTTGGCAAATCGCGAGCGCGATTGCTCTCGGCGCAACAGAAAAAGGCAACGTTCAAGGATGTAGCCGGAACCGACGAAGCCAAGGAAGAACTCCAGGAAATTATCGAATTCTTGAAGGACCCGCAGAAGTTTCAGAAGCTCGGCGGGCGTATTCCGAAGGGCGTGCTGCTCGTCGGACCTCCAGGCACAGGCAAGACTTTGCTGGCGCGGGCGATTGCCGGCGAAGCGAACGTTCCCTTTTTCTCGATTTCCGGTTCGGACTTCGTGGAAATGTTCGTCGGCGTTGGCGCGAGCCGCGTGCGCGATTTGTTTGAACAGGGCAAGAAGAATGCTCCCTGCATCATCTTCATCGACGAAATCGATGCGGTCGGCCGTCATCGCGGCGCCGGTTTGGGCGGCGGTCACGATGAGCGCGAGCAGACGCTGAACGCACTGCTCGTCGAAATGGACGGATTTGAATCGAACGAAGGCGTGATCCTGATAGCCGCGACGAACCGGCCCGACGTTTTGGATCCTGCGTTGCTGCGACCCGGCCGTTTCGATCGCCGCGTCGTTGTAGCGCGACCAGACGTCAAGGGACGCGAGGAAATCCTCCGCGTTCACACGCGCAAAGTACCAATTTCCGACGACGTCGATCTTTCGATCATCGCTCGTGGTACACCGGGATTCTCTGGCGCCGACTTGGCGAACCTGGTGAACGAAGCCGCTCTGTGGGCGGCACGCCAGAATCGCAAGTTTGTGATGATGGCCGACTTTGAAATGTCGAAAGACAAAGTGCTGATGGGCGTCGAACGCAAATCGATGATCCTGTCGGACGAAGAAAAGAAAAACACCGCGTATCACGAAGCAGGACATGCGCTCGTCGCGGCGATGACCCCTGGCGCTGATCCGGTGCACAAGGTCACAATCATTCCGCGCGGCATGGCGCTCGGCTTGACCATGCAGCTGCCGGAAGACGACAAGCACACCTACACGCGCGATTATCTCGAGACGATGCTCGCAGTGTTGATGGGCGGCCGCTCCGCCGAGGAAATTTTCCTCGGCCACATCACCACCGGCGCCGGCAACGACATCGAGCGCGCCACCGAAATCGCTCGCAACATGGTTTGCGAATGGGGCATGAGCGAACTCGGTCCTCTGGCGTTCGGGAAGAAAGATGAAGCGATCTTCCTCGGCCGCGAGATCAACCAGCATCGCGATTATTCCGAAGACACCGCGATCCAGATCGACAAGGAAGTACGCCGCATCGTCAACTCGGGCTACGACAAGGCAAAGAACCTTCTCTCGAACAATCGAGACGTTCTGGAGCGCATCGCGCTGGCTTTGCTGGAGCGCGAAGTAATCGACGCCAACGAAGTAAAATTGCTGATGGAAAACAAGCCGCTGCCCGAAAAGCCGCGGACTCCGCCAACGCCGCCACCACAGGCTGCGCCGAGCGCGGATCCGAAGGTGGTTCGGCCAGAGTTGCGGCCAGCGCCCGGCTTCACCCGCGGAGAAAATCCGGCGAAGGCGTAACACACTTACATTTGTGACTGAAGAGGGCGCGACTTCGGTCGCGCCCTCTTCATTTCTGCGAAAGCTGCGCTGATGACCGAACCTATGCCAACTCGCGCTCGATCTGTTCGAGCGACTTCCCTTTTGTTTCGGGCACCGCGCCCAAAACAAAAAGAAAGCCCGCGAAGCAAATCCCCGCATAGGTCCAGAACGTTCCCGCAGAACCGACCGCTCGCTCCAAGATCGGAAACGTAAACGTAAGAATGAACGACGCCATCCACAGCGCAGACACCGCGACGGAAACGCCCAGGCTGCGAATGCGATTCGGAAATAGCTCGGAAATTAGCACCCATGTCACCGGCGCAAGCGAAACCGCGTAAAAACCGATCGTGCTCAACGTGAGCAAGAGAATCGGCAAGCCCTGGATCCCCGCGCGATACGTGAACCCAAGCAGTGCGTGCGAAATGCCGATGCCGAGCGCCCCAAACAACATGAGCGCGCGCCTGCCTACGCGATCGACGAGACCTAGCGCCACCAGCGTGAAAACGAGATTGATCGTGCCGGTGATGACGATGTTGAACAGAATGCCGCTGATCCCGTAGCCGGCGCTGCGATAGATGTCTTCGGCGTAGTTGAAGATGACGTTGATACCGCTCCATTGCTGCAAAACGGCGAGCGCGATGCCGATTCCGAGAATTTTCCGCACGCGAGGCGCCAGCAGCGCACGCAGCTCCGATCCGCTTTGCGACTGAGCGCGCGCGTCTCCTGCGAGCGTTTCGCGAATCTCGCGCAGCGCGATTTCGCTGTAGCGTTCGCCGCCAATCCGAGCGAGCGTGCGGAGCACTTGCGATTCGTTGCCGCGACGCGCAAGCCAGCGTGGGCTTTCCGGAATAAAAATCGCGCCGATCAAGAATGCGATCGAGGGTAGCGCGACCGCGATGAACATCCAACGCCATCCGTACTGGCCGTCCCACGATTGGCGAATCATTTCCTGCGTCGCGCCGTCGGCGACGCGCTCGGCAATCAGCCAATTCACGATTTGCGCGGCGAGGATGCCGACGACGATGGTGACTTGATTCAACGTCACAAGGCGACCACGCCACGGAGCCGGGCTGACTTCAGCGATATACGTCGGCGAAACGTTGGAGGCAATTCCGATCGCGATGCCGCCGGCGATGCGCCACGCTACAAATGCGGTGAATGTGAAAGCCCAGCCAGTCAGCACGGACGATATGGCGAACAGCAGCGCCGCGAGAATCAATAATTTTTTGCGGCCAAAGCGTTCACTTAGTGCGCCCGAAAGAATCGAGCCTGCAAGACATCCGATCAGCGCGCAGCTATTCGCCCAGCCAATCGCGGTTTCCGACGTCAGGTGAAAGTAGCTCTCGTAAAAAGGCTTCGCGCCGCCGATGACGACCCAGTCGTAGCCGAAGAGCAGTCCGCCGAGCGCGGCGACCGACGAAATCATCCACACATAGCCGGCGTTGTAATGGATGGCTGAATCCACACCGTTGCGCGGGTCGCTGCTGCCGGGCGCGGCGATCACGAGGTTTGGCTGTGCGCGGCCGGCGACTGAAGTTCGAGTTCGGCGAGCAGATCGGCCGCGTGAGCATGATTCGGGTCGGCAAGGAGCACGCGGTCGAGCAAGGCGCGTCCAGCGACAGGATCGCCCAGGCCGATGCGCCCTTGCGCTTCAAGAAAATCGGCGCGGACTTCGTTGCGTTTGCGCGCGTTGTCTTCAAACAAGAGCATTTGCGGGAGCGATGTCGCGAAGTAGTCGATCTTTGGCTCTTCCTTTTTCAAGGCAACAGCAAATTCGAGCAGTCGCTGCAGCAAATCGGTAGCTTCCTTGTTGCGCTCGATGCGAATCAGCGCGAGCGCATTGTAAAAAGAAAGCTCCGAAAACGAAGTGACGCGCATCTGCTGAAAATCACCGCGATGCGCCGCAGCGCGTTCCCAAGCTTCAAGTGCGGCCCCCGGATCGCCCGACGCTTCGAGCGCGACACCAAGCCAATAATAAATATCGCTCTGATTTGCGAGCGGATGTTTTGCTTCGCCGAGGTTTTCTGGCGCATCGAGCGCAGTTTCAAAATAGTTTCGCGCTTCAGCAGCTTTACCTCGCTGCAAAGCGTGGCGCCCCAACGCCACATGAGTGCGTACGTGCTGGCCGAGAGCCAAACCTTCGCCACCTTCCCACGGCTGAAATTTCCGGGCGCGAACAATCGCCAGCGCCTTTTCGTGCGCTCGCGTCTGGTTGTAGAGGCTCGCGAGTTCAACGGAGAGATCGTCTCGCGTGCCGGCAAGATCGAGGTGGCGCTCAAGCTCCGCGAGTCGAACTTCCGGACGTTCGCCGACGCGCTTCCATAGCTGATCACGCTCGTACAAAACACGAGAGTCTTCAGGATTCGCCGCCAACGCCTTTTCAAATGCGATGCGAGCCTTCGCGGCATCCCCAGCAATGTTGAAATACGCGATGCCCAGGTTGCGCCACGCGATCGAAAATGACGGATCAAGTTGCGTGGCTCGTTCCCACATCCCGATGGCGTCATCGTGCCGGCGGCGAGCGTAAAGCAAGTTGCCAAGATAATACGGTGAGCGCGCATCGTTGGGCCGCGCGGCAATGGCAGCTTCGAGAACGAGCAATTCCTCCAGTCGATTCGGAAAGCAGTAGTCGGGACTCGCTATTGCCGCTTCGGCCCAGGCTCGATCGGCGCTCGCGACGTCGCCGACCCGCGCTCGGAATGCGGCGAGCGTATATAACACCATCGGCGCCGACCCATCCGTTGCGGACGTTTGCGCCGCAAGCTCCAGGATTGCAATCGCTTCGACGAACATTCCGCAGCGCGCAAGGTCGAATGCAAGGTCCAAGGCCATCTGAGCATCGCGCGGGACTTCACCGTTAACCAGATATCGGCCGCCGATGTCGAGTTGATCGATCTCTCGTGTTCGTTTGAGCAATCGATCACCTTGTTCGCTGCGGCAGCTCTTGCGCAGAGCGATCGTCGCAAGGTTTCGCGCCTGAAGATTGTCGGCGTCTTTGCGCAGCGACTTCAGGGCATGCTCTGCGGACTTCGGCCAGTCGAACCGAGTGGCATCTATTTCTGCCAAACGCTGGAACCCGACAGCCTGCCACTTCCCGCTCCAAGTCGCTTTGTAGAAGGCTTCATACGCTTCGTTGTCGCGCCCGAGATACCGCAGCGCGAGTCCAAGGTTGTAGTGCGGCTCTTCGTCGCATGGATTCGCATTGCGCGACGTCAGTCGCGCAATCGCGGCTCTAAAATATTTTTCCGCATCGCCAAACTGCCCGCGCCGCAAATGCCACAAACCCACCGCGTTGTTGCAGCGTGCGTCACCAGGATCGCGCCGCAACGCTTCGCGCCAATAAATTTCCGGATGCCGCGTTACGTGCCGATATTGATCGAGGTGCAGCCCTATCACGAATAGTTCGTCGTTGCTGGCGATCTCACTCGGCGCCGCGGGCTCCGTCGCTGCCTCAGGCGGTTTCACCGCCGCGTCAGCAATCTCTGCCGGCGCAACAGGTCGATACCGCAAAATCTCATATCCGAGCCGATCGAATACGATCAGTTCGACATCTTCCGCACGCGCGGCCGCTGGTAATTCCGCCCGTTGCACAAACGCTGAATCGGCGGATAAATCCGTCTTCCAGTCAGCTGCGAGGGATCCGTTGACTTCGAGTCGCACCCGGGCATTTCGGATAGGGCGCGTCACACAAACTCCCACGCGCGCCGTTCCCTTCTCAATGACCAAGCTCGCCGCGCCATCCAGATTCGCCGTCTGCGCTGGGCCGATTTCGCGGATGGGATACCAATATTGGCTGAAAACTTTTGTCTCGCCCGGGCCAAGAAATGAAAAGTCCGGCTGGTTATCGGTAAAGACGCCGGTCATCAGTTCAATGTACGGCCCGTCTTCGTCGGTGAGATTTCGGTCCCACGCGTAGCCAAACTTGTGATTGCCCCACGTCCACTGTTTTTTGCCGGGAGCGATGTGATGATCTGCCAGCAAGATCAAGCCCGCGCGCTTTTTATGATCGTAGCCGCCGGAAAAATCTTCCTTCGAGCCCATCGCCATGTAGCTCGTCGGCACGGGAATGTTGGCGTACCAACTGATGTCGTTCGGAGGATACGTCCCCGGTGGGATGAAATTGTCGGGACGCTCTTCGACTGGAATTCCACGCTGGCTCCGCGCGCCGTAGTTCACACCATAGTATTCGCTCTCGCACAGCGGATATTTGCTCGTCGCGCGGCGCGCGTGGTCCGCGACATAGTGCACATCGGGCGGGAAAAACGATTGGTACAGTTCGTGGACGTGCGTCGCGAGATTGGCCCACCACAAAAACGTCTGCGTAAACGGCGTGCGATTGTAGAGACGCACTTTGAGCTCGATGTACGACTTGCCGGGATGTAGGCAGACGCCGTGCATTCCTTTGAGGCGATGCATCGGATCGTGATCGGAGCACCAGATGGTTTGCGAGCCGTCCGGATGACTCTCGATCTGGGTTTCGACCGACATGTACGTTGCCGGTCGATGATGCTGCGGCCAGTTGAATTCGACGCCGCCCGAGCACCACGGTCCCGCGAGGCCGACCAGCGCGGGCTTGATCACATTTTGCCGGTAGAAAAAGTCGTAGTTGTTCGTTTTGTCGAGGCCGATGTGAATGCGCCCACCGATTTCGGGCAGAACCATCACGCGCACGAATTCGTTTTCGATGTGGAGCGCTTGCCATGCATGATCAACAGGATCCGTGGCAACGCGATCGTAAAACGGCAACGGATACACGGCGCCGCTACTGCCCTGATAAACGCGCTTTTCGAGAAACATCGGATTCTTGTCGGGCGCCATCGGCAAATACGTGGGAATCGTGACAGGCTCGGACCAAGCCTTGACGGAACCGGACTGAGCCTCGGGCGCGTGCGGCAAATCGAATCGGGTCATATCTGAAGGGAGTACCACAGAGCGGCGGAAGTCCGCAAAGGAAAGCGGAAGCTCAATTTTGACGATTCTACTGCGACGATAACCCGCCCATTTACAGGCGGTTCGCATGCTTGCGTTTCAGCTTCTCGTTCGGCGCGTTTCCCCTCTGTCTGCTAAAATGGTCGGGACTATGCTTACCCAAATTAATGGGTTTGATGCGGCGGCTACGCTGCATCCGCGGCGAAAGACGTATGGAGTAAACGTCGGGCACGTGCGTGTTGGCGGCGGTGCGCCGATTGTTGTGCAGTCGATGACGAACACCGATACGGCGGACGTTGAGTCTACGTACAAGCAGACGATGGAATTGGCGGAAGCTGGTTCGGAAATTGTGCGCTGGACGGTGAATGTTCCGGAAGCGGCGGCGGCGGTGCCGGAGATCAAGAAACGGCTGCTCGCGGCAGGCTGCAACGCGCCGATCATCGGAGATTTTCACTACAACGGGCACGTGCTGCTGACGAAATATCCCGATTGCGCTGCGGCGCTGGATAAGTATCGGATTAATCCCGGGAATGTTGGCGCGGGACAGCGGCGCGACGAACAATTTTCTACGATCTGCAAGATTGCGGTCGATAACGGGAAGCCGGTGCGCATCGGCGTGAATGGCGGCTCGCTGAACCAAGAGCTTGTAATGCACAAGATGCAGGAAAACACCGACCAGAATCTGGGCAAGGAATCCGAGGACATCATCAACGAATGCATGGTGCTGAGCGCGCTGCAATCGACGGAACTCGCGCTCGAATCGGGACTGCGAAACGATCAAATTATTATTTCGTGCAAGACTTCGCGGCCGCGCGATTTGATCACCGTGTATCGCGATTTGTCGTCGAAGACGCAGCAGCCGCTGCATCTGGGATTGACCGAAGCCGGCATGGGCATGAAGGGCCAGATCTGGTCGGCTGCTTCGCTGGGCGTGCTTTTGTATGACGGAATCGGCGACACGATTCGGATTTCGCTAACGCCGCGTCCGGGCGGAGATCGTCGCGAGGAAGTGTATGCGGCCTGTGAATTGTTGCAGGCGCTGGGGCTGCGCTCGTTTTCGCCGAGCGTCACGGCGTGCCCTGGATGCGGGCGAACGACGAGTTCGACGTTTCAGGAATTGGCGGAGGCGATTCAGAACTACATTCGCGACATGATGCCGATCTGGAAGACGCAATATGATGGCGTCGAGACGATGACGTTGGCGGTGATGGGCTGTATCGTGAATGGTCCGGGCGAATCGAAGGCCGCGAATATCGGAATCAGTTTGCCGGGAACAGGCGAAGCGCCGCGCTGCCCTGTTTACATCGACGGAAAGAAAGACGTGACGCTCGAAGGAAATTACGACGAACTGGCAGCCGCGTTTCAGGCGCTTGTCGACAACTACATCACCACGCACTATCAAAGGAAGAGCGCTGAGGTGGCTTCTTGAAGATTAGCCGGGAAGATGTTCTGCGCGTGGCGGAACTTGCGTATCTCGATCTCACCGAAGACGAACTGGCGACGTACGGCAAGCAGATCAACGAAATTCTCGATTACATTGGGAAATTGAACGAGCTCGATACGACGAATGTCGAGCCGATGGCGCAGGTGTTGACCGACGATCAGACGGCGGATGCTACGCTGCGCGAGGATGTTGAAGTTCCCTGCCATGGCGCGGCGGAGTTGCTGAAGCAGGCGCCCGATCCGGAGCCGCCGTATTTCCGTGTACCGAAGGTGATCGAGCGATAGCTTTCCAAGACCAAAAGCGAAGTAAAGACGCAACGAAGTAATGAAGTAACGAAAAATCAAGAAACTGCGAAAGAGATTGCGGAAGAAATTGGCGAATGGCTGAAAACTGGACAATCGATAGCGTTAAAGCGGCGATCGGCGCGAAGAAGATTTCGGCTCGCGAATTAGCGGCCGAACATTTTTCGCGGATTGCGGCGAAGAATCCGCAGCTGAATGCGTATCTGGCGCTCTCGGAAAAGCGGGCGTATGCGCAGGCGGATCGCGTCGATGCGATGGTTGCCGCGGGCAAGGCGTTGCCGGCGCTCGCGGGTGTTCCCGTCGCAATCAAGGATGTGCTGAGCACGTGCGGCGTGACGACGACTTGCGGATCGAAAATTCTAGAAAAATACGTACCGCCTTACGATGCGACGGCGGTTGCACGGCTCGAAAATGCCGGCGCGGTGATTTTGGGTAAGACGAATTGCGATGAGTTCGCGATGGGCAGCTCGAACGAAAATTCGGCGTACGGGCCGGTGTTGAATCCGGAAGCGACCGATCGCATCCCTGGTGGATCGAGCGGCGGATCGGCCGCTGCGGTTGCGGCTGGGCTCGCTGTCGCTTCGCTCGGAACGGATACCGGCGGATCGATTCGTCAACCGGGGGCAATGTGTGGCGTGCCGGCGATGATGGGGAGTTATGGGCGCGTTTCGCGTTATGGATTGATTGCGTTTGCGTCTTCGCTCGATCGCGTCGGGCCGTTCGCGCACAACGTGAAAGATGTTGCGTCGGTTCTGCACGTGATTGCGGGGCGCGATCCCAACGATTCGACTTCGACGACGACCGCGGTGCCGGATTATGTGGCAGAACTCGGCAAGCCGGTGAGCGGGATGCGCATTGGCATTCCGAAACAATATTACGGCGCGGGAATGGATGAAGAAGTCCGCAAGAAAATTGAGGCGGGCCTCGAGATTTTGAAAAAGCTAGGCTGCAAACTGATCGATATCGAGATGCCGCATACGGATTATGCGATCGCGGTTTATTACATCATCGCGACGGCGGAGGCGAGCTCGAACCTGGCGCGCTACGACGGCGTGCGGTACGGGTTGCGCGTGAACGACGATTCCCTGCTGGCGATGTATCGCAAGACGCGCGGCGCGGGATTCGGCGCCGAAGTGAAACGGCGGATTGTGCTTGGGACATATGTTTTGTCGGCCGGGTATTACGACGCATACTATTTGAAGGGACAGAAAGTGCGTGCGCTTATTGCGCAAGATTTTCGCGATGCGTTTATGAAAGTCGACGCGATCGTGACGCCAACTTCGCCAGTGCCGGCATTTAAACTGGGCGAGCGAACCAACGATCCGCTGCAAATGTACCTGGCGGATATTTACACGGTCACCGGGTCGCTGGCAGGCATTCCCGGGATTTCGGTGCCTTGCGGCAAAGTCGGCGGAAAGCTGCCGGTCGGCCTGCAGATTTTTGGACCGGCATTTGGCGAGGCGCGCGTGTTGCAGTTGGCGCATGCGTTTGAACAGGGCGGCGGGGCGACGGTTTAGGCGCTTCTCCAGGTTTAGGCATCTACTGATATTGGGCCACGATTCGCGGGTGCACCTTGTCCGGGCATCCGATCCAATCAACCATCAATTCATTTGTTTTTTGTGTCGAGACTCGCTCCCATCCTCGAGAAGTTAGCGCATGCGCAAAGTCGCATGCTGGGTACGGCGGATGAGGTGCCTTCGGACCAGTGGCGGACCCGGCCGAAGGATGGCCGGTGGAGCGCGGCGGAAATTATTGCCCACCTGATCATGGTGGAGCGGAGCGTGGTTGGAAAGGCCGACCGCGTCGTGCAGCATCCACCCAGAAAGTTTTCACGGCTGCAGAAGCTGCATTTCCCGCTCGCGCTGGTGGAGGCGCGGTTGGTAAAGCGGAAGGCGCCCATGCCGGTCGACCCGGAAATGATCGGCGAAAAAGAGACGATGCTGGCGGAACTCCGTGAAATCCGGGAGCGGATGCTGGCCTTTATCGACGAGACGAAAGAACGGAACCTGGGGGTTTACCGGTGGCGGCACCCGTTTCTGGGGAGCCTGAGCACCTACGAGTGGTTCGAGATGGTTGCGCGGCACGAGCTCCGACACGTGAAACAGATGCGAGAAATAGCAGCTGGCTACCGAAAGCCATAGCAAGTTCTGCAAAAGTAGGACATTTTTACCTGCTCCTTGGTACAGGGGTGAGCCTGTAGGTAATACCAAAATTCACCGCTTTTCCACCGAATACGTCTGGTTTTATTGGGATTTGGAGGAAAAGTACCAATCGAAGGATTCTGGCGGAATGGAACGGAACGACTATTGCTCAGATGTCTATGCAGCTAATACGATACACACAGCATCGAAGGTGTTGAATCGTAAGAGCGGCGGGACAGAAAGAGGCCAAGGCCATGGTAACCGTAAAAGCCAGCCAGAAGATCTTCACCGACTCTGAAGTGGCGACGCTGACCGGAATCTGCGTCGATCACCTACACAACTTCGCCAAGAACCGCCATCTGGGCTTTATCGCCCGGGCAGCGGAGGCGGCGGGTCACCAGGCAGACCAGTGGTTGTTTACGCTGTCGGACCTGATGGTGCTGGTTACCTTGTTTCCGCGCTGCACTCACTAAGCAGCTGACGGCTACGCTGCGCCTGACGGCGCTGGCGACAATTTTCGATATTTGGGCTCTCCGGCTTTGGCTGGGGAGCCTTTTTGTTTTTGGGGATCAAGTGATATAGGTTGCTCCTACCCCCACCCCCACCTAATTTCGCAAGAATGTGATTCTAAGCAAGTTAGAACGTCGCCGCCTGTAAGAATGTGATTCTACGTGGTTTAGTGGGGAACAGGGCGATTCTAGTGGGCTTTATCGTGGCGCGGGGATGTGGGTTTTCCAGGCGCAAGATTCTACGATGGTTATGTTACCACAGAGTTACCCATTTGTCAAGAGCGATTTAGGATCGGAACGAAGAGTAAGAAGAGGCAGGGCAGCTACGCGATTGATCTTGGCAAGATGGGGCGCAGCACCCTTCGAGCCACAGGGTAAAGCAGTGCTGCGGCCGTACAAATTCAGTCGCGGGGATTGTTGACCTCGATGATGTTGAATCTAAACCCCGCGATCTGGGAGACGATCGCGGCTACAGGGTGGCGTTTTGGGATACGATGCTCGACCACGGTTTATAGCCTGGGCAATCA
>DASXPD010000085.1:0-46216 GCA_036493835.1 Candidatus Acidiferrum sp. | reverse complement strand
GAAAACAGATGTTTTTCGACAGGATCGGATTGAACTGATTGCGGAACCGATTTGAGGATCTTAGTTTTCGGCGCCGCCTCCGTGCTTGGCCTTACACAGGCGGCATTCTGTTGGGTTCTGGACATTGTCCACGCGGTGATGCACTGCAGGCATGGTTCGTAAATAGGAAAAAATGGCGAGTAAGTCTGGATCGGCCAGGCCCCGGTAGCATTCCCACGGCATAATCTGGTTCAACGCGCGTCCTCTTGCGTACCCGGCGCGCAGCGCGCTGGCAAACATGGCTTCGGTGTCGTACGGAAACCCGGTCGCGGCATCCGGGGTGATATTTGCCGAAGCCACTCGACCCCACGGCCCTTCGAAGATGAAGCCGCCCGCGAAGTTCATACTGGGTAAGGGCTGGCCGCGCTTTTGCGGCGTGTGGCAATCCGCGCAACCCGCTATCTCAACGAGATACCTTCCGCGATTTACGGGTGTGGATGTATCCGGTTCCGGAACGGCAGAGGTAATCGGTGCGGGCGCGTTGCGAATCAGATAGCTCACTGGAAAAATAATCTTCGTCGGCGGTAGCGGATTGCGCACCGGAGCGAGCGATCTCAGGAAGACGACGATGGAAGCAAGGTCTTCGTCGGAGAAACGTCGGTAGCGTTCGTAAGGCATCAGCGGGAACAGAGCGTTTCCATCGCGATCGACGCCTTCTCGAATGGCGCGGCCAATTTCGTCGTCGCTCCATTGGCCCAGCCCGGTTTCCGCGTCAGGTGTGAGATTCGGAGCGGTGACTGCTCCGGGCAGGCCTGCCATAGGAAATACTGAACCCGCGCCGGCCATTCCGGTAGGAGTGGGAGCGTCATGTTTGGTCCAGTCATGAGGCGAGTGACAGAACAGGCAGCCAGATACATTGTCGACCAAATATTGACCCCGCTCCAGCCGTAGCGGTGTCCGCTCGTATGCCCGGTCGGTGGCTGCGCGTTTGCGCGGACCGACGAACGGATGGATACCGACCGTAGCGGGAATTGCTATCGCGGCGACGATGACGAACGTCAAGAGTATGTAGCCCAGGACTTTTCCGATCTTCATTCAGCGCCTCCAAGCAGAGGGCCATCGTAGACGATTTCCTTTAAATACTCACGGTAGGCGTCAGGTGGAAGACGGCTTCGAGTTATGGTTAGTCCAGATTTGTTGCAAGTCGATGCGAGCAAACTGCTTTCCGAAGGAAACTAGTACCGGCTTGCGCGTGGCGGCTGAAAAAATAGCAAAGACTTCCGCATCAACGACTTCTGACCGGACCAGCGCTACTCGAACGTATGAGCCGACTTCTGGATAAGAGTTTTTCTGAGCGGGATTCGTGGCCGCAACGGTGACGGACTTTGATTTCGGGAGCTTCCTGGAGCTTGGTCCGCCCTCCATTGCCGCAAGTCCCTTTCGGGCTGCCTCAATCGAGATGCGCTCGATCGCATCGTTTTGAGAAAGAGCCAGCACTCTTTCTTCTATCTTGGCGTTGGCTTCTTTGACCTTTGCCTGCCAGGGCCGGACAGATTCTCAAACAGCGCAGCGGCCTCATGGTTTCGCGTGCGTTTCGCCAAATCACAAAATGTAAAACCCAATTCCAAATCGGCACGCAAGAAGTCCGCAGTCGTCTCATTGGCACAGTCCCGCAGAAGAGAGACTTTCCGTTCCAGAGCATCCATGTTGCTGAAATCACGCCGATCTTGTCGAAAGTCAAGCGGGGTAAGACCGTAGGCTATTGCCTGTGGTTAGCAGCGCAATGCGACCGGCCAAGTAAAAGCGTTGCTGTGCCCAGTTTTGTGCCCACCACCGAGCGCTACGACTTACTACAAATGTTCGAGCTTCGCCCTTAAAGCCTTGCCGGACGGGGACTTAGTAATGTTTAGTGGTACTGCGTAGCAACCAGTGTAAGTTGTTGATTATTCGTGCGACCAATCTTTGCTGGCAGGGGTCGCCTCTTAGTCACGTTTATGGCTTAGGTAGCGGTACCGCGGCCAACTTGAATGTGCCTGGATCCTGGCCTTTTTTGTTGCCGTCCTGATATTCCAGTTTTCCTTCCATGATCCACGCCATTCCTTTTGTCGCGGTCACGGCGGGCGTCCCCTCAAGACCTTCCTTCAAATTTGTAAAAATGGCGGTATCTTTCTGTGCGCCGCTGAACGTGACGATCGACATCACACCGGCATTCTCCGCCATCAAAAGGCGGTCCTTTCCGATTGTGCGCATGCCATCCGGCTCTCCCAGTGGCCGAGACGTTTTTAATTCGACCACGCTCTTCGCTTTGCCGTCGGGGCCGATGTCGAGCCGCACGAATTTGTTCGTGGTCACGCTGTTCACGTAAAGCGTCGTCTTGTCGCCAAACGCCAACCCATCGGCGCCTGCCAGCAACGGATCCTTCGCCGCTTCCACGAGCGCATTCGCTCCACGTTTCAGCATGAACACTATCGCTTGGTCAGTATCGCTGATGTAGGCAGTGTCATCGTCCGCGACGGCGATGTCGTTGCAGAGTGCCTTCGCACCCGGTAACGGATATGTATTTTTCGGAGCGCCACTTTTTAGATCAAATGTCTTCACCGCGGTGGCTTCACCTTTGCCATCGAACTTATTTGAGCAGACCCAAAGCAAGTTGTCCTTCTCGTCCGCAAGAACTCCAAGGATGGAGTTCAGTCCGCCGGTTCCCGGCTTGATCCACTCTTCGGCTTCCGTCTTTCCTGGTGCGATTCGCAAAATGTTGCCGTGACCCAGACTGCCGATGATCAGGGTCCCGTCCTTCGTGGATGTCATACTTTCGGGGAAAATTCGTGTCGCGGGCAGAGTAATCGCCGTCGGTGTGTCGGCGGCTTTTGTCGGCATCGCCAAGAGCAAGGCAAGAGAGAGAAATCCGAGGATCGAATGAACAGCGCGACGCGATCGTGGCATTTTGCGGCTCCAGTTTCGTCGAAATCGTTCGGAGGGAAGCTACAACACACAGTGTCGATGCGCAATGATGACGGATGATGGACAGACGAGTCGCTACTTTTGAGCTGAAACGGTGATGTTGTTGGCGACGTTTGTTCCGCCGGCCACGTCGGCCGCTTTCGTGAAAATCGAGGTGCGCTCCGCTTCAGACCGAACTGCGCCCTGCAGAGTAACTTTTCCGTCTTGCGTCGTCACTTTCACACGATGTCCATCAGTGGAAAGCGATTTGTCGGCCGCGATCGCTTTGCGAATTTTTTGTGACATGGTGCGGTCGGCCGCCGTCGGCGTCGCTTTCGGCTTTTCCGCAGGAACGCCTGAACTGCTGTCGTATGAGTCTGGTCGCTGTGGATCCTGCGATCCTGCGGCGCTAAGCGACGTGACGTAAAGCGAGCAGATCAACGCCAGCGCAAAAATAGCCCAAGTAATCCGCTGAAACTGTGCTCTCGCATTTCGCATCATGGCCTTCCTAGGAAACGACCACCTTTAATTGAGCAACCCCTTAAATCTTGTGGAAAGTACCTCGCGCGCTTTGTCTTCCGAAATGAATCTTTCAAACATCCCAAGGTCCGCGTCAATCGTCACATCACGATCGGTGACGTCGATGGTCCCTTTTATGGGTGAACTCATGAAGCCCACCTTCGCGTTCAACGCGAACGTCATTGTCGAGCCCTGCCAGCTTTTCTGATCCAGGACCAACTTCACTGGCAGCCCTTCCATCCGGAATACGTCATCGAAGCCGCGATCGATGGAATCGACGACTTCTTGTTTTGGCTTGTTGTGAGCAATCGTTATTCGCATGGAAGAATTGTCCCATGGGTTCGATGCGGATTGAGGTCGGAAGGCTTCGGCGGGGAGGTGATCGAAAGCTTGGTGTGGGAGGGGCGGCTTGGACTTAGCCCAACTTTGTACGTAGCGCCTCGAAAAGCGCCGCCTGTTTCTCGGCGCCCAACTTCTTGCCCTGTTCGGTGAGATAGAACACGTCGATGACTTTCTGCCCTTCGGTATCGATCAACGCAACTTCGATGTTGCACCAGAGCCGCGCAAGCGTCGATCCGATGTCATAGAGCAAGCCCGGCCGATCCTGCGCGACGATTTCGAGCAGCGTGCTGTGTTCGGACGAATTGTCGTCGAACCCGAATTTCGTTTCGATGGCAACCTTCGGCGGCCGTTCGCGGCTCGCCTTGTCGCGGCCTTGCAGCAATGGCTGCAGCGGAGCTTTGCCGTTCACAACGTCGACCAGACTCCGCCGGAACCGATCGCTTTCCGTCGGATTCAACTCCAGAGTTCGATGCAGATCTGCGAAGTGAAACGTGTCGACGACGGTGCCCGCGGCGTTGGCGAACGCATCCGCCTTAATAATGTTCATGCCCCAGCCGGCGAGTACTCCCGCGATCGTGGCGAAAAGGGAAGGACGATCCGCAGTCATCAACGTCAAAGAAAACGCACGGCCGACAGAGCGCAATTCGACCTGAACCGGCTCGGTCTTCAACTTCCGGTACATCGTGATGTGCTGTGCGATGTCGCTCGCCGAATGAACCGCAAGATACCGGCGCGGCAGACCTTCCAGGAACCGTTCGATCTCTTCCGTCGTTCCGCCTGCAAGATGACCGCGAACCTGCTCGAGCAGGGAAGTCTCATCCGGCGCATGAACGCGATCGCGATCGAGTGTCCGGCTGAAGTAGTTCGAAGTGGCGACGAAAAGCTGCCACAACATGTCCGCTTTCCACGGAGTCAGCGCTTCCGGATTTACGGCGTGAATGTCTGCGTAGGTGAGCAGGCACAATCGCTGCAAGCGTTCTTGATTTCCGACCAACGCGGCGAATCCCGATACGGTCGCCGGATCGAAAATATCGCGACGCTGCATGGTCGCCGACATGTCCAGGTGACGCTCGATTAAAAAGTGAACCTCAGCGATTTCTTCGTCCGAAAGTTTCAAGCGCTGCGCCGCGCTCGCGAGCGCTTCCAGGCTGCCGGCGACATGATTCTCCACCGGCATACCCTTGCCAACATCGTGCAGCAATAACGCGAAGATCAGCAGGTCGCGCCGGTCGACCGTTCGCCACAACGGCTGAAAATGTGCGGCGCGCTCATCGGGAGGATCGGCCAATTCCTGCAAATGCTCGATAGTACGCAACGAATGTTCGTCGACCGTGTAACGATGATAGAAGTCGCGCACCACCAGCGAATCGATGCGGCCAAACTCAGGCAGAATTTCGGTGAGCAATCCCAGCCGCTGCATCGGCCGCAGTGCGAACCCGGGATAATCCGCCCCCAGCATTTCTCGCAGACTATTCCAACTGATGTCGGCATTGCGTACGGTCAATTCGGGATGCTGCATGATGTACGCAATACATCGCTCGGCTTGCCGGCTCAGCGGAACGCCTGCGCGCGCAGCTTCGGTAAGCATCGAAAAAATCTGAGAGCGATCCGAAAGTGCCGGCTGATTCAGTACCTCGTACATCCCATCTCGGACGCCAAACGGCCTGCCATTCGTCGGTTCGGTCTTCGACCCGCGCGCCGCGTTGAAAAATCGCTGTCGAAATGTCTGCGGAACGAGCGCTTTCTGCTCCAGATAGCGCAGCAGCAGTCGATTCAGCGTGCGCGCATGGCGGAAATACAATCGCATCCACTCCGCAGCGTTTCGAGGGTCGCCGTCCGAAACGCCCAGCGATCGCTCGGCCGCTGCGGCTTGAAGTTCGTACGTCAGCGTGTTGTCGTTGCGTCCATTCGCATAGTGCAGAAAACATCGAATCGCGCTAAGAAAATCGACGGCGCCGGAAGCCAAATCTTCTTCCGCCGCAGTGATGTTGAGTGACTGCTTGTTCTCGGCAATCTGCCGCAGCCAAGCGGCAGCCTGATAATCGCGCAGTCCCCCCGGCGCATCTTTCACGTTCGGCTCGAGATGAAAAATCGTGTTCCCGTAGCGGTTGAGCCGGTCTTTCGTCAGCTTGTGCAGTTGCGCCAATAAAAACGGCCGCGCCGCTTTTTCCGAAGTCGGCAGGATGCGGTTGTCGAGACGATTGAAAAGTTCGCTGTCACCCGCAAGAAATCGCCGATCGAGCAGCGCGAGGTGAAACTCGATGTTGTCTTCCTCAATGCGCTTACACTCTTCGAGTGTCCGCCCGGCGGAACTGACCCGGAAGCCCATGTCCCAAAGCGTCCGCGAGAAATCCGAAATCAGTGGACGAAACGTCTGCTCCGCTTTTTCCGTGCCGAACAAAAACAAGATATCGAGATCCGAGTACGGGAACAACAGCCGCCGTCCATATCCACCCAGAGCCACCAGGCAAAGTCCCGACGAAGTTTGCGTGTGCGAGTGAAGCGCATCCTCAAAAACCTGCTGCGTCGTGTGATCGGCCAGCGCGCACAACGACAACACCGTCTGCCGTGCGCTCACACCAGATTCAAACTGTTCGCGGATACGTTGTCGTTCGTCGTCGGCTTGCGGGCCGAGGACAGACTCAGGGGTGACAGAACCTTGCATGTTGTTTATGGGTTGAGGGAACAAACGGAGACCAGGACGGGCTGCGGTCGTCATCTAGAGCGCGTTCTCTCCCCGCTCTTCGTTACGAATCCTTATCGCCTCATCAACCCTCGATAGGAATATTTTACCGTCGCCGATCTTTCCTGTCTTAGCCGTCTTCAGGATCGTGTCCACAACGGTATTCACCAATTTATCGGGCAAGACCATCTCCAGCTTTATCTTCGGCAGGAGATCGACCGTATATTCACGGCCGCGATATACCTCGGTGTGTCCCTTTTGGCGGCCGTGTCCGCGTACTTCGGTCACCGTCATGCCCTCGATTCCCGCTTCGCGCAATGCGTCCTTCACGGACTCAAATCGAGAGGGCTGGATGATCGCCTCAAGTTTCATCATGAAAATTTGCGCTCCCACATCCCGCTTATCACTGCCTTGCCGCGATGATGTGAATGACTCCCGAACCCAACATACCCGTAGCGTTGCCGGACAGAAGGATAGCCTGAATCGACAGCCAACATCGACCCGTCGCGCTTAGTCTACGTTACAGTTCCAGGTTGTACGCCTCTTCGCCATGCTGCGTAATGTCCAAACCTTCAATCTCTTGTTCCTCGGTGACGCGAATTCCCGTGATGAGATCGGTCACCTTCAGCAAAACAATCGTTCCAACCAGCGCGAACCCCCAGGCGATCAACACGCCGACCAGCTGATTGCCGATTTGGCTCCAGTGCCCGTCGAGGCCGCCCACTGGCTTCCCGGCGCCAAAGATCGGGTTCACAACTTGCTGCGCGAAGACTCCCGTTAACAGCGCCCCAATCGTTCCGCCCGCTCCGTGCACGCCGAACGCGTCGAGCGCGTCGTCATATCCGAAAATCGCCTTAACCTTCGTCACCATCAGGTAGCAGGCGATGCCCGCGATAAATCCGATCACCAGCGCCGACATCGGCCCGACAAATCCAGCCGCCGGCGTAATCGCAACCAGTCCGGCGACAGCTCCCGAAATTGCGCCCAACGCGCTCGGCCGCCCGTTCTTGAACCATTCCGCGAGGCTCCAGCTAATCGCCGCCGCCGCCGTGGCAAAGTGCGTTGCGATGAACGCGCTGGTCGCCAAGGAATTGGACGCCAATGCACTCCCTGCGTTGAATCCGAACCATCCCACCCACAAAAGGCATGCGCCGACAAAGCTGAGTGTCAAACTGTGCGGCGGCATCGGCTGTTTTGGAAATCCCGTGCGCTTTCCAATGTAAAGTGCGCACACCAGTGCTGACACTCCCGAACTTATGTGCACGACCGTCCCGCCGGCGAAGTCCAGACATGGAAATTTCCCACCCAGCGCCGCGTTGAGCATTCCACCCTTGCCCCACACCATGTGAGCCAGCGGCGCGTACACGACAAAGAACCACAACGTCAGAAAAAGCACCGTCCCGCTGAATTTCATGCGTTCTGCGGTCGCGCCGGTGATCAACGCCGGCGTGATGATCGCGAACATCAGCTGGTAAATCATGAACGTCGCTTGCGGAATCGTTCCCGCGTAGTCCGGATTCGGCTCCGCGCCGACGCCGCGCAGCATCGCGTGTTCAAAACCGCCAATCACCGGCCCATTCCCGCCGAACGCCAGGCTGTAACCGACCAGCGCCCACAACACCGAAATCACCGCCATGAGCATGAAGCTCTGCATCATGATCGCCAGCATGTTCTTGCGGCGAACCAATCCGCCGTAAAACAGCGTCAGCCCGGGGCCGGTCATCATCAGAACAAGCGCGGCGCTGACCATCATCCACGAGTTGTCGGCCGAAGACTGCGCGGCGGTAACTCGTTGATCGAGCTGCGCTAATTTATCGTTGAGAGCTTTCGAGGAATCCACGGAAGGCGAGGACGAACTGGCGGCAGGCGTTGCCGATTGTGCGAGCAGCGGGGCACTAGCCGAAATTACGACAAGCAGAACTGCCAACAAACAACAACATCGCAAGACCGCTGGCTTCATAAGGCGTCCGCTCCGCTGCGTCGATTCGGCCTCAAGTCACACACAACCGTGACTCTCTCCGACACCAAAAAGGCCGGTTTTACCGGGACAGAACGTGAAATCGAAAGCGAGATTATACGCGGCGGCTCTGTTGCAGACGTCTTGAAATTTTCATCGAAGGAATCACTTTTTATGATGTTAGCGTGACGCCCGCTTTTTGAAACGTCCAAAAGGGCCGCCTAGCCCTTAGTTCTTCTGGACTTCGTCGTTTGTCTCTTTTGGCTTTCCGATCTTTTGCGAATCGTCGATCGAAAACAGCAGGAAGTTGCTGAACGAGTGCCGTCGGTGGTAGCGGTGGCCGGAAATGCTGCAATACCAATCCGCGCTCTTGGGTAGCCACATTTTTGTGCCGGCGTTTGCAAAGGCCACCGGTCCGTACTCGATCAACTGGTGATCTCGTATCAGCCGGATCTCCGGAATTGGTTTGATCATGTCCGACTCCATCGCCAAAATCTGTGAAGTCTCTTTATCGATCCACGCGCGGCCCTTCATTCCGACTGGAAAGAACCGGCCATTCACGTGATACACCAGCATTTCACTGTGGCTGTTGGCTTTTTGCTGGAAATGCACCACCCAGGTCTTTCGTCCGCTCCACGAGCCGGCGCCCTCACACTTGAAGTCGTACTTGGGTTGATAATAAGGATGAAATACCAGCACCAGCGTGGGCAGCCCGACGGTCCCAAGGTGCGCGGGAAATTGCTGCACCGACACCGATCCGTCCCGATATTCCTGAACGTCCAGATCTTGCGCACCGCTTTTTCGAATTTCTACGAGGTAGTTGAATTGCCGTGTTTCGTGCGACATTTGCAAGCCCAGCGGGCTGACAACGGTGTGCTCCATCTCTTCCGTCGCCGTGAAACGATCGACGTTTTTCACGAGTTCTTCAACGCGCCCGCCGGTCTTGGCCACGACCGAATCCAATGGGCAAGTGTTTGCGTCTGAATCGAACACCAGCTTCTCTTCGTCAACGTCTGGCGGTGCCCAGTTCGTTTCCGTAGTCAGCGGCAGCGTCGGCAAATCGGGAAGATCAGCCGTTTCAATTGCGTCATCCGCGCCGCTCATTCGCAGCGGTGCGACATCAGAACTCGATCCGTCGCTACCCGCGTTCGCCGGAGAAACCGTCGACGCAAGCTCGACCTTTCCCGGTGCCGCGTTCAGCCTATCGATCGCCTGCCGAACCGACGCCCCCTGCGGAGCTTTCGGCTGCTCTTTTAAATATTGATTGAACGTCGCCAGCGCCGCTTCCCGTTGGTGCAGCGCCGCTTGCGCCTGCCCCATCAACAGTAACGAGCCCCCCGTCTTGTCCTGCCCCGACGCCAGCGCTCCTTTTGCTTCTTCCAGCGCCTTGTTGTAGTCGCGCATCTGATACGACGCGACACCCGCAAGGTAATGTGCGCGCCATGCCGTCGGCTGCAATTGCAACCCGCGCTCCAGCGTCTCAGCCGCCTTCGCGTAATCTCGCTGCTTCATCTCCGCTTCGCCGAGCGCGAGCAAAGCAGAGGCATGATTCGGCGCCGCGTCGACCGCTTTTTGCAAATAGTCTCGTGCCTGCGCCGACTGCCCGCGCCGCATGTACAGCACGCCCACTAGATAATTCACATCCGGGGACTTTGGAGCCAGCGCCTGCGCTTTCATCAGGTGTTGCTCCGCTTCCTTCAGTTTGTCGACCTGCATCGCCGCCAGGCCTTTCTCCATTTCTTTCAACGCTTTGGCCGGCGGTCCTCCCGCATGTCCGTTTTTGGCAATCGGCCCATCGGGAACCATCATTACCCCGAACGCTTCGTTCCGATGGCCGACATTGATCGAAGCATCTTCCAGCACCGATCGATAGCCTGGCGCGGTCACCTCGACAATGTATTCGCCTTCCAGCAAGCCTTGGAAATTGGCCAGGCCGGATTCAGGGGTAGTGATCGTTTGGTTGTAGAGGACCGCGGTCGAATTCTGCGTGGTCGTGCGCGTGCCGGCCCTCAGCTCGACCTTCGCGCCGCCTGAAAACGGTCCGCCAGTTATTTCCATGACTTGTATGGAGATTTGCCCGCCAGCGTCCGACTTGGTGGGCATCGGTTGCGGCGGGAAATATACCTTTTGCGCTGCTGATACGGTGGGATAGGCGGCCCAGACAATCGCAAAAACCGCTACAATCAGGGATAGACCGGGGCCCTGGGTGCGTTTTTTCATGCTGGAGCTCGCTTCGAGGACAGAGGTAAACCTCACCTCAGGCTCTCCAGTCTGGCGCGGCTGGGCTTCCTTGTCAACGGTCTCGTAGTACCGAATTTAGCCATTAAATATCGTTATACTCCCTCCATCTTTAGGACGAGCTTGCCTCAGACTGCCGTCATCGTATAATGCCCGTCCGGCGCTGCCGGGCTTGAGATCGCAGCCGCCGGGTTTGTGCTTTTGTCCCATGTTTCGCCGGGTTCTTTTGCGACCCCACCCGGAGTATCCTAGGGAATATTCCTGCTCCTCCTTGAGCTGGTTGAGGCGGAAGCGAAATAATCCGTGAGAGAACTTTGCCCATGACCGAACGCCTGCCCATGGAAATCGCTGTCCGCGAAAACAATGGCGTCCACACGCTGGAAGTACACGGCCGTCTTACGATTGGCGAGCCCAGCGAGCAGCTCACCGAGCTTCTCCAATCCGTCGTTCAGGGCGGAGGCCGCAAGGTCGTCGTCAATCTCAACGGTGTCCCCCAAATCGACAGCTCCGGGATCTCCTCGCTCGTTCGCAGCTCGATTCAGCTCGCTCGCGAAGGTGGCGCGCTGCATCTGGTCTGCGGCAATGGCCGCGTCCGCGACGCCCTCACCGTGACGCGCCTCGTCGAAGCCATTCCCACGTTCGAAACCGATTCTTCAGCCGCCGCCAGCTTCGCCTGATCGATCGCATTCGCGCGTGGCAGGAGGTGCTGCATGAAGTTCACTTCGTTTCGTCACAGCCTGCGATTTGTGGTCCTAGTTTTTCTGTCCTGCGGTGTCTTCAGTGGATTCGCTTGCGCCGCCACACCCATTGACCTCGACGACCTCGCCGCGCAACTCGCTCCCGAAATCGAAAAAGCCGGCATCAAGTCTGTTGCCATTGTTGATTTCGTCGCCGCCGATGAGAAACCAACCGACCTCGGCTGGTATCTCGCCAACAAACTCTCCGACAGTATCATCCTGAAAAGTCCATCGACGGTTGTTGTCGATCGCATTCGGCTTCAACAATTGCTTCTGGCTTCCATCGATCCAGGCTCAGCCGACAGCCTGAAACGAATCGGTACCACTGCGAATGCCGACACGGTGATCTCCGGGAAAATCGAAATCACCCCGGAAAAATATCTCCTTGCCGTAACGATGCGGAAAGTTTCGGACGGCTCGACGATCACGTCTGTCGCTTATTCTCTTCCCCACTCGCGCATCCTCGATCTTCTCAGCCCGGCTGGCGACCACGCTTCAGGAACGAAAGCCGTCCGTGCCGGAGTCATGGGCGTCGGCGTGCCACTGTGTTTCTACTGCCCGATCCCAGCAGACACAGCTAGATGGCGATCAAATCAGCCTCAAAACGTTGTCCTTCAGGTGGTCATTTCCAGAGCGGGGGCGGCGGAAAAGATTAACGTTGTCACCAGCCCCGGCTACTTCTTGAGCGAACGCGCCATAGAAGCTGTGAGCGAATGGAAGTTTAGGCCGGCGCCGGGAGAAGATGGCAAGCCCACAACGGTCGTGGTGCCGATCGAAGTTACATTCAAGACGTTGCGGTCGTGAACGAAGTTGGATTTATTTAACTGCGTGGTGGAACGACACAGCGGCCTCAGCCGCCCTTCTTCAACTCAGCCAACACCAGCTTCGCCAATTCCTTCAGCGTCTCGAACACGCCTTGTCCCGTCACCGCAACGCCTTCCAGCACCGGCTCGCCCTTGCGCTGTAGCTGCTTCGTCAGATCCGGAATCGACATCGCATTCGGCAGGTCGCGCTTGTTCAGCTGCAACACATACGGAATCGTGTCGAAATTCAGATTGTGCTCTTTCAAATGCTCCTGCAAGTTTTCCATCGTTTCGAAATTCGCGTCCAGCCGTTCTTCCTGCGAATCCGCCACGAACACCACGCCGTCCGCGCCCTTCAAGATCAGCTTGCGGCTGGCCTCATAAAACACCTGCCCAGGCACCGTGTACAAATGAAACCGCGTTTTAAACCCGCGTACTGTCCCAAGGTCCAGCGGCAAAAAATCGAAAAACAGGGTCCGGTCCGTCTCCGTCGCCAGGGAAACCATTTTCCCCTTTTGGTTCTGACCCGTATGGTCATAGATCCACTGCAGGTTCGCGGTCTTTCCACCTAGACCCGGCCCGTAGTAGACCAACTTGCAATTAATTTCGCGTGCGGGAAAATTGATGAAGGGCACTTTTCCTGGCCATTCCTTGGTCGAGACTCGATTTAAAATTTATAGCACACGCAACTAGACTGGCCAAACCTCGCTCCGTCTGCCTGTTGCGAGTTCGATACTCACATCTAGTTTCAGCGACTCCCGGCGCCTCCGGGTAGGATATTTTTCGCCTCCTGCGCGAACGTGATAACGCATTGTGTATCAAACTAGTTACTCCCGCGTTTCGTTGACGCGCGATAGTGGCTCTGCTACATTCTCGCCATGCCAAAGGCGCGCAAGCCCAATTCGGGAAATCCTGGGCGTTCCAAAAGTCCCACGCGTCACGCAGCCAAACCATTGAAAAGAAAACCTTTAACTCCGCAGCACCCTCCCCAGCGCGGTGGCGTTGAGATGGTCGATCCTCGCGTTCAAGCCCAACTCAAGCTCTACGATGAGGCTCTGTCCCTCTTCCACCAGCAGAAGTTCGCCAAAGCCAAAAGCGAACTCGAAAAGGTTCTCGAAGGCCCCAGCAAAGAGCTCGCCGATCGCGCTCGCATGCATCTGAAAATTGCCGAGCAGCGCATGAAGCCGAGCCACGAGCAGAATCCCAAGACCGCCGACGAGCACTACCAGCGCGGCGTCGCGATGATGAACATCGGTCGCTGGGACGACGCGCGCGAAAGCCTCGACAAGGCGCGCAAGGCTGCACCCAAAGCCGACCACGTTCACTATGCGCTGGCCGCGCTAGATTGCTTGACCGGTGAGGCCGACTCCGCCATGAAAAATCTCAAAGTGGCGATCGATCTCCGTCCCGAAAATCGCTATCACGCGCGCAACGACGAAGACTTCGCTTTCCTCCAGGAAGATCCGCGCTTCACCGAAATGCTCTATCCCGAAAAGGACGGCTCGGCCAACTGATATCACCTCGCCACGCAACGCATCGCAACGTCGCGTTGCAAGCGCCACTAGGAATCCGTAGCATAATTCATACGTTGAACGGCCGTCACGATCGCTCGGACCCCCTGCCCGTCGCTGATAGCTATCCTGTTTTTGTATTTTATATTTTGGCGCGCTCCAAGGTTCGCGTCGACGTTTCGATGCAGCCGACTTCGCCCAAAATCGTATCGTGACCCTACTGTGAAAAGACCCACGGCCAAATCGAAGCGTCCCGCCACCGGCCTCAACGTCGTCGCCCTCGGCGGCGGCACCGGACTTTCCACCCTCCTGCGCGGGCTAAAAAATCTCGTCTCGCGCCGCCGCGACGAAATCAAAACCGAGCACCCAATCGCCAGCCTCACCGCAATCGTCACCGTCACCGACGACGGCGGCAGCTCCGGCCGCCTGCGCCGCGAAAATCGCATCCTTCCGCCCGGCGACATTCGCAACTGCATGGTCGCCCTTGGCCAGGACGAAGCGCTCCTCGGCCGTCTCTTCCAATATCGCTTTCACGCCGGCCGCGGCCTCGTCGGCCACAACTTCGGCAACCTCTTCCTCGCTGCCCTCACGCACGTAACAGGCGACTTCGCCGAAGCCGTCCGCGTCAGCAGCAAAATCCTCGCAATCCGCGGCCAGATTTTCCCCTCCACCATCTCCAACGTCTCGCTCGTCGCCACTCTCGAAGACGGCCGCCGCGTCCACGGCGAAACCAGCATCACTGCCAGCCGCAAGCGCATCAAGAAACTCGCGCTCTCTCATCGTGCTGCTCGCCCGCTCCCCAAAGCGATCGAAGCCATCCGCGAAGCCGATCTCATCCTTCTCGGCCCGGGCTCTCTCTACACCAGCATCCTGCCCAATCTCTTGATTCCCGAAATCGCCAACGCCATCGCCAACTCCAAAGCCCCGCGCGTCTACATCGCCAATCTGATGACACAACCCGGCGAAACCTCCGGCTACGCGCTCGCCGATCACCTCAACGCCATCAAAGAGCACACCTCGCGCCGCGTGATCGACTGGGTCGTCGCCAATCGCCAGGCCGTCTCGCGCGAAGTCGCCAAACGCTACCGCGCACAGGGCGCCGAACCCGTCGCCGTCGACCTCTACTCCCTGCAAAAACTCGGCTACCGCGTCATCCTCGACAACCTCGTTGAAGAACACGGCGTGCTTCGTCACGACGCCACCGCCCTCGCCCAGCTCCTCTTCGAAGAATTCCTCTCCCGCCGATCGGCTCCGAAGTCCCCCAAGCCTGCCAAACCCCGCCGTTAATCCTGTCCGCTTTCGCAATCCCCAATCCCGCGAGCGGTCACACGGCAAGACCCACGCGCAACGCCGCCCCCAGCTAAGCCCAGCCTTTCCGCGCACTTCGCAAAAACCCGCCATGGTTTCCGTCATGCACATCCACCCTCGCCGAAGTCCGCTCCGAGGTGTCAAACGATGCTCAGCCAAAACCTCCGCTACGCCATCCGTTTCATGCGCCACAATCCCGGCTTCACCGCCGTCATCGTCCTAACGCTCGCCCTCGGTATCGGTGCCAACACCGCCATCTTCTCGGTCGTCTACTCGGCGCTTCTCCGCCCGCTCCCATATCGCAATCCCAGCGAACTGCTCTTCCTCGGCGAATCGCGCGAACAGTATCCCCAAATGGATCTGTCTCAAGTTTCCTACCCCGACTTCCGCGATTGGCAACGGTCGTCGAAGACCTTCCAATCTCTCGCCGGCTACGGAGGCGATGGCTTCATCCTCGATACAGGCGGTGAGCCGAAACTCGTCCTCGCCAGAAGCGTCACCCCGAATTTCTTTTCCACGCTCGGTGTCAAACCGGCGCTCGGTCGCGCTTTCGTCGACGGTGAAGACAAGGCCGACGGCCCTCATCTCGTCATTCTCAGCGACACATTCTGGCGCTCCGATTTCGGCGCCCGGCGCGACGTTGTCGGCTCTTCCATCCGCCTCGATGGCAAGCCCGTCACCATCGTCGGTGTGCTCCCGCGTGATTTTGAATTTGCTCCAGGGAATTCTGCGCCGATCTGGGTGCCGCTCCATCCGGCTGGTGGCTTGGGTGAGCGTCGCAGCCTTCGGTGGCTCAGCGTCGTCGGCCGGTTGGCCCAGGGCGTCACACCCGATCAGGCCAACGCCGAGATGAATGGCATCGCAGTGCAACTCGCGCACGCCTATCCCAAGGAAAACGATTCGGTCACCGTCACAATGCTTCCTTTTCGCGACCGCATCGTCGGCAAAGTTCGCCCGCTGCTCCTCGCCCTGCTCGGCGCCGTTGGCTTCGTCCTCCTAATTGCCTGCGCCAACGTAGCCAATCTACTGCTCACTCGCTCGATTGCACGCCGCAAGGAATTCGCCGTTCGTTCCGCTCTCGGCGCCACGCGAACCAATCTCGCCGGTCAACTTTTAACCGAAAGCCTGATGCTCTCTTTCATAGGCGGCGCCATCGGCCTCCTTGCAGCACAGTGGGGGGTGAGCCTTCTGCTCTCCGCGATTCCCGAGTCGCAGCTCCTCGCGATGCCGTACCTGCGCTCCGCCGGAGTCAGTTTTCCCGTGCTCGCGTTTCTCTGCTTCATCACGCTGCTCACCGCGCTGCTCTTCGGTCTCGTTCCAGCGATCACCGCTGCGCGTTCCTCCGTCAACGACATCCTGAAAGACGAAACGCGCGGCGGCACCAGCGCGAGCCACGCACGTCTTCGCGGGTCTCTCGTCGTCGTCGAAATCGCCGTCACCCTGATTCTTCTCGTCGCCGGCAGCTTGATGCTGCAAAGCCTCAATGCATTACTGCGCCACGATCACGGCTTCGACCCGCGCAATGTCCTGACCTTCGACGTCAACTTGCCCGACAGCACCTATCCAGCCGACAAAGATAATCCGAACAAAAATTCCGGCGCCGACAAATTCGGCCGCGAATTTCGTGACCGTCTTCGCGAAATTCCCGGCGTGCTCGATGTCGCCTCCAGCACCGTCATACCCGCCACCAACAACGGCAGCACCATCCGCTTTCTCATCGACGGTCGCCCCAAACAGCTCGGCCAGGAAGACGAGTGCAACATCGCCGAAGTTAGCCGAAGCTATTTCTCGACGCTCAAGGTCGCATTGTTGGAAGGCCGCTACTTCGATGAAGACGATGCCAAACCTGGCGCCGAAGAGGTCGTGGTAGTCAGCCGCACCTTCGCGAAAGCATATTTTCCCAACGAGAGCGCGCTGGATAAACGCGTGCGCTATACCTACGATCCAAAATCGCATTATCGCCGCATCATTGGCGTCGTAGCCGACATAGCCCTTGTCGATCTCGACCAGCCGCCTCCCGCCGTCGTCTTCGAACTCAACGAGCGTAGCGGCGACACCTATCTCAGCTACATCATTCGCACGAACGGCGATCCACTGGCCACTGTTGGTGCCGCGCGCGAAGTCCTGCGCAATTTTGATCCACGACTTCCGCTGATCCAGCCGCGCACGTTCGAACAGGTCGCGCAGCAAGCGCCGTCAGTGTTTCTCCGCAGCTATCCGTCGCTCCTCATCGGCAGCTTTGCGGTACTGGCGCTGGTTCTCGCCGTGATCGGTTTGTATGGGGTGATTTCCTACTCGGTGCTGCAGCGCACCCGCGAAATCGGCGTCCGCGTGGCAATGGGAGCACAACGTCAAGACGTTCTCCGCTTGATTCTGAGAGAAGCACTCACAACGTCAGCTCTGGGCATTTTTACCGGCGTGGTGAGCGGCCTTTTCCTCACGCGCCTGATGAGTTCGCTGCTCTACGGAATCAACCCCAACGACTGGCGCACCTTCCTGTCCGTCTCCATCGTTCTTCTCGCCGTAGCGATCGCCGCCTGCGCGATACCCGCCATCCGCGCCACCCGCGTCGACCCGGTAGTCGCCCTTCGCTACGAATAATTCTTGGCGGCCAAAAATTCTCGCCACAAAATGTAGGGGCGCAGCATGCTGCGCCCCAAGCACTACACAATTAAAATTTAAGTCCGTCTCACCAGCGGCAAGATTCCATCCGCCTCAAACCAGTCACCACCCTACATCGCCCAACGCATCAGCAATCCGCCCGTCGTATACCCCGCCCCCACCGCCGCCAACAACACCAAATCGCCCTTCTTCAATTTACCTTGTGCAATCGCATCCCATAATCCCAATGGAATCGTTCCAGCGGTCGTATTCCCATAACGATCGATATTCACCATTACTTTCGAATCATCCACGCCCAATCTTTCTTGCATAGCGCGAATAATCCGCAGATTCGCCTGATGCGGCACCACCAGCGCCAGATCGTCGCCCTTGAACCCGTTTCGCTCCAACAGATTGCTCGCCATCTCCGCCATCCGCCGCACGGCATACTTAAAGACCTGCGATCCGTCTTGATGCACCACGTGCATATTCTTATCGACAGTTTCATGCGTCGACGGATTCAGCGATCCACCGCCGGGCATGTACAAATACGCGCCGCCCGATCCATCGATATCGTGCTGAAAATCCAGGATCCCTTCGCCATCTTTCGCCGCTTCGAGCAAAACCGCTCCCGCGCCGTCTCCAAACAACACGCACGTCGCGCGATCCTTATAATCCAGAATCCGGCTCATCGAATCGCTGCCGATCACCAGCGCTTTCTTGTGCGTTCCAGCGGCAACAAACTGCGCTCCCACCGTCAGCGCATACGCAAATCCCGAGCACGCCGCCGACAAATCGAATCCCCACGCATTTTTTGCCCCGATACGATCTTGCACCAGGCACGCCGTCGCCGGAAAAAACATGTCTGGCGTCACGCTCGCCAGCACGATCAGATCGATTTCCGCCGGATCCGTATTCGTCTGCTTCAGCAGCAGCTTCGCCGCTTCCGTCGCCATGTCCGACGTTGCCTTGCCCGGTTCGACGATATGCCGCTCGCGAATCCCCGTGCGCGTGCGGATCCACTCGTCGCTCGTATCGATCATTTTTTCTAGGTCAGCGTTGGTCAGCACTTTCGGCGGCAAATAACCCGCGACGCCGGTGATTTTGGCCGCGATCCGATGGGGCATGGCGCTCCTTGGTTTTTCGTGCCGTGCAGAACCCTTGAATTCTATTCGACCCGCCGACACGTGACAACAAGTGTCACTATCGCTGCGGCTGATCTATCTCAGTAAAAATTTGGAGATTTTTACTCGCCTGACGAAAGAATTTCGTATCGCCACTTCACCGTCGCCGTCTTCTTCAGCATCGCCGACACTGAACAATACTTCCCCTCGCTCAACTCGATCGCTTGCTTCACAGCCGCATCATCCAACTCTCCGCGCAACTGATACACCAGCTCAAATTTCGTCCACACCTGCGGAGGATCCGCAGCTCGTTCGCCCGAGCAAATCACATTCAGCGACTCCAGCTTCTGCCTCTTCTTTTTCAAAATAATCACGATATCCGTGGCCGTGCACGCCCCCAGCGCCATCAACAACATCTCCATCGGCCCCATCGCCGTGTTCGACTTCCGGTCCGAATCGATCGTCACCGCATGCCCCGACGGCCCCGTCGCCACAAACCTCTCATCGCCAATCCACTTCACATGCGCTGTCTGCATCGCCAATCTCCGCAATCAACTCTCAAAAAACAGAATAGCAGGGAACTCACGCTTGCCACTGACGCAGCGACAGCGCAAGAGCGTGTACGGGCGCAGCACTGCTGCGCCCCAAACACCCAGACCAAAAATGTCGTCGTAATTCCGGCGGGAATTTCTCGCCCAACTTACAGCTCCAGCTCCCAAACCTCCGCCGTCAAATCCTTCCCAAAACTGTGATGCTCCTTCTTCTCAACAACTCGAAATCCCGCCTTCTCATAAACATGCCGCGCCGCATCCAGCTCGCTCTGCGTCCACAAAACAATTTTCTCGTACCCCGCCTGCCGCCCAAATCGCACGCACTCCGCCACCAGCCGCGCACCGATTCCCAATCCCCGCGCGAACGGCTCGACATACAACAGCCGCAGCTTCGCCGTTTTCTCCGAGTCCTTCACCAGGAATACCGAACCAACGATTTCCTCATCCCGCTCCGCGATCCAGCACCGCTCGCGTTTCGCATCCATGTTCTGAACAAACTTCGCCACAATCTCTGCTACCAGCGCCTCGAATCGTTCGTCGTAGCCCCACTCCTGCCAGTACAAGGCTCCCTGTCGATGCACCACCCATCCCAGGTCGCCCACCTGCGGCGGCCTCAGCACATATCCAGTCGCCTTCGTTCGCTCCGGCTCCACGCCACCGCCGCCAAGCAGATTCTCGACAGTCTGCATCGCCTCGACCAGCTGCCGCTTCTTCGACGCCGCCAACGTCGAAATCATTTTCCCCACTTGCTCGTCCGATCTCGCTTCCAACGGCGCAAACGCTTTCCGCCCAAGCGCCGTCAGCGCCACGATGCTCTGCCTCCGGTCCGTCGGCGACGGCGTTTTCGAGATCAACTTCTTCTTCTCGAACGAGCTCAGGATCCGGCTCAAATACCCGGCGTCAATCGCCAGCGCCGCGCCCACCGCCGCCGCAGTCGACTCCTGTTTGTGCTCCAACTCGTACAGCACCCGCCCCTCAGTCAGCGAAAAATCCGTCCCCAGAAACTCTTCCTGCAGCAACCCAATCCTCCGGGTGTAGAACCGGCTGAACCTCCGCACCCCCTCGACACACGAGTCCGCTCCGCCCAGTTGTTCCTCGCCGTGAGCCTTAGCCGTATGTCCTGGCATCGTCGCCTCTCCCAAAAAGCCCAACCTAAATCGATGCCATTGTCATCAACTTACTTGACTCAGTCAAGTATCGTTTATCAGTCTCATCCGTCCAACTCCGAATGATCGAATCCACAATCAATATGGAGTGCGGCGCCTCGGCGCCGCCTTTACGACGAAATCAGCGCCGCCAAACCCACACGTCGACTTCAACCTCCCCCTGCGAACTCCTTCCGACCACAACCACCCCACAATCAACAACTTCCAATTCCGCGCGACCTCTCCGCGACAAAGATGACACCGTTATGACGCTCCAATGACAAGCCCTCACCTTCGCAGCGACACGATAGCGTTATTAAATCCAACTTTCGCCCCCGCGCCCAAGGCAACTCGATGAAAAAGCTCTCCAACTCGCCAATGCGCCCGCTGAAGCCAGTCAGCGCCCAACTCGACGCAACCATCCGCCGCGCCCAACGTGGTGACGCCGCCGCCTTCGAAGATCTCTACCGCCAGCATTCGCGTCGCGTTTACGGTCTCTGCCTCCGCATGGTCAGCGACCCCTTCGAAGCCGAAGATCTCGCGCAAGAGGCCTTCCTCCAGCTCTTCCGCAAGATTCACACTTTCCGCGGCGAGTCGGCTTTCTCCTCCTGGCTTCACCGCCTCACCGCAAACGTCGTCCTGATGAGCTTCCGTAAAAAGAAAGCTCACCTCACGTCCCTCGATGAAATTTGCAGGGTGAATGACGACGATTCAGGACAAAAACTCGAGATCGGCGAAGCCGACCTCCGCCTCGCAGGCATGTTCGATCGCGTCAATCTTCAAACCGCAATCGAAAGCCTTCCCGAAGGTTATAAGCGGATGTTCCTGCTCCACGACTTGCACGGCTACGAGCACAACGAAATCGCCGCCATCCTCGATTGCAGCGTCGGCAACTCAAAATCCCAGGTGCACAAAGCCCGCAAACGCCTTCGCGAAGTCCTGCGCAAGGTCGATCGCTACAGCGCGCGCAACATCAGCCGCCAGCGCCCTCTAGCCATAGCCAGCTGACCTCTGCGCTCACCCGATTCTGTTTGTAGCGGCGGGGCTTGCTCCGCCCGGCCGCCGCATCTTGCCTCAATCGGTCGCGGAGCCACGGTGGTGCCTTTCCTTCACTTCTCCGCCGTCACGCAAACAGTGGCGAAATCGCTATAAACACAAGCACCACCAGCAAACACATCCGCCTCATCCGTTTCATATCGACTCTCCCACCGGAATTCCGCGCAATACGAAGGGCAAAACCACAAGACCATCCAGGCACAAAACCACGTTTGCTAAATTTTGACGTCTGGAAAACAGGAAAGATAGCCGCGATATCAGCCGGCCAACGACCTACGAATTCCGCGCTAGCGAAGCCACTTCAATCACCGGATTCGGCAGCTGCCGCATCGTCCTGACAAACAGCTCCACAATCCGCCCATCAAACTGCGCATTTGCGCATCGCTCGAGTTCGTTCAACGCATCTTCGGCCGCGCGCGCCTTCTTATAAGTCCGGTCGCTCGTAATCGTATCGAACGCGTCCGCCACCGCGATAATTCGCGCTCCCAGCGGAATCTGCTCGCCCGCCAGCGAATCCGGATACCCCGATCCATCGAAAAACTCGTGATGGTGCAGCACCATCTCGCGAACCCGCGCCAGCGGCGCCAGCGGATCTAGAATCTTCGCGCCAAAAATCACGTGCGACTTCATCGTGTCCCACTCATCCGGATTCAGCGGCCCATTCTTGTTCAAAATATTTTCCGGAATCGCCACTTTCCCGATGTCATGCAGCACGCCGCCGAGCCGAATCTCTTCCACCTCGGCCTCGTTCATCCCCATCCCTTCGCCGATCAGCGCCGCGTAAGCCGAAACTTTCTGCGAATGCCCTTGCGTGTAGTGATCCTTCGCGTCGATCGCAAACGCCAGCGAAGTGACCGTATCCAGCACCGCCTGCGGCAACGCCTTCGCTTGCGGCGTTGCTTCCGGCCCCGGCGTAACTTCCGTTGTCGCCAGCGACTCCGTGAATTGCTTCAGCCGCGAATAAATCTCCTCAAACGCTTCCGGCCCCGTCGAGAACAAGCGCTTCAGCGTCACGCCCAGATACGCTTCCAGAACGTCGCGCTTCCACTTCTTCGCCTCGTTCGGATCGAAATTATCTGCCGTCGAAACCGCATTTCCGCCCTGATGCTTCGACAAATACATCGAAGCGTCCGCCACCTGGATCAATTCTTGCGGCGTCGACCCGTGCAACGGATAGCAGGCGATGCCAAAGCTCGCGCTGATATTTTTATCGCGCAACAGTGGATCGGCCGAAACCCAGCCGCGCAGCTTCGTCGCCAGTTGCCGCGCATGCTCCATGTTCGTTTCCGGCATCAGCATCACAAATTCATCGCCGCCATAACGTGCCACCACATCCGACCTTCGGCAATTCGCTTCCAAAATATGTCCGACGCGCTGCAGCACCAGGTCGCCTTCCAGGTGCCCGTAAAAATCGTTCACAAATTTGAATCGGTCCAGGTCCATCAGCACCAGCGCAAACGCCCGCCCCGCGCGCGTCGACCGCTTCCATTCCGCCGACAGCGACTCCATGAAGAACCGGTGCGTCTTCACGCCCGTCAATCCGTCCGTAATCGCCTGCTCCTGCGCCTTCTGGAACGACAGCGCGTTGTGATACGCGCCCGCGATCAAGTCCGCCAGAGTCCTCAGCAGCAAAACCTCTTCTTCCGAAAAATCCGTCAGCTTCGACGACTCCACATACAAAACTCCATGCAGTTGCTCCGCATAGAAAATCGGCAACGCAATCGCCGCCGTCGAATCCTCTAGCAGCGGCCGCAATCCCGGATCGTTCGTGTTCGAAGCTGTCGTGAACGCCGCCATGTGCCCCGTGCGCGCCACTTGCCCGACCAACCCCGTGCCGAGTCCCACGCGATGCCCCACCATGCCGCGCCGCGCGCCGCCTTCCGCCAAAATCACCAGCTCGCGCGTCGAATAATCCAGCACGCCGATTCCCACGTGATCGTGCGTCAATCCCTCTTCCAGTTGTTCCGTAATTTTCGCCAGCATTTCGTCCGGATTCAGCGTCGCAATCGCATTCCGCGAAACCGTGTTCAGCAGCGACAGATGCCGCGCCTTCGTCCGCTCTTCGTGAAACAACCGCGCGTTCTCGATCGCGATGCTTGCCTCGCTGGCCAGCACACGCATCAGCTCCAGATGCCCTTCGTCAAACGCGTGATCGTGATCCGAAAACACTCCCATCGCACCGATCGCGTGGTCATACGCCACTAGCGGCACCACGCAGATACAGCCCGTCGTGCGAATCGGCACGACTCCAAACTTCTTCGCCTCTTCCAGGAAATTCTCGCGAATCAAAACCGGTTGCCGCGTTCGAATCACATACTCATTCAGGTGATTCCCCGCCGGCCTCGTCCGCTTCGGCATCCGCATCCCATCGATCATTTCCAGATCGAACACGATCTCATCGTTCAGCGGATCAAGCTCGACGATATAAAAATTCTCCACCGCAAACAGCCGTCGCAGCTCTTCCCAAATCTTGTTCAGCAGGTCTTCTTTGTTCAGCGTCGAGCTCAGCGCGCGCCCGATCTCATTCAGCACGTGCAATTCTTCCGACCGCCGCGACGTCTGCTGCACCAAATAACTGTTCTCGACCGCCATCCCGATCTGATGCCCCAGCGCCAGCAGCAACCGCAGCTCCGCCGGTGTAAATCTCCGGTTGTCCGGCGTCCCCAGCAACAGCACGCCAAACGCCTGCTCCTTCGCCTGCAAACTGATCACGACCACGCTGCGCAATCCCTGCGCCAGCCCCAATTGCCGGAATCGACGAATCGATTCGTCCTTCTCCAGCGCCACCAGCGACGCATCCCGCAAATCTCGAAATCCCAGCAGCCCGCCCATGCGCGACACGAGCCCAACCAAATAATCGTCGAGCCCTTCTTCTTGCGCCACGCGGCAAAAATCATCGTTCAGCCCCGCCGCCACCACCGACGTCGGCCCCTGCGGATCGCCGTGATGCAAAAACAGCGCTCCTGCCGGCAATCGCACCACGCCCAGCACGCGATCCAGCGCCTGCGACAACATCCGCTGAATTTCTCCGCCCACAAAACTCGATGTCGCCAGATTCAAATTCGACAGCGCCAGCATGTTCCGTTCGATTCGCCGCTTCTCTTCTTCATACGTCGCCATCACCATCAGCATCGCCACGAATGCCGACGGCACCGCCCCCAGCGCGCGCAATCCAGATGCATCCGCGCCAGCGCCACCGCTTACCGCCAGAAAAATCGTCAGTCGCAACCCTGCCCACGCGAAAAACGAAATCGCCAGCAGCCGGTCCGCCAGCGTTTCCTGTCTTCGGCTCTCGATCCAGAAAATCGTCCCGACCGCCAGATACAAACAGATCGAAGGAATCACCACCGGCACAATCGTGAACCACCCGATCGCGTTCGCCGCCGCCCACACGCCCAGCGCCACCGCCGCGACGCCCGCCGCCGTTTTCCACGCTTTTCGTTGGGAATAGAATTGCGCGCCGAGCAAAAAGCTCAGCCCCGCCAGCGCATACAGCCAGCGGTCCAGCGCAGTTTGAATCGTGCTTCCCGCCACCCACGGTGCCAGTGCCGGCCCCAAATAATGCAGCGCAAAAAATATCCAGCCCGCCGTCCACAACAGCAGGTACATCTGCCTCTTCAACGTATACACATACGCGAAGAATCCCGCCGCGACCGACGCCGCAGCCAACAACGTAAGCGCGATATAGCTATCGTGAATCAAGTTTCGCCACTTCTCCGTCCGTGCTCGCCCAGCTCCGATTCACCACAATCCACATCGCCGTCTCGAAGCTCGCACACACGTAATTCGTGGGCCGCTGTTCTCCTCTCGGTTTTTCTGTGCGTTACCACCCGAGGACGAGCAGACTTCGGCACACAAAACAAAGTACTTGCGTGTAATTATCCCTCACGATTTTTCCTTGCCGCAAAGTACCTACGTACTGGTAGCCAAAAAGACAGCATCGCGGCTCGGTACTCCTAATCCCGCCCCAAACTCCACCCCGCTACCCTATTGCATTGAATCCTTTCGATTCCTTTCGCCACACGCCGCCCACTCCGGGCACCTCGTCCAAAAATTGCGCCACCCACCACCCATCCGCTAAACTACTAAATTCAGCCTCACCCAAAACTCATGACCGATTCCACCAATCCCGCACCTGGCACCATCCGCGTCCGCTTCGCCCCATCCCCCACCGGCTATCTCCACGTCGGCGGCGCGCGCACCGCTCTCTTCAACTGGCTCTACGCCCGCCAGCAGCACGGCACCATGATCCTCCGCGTCGAAGACACCGACGCCGAGCGCAACAAGCCCGAGCTCGTCCAGGGCATCATCGACGGCCTTCAATGGCTTGGCCTCGACTGGGACGAAGGCCCGTTCTATCAGTCCCAGCGCCTCTCGCTCTACGTCGACGCCGCACAAAAATGCCTCGCCAAGGGCAGCGCCTTCCTCTGCTATTGCGCCGCTGAAAAATACGCTGGCGGAGATCACGCCGCCGACGGCGCCTCCGCCACCGAAAAAGTTCGCCGCATTGTGCGCTGCTCCTGCCGCGACGGCAAACCCTCCAATCCCGACGTAAAGCCCGCCATTCGCTTCCGCGTCCCCGCCGGCAAAACCGTCTTCTCCGACGCCGTTTTCGGCGACCGCGAGTTCGACAACGAGGAAATCGAAGACTTCGTCCTCCTCCGCTCCGGCAAAGACGGCGCAGAGTGGGGCATGCCCACCTACCAGATGAGCGTCGTCGTCGACGACATCGACATGCGCATCACCCACGTCATCCGCGGCGCCGACCACCTCTCCAACACGCCCAAACAAGTCCTGCTCTATCGCGCCATGAAGTCCGAGCCGCCGATCTTCGCGCACCTGCCGCTGATTCTCGGTGCCGACAAGTCACGCCTCTCGAAGCGCCACGGCGCCACCGACGTCAACATGTACCGCACCGAAGGCTTCCTCCCCGAAGCATTTAGAAATTTCCTCGCGCTCCTCGGATGGGCTCCCGGCGGCGACGAAGAATTCCTCCGCACGAAAGACCTGATCGAAAGATTCAGCCTTTCCAGCGTCAGCCGCACCAACGGCGTCTTCGACCGCCCCAAACTCGAGTGGTTCAACACCCAATATCTTCAGAAATTGCCGATCGAGGATTTGCTTCCGCAGGTCGAAGCCGAACTAAAGCGCAGCGGCTTGTGGAAAGAAGAGTGGTCCTCAGGCCCAGGCCACGAGTGGTTCTCGAAAACGGTCGACCTGCTCCGTCCGCGCGTCCGCTTCCTGCCCGATTTCTCCAGTTGGTCGCGCGCCTTCTTCAGCGACGATTTCGAAATCGAAGAAGCCGGCAAAACAAAATTCTGGAAAGACCCCAAAGTTCCCGAGCTAATGCGCGCGCTAGCCGATGCCTTGGCCGCCCTAACCGAGTGGAACCACGACGCCTGCGATCACGCGAGCCGCGCCGTAGCCGAGTCCGGCGGCGTAAAAGCCGGCCTCCTTATCAACGCCACCCGCGTCGCCATCGTCGGCCAATCCGTCGCCCCCCCACTCTTCGACACCATGGTCGCCCTGGGCCAAGAGCGAGTAGTCCGCCGCCTCCGCGCCGCCTTCCCCTAATCTCATCGCCATAAAATGTGTAGGGGCGCAGCACGCTGCGCCCCATGTCCGCACAATCGCCGCGTCTTGTTCCGGCAGTTGTAGGGGCGGGGTTTACTCCGCCCGGCGAGGCCCGCCCTAAACGCGCACCCGCCGCATCACCAACAACACAGCACCACCCTGTACCCGCGATCGCTTCCCAGATCGCGGGATTTAGATGACTCCGCGCTCATAACCCATCGACAACCACAAATGCATCCCCTCACTCATACCGAATCGCACAAACCGGATCCACCCTCATCGCCCTTACCGCCGGCAAAAGAATCGCCGCAAGCCCCACCACTCCCAACACCACCGCCACACCAACAAAACTCACCGCATCATACGGCCCAACCAAAAACAGAAAACTCCTCAACAAGTGCGCCCCCGACAACGCGCACGCCAGCCCAATCACTCCTCCAAAAAACACAAGCCACACCCCCTCCATCATAATCAGCCGCAGCACATCCCCCCGACTAGCCCCCAACGCAATCCGCACCCCAATCTCATGCGTGCGTCTGCTCGCCGTGTACGCAGTCACCCCATACAACCCAATCACCGCCATCACTAACCCCGCCAATGCAAAAAACCCAATCACCGCCGTCTCAAAACGCGGCCGCGCCGTCAGCCTGCGAACCTGCGCGTCCATCGTCTGCACTTCCACCGGAATCAATCGATCGATTCCCGCAATCTGTCGCCGAATCCAAGGTGCAGCCGCTGCCACCGGTAACGCGCTTCGAATAATCAGCGTCCCGCTATAAAAATTCCTGTTCTCCCACTCATCCGTTGCGCTTCCAAGCAGCGTGTCGTACTCCGGTAAACCTTGCGCAGTGATTCCATCATTCCGCGTGTCGGCCGCAACGCCGATCACCCGGTAAAACGCCTCGTCTTTATCCGGCTGAATTTGCTGGCCCACCGGATCGACGTTAGGAAACATCAACGCAGCCAGCGATTGGTTAATCACCATCAGGTGCTCCGTCGACGAAGCATCCGCTTCCGAAAATCCCCGCCCGCGAACGATGCGAATACGAAGCGTGTTGAAATATTCAGCCGTAACGGCGCGCGCACCGACAACTTGTTGAGAAACAATCGGTGGCCTTCCCGCGATCGCCATCGACGAATACCAGTGGCGCGAGCCATTCGGCGGCAGCGAATCCGCCAGCGCGACTGACACGAAACCCGGAACGCCGCTCAAGTCGGCTACCGCACGTCGGAAGAACTCCATCCGCTTTTGAGAAGTATCGTAACCGCGCATCGACACCGATAACGGCGCCGTGATCACCTGCGCTGAGTTCACACCAAAATCTTGTGCTTCCATCTTCTCCAGGCTTCTCAAAAGAAGTACCGCTGCGGATGACAGAAGAACGCTCGATGCAATCTGCGTCACCACGAGCATCCGCCGCAGCCTCGGACGAATGCTCGTTTGCGACGTTCGAGCCGCGAGCCCGACGCCACGCAACTCAAGCAGCGGCAACAAACCGCAAACGACACCGCAGGCGAAAGACATGACGATCGTCGCCAAAAGAACTCGCCAATCGAGCGTAGCTTTTCGAAGAAACGCCATCCCGTCGGGCGCCAGTGCGGCAAACGCTCTCGGCAGCTCTTCGGCCACTATCCATCCAGCGACTGCGCTCGCCGCGGATATCAGCAGTCCCTCGGTCAACGTCTGGCACAAAATCCTTCTCTTGCTCGCGCCCATTGCAGTTCGAATCGCGAACTCTCGTTCGCGCACCGCCGTGCGCGCCAAAAATAAGCTTCCGGCGTTGGCGCAACACACCAACAAGACAACCAACACGGCGCCGAACATGATCCATGCAACCGGAATGACGTCGTGCATTTGTCGATCTCTCACCGAGCGCACGATCAAATGCATTTCGCTGCGCATTTCGGCAGGCGCAAACTTCAGGCTCTCGTCAAACGCTGGCTCCAGTGCGGCGCGCGCTTGAGCCGCTGTCACTCCATCCTTCAGCCTTGCAAAAACGCGCATGTTTTCCTGTGCCGAGCCGGTGCGCACGGCTGCCACGTCGATCTGCCGCGGGAGCAATAAATCCGCTGGCTGCCCCGATGGCATTTCAAAATCTCGCGGGAGCACCCCGACCACTCGCGCCTTCCCGCCGTCGACTTCGATGACTTGGTTAACGATCGAAGGTTGCTCGTTGTAGCGGCTCTTCCACAGCGAATACGTCAACAGTGCTGACAGTGGGGCATTCGGCAGCATGTCGTCAGTCGTGAAGTTGCTTCCCACGACAGGCGTGACGCCAAGCGTGGGAAGGAAGTTCTGGTGCACGTAGCTGCAATTCAGCCGCACTGCGTCGCGTTCCGTCAGATCGCAAGGCCGCGGCCCCGCGCTCTGTGCCGTCATCTCTGTAAACGCAGTTTGGTGATCCGACCAGGTGTAGTAGAAGCTTCCCATCATGAATTCGAACGGCTCCGCCGCATGTTTGATTCCAACAGACACGAGTCGATCCGCGTTCGCGTACGGCAGCGGCCGGAACAAAACCGGATCGACAATGCTCAAGATCGCAGTCGTAACTCCAATGCCGAGAGCCAGAGTGAGAATGGCAACCGCGCTGAAGCCCGGATATTTGCGCTGCATGCGAAAGGTGTAGCGAACGTCCTGCAGAAGGGAATCGACAATTCTTGTGCCGCGCGCTTCCCGGCACTCTTGCTTGAATTTCTCATAGCCGCCAAACTCCAGCCGCGCTGCGCGTTCAGCTTCCACACGCGACAGCCCAGAGCGTTCCAGATCGCTCGCGCGGTCTTCGATATGTGCCCGCAACTCTTCGTCAATTTCATCTCGGAGTCGCGCGCGATCGGTCAGCGCGGAAACAAACGATCGAAGTTGAGCCAGGATTTTCATGTTTCCTCCCGTTGCGCTTTCAGAGCGGAACCGATTGCCGCCACCAGTCGGTTCCACCCTTCCTCTTCCTGCCGCAATCGCTTTCGCCCCGCCGAGCTCAACTCATAAAATTTCGTCCGCCGGTTATTCTCCGATTTCCCCCAACGCCCCTTCAGCAACCCTTGGTGTACCAGTCGGAACAGCGCGGGATACAGCGCCCCCTGCTCGATCAACAGCCCTCCCTGCGAAATCTGCGTAATGCGCAATAAAATCCCATACCCATACAGCGGCCCCAGCGACACCGCCTTCAGAATCAGCAAATCCAAAGTCCCCGGCAAAATCTGCGCCCGCTCATTCATGCGATTATCCTAAGTAGCTCTAGAAAGTATCCTAATCTATTTAGGAAACTAATCCCGCCAGCCAACCATGTCAAGAACGGAAAATTCAGGCCCTGTGCTCGATATGTGCGGTCGTACCCAGGCCGCAACAACGACCACCCTGTAGCCGCGATCGCTCCCCAGATCGCGGGGTTTAGATTCAACTAAGGCACAGCAACTTGTGCGTGCCCGTTCGAACAGAGCGCACCATGGGTGCCCCACCCTCGGTTTATGAGGGTGGGTGTTTAGCCAAAGCCCACCCCAAACCACAACGAACGAGGCTCGATCAATTCGCGGCTAAATTTTTTTAGGAAGGACGCTCTTGACGAAACATTATAACTCTGATACCATACCCAAGTAACAAACTACGCCTCGCAATTCCTTCAGAAACCGAAACCAAAGCGAAACACCAGCCCCCGCAACTCCATCAAAACAAACACATTGCCCACTCTTTCCGAAGAGCGAGCCTCTTTTTCCCGTAACTCACTGAAATGAAGTTATTTACGCACTCTCACGAAAACACCCGGGGGGTATACCCAAAGCTTCCCAAAACGGGAACGACCCAACGCCCAACCCCTCACTGCTTCGACGGCTTCGCCCCCGCGTCCTTAGCGTCCTTGCCGCCCTTGCCCTTATCGTCGCCGCCCGACTTATCGTCCTTGTTATCATCGCCGCCCAGCGACCTCTTAAACGTCTTGTGAAACGCCGACACTCCCAGCGTCGGCGCATCCCGCTTCCCGGTAATCGTGATCGGCAGCAGCGTCCCGGCTCCGTCCTTGCTGAAGAAAGGATCGACCGCCTTCAAAAAAAACGACTTCTTCCCGGTCACCGTCTGCGACAGCTTCGCCTGCAACCGCAGATGCCCGGCGAAATCGAGATTGCTCTCACCAATGTCGTAATCTCCGGTGAGATCAAGATTCGCCCCCGGCACGCTGAACGTCAGGCTGCGAAAATGAATGACCGCCTTTTCCAACTTAAAATCGCCATTTAAATTCGCGACCGAGCTTCCCGCGTCCTCATCGCCGGGTTTGCCTTCCGCGTGACGGCTCAGCGACTCCAGCTTGTCGCGCACCTTCGGATCGGACCAGTTCGCATTCGCAATATTGACCTTGCCGTCTAAAACCATTTTTTGCAGCACTTTGAATTTTCCCGGCGGGATCGTCAGCTTCGCCTTGATCTTCGCCGGACCCATCATGAACGGTTTGTCCGAGTTGATCGCCAGGGCCAGGATATCTTCGATGTGCGCATCCGGCGCGTCCACATTCAGCTGAATCAAATGTCCCTGATCCGGAACGTGCACCACGCTGCCTTCGCACACGATCACCGATTTTCCCAGCGTCGCTTTCACAGGATGCAGATACGTGTCGCCGTCCGTGCCATCCACCGTCGCCGAAAAATCCGTATGCAGCGGCACCGCATGTCCCACCGGATCGAGCGAAAAATTCGGCGTGTCCGTTTTCCCCGCAACCTGAATCTCGTTGAGTTGGCCTTTAAAATCGCCGGTAGAAGAAAGCGTCCCTGCGATGCCAGGAAATGGACCAAGGTCCGCATCGGTAAATTTATAAGTCCCCGTCAGCGCTGTATCGCCCGGCTCGTCCGCGTTCCACGGTCCAAATGTTCCGCGCGTCGCGATTTCGCCCTGCGGCTTCGCATTGGTGAGCTCGCCGTGAAAATCAAAAGGCTTGTCCGGGCCGACGGATTTCAGCACCAGGTCGTGAATATCGAAATCCAGCGGAACCTTGCCCGCCTTCTTCGGCACGATCACCAGATCGGTGTTGTTGATCACGATTTCGTCGATCGTGACATCCGGGAATCGCTTTTTCGGCGCCGGCGGTTTGTCTTTTTTCTCGCCCTTGGGCGGAATCGTGATCGTCATGTTTTCGACGTAAATTCCCGAAATATGGTGCGGCGCATTCAGGATTCCGGTCCATCCAAGGTTGAAAGTGAATTTCGCCACGTGAAACATCGGCGGCAAATCTTTGCGGTTGTGAAGGCGAATCGACAATTCCTCGCCGGCCACGCCTACGTCGGGCAAAAGACGAACGTGCACTTCGCCCAGTTCGACGTCGCTTTGAAATTTCACCTGCAACTGTTCGACGACCCACTCACGCACCCGGTCGTCGATATTGCGCAATTTCACAGAAACGAAAATAGCTAAGCCGGCCAGCAAGCCGGCAAGAATGCCGACAACGTAAGGCCACTTCCGTCGTCGCGGCCGTGATTCAGCGTCAGACACGATGTACTCCTGGACCTGTTATTCCCCTTGAACGTCGAGCCCCTTGTATCTTGAGCATCTGTACCTTGGGCGAAGTCCGTCTTGAAGGTTGTAGCTTTGATGCACTAGCGAGGAGTTTGGAACAACTCCGGATGAGCGGGATGTGCTGCGCCAGCACTAGCGGCGACGTTCACGGTGGCCTCGACAGGCAGGGTTACTGGAGGCAGGCAAACTTCGTTGCTGCAAGCCTGATAGCGCAGCTTCAGCGGGATGTGTTGGGCGCCGGTCGAGGCACCGGGCAGGGCAACGACGGTCATTTTGAGTACGACGGTGTGCTCATACACGTTAAGCGGAGTCTTGGAAAATGAAAACGTGCGGAGCTGGCCTTCAGGATATGTCACGTCGCCAGTCTTGAAATCTCCAGCACCATCTGTTTTCAGATCAGTCGCGATCAGGTAGTCCGCCGATTTTTTTCGAGCGTTGATGTGAAACCCTTCGCGGATTTTTACCACGACCGCAATCTGAAATGTTTTTCCGGGCGCCACGGGATCGTACGAAGCAAACGCCGTCGGAGCGACCACGTCTTTGCCCGACGGAACCTGCGCCGCCACGCGCGGCGTCCTCACGGTCGCAATCGCGGAAACCCCAGCCAGTGCTGCTGCCAGCGCGACGAATCGAACGCCGGCCTTCGCAACGCTCGTCTTCGCAACGACAAGGTTCGCGCGGCTGTTTCCCGAAGTGGCCCAGAGAAAATTCAAACTGTCACCTGCTCGCCCAATTGCTGCGAAATCACGCGGCTCATCACTCCCCGCAAATCCTCGCCTGTCTTTTCCAGCACAAACGAATTCCGCGCTTCCGACCAGCCAAGTTTAAAACTCGTCGAGAGCGCCGAAATCCATATCTCGCGCACTGGTGCGTTCGGCGAAATCACGAACTTCGCTTCTTCCGGCTCCTCAAAAATTACCTCGAGTTTTCCGCTCTCGCCTTCGACGTCGAAGCCGTGCGCATCGCCAAGCGTCAACATCCGCTTCTTCAAATCTTCAAACGCGGCGTCCGCTTTTTTCGTGAAATCTTTTTCGTCGATCATGCCCGGAGAATATCAGAGTTTCCACTTCGCAGCTTGCTTTCGCCGCTTTATCGAATCCCGCTCCGCGCCGCACCGTTGCAACAAGCGCTGAGACTACTCCCAACTTGTGCTCGTCGCGTCTGCACGTTGCGACTTCAGAGTTGCGCCGTCGTTAAAGCTGAGCCCTTCGTTAAAGCTGCGCCTGAATCGACTTCACGATGTCGTCGCGAGTTATGAGTCCGGTGATGCGCTTCACTTGCTTGCCGTCGCGGCTCAGCAGCACGCTGGTCGGATAGCCAAGCAGGCCGCCGAATTTATCTCCCGCGGCGTCGTTGCCGATCACGATTGGATAATTCATCGTCGATTTTCCGGCGTCGGTATCAAACTTTTCCTTCTGCACAAACGGCGCGACCGCGCTGCGTCCTTCATCGTCCATCGCGATTCCCAGCACTGTAAATCCCTTCGGTCCGTATTCCTGCTGCAGCTCGATCAATTCCGGAATTTCAATCTTGCACGGCTCGCACCACGTCGCCCAAAAATTCACGAGCACGACTTTGCCCTTCAGCGACGCCAGCGTCACATCCTTGCCGTCGAGATCCTTCAGCGTGAGCTCCGGCTCGGGCTTCGACTCGTCTTTCGATTCGGTCTTCGTAAGCGATGCCGCATTCGTTTTCGGCAAACGCGTCGCTTTGTCGGCGTAATGCGCGCCAAGAACAATCACCGCCAGAATCGCAATCACAGTAATCGCCGTCTTCGTGAATCCGCCTGAGCTTGGCGGCGCACCGGGCGAATTGGAAGCGTTTGCATCCGGCGGGGAAGCGAGTTCAGGAGAACCGTCTTTTGTTTCAACTGGTGTCATGTCATTTCATCCTTCGCAAACCATTTTCGCAGAACGCTAAAGCTGGTTCCAGCATTGGATATTCGGACGCGGCCTTCGCCAAAGCTCGTGCCCACTACTACTTGGATGCGGCTACTTGGCTCCGGTAAGCGCGTGCTCGAGCCACAAAACGAACGAATTCAGGAAACTCAGCTTCGTCACCAGCCACGTCAGCCGGTTGAAGAAAACCAAGACGCCGACGAACAGAAGTAACGCACCGCTGAATAATTCGACGGCGTGAAGATATTTCCGGAAGCCTTGATAGAACTTCATAAACTGGCCGATGCCAAGCGCGGTCAGCAAGAAGGGAACGGCAAGACCCGCGGAATACACCGCCAGCAGCAGCACGCCTCGCGCGATCGTATCGCTGGCCGCAGCGAGCGCCAGCACTGCGGTGAGGATCGGGCCGATGCAAGGCGTCCATCCAAACGCAAATGCAAAGCCAAGCAGAAACCCGCTCCAGATGCCCGGCTGCTTGCCGCCGCTGCGCAAATGGACATCGCGATTCAGCCAGCGTGTCATCGCCGGCCCGAAAAATCCGATGATCGAGAGCGAGAAGAAATGAACCGCGCCGAGTCCAGCAAACAGCGGGCCGCCGTGCACGAGCGCGATCACGCCCAGGACGGCGAGGATGATTCCAAGAATGATTCCGACTCGGACTGTGAGCTTGATGAGAAGTCCGAGCAGATGCAGACCGAAAAGAAGAATCAGTGCGCCGGCAATCGGCGCGAGCGTGGTGCGGTGTTGGCCGAGGAATCCGCCGACGGCGCTGGCGGATGCGCCGAAGGTGATGAAGACGGAGGAGAATCCGAAAACGAAGGCGAGCGCCGAAGAAAATAAGCCGGAGCGCGGCGCCTGGCCCTTACGCAATTGCTCCATGCCGATGCCGGAAAGCATCGAGATATATCCGGGCACGAGCGGCAACACACACGGAGACAAGAATGAAATAAGTCCCGCGAGAAAAGCTCCAGCTAAAGAGACATCCGTCATTCCCGATTCATCCTCACTTCAGCGAATGCAAAACCTGGTGACTGCAACAATGCCGTGAAATCGATTTTCGGCTGCGTCATACCGACGCCTCTAGAAGGAGCCGAGCCAAAGGGGCCGCAAGTGTACAAGCGCCGTTGGTTGCGGGGCAATCGACCGTAAAGGCGGCGCTGAAGCGCACACTCCACGCCGTATTGTCCCATATCCGGCCGCTCGCTTTGGCTCAGCGAGGCGGCGCAGACAATCTATTGACCGGCGCGGCGAACGGCTTATTCCGAACCGCAAATGTTAAACGATCGGCGACGGGGTTCCATGACAAGTACGACAGCCAAACGCCGACAGATGACGTTTTTGGATGGCGGGCGACGATTTCACGACGGCTTGACATTTTCATAAACCATTTATTACGAGCCACTTAGCGGCGCCCTCATTGGCATGGATGGTGCATTCTTCCCAGTCGACAGCAAACCCGGCTGCCCAGGACGGACGATGCATTGGACGCCTAATCGAGTCACTTGCCTCCGTGTGGTGGTCGGATTCGCGGCGGTGTTTTTGTTTGGCCGGGGACCGTGGCTCAACCTGAGCGCCGTCGGGCTCACGGTGGCGTGCATTGGCTTAGACGCGTTGGATGGGCACATCGCGCGGCGGCGGAATCTGGCGACTCCGGTGGGCGCGCAGATCGATATTCTGGGCGATCGCATGATCGAGAATTTGTACTTCACATATTTCGCAGTGGTCGGAATGGTTTCGCTGTGGATTCCGGTTTTCTTTTTTTCGCGCGGAGCGGCGACGGATTTTCTGCGCGGGCTCGCGACGAAGGCGGGATATTCCGGCTGGGGCGCGAACGCGATGCTGCAAACGTGGTGGGGACGCACGCTGGTTGGTTCGCGCTGGAGTCGCGGATTGTATGCGGCGATGAAATGTCTCTGCTTTTGCTATCTCGGATTGGAGTTGGCGCTGACACGAGGTCCCGTGGCGTTGATTGGTGGACTGACGCCTGCCACGCACGCGGCGATTCGCAGCGGCGCGGTGGCGCTGACTTCGGCGACAGCGGTGTTTTGTTTCGTGCGCGCGATTCCGGTTCTGGTGGAAGGTTGGCAATTCGTTGCTGAAAGCATCGGGCGAGAAGTATCGGGGCGGGAGGCATTGCTCCGGTTGCTGCCGTGAAAGTTTCGGTGAGGAAGACGGCATGAGTTCCGTCGTACACATCGACAGCTCCAACGCGTATCGCGGCGCCGAATCGAATGGGGCACGCGTCGCGGCGTTTTTCGATATCGACGGAACGCTGCTGCCGCTGCCTTCGCTCGAGAAGCGCTTTGTGGCGGAGCTTCGCCAGGAGGGTTTGATTTCCGCCGGAAATTATTTGCAATGGCTTGTGAATGCGATCCGGCTCGCGCCGCGAGGCGTGTCGCATTCGATTCACGGCAACAAGGCGTATTTGCGAAATGTTCCGGTGCGCGTGCTGTCTTTTCGACAGTTTGCGTTTTTTCCCGACGCGATACGGCGCGTGGCGTGGCATGCCTCGCAGGGACACTCGGTGATTCTGGTGTCGGGCACGCTCGACTTGCTGGCGCAACAGGTTGCGCTTGCACTGACGCTGCGGCTTGCGATGCGCGGCGTGACCGCGAAAATCGGAGTCTGCGCTACGCGTGCAGAGCGGATAGACGGGCGGTACACCGGAAAAATTGTCGATGCGGCGACTTTTGCGGAAGAAAAGATGATTGCGATGCGCCGCATCGCGCGCGAAAACGATTTCGATCTTGCTCGCTGTTATGCGTATGGCGACAGCGCGCACGATCGCTGGATGTTGGGTGCGGTAGGCAAACCGGCCGCGGTGAATCCGTCGCGTGAGTTGAGAAGCATCGCGATGTTGCGGCATTGGCCGATTTTCGATTGGTCGATCGGCGAGTCGGCTGAAACCAAAGCGCCCACGGAATTTGACGCGACATTTTTTCACGGCATTCCATCGGAGAACGTGCAATGAAGGCTTACTACAACGAAGGTGATCAAAACCGGCGCAAATCGACGGCGACTTGGCAACGGCCCACGGCGATGGCAGCAACGGCCGTCGCGGCGGAACCTTCACGTTCACTGCCGCGTTCACTCGGCATCGGGCGCGCGATTCGCAATGAGTGGCTTGCGATTGGAGCCGCCTGCGGTCCGTTTGAGTGGATGGCGCTCGGATATTTCGCTGTCAGCAGCATTTTGATCGCGGTGTTTGCGGAAAATCTTGCGCATCCCATTCATTTACTCGCGACACGGGCTTGCGTGGTCGCGCTGATTCTTTTGCTGTGTCGCGGCGTCAACATCCTGATTCCCGACAACGCGAATCCGATAACGTTCACGCAGAAGTTCTGGCATTTCTGGCGGCACTGGTATCCGCACCTTTTCTTTTTGTTTTGCTTTGAGGAACTCGCGCACCTCGTTCATTTGGTTGTGCCAACGTGGCAGGACGCGAAGCTAATCGCGTTCGATTTCTGCCTGACGGGTGTGCATCCGTCGATCTGGCTCGAGCAATTCACGACGCCGTTCCGCAACGACGCCGTGCAGTTCGTGTACTTCACTTATTTCACGTACCTGCTGATTCTTGGCGGGATTTTGTACTACCGGAAGGATTGGCGCGCGTACTGGTCGGTGATGACGTACTCGATGGTTGCGTATTCCATCGGATACATGATCGCGATGACTTTTCCGATCGAGAGCCCGTGGTTTGCGATGGCCGGATCGTGGCACGGAGAGTTGCGCGGCGGGCCGTTTACGGCGCTGATTAATTTTGTCGAGCACTACGGGCGCGTGCGCGGGGCGGCGTTTCCGTCGGAGCATGTTGCGGGATCGTTTGCGGCGTTGTGGGGGGCGTGGCGGCATCGGAGGTGGTTGTTCTGGGTGCTGCTGCCGCTGGTGTTGTGCATGTGTTTTTCGACGATTTATGGGCGGTATCACTATATTGCGGATATTTTTGGAGGGATTACGACGGCGACGATTGGGTATTTTGTTGGGTCGTGGATTATGAGGAAGAGTGAGGAGAGGGTGGGTGAGCGGGCGCGTGTCAGTGGTGGTGATCGTCTCATCGAACAGGTGTAGTGGAGTATTGGACGTTACGGCCCAGGTTGAATCTAGACCCCGCGTTCTGAGAGACGAACGCGGCTACAGGATAGCGGCGGATCGATCGAAGACCCACCCTCACAAACCGAGGGTGGGGCACCCGGCTTCGCTCAGGATGAAAAAAGGCTAAACGGAGATGGCGCTACCCTTCGCTTCGCTCAGGGTGAAAACGCGTCGATAAGGCTGACGCGTTTTCAAAAAATTTTCTCCTGGCGGCGGAGGTTTCCGAAGGTGCCGATGTTGGCGATGATGAAGGCGACGCGGAACTGATTGTCGGTGCGGACCTGGCCGAGTTCGAGGCGGCGATATTCGATGGCGAGGCCGCAGCATCCCCCGTTGTAGCTGATCTGTGCGAGTTGGTTTTGCAGGGCGTGATTGGTGACGTCATAGCTCACGCCGGTGGTGATGTTGAATCCTTTGCGCGTTTCGCTTCCGTAACCGATCAGCGTGCGGATCTGGTTTGATTTGGGCTGCAGAATCAGCGGGTCGGCATCGAGCCGGAAATCCGCGATCGTTGCGAAAAATTCCTTGTAAGGTTTGATTTTTGCCAGAGTGCCGATGGTGATTAGCTTGCCGGCGTCGCCGCGCTGCGTGTCGTATTCGAGGATCTGCTCGAAATCGAGCGGGCCGCCGGGAGTGAGCTTGAAATCGCTGATGAGCGGCGACCAATTGCGCGGCGCGTCGGCGAAGGCGAACGGGGAAATGTCGCTGAGCGTTTGAAATACGTTGCGCGCGCCGGTGATGAGCGCGCCGCCGAACGTCGGATCGAAGAAGTGCTTCTGAACGAGACTCCAGCTCATCAGTTCCTGCGGCTGGTCGTCGCCATTTTTTACAAATAATCGCTGTGTGACGCCATATTGCAGCTCGTTGGTGTCGGTGAGCGTGGAATCGGAATCGAAGCGAATGAGCTGCGAGAAATCGTGAATTCCGGTGACGTAGTGATAGGCGAAGCTGGGCTCGATCGTGTGCTTATATTTTTTCTTCGAGCCGGATTTCTGGAAATAGCGCTGAATCGTCGGCAAGCGAAAATCGAGACCGAATTCGCCGTCGTTGCGCGTGATGGAGAACGGGCTGAGCACCGGCGTCGAGAGAATCGAACCCGGCACAAGCGAATCGCCGTAATAGCTGGTGCGAAATGTGGCGGTCGCGGTGACGTCGAGCCACGGGCCGAAATGTACGGGGACGGTCATGCGCGGCGCGAATTCGAGGCGCGGCACGGCGGTGGGAGTGTCGATGACGCCGTCGTTGCGGTGCAATGCGCCGACAAATGAGTCGAAGCTGAAATACACCGGAATGTTGGCCAACGGCGCGCGATCGACGGAGCTGAAGCGCGCTTCGGGCGCGTTGCGAAGCGAGACGGTGGTCTGTACGGGATTGACGGTGAGAAAGCTGTTGTCGTTGAGCGCGGCGACATTGAAGCTGAAGCCGTTGAAATTGTGCGTGAGAAAGACCGAGCTGCGAACTTCGGAATTGATGGCGTCGCCGAAAGTGTCGGCGAACGCGAGACGGAAGGTGAGCGACGACAGCTCGTTCCAATCGGCGACGAAGCGCCAGTTGTTTTTTAGATTGGAAATGACTTCGACCTGCTGCTCGTGACCGCCTTGTGAAACGAGCTGGGTCGTCTGATTGGGCAGGCCTGGATTGATGACGGTGGGAACGCCGCGATCGATCACTCCGAAATAACTGTAATTGATCGAAGTGTTTTCCCACGGCTTGGCGCGGAAGTGGCCGCGTTCGGCGGAGCCGCGACGGCTGAGGTATTCGGCGCCGAGTGTGGTGTCGAGCCACGGAGTGGGCGCCCAATAAAATGCGTCGCCGAGGACCAGGCCTTTGCTGCTGCTGTTGCCGATGATGGGGATGAGAAATCCGGACTCGCGGACTTTTGCGCCTGCGGGCGCGGTGGCGTAGGGAAGCCAGACGAGTGGAATTCGCAGCAGGCGGAAATTCGCGTTGACGAGCGCCAGCTTTTTGTCGACGGTAACGCGGGCGTGTTGGGCGAAAAATTGCCAGCGCGGATGCTCGGGATCGCAGACGGTGATCCACGCGGAAGACAAAATGTAGAGGTCGTTGTTGTACTTCTCGACGTTTTTCGCTTCGAAGTAGAGCGGATTGTCGGTGATGAGGACGGTGGGATTCGGTTTGCGCTCGATTTTGATGAAGCCGCGCACATTGGTGAAGGTGCCGCGGCCGGTGCTCACGTTGAAGTGGGCTTCGTCGGCTTCGAGATGCTGATTTTCGTAATCGAAGATGACGTGGCCGCGCGCCATCGCTTCGTTGGTCTGATCGTTGTACTCGACGTGATCGGCGCGAAGGCGTTGATTGCCGTAGTGGATGTCGACGGCGCCGTCGGCGGTGGTGGTGTCGCCTTGGCGAGTTTGCGGGCCGGTGGAGGAGAGTTCGGCGACGCCGCCTTTGGGCGGCTTACGGATTTGCTGGGCTTGCGTCAAAGGAAGGCCGACGAGCGTTAGCGCGACAAATGTTACGAACGCCGCGAATGCGAACGGGAACGCCGTCGGAATATATTTCGGGCGAGGCGCGGGGAAATTCCGGACACTGGAATGGCGATTCACGCTGAACATTCGATCAAAAATGGCGATCAGTAAAGCCGGCCAGTAATTCGGTTTGGTAAAGGCAGTTGGAAGCCTAGCACGGTTCGCGGGATGTCTCAGACGGGCGGAGTTTTTGCATTGTGTGTGCGGGGTACGTAATTGCCGCGCGAAGTGTGGCGGAGTACAATTTCGCGCCGCTCGGGTAGGGCGGGTTCGGTAGGTTCGGTGTTTCCGTCGGGGTTTTGGTCGTCGATCCGTTGTGGAAGATAAATCGGAGGGTGGGGAATGGCTTTCATGCGAAGGAGCGCTTGTGTGCGTTTGTGGTTTGCGGTGATCGCGATGGTTCTCGCCGGTTTTGTGGGCGATGTGAGCCGAGCCGCGACGCTGGCGCATTGGCCGGATGATCCCGCCTCGCAGGAGAAAGACAAGAAGGATGAGAAGAAAGACGACAAAGACAAGAAGGACGATAAGGATAAAAAGCTGCCGCTGAAGCCCGATCGGAAAATCGAGTTCACGACGGATGAGGGTACGTGGCTGTCGCTGGATGTGTCGCCGAATGGAAAGACGATCGTGTTTGAACTGCTCGGCAACATCTACACGCTGCCGATCGAGGGCGGCGAAGCGAAATTGATTTCGGGCGGGATGGCGTTCGACAGCCAGCCGCGATTTTCGCCGGACGGGAAGTGGATCGCGTTTATTTCAGATCGCGATGGGAGCGAGAACATCTGGATGATTCATCCGGACGGCACTGAGCCGAAGCAAGTGTCGAAGGATCCGAACAGCGTGTTTGCGTCGCCGGCGTGGGCGCCGGATGGGCGATACGTTTATGTGTCGAAAGCGGGATTCGGCATCGCGGCGTACGAAGTGTGGATGTATCACGTCGACGGCGGCAGCGGCGTGCAGATCACGAAATCGAAGCCGACGCCGACGACTCCGCGGCGCGAGCGGCCGAACGCGATGGGCGTGGTGGCGTCGCCGGACGGCAAGTACATCTATTTCGCGCAGCGCAAGGGACCGTTTTCGTACAACGCGATGTTTCCGCAGTGGCAGATTATGCGGCGCGATCGAAAAACCGGTGATGAAGATGCGCTGATCGAGCAGCTCGACAGCGCGTTTCGTCCGACGCTTTCGCCGGATGGGAGAAAGATTCTGTATGTGACGCGATACGAGACCGAGAGCGAGCTGCGTATTCGCGATTTGAATAGCGGCGAGGATCACTACGTGCGCTATCCGGTGACGCGCGACGACCAGGAAGCGTTGTTTTCGCGCGACGTTTTTCCAGGGTTCGCATTTTTGCCGGGCGGGAATGAAGTTGTTTACAACCAGGACGGAAAAATTCGTCGGCTAAATATTACGAGCGGCAAAGAGACGGTGATTCCGTTCACTGCGAAAGTTTCGAAGGATATCGGGCCGAAGCTGGATTTTCCGCAGAAGGTGGAGCAGGGGCCGGTGAAGGTGCGGCTGATTCAGGCTCCGGTGGAATCGCCGGATGGGAAGAGGCTCGCGTTTTCGGCGATGACGCATATTTTCACTTTGGATTTGCCGAGCGGGAAGCCCGCGCGGTTGACGGACAGCAAGCTGCCGGAATTTCAGCCGGCGTGGTCGCCGGATGGGAAGACGATTGCGTTTGTGACGTGGTCGAACGAGGGCGGACAGTTGTGGAAGGTGGCGGCGAGCGGCGGGGCGCCGACGCAGCTTTCGAAATCGATTGGAGTTTACAGCGAGCCGGTCTGGTCGCCGGATGGGACGAAGATCGTCGTGCTGCGCGGGAATGCGTACGATCGCGAGAATAGCGAGTTCGATGGCGGGCAGACGTCGAATGCCGATCTCGTGTGGATTCCAGCGGATGGCGGCGATGCGAATTTGATTTTGCCGGCGCGCGGAGCGGGCGGGGCGCACTTTACGCACGAGAAAGATCGAATTTATGTGAATACGCCGGGCGGATTGGTTTCGCTGCGGTATGACGGGACGGATCGGCGCACGCATTTGATCGTGAAGGGCAAGGGGCTCTATTTTTTCGAGGAGCCTATTCCGGCGGATGACGTTCAGCCGAGTCCGGATGGGCAGTGGGTGCTCGCGCACGTAATGAATCAGCTTTACGTGATCGCGATGCCGGTTGTTGGTGGCGAAACGCCGACGGTGGATGTTTCGTCGCCGACGGTGCCGATCAAGCGGTTGACGGATATTGGCGCGGACTGGTTCGGATGGGCGGATGACGGGAAGACGATAACGTGGGCGGTGGGCGCGAGTTATTTTCGGCAGCCGCTGAGTTCGGTTTCGTTTGAGCCGCCGAAGGATGAGAAGAAGGACGGCGAAGATAAGGATAAGAAGGACGCGGACAAAGATAAGAAAGACGCGGATAAGAAGGAGTCGGCGGACGCGAAGTCGGATGCGAAGTCCGACGAGAAAAAAGACGGCGACAAGAAGGACGCGAAGAAGGAAGAGAAGAAATTCAAGGAGCAGGAGAAAGACGTCACCGAGATCGCGGTCGATCTCGAAGTGCCGCGCAAGACGCCGAAGGGAACTGTAGTGCTACGCGGCGCGACTGTCGTGACGATGAACGGCGACGAAGTGCTGAAGAATGCCGACATCGTCGTCGAAGACAATCGCATCAAGCGCGTGGGCGCGAAGGGTAGCGTTCCGAGCGGGGCGAAGGTGATCGACATGGCGGGCAAGACGATTGTGCCGGGCTTCGTCGACACGCACGCGCACTGGACGGAAATTCGGCGCGGGATTCTCGATACGCAGAACTGGGCGTTTCTCGCGAATCTGGCGTACGGCGTGACGGCGGGGCTTGACGTGCAGACTGGATCGAACGACATGTTCGCGTATCAGGATCTCGTCGATAGCGGCGACATCATCGGGTTGCGCGCGTTTTCGACTGGGCCGGGCGTTTTCTCGGATAACAATTTTCAGTCGATGGAAGAAGTGAAAGGCGTGCTGACGAAGTATCAGAAATACTACGGCACGCACAACATCAAGAGCTATATCGTCGGCAATCGCAAACAGCGGCAGTACATGGTGATGGCGTCGAAGGAACTCGGCATGATGCCGACGACCGAAGGCGGTCTCGACCTGAAGCTCGATTTGACGCACGTCATCGATGGCTTCCACGGCAACGAGCACACGCTGCCGATCACGCCGCTCTATAAGGATGTGTTGCAGATTTTTGCGCAGTCGGGAATTTCGGAGACGCCGACGCTGATCGTGAATTACGGCGGGCCGTTCGGCGAGGATTATTGGTACGAATACACCGAAGTACACGACAACGCGAAGCTGAATCATTTCACGCCGCACAAGATCATCGACGAGAAGACGAAGCGTCGGCCGTCGTGGTTCCGCAAGGATGAGTATGCGTTTCCGAAGCTGGCGGCGCAGGTGGCGAAGTTGGAGCGCGGCGGCGGCCTCGTCGGAGTCGGCAGCCACGGCCAACTGCAGGGCCTCGGCTATCACTGGGAAATGTGGATGCTCGCGAGCGGTGGCATGACGCCGATGGAAGTGCTCCGCTGCGCAACAGTGAATGGCGCGAAGATTGTCGGACGGCCGGACGATCTCGGCTCGGTTCAGCCGGGCAAGCTCGCGGACCTCGTCATCATGGACAAGAATCCACTCGATGACATTCACAACACGAATACGATTCACTGGGTGATGAAAAACGGCGAGTTGTTCGAGGGCGATACGTTGAATCAAGTGTGGCCGGAGCAGAAGAAGCTCGAGCCGCTCTATTTCTGGAACTTCGACGCGCCGAAGGTCACCGAGCCGCTGAGCTACGGCAAGACCGTCACGCCGTAACGGTTTGCCCTCGCCGGTGCCGCACCGCGATTCGCTCGGATCAGCGAGCGCCAGCTTTCCCTTGTCCGGTCACGTGACTTATCGGGGTCTCAGAAAGAGGATTGGTATAACGAAAAAGAACAACGATGGACGCGCGGCCGAACCAAATAAGTCGCAGTTCGGTGGAGCCGTTCTGGCGTTGCTGGCTCTGGCAATTTTCATCAACTACGTTGACCGAGGGAATCTCGCGACTGCCGCGCCGCTGATCAAGAACGACCTGCAGCTAACGAATGTTCAGTACGGTTTGCTGGTATCGGCGTTTTTCTGGATCTACGCGCCGGGGCAGATCGTGGCTTCCTGGTTGATTCAGAAGATCAACGCGTACCGAACGCTCTCGATTGGCCTTGCGGTTTGGTCGGCAGCAACCGTCGCCTCGGGGTTGGCTACCGGGTTCGTGACGCTGTTGCTGTTCAGAGTGCTTCTCGGGATTGGTGAAAGCGCGGGATTCCCGGCCAGTTCGAAACTGTTGGCCGAGCACCTCACATCTGCACAGCTCGGAAAGGCCAACGGACTGGTCAGTTCAGGTATTTACCTTGGGCCGGCATTTGGTACGTTCGTCGGCGGACTGTTGATCGCGCATTCAGGCTGGCGTCTGTTGTTCGTTGGGTTCGGAGCGATCTCGCTGTTATGGCTCGTACCCTGGAAGTTACAGACGCGCGCGCTCTCAGACAAAGTGCAGGCCGAGGCCAGTGCCAAGGAACCACCATTTCGGGAACTACTGTCGAAGCGACAGCTATGGGGCGCAAGTATTGGTCATTTCTGCTCGAATTACCCGTTCTACATGGTGCTTTCCTGGCTGCCGCTTTACCTCGTTAAGTCGCAAGGCTATTCCATCACCGCGATGGCTCAACTGTCCGGTGTGGTCTACGCATTAGCAGCGATCATCTGCTTCGGTTCTGGTTGGTTGGCCGATCGGTGGATCGCTGCTGGCGCGAGCACCGGTCGGGTCCGCTTGGCGATGATCTGCTCTGTCCATCTCACTTGGCTTCTGTGCATGACGGCCTGCGGGCTGGGAAGCGCGCGATTGGCGATTGCAGGACTATTGGTTTCTTCGTTGGCGATGGGAATGGGTGGATGCAACCTCTACACCATCGGTCAGACACTGGCCGGCCCCCGAGCTTCGGGCAAGTGGATCGGCGTGCAGAATGCGATCGGCAACCTTGCGGGAATCGCGGCGCCAGTAGTCACCGGCGCGTTGATCGATTGGACAGGACGATACAGCGTGGCGTTTCTCGTCACCGGTGCGGTCTCAATATGCGGTGCCGGCGCTTGGTTGCTCCTGGTCCG
>DASXPD010000084.1:0-43371 GCA_036493835.1 Candidatus Acidiferrum sp. | reverse complement strand
TCGCGGAAGCCTTCTGGCCCGGCGGCCTCACGCTCGTCGTCGAAGCCGCGAATCGCGTCCCGCTCAAGGTCACCGCCAACACCGGCAAAGTCGCCCTCCGCTGGCCGAAGCATCCCGTAGTCGAGCAACTCATTGACGAGTTCGGCGGCCCCATCACCGGCACTAGCGCCAACATCTCCGGCTTCCCAGCCTGCGCCAACACCGATCAGCTCATGAGGCAACTCGGCCTGCGACTCCCGCTCGTGCTCGACGCCGGCGAAACCGGCGCCGGCCTCCCCTCCACCATCATTGGCATCCAGGACGAAAACTGGGAAGTCCTCCGCGAGGGCGCCATCCCCATCAACGAAATCAAAGCCGTCCTCCAGTAGTCAGCTTCTGCGTTTCCTCGCCGTCTTGTGTCCGCCACCCTGTGTCCGCCACCCTGTAGCCGCGATCGCTTCCCAGATCGCGGGATTTAGATTCAGCCCCACCGAGCTCTGTCCAACAAGAAGTCGTAGTTAGATCCCGCGACGCTCCGCCATCATTTGCCGCAACACATTACTCTCTCTCCCCACCCCACCCTTTCTCTTCTGTGCTCTCCCCTCCCTCTGTGGTGAAATCTTCTTGCACCCTTGCCGACCAACAACAAACCGCTCCTCGTCCTCGGCCTAATGTCCGGCACCTCCGCCGACGGCATCGACATCGCCCTAACCAAAATCTCCGGCGCCCCTCCATCTCTCAACGCGAAACTCCTCGATCACACCAGCGTCGATTTCCCCCCGCAAGTCCGCAAAGAAATCCTCCGCATCGCCGAACAAACTCCAATTCCCGCCGGCGACCTGAGCCAACTCAATTTCCGCCTCGGCGAAATCTACGCCGAAGCCGCCCTCACTGCCTGCAAGCGATTCCGCATCTCGCCAAGAAAAATCGCCGTCCTCGGCAACCATGGTCAAACAATTTTTCATCAAGGACCGTCGGTCCAATATCTCGGCAAACCAACAGCCTCCACGCTTCAAATCGGCGACGGCAACGTCATCGCCGCGCGCACCGGCATCACCACCGTCTCCGACTTCCGCCCCGCCGACATCGCCCTAGGCGGACAAGGCGCCCCTCTCGTCCCTTACGCCGACTACCTTCTCTATCGCCATCCAAAACTCGGCCGCGTCTCTCTCAACCTCGGCGGCATCGCCAACATCACTGTCCTGCCCGCTGCCTGCAAACCGTCACAAGTCTTCGCCTTCGACACCGGCCCGGCCAATATCCTCATCGACGCTCTCGTCCAACATTTCAGTCACGGCCGCCAGCGCTTCGATAAAAACGCCAAGCTCGCTCAAACAGGCCGCGCCATCCCCGCGCTCCTCGACGAACTCATGCGCGACCCGTACCTCGCCCAGAAGCCTCCCAAAAGCACAGGCCGCGAATACTACGGAACCGCCTACGTAAAAAGACTGCTCGCCGCAGGACGCCGTCATCGCGCTCGCCCGGCTGACCTAATCCGCGCCGTCACCGTCTTCACCGCCTTATCCGTAATCGACGCCCTCCATCGCTTCGTCCTACCCAAACACAAAGTCGATCAACTCATCGTCTCCGGCGGCGGCGCCAAAAATCCGCTGATCATGGCCCAACTCGAAGCCGCTCTTTCCCCAGGACAATCGCGATCATCCAAAAAATCGCACCCGATCGAAATCCTCCCGTCCGACGACCTCGGCGTACCCACCGCCGCAAAAGAAGCCTTCGCCTTCGCCCTAATGGCCTACGAAACATTCCATCACCGCCCATCAAACCTCCCCTCCGCCACCGGCGCCCGCGGCCCCGCCATCCTCGGAAAAATCTCCTATGCCTCGCCGCGTTAATCCTCCGACGTCCCTTAGGCGGGACGTTTACGACGGGCATTCAAAAAACTTTTCGAGCCGGATTCACTGGCTATCGCAGCTGACTGCCACACTGTCATTCCGACCGGAGCGAGCCGACGCCTTTTCTTCGCGTTCGCCCGAAGGCCCTGAGCCTCGAAGGGTGCGAACGCGTCGGCTCGCGCAGTGGAGGAACCTTGGCGAGATCTCTCCGCCCACAAGACTCACTGTGACCCGCCGACGAACGCGCCTGCTTCTTTTCGTTACGTCACTACTTCTTTGCTTCATTACTTCGTTCTGCTCTTCCTGCTCCTCCACCGCGACCACCAACCCCACCGCCCTAACATTTCTCCTCGAATCCAACCCCACAAACCTCGACCCCCGCTTCGCCACCGACGCCGCCTCCCAACACATCGACGGCCTTCTCTTCTCCAGCCTCCTTTCGCGCGACGCCGACATGAATCTCCACGGCGACCTCGCCCAATCCTGGGAAACGCCCGATCCGCTAACCTGGATTTTTCATCTCCGCAAAGACGTTCGATTCAATGACGGCAATCCCGTCACGTCTGCCGACGTCAAAGCGACTTTCGATTTCATCCGCACTCCCGCAAACAAATCCGCGAAACGCGGCGCCTTCCGTCTCGTGACCTCCATCGACGCGCCCGACCCGGCGACCGTCATCTTTCACCTCAAAGAGCCCTACGCCTCTTTCCCAATCAACCTCGTCCGCCCCACAACTTGCATCGTCCCTGCAATTGCTGGCGCCGACTTCGGCCGCAAACTCACCGGTTCTGGTCCATTTAACTTCGTCAGTCAGTCGCAAGACGATGAAGTCGTCATCGAGCGCAATCCGAAATTCTCAGGTCAGCCGCCGAAACTCGAGCGCGTTCGCTTCCGCATCGTCCCCGACGCAATCGTCCGCGCCCTCGAACTTCGCAAAGGTTCCGGAGACATCGAAATCAGCTCGCTGACTCCCGACATCATTCCCGTGCTGGTCAAACAGCCGACACTGGCACTCGCCGATCGTCCCGGAACAAACTTCACATACCTCGGCGTAAATCTGGAAGATCCGATCCTGAAGCGCCGCGAAGTGCGCCAGGCGCTCGCCTACGCGACGGACCGCGAAAATTTGATCAAGTATTTGCAGCACGGACAAGCGCGTGTCGCGGCGGGAATTCTGCCGCCCAATCATTGGGCGTATGAGCCGAACGTCACCCACTACTCGGTCGACACCGCCCGCGCCGAAAAGCTACTCGACGATGTAGGTTTCCCACGCCAGACAAACGGAATCCGCTTTGCAATCACGCTGAAAACTTCCACCGACGAGCAGTTTCGCGTCTTGGGCGCCGCGCTACAGGAACAATGGCGGCGCATCGGCGTCGACCTGGAGCTGCGCCCACTGGAATTCGCGACGGTCTTGTCCGACGCAATCAAAGGCAACTTTCAGTTGAATCTGCTGCGGTGGGTAGGCGCCAACAACGATCCCGACATCTTCGAATTCGTCTTCAACTCCAAGCGCTTTCCACCAGACGGCGCAAACCGCGGCCACTACCGCAATCCTCGGGTAGATGCGCTAACCGATCAAATCCGCGTCGAAATGGACCAATCCAAGCGCAAAGTCCTATGCAGCGAAGTGCAAAAAATCCTCGCCGATGATCTCCCGTATCTCCCGCTCTGGTTCACCGACGCCACTTCCATCCACCGCAAATCCCTCGGCCAGTTCGACCTAAGCCCCACCGGCGATTTCGACTTCCTCGCCACCCTAAACCCCCAACAGTAGTCGCTGCCGGCGATTTTGCTCGCTGCGGTCCCTTTCGTCTGCCGACTATTCGAACGCGACATCATGCGCGCCGTTTTCCCCATCAACGCAACCCTCACTCCACATTCGACTTAACAAACTCCCCGGTGTGCGCCGACGACTCCCACCGCCCATAACCCCCATCAAATGACATTCTTACGCAATGCGAGCGCGCAACCCGTTTAGTTTCACATTCTTGCGCAAAAAGGGAGGGTAGGGGTGGGAACCCTCTTTGAACGCAGTTTCACGCCAAGGAAGAGCCGAAATGACGCTGCGAAATGTCCGCAATCGCAGTATTCAGGAGATTTGTTTTTTGAGCTCGGCGAGGAGATTTAGAGCGTCGATGGGTTTCAGTTGGTCAAGGTCAGAAGCGCGAAGTTTGTCGAGGACTTCGCGATCGAGTGGAGTGAAAAGCATTTCTTGGTGATTGCGGCGATGGCCGTTGCTGTTGGTTGCGCCTTCGACCGAACCCGCGACAGTTTCGTTCGCGCCGGGAGTGAGTTTTTCGCTGAGTTGGTGCTCGCTTTGTTCGTGGCGTTTTAAAACTTCGCGGGCACGCTCAATCACGCTACGCGGCAATCCGGCGAGACGCGCGACTTCAATGCCGTAGCTTTTGTTGGCGCTTCCAGGCTCGACGTGGCGGAGAAAAATAATTTCGTTCGGCGTCTCTTTCACCGACACGTGAACGTTTTTCACCGCCGGCAAAAGCTCCGCAAGTTCCGTGAGTTCGTGATAATGCGTAGCAAAAAGCGTGCGAGCCCGCGTGTGTTTCTGCAAATGCTCCACAACAGCCCACGCGATGCTAAGACCGTCGAATGTCGCCGTGCCGCGGCCGACTTCATCGAGCAGCACCAAACTCGACGGAGTCGCGTGATTCAAGATGCTCGCCACTTCGCTCATCTCAACGAGAAATGTCGAGCGCCCGCGCGCAAGATTGTCTGCCGCGCCAATACGCGTAAAGATGCGATCGGTGATCGGCAGTTTTGCCTGACGCGCAGGAACGAAGCTCCCAGCTTGCGCCATCAGCGAGATCAGCGCGGTTTGGCGCAAATATGTGGACTTCCCGCCCATGTTTGGGCCGGTGATCAGAAGAAGCTGCTGCGTCTGCTGATCGAAGTAAAGATCGTTGGGAACGAAGCGTTCACCGCGTTGGCGCAACAATTCTTCGATGACAGGATGTCGCCCGCCAATGATTAGCAACTCACCTGTCGTGTTAAATTCCGGGCGAATGTAACCGCGATCCGCGGCCAGTTTTGCGAACGTCGTAAGGACATCCATTTGCGCGACGGCGGAAGCGGTACGGCGTAAACGCACTGCATGCGACGCGACTGCAGCGCGTATGTCGATGAAGAGTTGCTTCTCGATTTCGCAGATGCGCTCGTCGGCGGCGAGGATTTTGCGTTCGTACTCTTTCAGCTCTGGCGCGGTAAAACGTTCGGCGTTGACGAGAGTTTGTTTGCGTTCGTAATCGCCGGGCGCGAGGTGCAGATTCGCCTTCGAGATTTCGATGTAATAGCCAAAGACACTGTTGAAGCGAATCTTGAGCGAGTTGATGCCGGTGCGTTTGCGCTCGCGCTCTTCCATCGCGGCGATGATTTGCTTGCTGTGCTGGCTGAGAGTCCGGAGTTCGTCGAGCTCGGCGTGGAAGCCGTTGCGGATGATTCCGGGATCGGTTGCCAGCGCTGGAGGTTCGTCGGCAATCGCGATTTCGAGACGCTCGCGCACGTCGGCGAGTTCGTCGATTTCGTGATGCAGATGCCGCAATAGATCGCTGCCGCCTTTCGGCGGAGCAGTCAGAAAGTTCTTGAGCGTCGGGAGTTGCGCGAGCGATTTGCGGAGCGCAACGAGTTCACGCGGCGTCGCGAGTCCGAGCGTGATGCGACTGGTAAGTCGTTCGAGATCGAGGATGCCTTTGAGTTCTTTGCGGATTTCGCCGCGGACTACAGTTTGCTGAACCAATTGCGCAACTGCGCCGAGACGAGCTTCGATGGCTTCGCGGTCGATGAGCGGACGAAGAAGCCATGAGCGCGTCAAACGCGCGCCCATTCCTGTGACTGTTACGTCGAGCGCGGCGAGAAGCGTTGTCGGTCCGCTGCGGCTCGATTCTTCGCTGAAGATCGGATTGAGGAGCTCAAGATTGCGAACGGAGACCGGATCGAGGACGAGCGCGTCGTGCTGCTCGTAATAGCGGATGCGATCGAGATGGCGAAGCGCTTCGATGCTGGCGGTCTCGTCGATCGCGACGCGAGCAGGAGCGACTGCTGCGCCAGAGGAAGATGATGCCGGCGACACGGCGTCGACAAAAACGGCGCGAGATTCAGAAGTCGGGACAGTGCGATCGCCACGCGCGGCGTTCTCGCGCAGGTAGTGAATGATCGCGCCTGCGGCGGAGAGCGACTGGTGATGATCGTCGAGACCGAAGCCGGTGAGCTCGGCGACGCCGAATTGTTCGCGCAGGATGCGTGACGCGTAGTCGTATTGAAATACCCAGTCTTCGAGACGGGATTCGACGCCGCCGACGCCGTCGGGCAGGGAATCCTTCGCAGTGTCGAAGAGTGCCTGCGGGCGCGGAAGCAGCGTTTCGCGCGGACGCAGAAGCTGGAGTTCGTCGCGGAGATCATCGGCAGCGCGCGGTCCGGCGAACTCGGTCGCCTGGAATTCACCAGTGGAAAGATCGACGAAAGCCAAGCCGATGGGTGAACCCGATGTATGCGTCGCAACGCTCGCGAGGAAGTTGTTTTCGCGAGCGTCGAGTACAGCACCGTCGGTCGCTGTTCCCGGCGTGATGACGCGGACAACTTCGCGTCGGACGATTTTCTTGCCCGGTCCAGGCGCTTCCATCTGATCGCAGATGGCGATCTTGAATCCGGCGCGGATGAGGCGCGCGATGTAGCCGTCTGCGGCGTGATACGGAACGCCGCACATCGGAATCGGCTGACCTTTCTCGCGGTTGCGCGAGGTGAGCGTGATCTGGAGTTCGCGCGAGGCGAGGATGGCGTCTTCGTAGAAGAGTTCGTAGAAATCGCCGAGGCGGAAGAGAAGGAGAGCGTGCGGGTAGCGGGATTTGATCGTCTGGTACTGCTGCATCAGGGGTGTGGTGGGATCGGACATTTTCTCGCTGGCGGGGATGGATGCTTTTTGTGAGTGCGATGTCCTTTCCGGTTTTTGAGGATGGGCTGGCGGAATCGTACTTCGAGGGAGGGGCGTTTGCAAGGAAGGGGACTGCTAGGAAGGACAGCCTGCGACGCTCGCAGAGCGACCGTGGTCGTGATTACGCCGGGCGGAGTGAACCCCGCCCCTACAAAGGCGAAGACGATCGCGGCAACGACACGGGCGAGGTGGATCGCGGCGATGAGACAGGGCGAGATGATCGCACGCAGCACACTGCCGAAGATGTCAGGAGCGGATTTTGAGTTGGGTTAGGGCGAAAGCGTAGTCGAGGGCGATTTCGCGGAGGTAGTCGTAGCGGCCGGAGGCTCCGCCGTGGCCGGCGCCCATGTTGATTTTCAGGAGGAGAGGGTTTTTGTCGGTTTTCAGGGTGCGGAGCTTGGCTACGTATTTTGCGGGTTCCCAGTACATGACCTGGCTGTCGTTGAGCGAGGTTTTCACCAACATGGTCGGATAGATTTTGGCTTCGAGGTTTGTGTAAGGGCAGTAGCGCTTCATGTAGAAATAATCTTCGGACTTGTTGGGGTCGCCCCATTCTTCGTATTCGCCGACGGTGAGCGGCAAGGTTGCATCGAGCATGGTGTTTAACACGTCGACGAAGGGGACGTGACTAATCACGGTTTTGAAAAGGTCGGGGCGCAGGTTGGCGACGGCGCCCATGAGCAAGCCGCCGGCGCTGCCGCCTTCGATGATGAGTTTGTCTTGCTCGGTGTAGTGAAGCGCGATGAGGTGTTCTGCGCACTCGATGAAATCGGTGAAGGTGTTGAGTTTCTTTTGCATGCGGCCGGCGTCGTGCCAGGGTTTGCCGAGTTCGCCGCCGCCGCGGATGTGGGCGAAGGCGAAGGCGACGCCGCGGTCGATGAGGCTGAAGCGGTTGGAATTGAACGATACCGGGATGGAGATGCCGTAGCTGCCGTAGCCGTAAAGCAAGAGCGGCGGCTTGGAAAAGGGATTGGGAATGCGATCGCGGCGGCGAACGAGTGAGATGGGAATGCGCGTGCCATCGTCGGCTTTGGCGTGAAGGCGCTCGATGACATATTTTGCGGGATCGAAGTCGCCAAGGACGGGTTGCTGCTTGCGAAGGATGCTTTCGCGTGTCTTCGGATCGTAATCAAAGACGGAACGTGGTGTGACGAAGGACTCGTAGATGTAGCGAAGATTGGTTGGCCCGAATTCGGGGTTGGCGCCGAAGCTGGCGCTATAGGCCGGCTCGTCGAACTCGATGCGATGCGAAGCGGCGAGTGCGTCGGATTTTGCTGCGACGTGTTGGAGCGCTTCTGGCAGATCGACGATGCGGAGATAGGGCAAGCCGTCTTCGCGTTCGTAAAGAGCGAGATGGGATTCGAAGACGTCGGCGGAAGCGAGCATGACGTGCGGACGGGTCGGGATTAGCTCGCGCCAGAATTTGCGGCGCGGGTCTTCGACCGGAACCGTCATTAGGCGGAAGGTGCGGCCGAGGGAATTCGTGCGAATGTAGAAAGTGCCGCCGAGTTTCGCGTCGGTACCAAGGTGACCGGGGCCGGGATGATGGTCGACGTAGTATTCGTGCGTGTCTTCGCGGGCGGCGACGATGCGGAATTCGCCGGCGGGTTGGTCGGCACGGAGATAGTGGACCTCGCTGGTCGTATGGCTGGCGGTCGTTAGCAGGAGATAGCTGCCGCTGCGGGTGCGTTCGACCTGGATGCGGAAGCGTTCGTCGTGCTCTTCGTAAATCAGTTGATCGGGCTCGGTTGAGCCGAGCGTGTGGCGATAGAGCTGATGCGAGCGTTTCGTGGTTTCGTCTTCGACGGTATAGAAGAGCGTGCGATTGTCGGAGGCCCAGGCAGCGCTGGTGACGCGTTCGATTTTCTCGGCGAGCGTTTTGCCGGAGCGAAGATCCTTGATCTGGAGCGTGTACTGGCGGAAACCGGTGAGGTCGAGCGAGTATGCGAGTAACCCGTTGTCGTCGCTGACATCGAAGGAACCTATGCCGAGAAAAGAGTGACCTTCGGCGAGGGCATTTAAATCGAGTAGAAGGTCGTCGGTGGAATTTTCGGCGTCGCGTTTGCGAAAATGAATTGAGTATTGCTTGCCTTCTTCGGTGCGCGAGAAGTAGAGATGGCCGCGAAGGCGATAGGGAACGGATAGGTCGGTCTGCTGAATGCGGCCCAGCATTTCCTGGTAGAGCTTTTCCTGGAAGGCTTCGGTGCCGGCGAGCACCGAGTCGGTGTAAACGTTTTCGGCGGTGAGGTAGGCGATGACTTCGGGATTTTGTTTGTCGTGCAGCCAATTGTAGGGATCGATGCGGCGGTCTTCGTGAATGACGTGCTCGACCGGATGCTGACGCGCGATCGGCGGAGTGGCCGGTGCGGCGGTTGGCGTGGCGGTATTGGCGTTGGCTTCAGAAGTCATGGGCCTCTTGCTTGATCGGGGATTGGCTGGCCGGTGCAGAAAGATACGGCTGCGGGCTTCTGTCTATATTACATCGAAAGAATTTTGGATGAGAGTGGCGGCTGAGAGGACGGCGTAGAAGCTAATGGCGCGTGAGACGGAGATCAAGTTGAGGGTTGCGGACAAGGCCGCTTTGCTGAAGAAGCTGCGACTGGTTGGGGCGCGGACTGTGGCGGCCGGGTCGGGGCGGGTGCATGAGTGGAACACTTTGTATGACACACCGGGACAGGATTTGCGGGGGAAGGATCTGTTGCTGCGGGTTAGGGTGGAGACGCCGACCGATCATTCGAGTTCGAGGAACAAGAAGCGATTCATTCTGACATTCAAGGGGCCAGTTAAAGGTGCCCGTCCTTCCTCGGCAAAACGAAGCACGGATGACCGTCGGTATGGGGGCAATCACAAGGTTCGCGAGGAAATTGAGACTGAGGTTGGAGATGTGAAGGCGCTCGGGGTGATTTTTGCGGGGCTGGGGATGCGGGAGTCGTTTCACTACGAGAAATATCGGACTACGCTTCGAATGCCGGAGTCGGTGCGATGGGCAAATGGGTTGTTGATCGAAGTGGACGAGACGCCGATAGGGAATTTTATGGAGTTGGAAGGGCGGGCGGCGGCAATCGATCAGGCCGCGAATCTTTTGGGATTTTCCAAAGATGAGTATGTGCTGACGAATTATTTGCGATTGCATGCGGAAGAATGCACGAAGCGGAGAGAGAAAGTCGGAGACATGGTGTTTCGAAAGCGGAAGTGACGCGCGTCGGCATAGAGTTTTCGAGAGAATTCTTTCCAGATAGCGGACGAAAACGAATAAGCGAATTCAAATTTTTTGAAATTTGTGATGAATGTGTCGTGATGTGCGGAAATTTCGGCGCGAAAAAGCGAATTTCCCCATTCTTTTCTTGACAATACAGAGCGTGAAGGCTTATCAAGCAGTTGGAGTGAATTTTCTACCGATGTCCGCGTCTAGCGAACTCGAACCTGGGCCTAGCGGCTTACGACTGGTTGCCAGAATGGTGGCACAGGGCGCTGAGGGTGTTCGAAAGGCGTCTCGCGATTTTGTGATGATCGCGGAGGCGGATGCGCGGGGAGGGTTCACCGGCGGCTAAAGGTAAGTCCATTTGTATGAGGTGCTTGCCCGCGGCCGGTGGGAATACGGTTGGCGGGCGTTTTTATTTTTTGGGGCGGGGAAAAACGGGAAAAAGTGCGGAAAAAACGAACCGGGGCAGGAGAACGATCTTGGCAAACTGGGGCGCAGCGGTGCTGCGCCCGTACACGAGATCGGCGAACAGTATTGACCTCGGTGCATTGGAATCTAAACCCCGCGATCTGGGAAGCGATCGCGGGTACAGGGTGGCGCGACAAAGTTAGAAGACGAAATCAGACGAGTGCGATTTGATGTGCAGAGCTGGCGAGATTGGCCGAAATAGTTGATGGGAAGAGCGAGGTTGCTATGCAGTTGTATGCGACGGAGTTGATGGGGGCGGAGACGTACGACGACCAGGGGAATTTTGTGGGTCGCGTGCGGGAGTTTTTTATTGAGCCGGCGGATCAGCCGAACCGGATCGCGCGGCTGTTGCTGTCGCGCGGGCGATTTCAGCCGCTGGTGGCGCGGCACGATCAAGTGGCGACGGTGGCGCCGGGGACGATTCGTTTGAACTGCAACGAGCGGGCGTTGGAGCTTTATCAACCGAATGAGGGATGGCTGGCGGTACGAAAGGATTTGCTCGATCAGCAAATTATCGATACGCAGGGGCGGAAAGTCGTTCGCGTGAATGACGTGGACCTGGCGGAGATGCGCTCGAACGGGAATGTGGAATTGCGGCTGACGCAGGTGGACGTTGGACTGCCGGGAGCGGTGCGGCGATTGCTGCAGGGGGTTGTGTCGCCGTCGGTCGTGCGGAAATTGCAGAGCCGGTTGCCGCAGAGGACGATTCGATGGGAATTCGTGAATTTGATCGAGCCCGATCCGTTGCGGCGGGTGAAGTTGCGCATCACACACGAAAAGCTGGAGGATTTGCACCCGGCGGATTTGGCCGAGATTATGGAATCGCTGTCGGCGGCCGAGCGGCAGGGAATTATTGCGTCGCTGGATGAGGAGATGGCGGGCAAGGTTTTGGCGGAATTAGACGAGCGGCTGACGCGGCAAATCGTGGAAAAGCTCGATCCTGAGAAGGCTGCGGACATTTTGGAGGAAATGGCTCCAGACGCTGCGGCGGATTTGCTGGCGGATTTGCCGAAGGAGACGTCGGACGAATTGTTGGAAGAGATGCCGGGGCAGGAAGCGGAAGATGTGCGCGAGTTGCTGTCTTTCGATTCTTCGACGGCGGGTGGAATGATGAACACGGAGTTTGTGTTCCTGGGCGAGACGGCGACGCGGGATGAAGTGTTGGGTTGGATGCGGACGCAGGATTTGAATCTCGATCAGCTGGATTCGGTGGTGCTGCTGGACAGCGCGGCACAATTTTCGGGGATCGTGACGATCGCTCGACTGTTGATGGCGGCACCGGAAGAGTCAATGAGCGAATTGAAGTTGGAGCCGCTGTTGAGCGTGTCGGCGGACGCGGACGAGACGGAAGTGTTTGAGTTGTTCGACAAATACAACTTGCGGACGCTGACGGTGGTGGACGAAACTCAGCGGCCGATTGGGACGATCGCGGTGGATGATGTGGTGTCGCGGTTGGTGGCGAAGTAGACGAAGGCGGCGAGTAAAACGAAGGATGGCGGCGTAAAGCCGCATTTACAACGGGCAGACGACGGCGAATGGACTGGAAATCAATTTCGGCGAAGATCGAGGGAATGCAGAATCGGGGCACCGATCTGCAGAAGCGTCTCCGTTCGCTGCGCCGGCGCGTCGCGCTGTTGCTGGCGGTCGTTGGGCCGGGAATCATCACGTCGAACGTCGACAACGATGCGGGCGGAATTTCGGTTTACACGCAGTCGGGCGCGCAGTATGGCTACGCGCTGCTGTGGTCGCTGATCCCGATGACGATCGCGCTGTATGTGACGGGCGAGATGTGTGCGCGGATGGGCGTTGTGACGGGCAAGGGATTGTCGGACCTGATTCGCGAGGAGTTTGGATTTCGGCCGACGTTTTTTGTGATGATCGCGGGGTTTTTCGTCGATCTGGCGAACGTGGTCGCGGAATTTGCGGGCGTTGCGGCAGCGATGCAGATTTTTCACGTCAGCAAATATATTTCTGTGCCGATCGCGGCGGTGCTGGTGTGGGTTTTGGTTTTGCGCGGGACGTATCGCCAGGTTGAAGTGGTGTTTCTGGCGGCATGCGTCTTGTATTTGTCGTACGTGGTGTCGGCGATTTTTGCGAAGCCGGATTGGCTGGAGGCGGCTCGGCACACGGTGATTCCGACGATGCATTTCAACGCGGGATACCTGGTGATGCTGACGGGATTGATCGGAACCACCATTGCGCCTTGGCAATTTTTTTACATGCAGGCGGGGTTCGTCGAAAAGAAAATCTCGGTGCGGCAATACCCGCAGGCGCGAGCGGACGTGCTGCTTGGAAGCATAAGCTGCATGGCGATCGTGTTCTTTATCATCGTTTGCACGGCGGCGACGCTATATACGAGCGGGCAGAGGTCGATCACGGACGCGGCGGAAGCGGCGAGCGCGCTGGTGCCGTTGGCGGGGAAGTGGGCGGGAGTTTTGTTTGCGTTTGGATTGTTGAATGCGTCGCTGTTCGCGGCGTCGATTTTGCCGTTGTCGACGGCGCACGTGATTTGCGAAGGGTTGGGGTTCGAGGCGGGAATCGACCACAAATTCAAAGAGGCGCCGATTTTCTATTGGCTGTATACGATTTTGATCGCGGTGGGAGCGGGGATTGTTTTGCTGCCGAACGCGCCGTTGTGGAAGATTTTGATTTTTTCGCAGGTGGGGAACGGAGTTTGGCTGCCGGTGGTGCTGATTTTCATTTTGCTGCTGGTGAACCGGCGCGACTTGATGGGGGAATACGTCAACACCGTGACGTTCAACATCGTGGCGTGGGTGACGGCGGTGGCGATGATTTTGCTGACGTTTGTGGTGGTGTATACGGCGATCTTTCCGAGCGTGGCGGGGGCTTCGCCGCCGTAACGATCATGGGTATCGTGGCGTGGCTTTCTGCGGCTTTCGCGCATCGAATACGGGGCGCCTTGCCTCGGACTAGTTTTCAAAATGTTAGCTGGTTGATAGCTCTTGAGGGAGTCCGGCGTTGCGCCGCCGCCGAGGCTCATGCTAACTTTGCGGCGTAAAGAACAATTGTTCAAACTCACTCGAACGCGCTCACGCGACCTGATGAAATCGCACCTCACACTGCAAGTTGCCACGCCTGCGGCCCTGGGAACAGTTACCGGGGAAGAAGCAGAATTGTTGTCCAAGGTGGATTTGGCGCGATTGCCGCGGCATGTCGCGGTGATCATGGATGGGAACGGACGCTGGGCGCAGCGGAAGCTTTTGCCACGAGTGGCGGGGCATAAAGTCGGGGCGCAGACGACGAAGACGATCATCGAGACTTGCGCGCGGTTGAATGTTGAGGCGCTGACGCTGTACGCGTTTTCGGTGGAGAACTGGCGGCGGCCGAAGACGGAAACCGATTTTCTGATGCAACTGTTGCGCGAATATTTGCGCACGGAGATGCCGCTGATTCAGCGGAACAATATTCGGATGCGTTTTTTGGGGCGGTCGAGCGAATTGCCGATCGGAGTGCAGCAAGATATGAAGGCGGCCGAGGAAAAGACGGCCGGGAACGGCGGGATGGTTTTGTGTCTGGCGCTGAATTATGGCGGGCGCGCGGAAATTGTCGATGCGGCGAATGCGATTTTGGCGGAGCGGAAAGCGCAGGGAAGTGCGGCTCCGATTACTGAAGAGGAAGTATCGCGGCGGCTGTATACGACGGGGCTGCCTGATCCAGATTTGCTGATTCGAACGAGCGGCGAGATGCGGGTCAGCAACTTTTTGTTGTGGCAGATCGCGTACGCGGAGATTTTTGTGACCGAGACGCTTTGGCCGGATTTCAATCGGGTGCGGTTGCTCGAGTCGTTTTTGGATTTTCAGAAGCGCGAGCGGCGTTATGGCGGAATTGGCGAAGGCGGTGTGGATTCGCGTGTGCCTCGCGTGGCGGGCGAGTAGTTGGAACTTTTCTGGTTTGCTTCCTTTTTCATTTGAAGGCTTTAGCGTAGGTTAGTTGGCGGTCGGATTTTGACTGGGTGAGATGTTTGTGGCGCGCGGAGCCGTGCGCGGTCGCGGCCGTTGGCTCAGTGCTGATTCGGGAGAGACTCACGGAATGACTTGGAAGCGAGTGGCTACGGCCGTCGTGCTGATCCCATTTGTGGTGGGACTGGTGCTTTATGCGTCGACGGCGGTGGTTGCGGTCGCGCTGGCGGCAATCATTGTGCTGGCGATGATCGAATATTTTGCGTTGGGAGAAGCGATTGGACATCGCGCCTATCGAGTTTGGACGCTTATCTGCGCGTTGCTGCTGGTTTACGTGCGCTGGGCGGAGCTCTCAGTTGGGTCGATTCGCGTCGTAAGTCTTTGGGTGCGCGATCAATACGTCGTTTTGCCGGGCGCTCGTCATGGCACAGATGCGATCTTGATGCTTTTCGTGCTGGGAATTGCGGCGTTGACGCTGGCAACCAGAAGGCCGTTGGTGGAATCGTTGGCGGCGGCGGGGATTAGTTCAAGCGCGCTGCTTCTGGTGGGGTTTCCATTGAGCTTTGCGGTGACGCTGCACGGCGTGAGCGGGATCGGGCCGAAGCTGCTGCTGTTTGCGCTGGTGATCACGTGGGCTGGCGATACGGTCGCGTATTTCGTGGGACGGGCGATTGGGAGACACAACTTTGCACCGATCCTTAGCCCGAAGAAAACCTGGGAGGGGGCGGTCGGGGGATTTGCGGGCTCGCTTTTGGTAGGTGTAGCCTTTTCGAAATGGACTGGTATCGCGATGGGGCAGATGCTGGCGATGGCTGCGGTTGGCAATGTGGCAGGACAGGTCGGCGATTTGCTGGAGTCGGCTTACAAGCGCAGCGCGGGAGTGAAGGATTCGGGGACGCTGCTGCCGGGGCATGGTGGGATTCTGGATCGGATCGACGCGTTGATCCTAGCGATTCCGGTCGTTTGCTATTATTGGATATTGTTCGGGCGTTGAGCGCTAAAGAGGGTTGATGGCGGAATTTCGCAAATTGGCGATTTTGGGGTCGACGGGGTCGATCGGGCGGCAGACTTTGTCGGTTGTCGAAGCGATGCCGGAGCGGTTTGGTGTTGTGGCGTTGGCTGCGGGCAGCAATTTGGATGAGTTGGTTGGGCAGATTGAGCGGCATCGGCCTGAGGTGGTGTCTGTTGGCGATGCGGCGAAAGCTGACGATCTAGCCGCGCGGCTGAAAACGAAAGGCGTGTCGCCACTGCCGGCGATTCATCACGGGCGCGAGGGAATGCTTGCGGTGGGCACGCATGGTGCGGCTGACATTGTGGTATCGGCGGCTGTTGGGGTCGTTGGGCTGGAAGCTACGTACGAAGCGGTAAAGCTCGGGAAGATCGTCGCGCTTTCGAATAAGGAAGTGCTCGTCGCGGCGGGCGAACTGGTGATGGCGGCGGCGAAGAAGGCCGGGCGCGAGCTGCTGCCGGTCGATAGCGAGCATAACGCGGTGCATCAGTGTCTGCGCGGAGGCGAGCATCGCGAAGTGCTGCGACTTGTTCTGACGGCGTCAGGCGGTCCATTTCGCAAGTCGGCGCTAGCCAGCCTGACGAGTGTGACGCCGGAACAGGCCTTGAATCACCCGAACTGGAAGATGGGCAGCCGGATCACGATCGATTCGGCGACGATGATGAACAAGGGGTTCGAGGTCATCGAGGCGCGGTGGCTGTTCGGCGTGCGGCCGGACCAGATCGACGTGGTCATCCATCCGCAGTCGACCATTCATTCCATGGTTGAGTTCGTTGACGGTTCTGTTTTGGCACAACTGGGCCCAACCGACATGCGGATGCCTATCCAGTATGCGTTAACCTATCCGGAGCGGGTGGCATCGAACCAGGTAGCTCTCAATTGGTCGAAGCTCCGACGTCTCGATTTTGCGCGTGTCTCCACGAGGCGATTCCCGTGTTTGCGCCTGGCCAAAGAAGCGATGAAAAAGGGCGGCGCGATGCCGTGTGCATTGAATGCCGCCGACGAAGTTGCCGTGGCAGCGTTTTTGGAGCGGCGACTGCCGTTTCTCGGCATCCCTGAGGTAATTGAGCGAGTGCTCGGACGTATGCCGCAAGTGCGATTTGAGAAGATGGACGATGTGCTTACAGCGGACCTGGAAGCGCGTCGAATGGCCAAGGAAGAAGTGGAGAGAGCGGCGGTGGCAGCTGCCGCAGCGTCGTAAATTCGATCCAGGTGCGGTTTCTTGACGTAATCCCTCAAGAGAGCGCGACGGAAAGAGAATCGCTCGTATGGATTTGTTGATCGGCGTCAGCCTCGTGTTGGGAGTAATGATCCTCATACACGAGTGGGGACATTTCATCGCGGCACGGATGTTCAAGGTGCGCGTCGATGTGTTCTCGATCGGGTTTGGCCCGCGGCTGTTTGGGTGGAAGAGCGGCGACACCGACTATCGCATCAGCATTATTCCGCTGGGCGGCTACGTACGCATGGCGGGGCAAGATCCCACCGAGATTGATTCGCCGAGCCGGTGGGCCGGCAATCGTGCGGCGGCAGAGGCGGAAGCTCCGGGCAAGGTGATGGACACGGTCCAGACGGCCGCGGAGAAGGCGCTTCGCTTACCGCCGACGGACCTCGGAGAGCATGCGACCGGCGATCCCGATGAATTGATGAGCAAGCCGCGCTGGCAGCGCGCAGTAATTTCGGCGGCTGGACCGGCGGTGAATCTCGTATTTCCAGTTTTGCTGCTGACAGTTTATTTCGTCGCGATCGGCATTCCTTATCCGGTGTTTGAGGACAAGCCAGTTGTTGTGACGGCAGTGCCCGCGAATTCGGCGGCCGCACATGCTGGGCTTGCGCCTGGCGATCGTGTCGTGGCCATCAACGGCCAGCGGATTCCGGATTGGACGGAAGCTGCAAAAGTGGTTGCCACAGCGGAACCCAATACCAAGATTTCCGTGGAAGTCGAAAATGCCGGACAACAGCGATCGCTAGAGATTCCCATTGGCGAGCAGAAAGATACGGAACAGCTGTTGGGTTTTGTCCCGATGAAGCCCATCCTGGAGGATGTGCAGCCCGGCATGGCAGCATCGAGAGCTGGATTGAAGGAAGGCGATGTTATTGCGACGGTCGATGGGCAGCCGGTTCAATGGTGGGGGCAGTTTACCGAGCGCGTCCGTGGCTCAGGGGGGAAGTCTTTGGCGCTCGACATTGAGCGCAAAGGACAACCGATGCATTTGGTCGTGACGCCGCAGGCGGGTTCGAACGAACGCGGGGAGCCCGTTTATCAGATCGGTGTGCAGGTGCACGAAGACACGGCGTACCGGCGCGTGGCGTTTGGCGAAGGCGCGAAGTTTGCCGCAGTCAAGACGTACGAGACAATCGACGACACGATCGGCGTTGTCGGCAAGCTCTTCAGCGGGCGAGTGTCGGTGAGGCAACTGCAGAGCGTCGTGGGCATTTCGCGCGCGGCGGGGCAGGCAGTGCACAAGGGCGCTCAGGCCGTCATCTCGCTGATGGTGTTGATCAGCGTGAACCTCGGAATCTTGAATTTGCTGCCGATTCCGATTCTCGACGGCGGAAATATTCTGCTGTTGGCCATCGAAGGCGGACTGCGTCGCGACCTCAGCATGGCGTTCAAAGAGCGCTTCGTTCAGGTCGGCCTGGTCTTCCTGTTGGTGCTGTTTGCGATCGTTATGTACAATGACGTCGCGCGGCTGTTCCACTCCTAGCCCAGTACTTTGTCAGCGCGCGCCCAGGAGTCTTGCTGAATGCCCGCGGCACCCAATCACCGCGCTTCCACCGGCGAGCGAATCAATACAGCGGAAACGACTGGCAGTCTACAACAGACGCTGGCGAAGAAGGGGATTCGTCTAACTCGGCAGCGCCGCGTGATTTTGCAAGTGATGGACGACGCGGAGGAGCATCTGGACGTCGATCAGATTTTGGAGCGCGCGCAGAAGATCGATCAGGGCGTGCACCTGGTTACGGTCTATCGGACGATCGACTTGCTGAAAAAGCAGGGGCTGATCGATGAGCTCGATTTGCTGCATCTGCGCGGGGATCGGCACTACTACGAGACCCACGGGCCGCGCGATCACATTCATGTGGCGTGCCTGCGCTGCGGCAAGGTGCGGGAGTTTGAGAGTCGATTGTACGAGCAGCTGAAAGAGCAGATTGCTCGCGACTTCAATATGACAGTCACGGTTTCGCGCACGGAAGTGGGCGGGTATTGCGCGGACTGCCAGCCTAAAGTTTCCAAATAAGAGTTTGAGACAACTTTGCAGTGCTCGACGGCGGGGTGCCGTCGACGTGCGTTCGTCTATGCGCGTGTGAGTTTCGCTGCGGCGCTCGAGCGGAAATTGCGAAATATTGAGAAAAATCGGTCGGCGCTGGAGATATCTTTCGCGATCTGAACTCGTAATTCTTCGGGGCCGTTGAATTTCTTTTCCGAGCGAAGGCGCTTCCAGAAGTGCACTTCGATCCGCTTGGGTGCAATTTCTTCCGAAAAATTTAGCAGATGCGTTTCGATGGTGACGCCGGAGCCGTAGAACGTGGGCCGGATGCCGATGTTTGTCACCGAGCGGCGTGTTTTGCTCTCTCCGTCGATGCGGGTGCGCGTGACATAGACGCCTTGCGCCGGGAGCAACTCCTGTTCCGGCACAAGATTGAGCGTCGGAAATGTGAACCGGCGGCCGACTCCGGCGCCCTTGACGACTTCACCCGTCAGCACGAACGGGCGCCCGAGCAAGCGCGCGGCGTAGGAGACGTCGCCTTCAGCAATCGCTTTGCGAATACACGTGCTCGATACGATTTCGCCGCGATACGAAACCGGCGGAATCACCACGACGTCGAAGCCCTGGCGCATTCCCAGCTCGCGCAGCAACTTCACATCGCCAGCCTGACGATGACCGAAATGAAAGTTTTCGCCGACGAGAACTGCTCGAACCTGCAGGTCGCGCACTAAAAACAGATCGACAAAGTCTTCTGGCGAGAGTCGCGCCAATTCGTGAGTGAAGGGCATCACGACGGCGGATTCGAGGCCGGCCACCCCGAACCAATCCATGCGCTGTGCGCTGGTCGAGAGTCGCGGCGGCGCGGATTCAGGTCTTAGCACTTTTCGCGGAAATGGGTCGAACGTCAGCGCGGTCGCGACGCAACCAGTCTCGACCGCTCGCTGCCCGACGGCGCGCAAAATCGCCTGGTGCCCTAGATGAATGCCGTCGAAATTTCCGATGGCGAGGACGCTGCCGCGTTTGGACGGAGCGTAGTGCGCCGACCACTCGGCCGGCGATGCAAACTGTCGAACTTTGCGACGGCTCGCATCGACCCCGGGGACTGAACCCGTCCGTTTACTGGAATCGGCGCCAACTTCGTCGTCAACGCCGACTTCAAACTGCAAGCCGTCGTAAGCCAGCGCAACATTGCGCAAGCCCAGCTTGCGCAATCGCTCGTTCGTTTCGGCATGAGGCAAATCATGAGCAATATGCGTGAACCAGGCCTGTTTCGGCTTCAGCCGCTCAATCAGCGCCAAAGCCTGATCGACCGTCTGATGCATCGGATGGGGAATATCGCGCAGCGCGTCAATGATCAGCACATCGAGATCTTCCAACAGTGCGAGAGACGAATCCGGCATCGATCCGAAATCTGTGAGATACGCGCCGCGCCCAAAGCGGTAGCCCAAGACTTCCAAATCTCCATGCTGCAAGGGCACCGGAACAATCTGCATCCCCATCAACGGGAAGGCACCGTCAACAACGTGCAGCGTCACGCTCGGCACCGTGCTGAACACCGGCCGCCCGTCAAAAACATACGCAAACGCGCGCCGCAACGTATCGAACGTTTCGAGATTGCCGTACACCGGCAGCGCCGAATTCTGTCGAATGTTGTACGGACGAATGTCGTCAAATCCGAGGATGTGATCGGCGTGGCCATGCGTCAGCAGAATCGCGTCGACCCGCTCAATTTTCGCCCGCAGCGCCTGCTGGCGAAAATCCGGCGTCGTGTCGATCACGACATTCTGCTCTCCCCGCGAAAGCAGAATCGAGGGCCGCAATCGGTTGTCGTGTGGATCGGAAGAAGTGCAAACCTTGCAGTGGCACGCAAGCGAAGGCACTCCCATCGAAGTGCCGGAGCCAAGAATCGTAACTTTTATGGGAGCGGAAGCCATACGCAATCAGGCGGCGCGACGATCAAAAACAATTTAGGTATCAACTGAGGGCCGCGACCAATTCGCGACGCGACGCGGCGCAATCAGCGCGTCTTGGCCTTGGCCTGTGTCTGGCCTTGTGCCTGCGCCGCGATCGCCTGATTGACCTCGAGATAAGTCATCTTCAGCTTGCCGAGCAGATCGAGCAGCAGCGTATCTTCTTCAGGCGCCAGATTGCCCATTGTTTTTTCGCGCAAGCCGTCCAACATGTCGATCAACTCGCGCGCGGCATCTGGATCGATCATCGGCTGGCCAGTGCGAGGATCGGCGTAAGCACCGAGCACCATCGCCGCGTTGCTGCCCAGCATGCGGACCAAATTTTCAAACGCCGGAATGCGCTTGGGCGCGTCGACGGGCTCAGCGACGAGCGCATCGTCTGCCTCGTCGATCTTACTCGCAACGGGTACAGGTGCCGGCGCCGATTTCTGCACCGCTGCTTCCCGCGCCGCCTCGCGCTCTTCCTGCTCGACGACTTCCTTCCGCAATTCGCCTTCCGCCGTGAACGGCCGGCGATCGATAACTCGAAATGACTCTTCCTGCTTGTTTTCTGACAATTGAGAATCCTTTATTCCTGAGTACACGGCTATTTTAGCATCGTGGCAAAGCTTTGTGTAGCGGCCCGGTTTTCGCAGGCGCTTGCGCGGTCGGTGCAAATTTCGACGGCGTGCCCAGCTTCGTACTTAGCTCGTGGATGCGCTACATGAGTCGACGCCGCCTCGACGCCGCACAAATGTTTCCGTCGTTTGCTACACTCTTTCTTTTCTACGGAAGGTACATGGGCTCTCCAAAGAAACCGACGAAGCGCACCGCAACCGCAAAAGTGAAATCCGCCGCCGCACCCGCGGCAACAGCAAAAAAATCGGCATCGCCGAAATCATCTGAACCCGTCGCCGCCACAAAACCGACAACAGCAGGCGATTGGTTCGAAAAATTAGTCGCGATCCAGAAGAAGCTCCGCGACCCCGGCGGCTGCCCATGGGACCGCGAGCAATCTCACCAGACCCTGCGAACGTATTTGATCGAAGAAGCCTATGAAGTCCTCGACGCCATCGAAAGCGGCCAGGACGACAAGTTCGTCGAAGAATTGGGAGACCTGCTGCTGCAAGTGACATTTCACTCGCAGATCGCCGCCGAAGAAAAACGCTTCAATATTTCCGACGTCATCCAGTCGATCCACGACAAGATGATTCGCCGCCATCCGCACGTCTTCGGTGATACTCAGGCCAAAGACTCAGAAGAAGTCCTTCGCAACTGGAACACGATCAAAGCGCAAGAAAAGCTGGCGAAAGAAGGCACCGCCGCCAACGGCGAACCACAGCGCGTCTCCGCCCTCGACGGTGTTCCGAAGACGATCCCAGCAACGCTCGAAGGCTTGCAGCTCACAAAAAAAGCCGCTCGCACCGGCTTCGACTGGGAAAATGCCGCAGGCGTCTTTGCGAAGGTTCGCGAAGAAACGACCGAACTCGAACACACTCTCGAGCACGGCACCGCAACAGAAGCGGAAGAAGAACTAGGCGATCTGCTGTTCGCCGCAGTAAATCTCGCTCGCTTCCTTCACATCGACCCCGAAATCGCGCTGAAACGCGCCAATGGCAAATTCGTCCGACGCTTCCATGAGATGGAGCGCCTGGCCACGTCGCGCGGGCGCAAATTCGAACAAGTTTCTCGACCTGAGAAAGAAACTCTCTGGAACTCCGCCAAAGAAATGAAGGCGGCACAGGCCGCCGCCACAGCGCCCATATCGAGCCTGGGCGGCATACGCAAGGTGGCTCCTCATCGATGAGCGACGGCATCACCGTTCGCAAATGCACGACCCTCGCTGAATTCGAAGCGTGCGTCACACTCCAGCGCGAAATCTGGGGTGAGGACGACCTCGAGATCGAGCCGGTCACTGGCTTCATCGTCGCTTCCGAGACGGGCGGGCAAGTTCTCGGCGCGTTCGACGGCACGCGACTCGTCGGCTACACCCTCGGACTGACCGGCTACCGCGACGGCGTCATTTTCATGCATTCGCATCACACCGGCGTACATCGCGATTACCGCGATCGCGGCGTCGGCCGTAAGCTCAAGCTGTTCCAGCGCGACGAGGCTCTCTCGCGCGATATTCGGCTAGTCCAGTGGACCTTCGATCCGCTCGAACTCCGCAACGCCCACTTCAACTTGAATCGACTCGGCGCCATCGCGCGGCAGTACAAACCGAATCTCTACGGCATTACTTCAAGTCCGCTCCACCGTGGCCTGGCAACTGATCGACTCTTGGCCGAGTGGCACCTCGATTCCAAAAGAGTCGTCGCGGCAATCAGCAATCTGATCACAGAGCCCTCCGCCGTCGAAGCTGGCTACTCCCAAGGTGCGAGCGTCGAACTTCCAGCACAACTTGAACAATGGAAGCAGACCAACAGCGACGCCGTGAAGAAAGCGCAAGACCGTATCCGCACCGAGTTCATGAATCACTTTAATCGTGGCTATGCTGCGATCGGCACGCGGGCAACACCAAACGGCACCGCGTATGTGCTGGTCCCGTGGAGCGATTTCTAAGTCACAACTTTGGCTCTTGCGGTCGGCCGAGCTCGAAATTAGTTTGCAGCTGCATTAGCGGTAGTCCAGGAGAAATCCCCAACGCATGCGCATCCTCGAAATCACCCTACGCGAAATCGGAATGAAGCTCGTCGCGCCGTTCGAGATCAGCAGCGGCGTCACTTATCAACGCCGCATCTTGCTCCTGGAAACTAATGTCGACGGCGTCATCGGATGGTCTGAATGCGTCGCCGGCGAAACTCCGAACTACAGCCCGGAGACCGTCGAAACCGCCTGGCACATTTTGCGCGATCACCTCTGGCCACTGATTAAGGATAAGGACTTCGCCGCGGCAGCCGACGTCTACGACATGCTCGAACTCGTGCGCGGCCACAACATGGCGAAGGGCGCACTCGAAGCGTCGGTCTGGGACGCCGAAGCCAAACAGAAGGGAATCCCGCTCTGGAAACTCCTCGGCGGCTCGCGAACGGAGATCGGTTCCGGCGTTTCCATCGGAATTAAGGATTCGCTCGACACGCTTGCCGCGACCGTAAAGAAAGAAGTCGACGCCGGTTATCAGCGCATCAAGATCAAGATTAAGCCGGGCAAAGAGCTCGAACAGGTCAAGCGCCTGCGCCAGGACTTCCCCAAAATTAAACTGATGGTCGACGCCAATTCGGCGTACACGCTCGACGATTGGGAGCTACTCAAACAACTCGAAAGCTTTTATCTGATGATGATCGAACAGCCGCTGGGCTGGGACGATCTCTACAGCCACGCTGAGCTGCAGAAAAAACTCTCGACGCCGATCTGCCTCGACGAGTGCATTCACGATCTGGAACACGCGCGCGCCGCAATCGCTCTCGGCGCCTGCAAGATCATCAACATCAAGCTGGGCCGCGTCGGCGGTCACACGATGGTGCGCCGTATTCACGATCTCTGCGAGAAAAACGGAATCCCCGTCTGGTGCGGCGGCATGCTCGAGTCCGGCATCGGTCGCGCGCACAACATCGCGCTTTCAACGTTGCCCAATTTCACGCTGCCCGGCGACGTTTCTGCCAGCAAGCGCTACTGGGTTGAAGACATCATCGAGCCCGAAGTCGTCGTATCGACTCGTGGCACAATCACGGTGCCGACGGCGCCCGGTATCGGATACAACTTGAAGATGGATCTCATCGAAAAACTCACCACGCGCACGGAACGATTGGTCTGAGCCAAGACACAATGACAGAAACACCGGACCATCCCAGCGGCCCGGGGCGCGGCCTCATCGCGCTCGCCGTCATTGTTGTTGTCCTGCTCTGGGCGTTTAATTTCATCGCCGGAAAAATCGCGCTTCGCACTTTGCCGGCGGAGGCAGTCGCATCCTTCCGCGTATTTCTCGGCGGACTCGCGATGCTGCCCGCGTACCTCATCTGCTCGCGAATGCCCGCCTTCGCCGACGCGCTCCGGACGCGCGCACGCGGATTCCACCTGCGTGATCTCTGGACATTTTTCTATCTCGGATTCTTCGGCGTCGTGATCAATCAGATGTGCTTCGCCATCGGCCTCAATCACACGTCCGTAAGCCACGGCGCGGTCATCGTCGGCATGGCGCCGGTCTACACGCTCGTGCTCGCGGTGATTTTCGGTCTCGAGAAAGCAACGCTGCGCAAACTTACCGGTATCGCATTGTCCTTCGCGGGAATCGCAGTTCTCGCCGGGGAAAAGGGCATGACCGCGCGCTCGGCCTCGCTCGAAGGCGACGCCATCATGATGGCAGGCGCGATCGGCTTCGCCGTTTATAGCGTGCTCGGCAAACGCGTCGCGGACCGATACGACGCACTGACCATGACCGCGTTCAATCACTTCACCGGCGCGGTCGTCGTGCTTCCCGTCGTGCTCTACCAAGCCCGCTTCTTGATGGTCGATGACCGCTGGCGCCGCATTCCGTGGCAAGGCTGGACGTCCGTCCTTTATATGGCGGTGTTCAGTTCCGCCGTTGCGTACGTGCTCTATTTCTGGCTTCTAAAATATCTCCACGCCTCGCAGCTCGCCGCGTTCACCTATCTGCTGCCGGTTGTCGCCACGATCCTTGGCATTGTCTGGCTCGGCGAACGGGGCACCATGATGGAAATCGTCGGTGGCGTCCTCGCCCTGGCCGGCGTCTACTGGATCCAACCCCGGCGCGAAACCTGATCGCTCGTCTGTGCTAACGTAGCGATGGCGGCGACTCAGCAGGGAATTTGCAGCCCGATGTCGCTCGATGTCGCCCGCTCGCGAAGCTCAATTGGTCTCAGGAGTCGTCCAGTGCCGAACCCACCTCTACGTCAGGGCGGACCCGCCGCGCGCATCGCGGTCATTCCCGGTGACGGCATCGGAAAAGAGGTTACGCCGGAAGCCGTGAAGATCCTCAAAGCGGTCACATCGTCAACCGGCCGCAAAATCGAGTTCGTCGACTTCGACTGGGGCGCCGACAAATACCTCAAGGAAAACATTTCCCTGCCAGAAGGCGCGGTCGAAATGCTTCGCGATGAATTCGACGCCATCCTCTTCGGCGCTCTCGGCGATCCGCGCGTGCCTTCCAATCAGCACGCGGCCGATATTCTTCTCGGACTGAGATTTAAACTAGATCTTTATGTTAACGCCCGGCCAGTTGAACTAATACATGAACGCATGACTCCGCTGCGCGATCGCACGGAGAAAGACATCCGCTTCCTCGTCTTTCGCGAAAACACGGAAGGCCTTTACGTCGGAGTCGGCGGCTTCTTTAAGAAGGGCACTGCCGACGAGATCGCTGTCCAGGAAGACGTGAACTCGCGCAAGGGCGTCGAGCGCATCATTCGGCACGCGTTTGAATACGCTGTCGCGCACAACCTCAAGCGCGTCTGCATGAGCGACAAGCACAACGCGATGAACTTCGCGCATGATCTCTGGCAGCGGGTATTCAAGGAGGTTCGCCAAGAATACCCCGCGATCGAGTCGCGCCACCTGTTTATCGACACCCTGGCGATGGAGATCGTCCGCGACCCGCGCCAATTCGACGTGATCGTCACCTGCAATCTCTTCGGCGACATTATTAGTGACCTCGGTGCCCAGCTCGCAGGCGGCCTCGGCCTGGCCCCGTCCGGCAACATTCACCCGGGCAAAACGTCGCTTTTCGAGCCAGTGCACGGCTCTGCGCCGAACATCGCCGGAAAAGAGATCGCGAATCCGCTGGGATCAATCCTGACGTCGGGGATGATGCTTGAATTCCTTGGCTGGCAGCCCGAAGCAGAACGAGTTCGCAAGACAGTGAAGTCGGCGTTCATGGGAAACATCCTCACGCCGGACCTAGGCGGTCAGAAGAAGACGGTCGAAGTCGGCGACTGGATCGCCTCAAACGTTTAGGTGAAGTCCGCAGAACGAAGATTGAATCCGGCGTGACATGCCTCTTACGTCAGAGCCGCGATGTGAAGTAATACTGGATGGTAGTTTCGAGTCATCGCCACTCGTCTGTGGCATCGAAATTCTTCAACTAATAATTTGATTGTCGACGGACGACATTCGTGATGAGCATCCCCATCAAGAATCCCCCGACATGTGCCCACCACGCTACGCCTCCCGAAGACGCGGCAACTCCAAGAGACGAAACGCCAGACACGAACTGGAGCACGAACCAAAGCACAAGAATCACGACGGCCGGAATCGGCACTAGAAAAATGAACACTAGCGTCAGAATCTGTGCTCGCGGATAGAGCAATAGGTACGCCCCCATCACGCCAGAGATCGCTCCGCTCGCCCCAATCGACGGCAACATCGAGTGCCAGTTAAACGCGATGTGCAGAAATCCCGCAGCGACGCCGCAGAACAAATAGAAGAAGAGATAGTTCACGTGCCCGTAGAAGTCCTCGATATTGTCCCCAAAGATCCAGAGAAACAGCATGTTGCCGAGCAGGTGGGCGATTCCTCCATGCAGAAACATGCTAGTCAAAACGGGCACGAGCGCAGTCGCCAGGTGTCCGTGCCCGCTAATCACGGCAGGGAATCGCGCCGGCACCGTCGCGTTTGCCAGCACAAATGCCTTGAACACGCGCGGTGGCAACGTCACCTGATAAATAAAGACGCCGATGTTGATCAGGATCAGCGCCGTATTCACGTACGGATAGCTGCGGCGGGGATTCAGATCCTTCAGCGGAATAAACATGAGGGGTCAGCCCGCAGCCTACCGGAATCCCTCGAAATTGCAACTCAAGCGCCTCACCTATCAGGCGGCGACGCGGCCAAATGACGGCAAAGCTGGACAGTTCAGCGTCCGATAATTTTTATCGACCCGCACTCTGGTTAACAGAATATATTCGCAAAATCACCTGCTGTAACGCCAGAAGCGCCTTGGCGATCGATCGCCTTCGGAATGCACAGGCTCGGAGTCGCGGCATATCGCGCGTGTCGAGATTATTGAAAGTAAAACCTGAGGAATCGCCGCGCACCCGAAACCGAGCTCAAGAGAATCAATTGTTCAGAGTTAAACAATCACACGAGATTTGCGCTGACGCGTGTTAGGAGGACTGCACTGCCGAAGGGAAGTTAGAAGATGCACGGCTTTGAAGCGCGACGAACCAAAATCACTCAGCGCGCCGTGCTACACATCGCACACCGAAATTTTGGCCGCGCCGTTGGCTTCCTCCAATTTTTATCGAGTTTCATTTGCGCAGCGCCAGCGCGTGTGATAATTAAATTAGTTCCGCGTGTGCGTGCGATTCGGACTGAACTAAGCAATCGTTCGACGCAGCGTCGGCGCGCCGACAACGAATGCCCGCCCGGGAAACGGAAGCCATCATCTTAAAGACGTTCCCTCTGGGCGAGGCCGACCGCCTCGTCAGCTTTCTAGGGCGCACGTCCGGCCGCATGCGCGGCGTCGCTGGTGGCGCCCGGCGCTTAAAGAACCGCTACGGCTCTACGCTCGAGGTTCTTTCTCACGTACAGCTGTGGTACGTCGAAAAGGAAACACGCGATCTGGTTCGCATTCAACAATGCGAACTGATCGAGTCGTTCAACAAGGCGCAGAGCGACTACGGCCTCAGCACAGGCCTTGCGGTCGTCAGCGAAGTCTCCGAGCTCGTTTTGCCGGAGCACGAAGTCGCCGAATCGATGTTCCGCCTTATACTGCTGGTGGCCCGCGAAGTCGAGCGTACCGGCGATTGGGCGGTCCCGCTGAGTTACTTCGGTTTCTGGACCGTGAAACTCGGTGGCTGGCTGCCACGTTTTGATCGTTGCTCGCTGTGCGACGAGCTGTTCGGCACCCACGCCGCGTATTTTGCGACCTGGGAGCCCGGCCTTGTCTGCGAGAAATGCCGTCGGCAGGGAATGCGGCCACTGCATATGGCCGCTCGCCAGATCACCGAGGTATTCGCATCACGAGGCCTCGACAAGATTGAAGCAACGAACGAACAGAAAGCGGCTGCAAAAGAACTTCGCGAGGCGACTTTGGACTGGATTGAACATCACACCGAGAGAAGGCTGCACACCCGGGCTCTTCTGGAGACGACTTGAAAGCTAAAGCAAAACTAGAAGCCAAACCGCGTGGCCTAGATTTCCAAGATCTAATTCTCAAGCTCTCTCATTTTTGGGTGAAGCAGGGTTGCGTACTCCAGCAGCCATACGATGTGGAAGTCGGTGCCGGCACCATGCACCCCGAAACTTTCCTCCGCGTTCTCGGCCCCCAACCCTATCGAGTCGCCTACGTTCAGCCCAGCCGCCGCCCCGCTGACGGACGCTACGGCGAGAATCCGAATCGCCTCTACAAGCACATGCAATTTCAAGTGATACTTAAACCGGCGCCTGTCGACGTCCAGGACGTCTATCTGCAAAGCCTCGCCGCCATCGGCATCGAACTCAAGGAACATGATATTCGCTTCGAGGAAGATAACTGGGAATCGCCAACGCTCGGCGCATGGGGAATCGGTTGGCAAGTACTTCTAGATGGACTTGAGATTACCCAGTTCACCTATTTTCAGCAGAGCGGCGGCCTCGACCTCGACCCCATCTCCGTCGAACTGACATACGGTCTCGAGCGCATCTGCGCCTTCCTCCAAAATGTCGAGAGTGTTTACGATCTCCGCTGGTCAGCCGACAAGTCCTACGGTGACATCCGCCTCGCGGAAGAGCAGCAACTCTCCGAATACAGTTTCGATCGCAGTGACGCCGCAGCCATCCGCCAGGAGTTCGAACTGCACGAAAAAGAAGCTAAAGAACTACTCGAAGCATTTAAGCAGACCGAAGGGAAGGCAACCTCGCGATTTCCCGTACTCGCCGCCTACGATCACTGTTTAAAGTGTTCGCACCTCTTCAACATGCTCGACGCCCGCGGCGTCATCTCCACCACCGAGCGCGCCGCCCTGATGGGCCGGGTCCGCAACATCTCCTGTCGCACTGCCGCAGCGTATCTCCAACAGATCGGCGGCCCAGCACAACGTCGCGAGGTGCTCGCGTGACGCCTCCGAAGACTTCATCTAAAACTTCAAGCTCCGACAAAGCTACGTCGGCGAAGAAACTCGAGCTGCTATTTGAAATCGGCTGCGAAGAAATTCCCGCCGGTATGCTTCCCCGCGCCGAAGAAGAACTTAAAGTAATTATCGAGAAATTGCTGACCACCGAAAATCTCACCCAAGGCGTCACCGTCGAAACATTCGCAGCGCCACGTCGCCTGACGGCTTGGGTCCGTGGCCTGCCCGTTAAGCAAGCCGACGTCGTCAGCGAAGTCACCGGACCGCCAAAGTCCGTCGCCTACGACGCCCAAGGCCAGCCAACACGCGCCGCCCTCAGCTTCGCCGAGAAGCAAAACATCCGTCTCGTCGACGTTTACCTCGTCCAGACGCCCAAAGGCGAGTATCTCGCCGCCAAGCACACAAAACGCGGCCGCACCTCCGAGCAAATCCTCGCCGAAATGCTCCCGCGAGTGATTCACGACCTAACCTGGCCCCGCTCAATGACTTGGACCGGCCTCGATGGCGCCCGTTTCATCCGCCCCATCCGCTGGATCGTCGCCACGCTCGGCGGCAAGCCCATGCATTTCACCTTCGGAGGCGTCTCCGCAGGCAACGTGACGCGCGGCCACCGCTTCCTCGGCTCCGGCGCCATCACCGTCACAACCTTCGCCGACTACGAGAAGAAACTCCGCGCTAACGGCGTGATCGTCAAGCCCGCCGACCGCCTCGCCAAGATCGAACGCGAACTCGCCGCCGCCACAAAACGCAACGGCTACAAGCTCCACTACGACCCCGAGCTCTTAAAGCTCGTGGTTTACTTGAATGAATTTCCATCAGTACTTGAAGGCACTTTCGACGAAAAGTTCCTCGCCTTGCCCGACGAGATCCTCATCACTGTCATGCGCGATCACCAAAAGTACTTCGCGCTCGAACGCAAGAACGGGGAACTAGCGCCGAACTTCCTCGCCATCATCAATCTCGCCAAAGACACGAAGGGCCTCGTCGCCGACGGCCACGAGCGCGTTCTCCGTGCCCGCTTCGCCGACGCTCAGTTTTTCTGGGAATCCGATCAAAAATGTCGGCTCGCCGACTATCTCCCCAAGCTCGCCAAGGTCACCTACGAGTCTCGCCTCGGCAGCTACGCCGACAAAGTCGAGCGTATTCGCGATATTTCCCGTTGGCTCGTCGAGCATTGGACCAGCCTCGGCACCGCTAAAGCCCACGTTGCCGACGCCGACCGCGCCGCCGAACTCGCCAAATGCGATCTCGCCGCCGAAATGGTCCGCGAATTCACCGAACTCCAGGGCATCGTCGGCGGCCTCTATGCCCGCGCTCAAGGCGAATCCAACGATGTCGCCGATGCGATCTACGATCACTATCGCCCCGTCGGCCTCGACGATCCCATCCCGCGCAACGTCATCGGCTGCGCCGTCTCCATCGCAGACAAACTCGACTCCATCGTCGGCTGCTTCGCAGTCGGCGTCGTCCCGACCGGTTCAAGTGATCCCTATGCATTGCGCCGCGCTGCTCTCGGCATAGTTAAAGTGATACTCGATCGCAAGCTCCCCCTACCGCTCCACAATGCCGTCAGCACAGCAACTAAAGCTTTACTTCACCATCAGCCCAAGCTTGCCGCTCCCGCCGCGCAGGAAGCACAAGCGTTCGAGTTCATCTTGGACCGCGCCAAGTACGTCTTCCGCGAAAAGTACGGCTTCGCCTACGACGAAGTAAACGCCGTCTTCCGCAGCGGCGTCGATGACTTACTCGACGCGCAACGCCGCCTCGAGGCCCTTAAAAGCGTGCGCAAGTCCAAAAACTTCGAACCTTTGGCTGTATCCTTTAAACGTATTCGCAAGATTCTCGAGAAAGCCAATCTCAAAGACGGCGGCGCCGTAAATCCGGAACTCTTCGAGAACGACGCCGAACGAGAACTATTCAAATCCGGCAGGGAAGCGGCAGCCCGCGTCCAGACCGAAAAGCGCGCCGGGCACTACGACCGCGCTCTCGACCAAATCGCCGGCCTTCGCAAATCCGTCGATCGCTTCTTCGAGGACGTCATGGTGATGGCCGAGAACGAAGCCGTGCGCAAGAATCGCCTGGCGTTACTCTCCGAATTGCTCCGCGAGTTCACAACGATCGCCGACTTCTCGGAATTCGGCGCCGACGAGCGGTGAGATGCATGACGCCTCAATTAAAGTAATAGCTCAAGACCGCTCTCGTATCGCGAACTTGAGCCGCTAGCGAAATGAAAGGGAAGTATCGCTTCAATTGTCGTGGTTGTGTAGTCGACGCGCCGACAGCTCATTTATTACTTCACCAGTCGGGCGTCCCAAAATGAAAGCACCCGACTAAGAGCTAGAACGGATTTTCCGGGTTCATCTGAAACTTAAACTAAATGCGAGGACAAAGTGACAAAGTGGGTTTATTTCTTTGGAGCAGGTAAAGCAGAAGGTGATGCTTCGTGGCGCGAAGTTCTAGGCGGCAAGGGAGCTGGCTTGGCCGAGATGACCAAGATCGGTCTCCCCGTTCCGGCCGGCTTCACAATCTCAACAGAAGCTTGCGATTACTACTACAAGAACGGCAAGAAATTCCCCGCCGAACTCAAGAAGCAAGTCGCAGAGAACGTCGCCAAGCTCGAAAAGGTCACCAAGAAGAAGCTCGGCGACGCGAAAAACCCGCTCCTCGTCAGCGTGCGCTCCGGCTCCGCGCGCTCCATGCCCGGCATGATGGAGACGATCCTCAACCTCGGCCTCAACGACAAGTCCGTCCAGGGCCTCGCCGCTAGCGTAAAGAACGAGCGTTTCGCCTACGACTCCTACCGCCGCTTCGTTCAAATGTACTCCAGCGTCGTGATGGAACTCCCCAAGGGCGACCTCGAAGACCGCCTGCACGCGATGAAGCATCGACTCGGCGTTAAGGATGACATCTCCGTCCCCGCCAGCGGCTGGAAAGAGCTCGTCGTTGAATACAAAGCGTTTTTCAAAGAAAAGACCGGAAAAGACTTCCCAGAAGACCCGATCGAGCAGCTCTGGGGCGCCGTGGGCGCGGTATTCGGTTCATGGATGGCCGAAAAAGCCGTCACCTACCGCCGCGTAGAGAAGATCACCGGCCTCCTCGGCACCGCCGTCAACGTCATGCAGATGGTGTTCGGCAACACCGGCGACAATTCCGGCACCGGCGTCTGCTTCACGCGCAACCCCAGCACCGGCGAGAAAATCTTCTACGGCGACTATCTCGTCAACGCACAAGGTGAAGACGTCGTCGCCGGCATCCGCACCCCGATGCCGCTCACAGAGATGAAGCGCATCATGCCCAAGGTCTACGGGCAGCTAGAACAAGTTCGAGTAAAACTTGAGAAGCACTTCCATGATATGCAGGACATGGAGTTCACCGTCGAAGACGGCAAGCTCTACATGCTCCAGACACGCACCGGCAAGCGCACTCCATCAGCTACTTTCCAGATGGCCGTCGATATGGCCAACGAGAAGTTGATCTCAAAGGAAGAAGCCATCCTTCGAGTAAAACCTGAGGATATCGAGCGCCTCTTCTATCCCGTCATCGACACCAAGCTCGACAAGAAGACGCTCGAATCGCGCATCCTCGGCTCCGGCATCAACGCCGTGCCCGGCGCTGCGGTCGGCAAAATCGTCTTCAGCGCGCACGACGCCGAAGCCTGGGCCAAGAAGGGCGAGAAGGTCATCCTCGTTCGCCGCGAAACGAGCCCCGAAGACGTCGGCGGTATGGCCGTCGCGCAGGGAATCTTAACCGCTACTGGAGGTAAGACTTCTCACGCCGCCGTCGTCGCCCGTGGTTGGGGCAAGTGCTGCATCGTGGGCGCCGAAAAGTTCAACATCGATTATAAGTCGAAGACCATGACCGTCGGCGGCAAGACCGCCAAGGAAGGCGACTGGCTCACGCTCGACGGCGGAGAGGGCATCGTCTACTCCGGCCAGATGGATCTCGTGACGCCATCGTTCCCGCCGGCCTATCAAACCCTCATGAAGTGGGCCGACGGCGTCCGCCGTTTGGGTGTCCGCACCAACGCCGACACGCCTCAAGACTCTCGCAAAGCGCGTGAATTCGGAGCCGAAGGCATCGGCCTCTGCCGCACCGAGCACATGTTCTTCACCGACTTCGAGTTCCCCGAGAAGGGGCAGGAGCGTCAGCGTGCCATCCAGGAAATGATTCTGGCCGACAACAAGGAAGCCAGAGTTAAAGCGTTGGATAAGCTCCTGCCGTTCCAGCGCCGCGACTTCATCGGCATATTTAAAGCGATGGATGGATTCCCGGTCACGATCCGCCTGATCGACCCGCCGCTCCATGAGTTCGTCCCTCACGAGCGCAAGAAGCAGGAGGAGCTCGCGAAGGAACTCGGCCTCAGCGCCGACGTCGTCGCTCGTCGCGTCGAACAACTCCACGAGTCGAACCCCATGCTCGGTCACCGCGGCTGCCGCCTGGCGATTACCTATCCCGAGATTCTCGAGATGCAGGTTCGCGCCATCATCGAAGCAGCGGTCGAGTGCAAGAAGCAGGGCATTAAAGTATTGCCTGAGATCATGCACCCGCTCGTCCTCGACAAAAAGGAGTTCTCGATTCTCGAGGACGCCACGCGCCGCGTCGCCGACGACATCATTAAGAAGTCCGGCACGAAGCTTGATTACATCGTCGGCACCATGATCGAGCTCCCTCGCGCTGCCTTGATGGCCAACGAGATCGCGGAACGCGCCGAGTTCTTCTCTTTCGGCACCAACGACCTCACGCAGACGACCATGGGCCTCTCCCGCGACGACGCGGGCCGATTCCTCCCCGACTACGTCGACGAAAAGAAGGCTGGCGTGTTCGCAGCCGATCCTTTCCAATCGCTCGATGTCAAGGGCGTCGGCATGTTGATCAAGTGGGGCATCGAGAAGGGCCGCAGTACCCGAAATAAGCTCAAGGTGGGCATCTGCGGCGAGCACGGCGGCGATCTCGACAGCGTGAAGTTCTGCCATCAAGTCGGCATGGACTACGTCAGCGCCTCACCGTACCGCGTGCCCATCTCACGCCTCGGCGCAGCGCAAGCTGTGGTGGAAGAGAATGCCGCGAAGAAGTCCGGCAAAGGCAAAAAGAAGAAGTAAGCCAAATCGCAGTTTCCCATTTCGGGAGAAATCTAAACCAACAAATCACTTGTCGGCGCGGCGACGAAAGTCCCGCGCCGACATTTTCATTTGAAATCGATGTGAACTTTCACTTGAGATCCGCACTAGCCACCGCTGACGTCGCGTAAGTTGTAGGGGCGGGGTTCACTCCGCCCGGCGTAATCACGAGCACCCATACAGCAATGGCACCGCCATCACGTCGGCATCTTAAAAAAGAAATACAACCCCAGAAAAAAGAAAATAATATCCGGCGCCCACCCCGCCAAAAACGGCGGCAACTGCCCCACGCCACCCATCGCCGTCAACAGCTCCGCTCCCAGCCAATAGAGAATCCCGATTGACACGCCAATCGCCACCCCGCCCACAGCCCCGCGCGTCCCCACAAGAAACGCAAACGGAAACGCCAGCAACATACTGATCGGCGCAATCAGCGGAAACGCCAGCTTCCGGTGCCACTGCACCAGCAGCGCCGACACATCAAATCCCGCCTTCTGCAAATTAGCCGCGTACCGCCGCAACTCCGCCCAATTCATTTGGTATGCCTGCCGCACCTCGCGATGGAAGTACGACGGCGGCTCCGTAAGCTCAGGTAAATCTTTAACTTTGAAAGGCTCGTATTTCGCGACCGTCCCATCAGAAAAATCCCGAACCCAGCCACCTTCGAGCACCCACAAGTTCTGCGCGTCCGACCATTGCGCGCGCGAAGCAAACACCCGCCGCCGAATCTCGAACGTCGCCGGATCGATCTCGACCACGCTCAATCCACCAAACAAATTCTGGTTAGGGTCGAACAAGTCGTAGTTATAAACCTTGGCGTTATCGCCAAAGATCCACCGCTGCGGCTGCGCATAAGTCTGCGCCGGCCGCCCCTTGATCTGGTTCCTTAGCGCGTCCTGGCGCTGATTCGCGTAGGGAAGGAACGTATCGTCGAGCAGAATCATCGTCGCCGCCAGGATGATTCCAGCCAGCAGCAGCGGCCCAGCGAGCCGGTACAAGCTGATTCCGCTCGCCTTACAGGCCACAATCTCGTTGTTCTTGCTCATCACGCCAATCGTCACGAGGGTGGCCACAAGCGCCCCCAGCGGCGCCAACTGATACAAGAGGTAGGGCGTTAAGTATCGGAAGTAATCCAACACGATGAAGAACGCGATGCGATGCCGCGCGATGTCATCCAGCAACTCGAAGAATGTGAACGCCTCAAAGAGAAAAATAAAGGCCAGCATCAGCAACCCGAAGTACGAGAAGAACCGCCGCAGAAGATAAAGGTCCATCAGCCGCGGAAAGCTTCCGCTGGATGTAGCCACCGACGCACTCACATCCGGCGCGCCGTGCGCGCGAGCATCGTTCGCAGCGCGCGCAGCTGCCGCACGCGCCCGAGCACGCTTCAACTTCTGCAACCGCAGCCACGCCCGCAGCCGGTTATACGACTGAAACCAGCGAATCTCGCCGCGGAACTGCTCCATCCGGGGCAGCAGGAATAATCCGCACAGCACTAGCGCGACGTTCCCCATCCATAAACCAACCGATGGCGGCACTGTGCCTTCGCGCGCCAGCCCGCTGCCAAAAATCAGCAGCAAATAGTAGCCGGCGATCAATAGCACCGCGATCAGCGAGCCCGCAGCGCGTCCTCCGCGCCGAGGCTGCGATCCAATCGGCACAGCAATCAGCGCAAACGCAAAACATGCCGCAGGGAACGCCAGCCGACGTTGAAGTTCTACTCGAGCTTCTCGCCAGTTGGGTCCTGAATCCTCCGCTAAATCTTTCAGCGGCCGCTCGTCATTCTTCGCTTGGCGCATAGCCTGCGGCGGCACGATGCCGGTGACCTCGATCGGCCAATCGCTCTGTCCAAACGCCGTCACCGAATAATGATCGGGATCTTCACGATTGAATTCGTGCGTCGAACCACCCTTCAAGTGAAGCTCTAACTTTCCTTGTTTCGGCTCAGCCACCACGACGGCACTCTCTGCTAGAGTGATGCGTGACGCGTTCTCTCCGCCGGTCTCCGCGAGGAACACGCCCTTCCACTGCGTGCCGCTCGCCGAAATGTCATTGACATATAAAATCTCGTGCGGGAATCGCTCATCAAACACACGCGGCTGGATCGCAAAGTTCAGCTGCGACGCAGCCAGCTCCATTTCTAGTCCCCGGAACGTGTGCACCGCCAGTGGAGCGAGCCACAGCGTCATCGCCAGCGTCACGGCGCATCCGGTGGCTGCCAGAACGGCTACAGGGAGCAGGATCCGCCGCCGGCCGATGCCCAAAGCCGTCATGGCGATGATTTCGCTGTCGCTCGACATGCGCCCGAGCCCGAGCAGCACGCCGATGAGAATCGCCATGGGAATCGTGAATGTCAGAACGCCGGGGAAAATGCAGAGGAACAGCTGGACGATTTGCGAGCCCGATCCGGTGTGTCTGACAAACAACGCCGTCAAACGAACAAGTTGAGGAACGAAGAAAACAAAGGTAAAAACGACAAGGCCTAATAGGGCGTGGCGGAAAATTTCACGGACAATGTACCGGTCCAGGATGCGCATGATCAATCGAAACGGCGAGTGTAGCACGAGCGCATTGAGTCGCTTGCGAACAAACACAAAGTGCGAAGGGAATTACGCTTCATACCGTGATGTCTTAAGTGCCCTTTCATTTGCGGCTCGCGCGTACGCGGCGAGGCGCACTCGATGAATCGGGTCAATCTCGTTCTGCTATGGCACATGCATCAACCGCAGTACCGCGATCCCGAAAGCGGCCGCTACGTCCTCCCGTGGACGCGGCTACATGCCATCAAGGATTACTGGGGCATGGTGCGCGTGCTACAAGAGGCGCCGAAGTTTCACGCCACGTTCAACGTCGTCCCTTCGCTCGGCATGCAGATCGAGGAATACGCCAGCGGCAAGTTCGATGAGCCGTGGTTCTCGCTCGCCTACAAGAACACCGACGATCTCGCGCGCGAAGACAAAGTGGAAATTCTCGCCCGCGCATTTCAACTCAACCACGAACGCCTGATGTCGCGATTCCCACGCTTCGTCGAACTGTTCGAATGGTCGCGTCCCGCCGGCGGAGCGCAAGCACTGGTAACCTTCACGGCGCGCGATTGGCGCGATCTTCAAGTACTTTCTCAACTCGCCTGGATGGACGAGGAGTGGTTTTCAAAGGACAACATTACAAGTCGGCTGGCCGACAAAGGCAAAGACTTCAGCGAACAAGATAAAGAAGCGCTGAAAGAACGCCAGGCCGACCTGCTGAATCAAGTCCTTCCGATTTATCGCGACGCGGCAAAGACAGGGCAGATCGAAATCAGCACCACTCCTTTCTATCATCCGATTCTTCCGTTGCTGTGCGACTCCGACATCGCGCGCGTCGCGAATCCCGGAACGCCTCTGCCACGGCGCGCGTTTCGTCAGCCCGAAGACGCGCGCGAACAATTGCGCCGCGCCCGCGACTACCACGAACGCGTATTCGGCGTGCGACCGGCAGGTTTGTGGCCGTCGGAAGGATCGGTTTCCGATCAGGCGCTCTCCATCGCAATCGACGAAGGTTTTCAATGGTTTGGCACCGATGAAGGAGTGCTCGGTCGCACGTTGAACGTCGGATTTTTCCGCGATACGAACGGGCTTCCCGCAAATGCCGAGCGCCTCTACAAACCGTGGCGCATTCAGCTCGAAGGGCGCGGAATTACTGGGCTCTTTCGCGATCACCAGCTTTCCGATCTCGTTGGTTTTGTTTACAGCCGCATGGACGCAGGCGCTGCCGCTGCGGATCTTCACGGAAGACTTCGCAATATCGGCGAACGTGTGCAGAGCGCCGATCCGCTGACCGTTTGCATTTTTCTCGACGGCGAAAATGCCTGGGAATATTTCTACGGCAACGGTCGCGAATTCCTGCGCCAGTTCTACAAACGCATTGAGAGCGACCAGGACTTTCGCGCGCTCACAGCGACGGAAGCGATTGCCGCCGCGCGCAACGTTCCAACAAACGTCGGAATTTTCCCCGGCTCATGGATCAATGCCAACTTCGACGTGTGGCTCGGCGACCAGGACGACGTCACCGCGTGGGAACTGCTGTGGGATGCGCGTCAGGCCTACGCCGCCGGCGTCGACGCGAAAACAAAAGAACGCTCCGACGCGCCCACCGAAGCCGCACTTCAACAAGCACTTGAATCTCTCCTCGCGGCGGAGGGAAGTGATTGGTGCTGGTGGTACGGGCCGGAACACAGCACCGCCAACGATGCTGAGTTCGATGCGCTGTTCCGGAAGCATCTTACTGGGATTTATCTGGCGCTGGGGCAAGTTGCTCCGCCCGATCTCGCGAAGCCGATCAAGCGAAAGCCGGAACACGCTCTGCAAGTTCCGCCGACGGGATTCCTGAAGACGACCGTGGACGGGCGCGACACTTCGTACTTCGAGTGGCTCGGTGCTGGGCTTTACTCGCCCGAAAGGCGCGGCGGGGCGATGCATGGTCGCATCTTTTACCTGCGCGAGCTGCGCTATGGGTTCGAGAGCGACCGGATCAGCGTGCGTGTCGATGCGTTTATGGACGCGCTGTGCGAGATGGAGAATCCGGAGTTTCGCATTACGATCGGCGGAGCGGAGGAACTCACAGTTGTAGTGAAACTTGAACGTGGACACCTGCAGGAGTTTTCGATTGAGAGCGGGAAGGCGTGCTTGCTCAATCCGAAAAAAATCGCAGAAGTCGCATTTGAACGAATACTTGAAGTTTCAATCAAGCGTTCTGAATTGAAGTTAAAGGGTCAGCAGAAGTTGCGATTGGGTGTGGCGCTGTGGCATGGCGGCTTGCCGGTCGACGTTTTGCCGGCTGAAGGGTTTCTCGAGATTCCGCTCGGCGAAGAAGCATCGTGGCCGATTGAGAATTCTTAGCGCATCCAGTTCCTTTCGATCGAAAAAGAATGATTGCGACGTAAAGTCCCCGTTCCAGGTCGTTTTCCCGCGCAAAAGCATATCGCCACGGTTTCTGTGTTCAATCCGTCACCTTCTAGAACAACTTCACGGCTAGTTCCTGCGGGTGATCTCCGACCGGGATCATCGTGAGCAGGCTTTGGTCGCCCAGGCGGGCGCGGATCACGGACAAGTCACTCGAGCCTTTGTTCACTGCCAGCAAAAGATTTTCTTCGGGGTCGAAACGGATGGCGTCCGGTGTTTGACCAGCCGAAATCAACAGCTCGCGGCCGTTGATGGTGCGGATGACGCGGCGGTTGTTGATGTCGACGGCGTTGACTCGGTTTGCGGTGGCGTCGGTGACGTACAGGAAGCCGGCGTCGGCGGAAAGGACGGCGCGTGTCGGCGTGTCGCCTAGGACGACGAAGTCGCCTACCTCGTGCGTCTCGGTGTTGATGACCTGCAAGCCATGGGATTCGGGCGAGATGACGTAGAGTTCGCCGCCATCGGGCTTGAGAATCATGTCGGACGGCTTCCCGACCAGCTGAAGATTCGCCAGCAGGACATTGCGGCGCAGATCGACGACGGAAAGACGCGGTTCGCTATGGCTGATGACGAACGCGAGCGAACTGTCGGGCAGGATGGCGACGTCGTCGGGATTCGCGACTACGGGGACCGTCGCGGTGCGCGCAAGATTCGAGGCGTCGTAAACACCGAGCGTGGCGTCGTCGTGATTGAGCACGACGAGAGTTTTCTTGTCGGGGGCGAGGCGGGCGAGCACGGGATGGCGGCCGGTCTGCGCCATGCCGACAATCGCGTGTGTTTCCGCACTGATTGCGACGATGCGATCACTACCGCTCGATGTGGTGTAGACAATGCTGCCGTCGGGCGAGAATTCCAACGCGTAGGGCGCTGGACCGACGGGAATGCGCGCGATGACTTGATTCGGGTACGCGCCGAGGACAAAGACGTAGCCGTCTTGCGTGCTGACGCCCCAGACTTCGGGACGCGTGGGATGCTCGCGCAGGCCGGAGAGCGCGGGGCCGACCTGCACTCGCGCTACGCTGCGCAAGTTCACCAAGTCGATGACGTTCACGGTGCCGTCTTGCGTGGTGACGTAAGCGTTGAGACGAAGTCCTGGGCGGAGAAACGATGGGCGATGCTCGCGCGCGAGGAGGATCACCGCGCCGAGCAGGAGCGCGGTGCAGAGAATCATGACTCGAAAGTTTTTGCGGCGAGAGGGCATCGTTAGTTTGGCGTCTTCAGCATCGCATCGTCAGTTTTTCGCATCGTCAGTTGGGCGTCGTCAGTTTTGCATTGTTCAGGTTGAGCATTTCACGTTGGGCATTCAGTTGATTTTGCGGTGCAGGACGTTGGCGATGCCGCGGACTTCGTCGGTTAGAGTGGCGAATTCTGACGGGATGATGGATTGGACGCCGTCGGAGAGGGCTTTTTCGGGCTCGTGATGGACTTCGACGAGGAGACCGTCGGCGCCGACGGCTACGGCGGCGAGCGACAAGGGAAGTACTTTGTGGCGCTTGCCGGTGCCGTGGGACGGGTCGACCATGATCGGCAAGTGGCTGCGGCGTTTTACGGCGGGGACGACCGCGAGATCCAAAGTGTTGCGCGAGAAGTCGGAGAAGGTGCGGACGCCGCGTTCGCAGAGCGCTACCTGGTAGTTTCCTTCAGACAAAATATATTCGGCGGCCATGAGAAATTCGTCGAGCGTGGCGGACATTCCGCGCTTGAGGAGGACGGGCTTTTTGGCGCGGCCGGCGCGCTTGAGTAAGGAAAAATTCTGCATGTTGCGGGCGCCGATCTGAATGACGTCGGCATATTGTTCGACGAGATCGAGCGATTCGTTGTCGATGGCTTCGGTGATGATGCCGAAGCCGTGCGTCTCGCGGACCTTGGCGAGAATTTTCAGGCCGGGTTCGCCCAATCCTTGAAATGAGTAGGGGGAAGTGCGCGGTTTGTAGGCGCCGCCGCGGAAAAGCTTGCAACCGGTTTTAGCGACTTGTTCGGCGATAGCCATGCACTGGGCTTCGGTTTCGACGGCGCAGGGGCCGGCGACGAGCGCGATGTTCGGTCCGCCGATGAGGACGTCGCCGCGCGGGGTGGGGATGCGGAGGATGGTGTCTTCGGCTTTGGCGTCGCGGCTGACCAGCTTATAGGGCTTGCTGACGGGGATGCACTCGACGACGCCGGGAAGGGATTCGAGGACGCCGAGATCGATGGCGCCGTCATTGCCGGTGATGCCGATGGCGGTGCGAGCGGCGCCGGGAATGGGATGCGCTTTGAGGCCGAGGCTTTCGATGCGCTGGCAGACGGCGCGGACCTGCTCCTCGGTGGCGTGGGACTGCATGACGACTAACATTTGTGAGACCTCGGTTGGAGTGAGAGGGAATGAGTGTAGCTGAGAGATGGGGAAGTGGCGAAGGGGCTGAAGTAAAGAAGCAATGAGGTACGAAATAAAGATAAGACCTGAAGGGGCTCGATTCCCGTTTTGGGAAGGTGGTTAACAGAACGACCCTCCCCCCTATGGTTTTTGCGCAAGAATGTGATTCTAAGGGGGTTGTTTGTGCGCATGATGCAAGAATGTGATTCTAAAGGGTTAAGGTGAGGCGGCGTTTTGGGGTGAGTTGATTCTGAAGGGTTTACGAGGACGGTAATCTCGACAGGACGGGCGTCCATCGGGGACCTGGGGGCGGATTCGGGCTGGCACCCAATCGTTCAAGGGACTATAGCATGGAAGTTATCGAATGTCAACTGGTAACTGAGTAGGACTGTTCGAACGAGGCGTTCGAATGAGGCGTTCGAATTGCGGGCACGCGACGCTCCCATTCTTCCGATCGCGCGACTTCTCAAGAGTTGATGTCTTTTTTCATTCGCGGACTAGCAGCAGCCGCCCCGCGACCTTGCTTCAAATTTTGCAGGAGAAGTTGCATCGCCTCTTTTAGCTGATCCACATCTTCGGATTGGTGTTCCACCTGGCTGGCATCGACGTCGGCGACAGCCTCCAGGCAGAGATTGGTTATGCGGTGAATTCGGTCGCCCGCCAAGATCGAAAGCAGTTCGCCGCTGTCTGAGCCTTCGGACTGGCACTTTCTCAGATGTTGAAGGGTCTCTGTAATGGTCCGGATGTTCTCTACCGCGCCGCGATATTCCCGCATCAAGTGAACGTCGATGTCTTCCGACTTCAAAGCGGTTTCGAGACTCTTCAGTTCGAGGATCGTCTTGTTGACCTGCAAATCGACGCCCCAAAAGCTCTCGTTTGGAACGGTCAACTCGACGACGATACCGTTCGCAACCCCCTGGCGCGATTCGGGCGCGGCAAGAACTCTTGCCTCAGCTGTCTGTGCTGAAAGAAAATTCGCCAGTGTGACTCTGCTACCCAGTTCGGGATAGTTGGACATCTTCACAAAACCGCCGTTGGCGTTGACTTGCCGGGCAACGGCTTCCTCTTTGACCGAGATGCCATCCTTGCCGCGCCAACTGACCTCGATCGGAATGACGACCGGGAAGCGACGCGTTTTTCGTCGCTCCGCACTCGTACCATCGGATGTCATGGGGCGCTTCTTGATCGTCACGGGGTTTCCCTTTTGGCGCGGGGGTTAGAGGAGTTCGACGGCTTCCCTGGAGTACATCAGAGTCGTGCACGCGCAAAAGTAGACTAAGACCTGGGATTGCGGGGCGCTACTGTTCGGAAGGGCAGTGTTTCACACTCCGAGCGCTGTCACGCGACTGATCGGGAGTCCGGCGCGTTTGCGCTTTGGGGTGAGTTGATTCTGAAGGGTTTATGCGGTTGGTAATCGCG